>JBBSBY010000015.1:0-53701 GCA_038250835.1 Desulfomonilales bacterium | reverse complement strand
GATTGCATCAGCCACCGCTTTTACCGCTTCTTTAACTTCGGACTCGTTCTCACCTTCAGCCATTACCCTGCACAGAAGCTGGGTTCCTGAATACCGCACAAGCAAACGGCCTTGGGTGTTCAGTTTATCTTCGTAATATTTAATAATTCCGAGCACTTGAGGAATTTCCTCCAAGTTTTTGCGGGATTTAACAACTACGTTTGTTAGAATTTGTGGGTACATGATTGTGCGTGAAGCAAGTTCGGATAACGGCTTTCCGGTCTCAAGCATGACTTTGATAACCTGGAGCGCAGTAAAAATTCCATCTCCGGAAGTGTTGTGATCAAGGAATATAATGTGGCCGGATTGCTCACCCCCAAAGTTGAAGCCCTCTTTGAGCATACGTTTGACCACGTATTTGTCGCCCACGGGAGTCCTGACCAATGAGACTCCGATCTCGCGCATAGCTTTTTCAAGACCAATGTTGCTCATAACCGTAGCCACAAGCGTGTCTTTGGCAAGAGTTCCCATTTGCAGCATGTGAGCGGCAATCAGCCCCATTATTTGGTCGCCGTTTACTTCCGCGCCGGCCTCATCAATAAAAATCACCCGGTCCGCGTCTCCATCCAAAGCTATCCCGACATCAGCGCCCGAGATTTTTACCTGGCGACCGACAGCTTCAGGATGAAGTGATCCGCATTCCTGATTAATGTTCATACCATCGGGCGCGTCAAACATTGTCATGACATCGGCCCCGAGCTCATCAAACACCATTGGCGCCGCTTTGTAAGCTGCGCCGTTTGCGCAATCCAGTATTATCTTGAATCCTTGCAGGTCGGCCTTCTTGGGAAACGAATTTTTTACCGAGACAATGTATCTACCTAAGGCGTCGCTCAGTCTGATTGCTTTGCCAATCCTCCCGTTTCCGGGAGTCGGACGTGCGGAATAGTTGCAGGTTTTAACGAATTGTTCGATTGCATTTTCTAATTCTTCGGAGAGTTTATGGCCCGAATCGGCAAAAAATTTTATCCCGTTGTCCTCATAAGGATTATGTGAAGCTGATATGACGGCGCCTGCGTCACACCTCATGTCCGTTGTCAGCAAGGCTATTCCGGGAGTAGGCATCACACCGACAAGAATCGCATCGGCCCCTGCGGAACAGATGCCTGCCGTCAAAGCATTTTCCAACATATCGCCTGAAATTCTCGTATCTTTACCCACGAGAATTCGAGGGTGATTGTCTTTATGCTTGGAGATGCATGCAATCGCCTTACCAAGCTTCATCACGGTTTCAACCGTCATTGGCTCCTGGTTGGCTACCCCTCTTACACCATCTGTGCCGAACAATTTATCTCCATGAATTCCCAGGCCGTAACCGCATAATCGCTTACGCCTGACAGTAAGTGACTCAAAAAATTAAACGCTTATTTTAGCACATATTAAATTTCATAAACAAGGTTTTTTAACTGCCTGTCGTGCTTCCAGTCATAGCCATTCTAAATCCAAATCCTTAATTATGCGGTTGCGCTGATTTCCGTAATTCGGAATTCCGGTGATTGACCTTAACGCCATTATTCTGATAGTTTGTTATGAAGTGATTTGATTCGCCATATTTCAATGGCGCCTGTAGCCTTTTTAGACCGGCAAGATATCCAACTACAACGCATGATGCCGCTGAGCCTTTTATCTGTTCAATTGACACAAATCACCATTATGAAAAGAATTGTCGACCTTATTGTGATCGTTTTCTCAACCATCAAATGGAGCTTTGTCGAATGATTGATCTTCACGTCCATACCAATTTCTCTGATGGTAGTTATTCTCCTCGGGATGTGGTAAGGCGCGCAGTAAAAAGAGGCTTGAAGGCCATTGCAATTACTGACCATGACACAATTGAAGGCTTATCCGAAGCCGTAGCTGAATCCGAATTGCACGGCTTGGAAATTCTAACGGGATTAGAAATTAGCGCAGAAAGCGGTAAAGGCAATATTCACATTCTTGGTTATATGATCGATCTTGATAACGCGGCCTTGCTCGAGAACCTGGAATTCCTGAGAATCGGAAGACGAGAACGTATCCCCAAAATACTAAAAAAACTTCAATCGTTCGATATGCCGATAACTATAGAAGAAATTGAACGTGAAGCCCCTGGCGGCGTTCCGGGTAGACCGCACGTTGCGAACGTAATGTTCTACAAGCAATACGTTAAATCACGACCTGAAGCCTTTGATAAATTTTTGCGTCGAGGCGCTCCGGCTTTTGAAGACAAGGTGAAACTTAGTCTCGCCAAAGCTATAGAGATTATTCGAGGAGCGGGCGGTATTCCAGTGCTCGCCCACCCTGTTTCCCTCGACGAGCATGATTCCGATAAACTTTTCGATCGGCTGGAGGAGTTAAAGAAGTTAGGCTTGATGGGTATAGAAGCTTACTATTCAACTCACTCCGAAAAACAAACAGAGCTATACTTGGAAATTGCAGATGAGTTGGATTTATGCGTAACGGGAGGGTCGGATTTCCACGGGATAGCCAAACCGACAATAGAAATAGGGAAAATACCTGTCGGCGGTCCGTTGCCATACATACTAATTAACCGCTTGAAAGAGCTTGCTACTAACGGATTAGGCCGGCAAAAGAATTCAAACGAGAAACAAAAAAATTAGATGCAATCACCAAAAGTTGCGGTTCTCGGACTCGATGGAGTCCCATATTCTTTGCTCAAGAAGCTTATGGCCGACGGCGTGACGCCAAATTTAGCGGCCATTGCTCAGGCGGGTTCATTTCTCCAGATCGAATCCTCTGTTCCGCCGATATCATCCGTTGCCTGGACTTCTTTCATGACGGGTTCAAACCCCGGTGAACACGGAATCTATGGATTTACGGATCTAAAGTTCAATGAAAGAGCATTGAGTCTGCCATCATTTGACAATATCAAAACGCCCGTATTGTGGAATTTAATTCCAGATCGTCGTTCGATTATTGTCAACCTACCCTTTACGTATCCGGCGCGTCCAATGAATGGAATACTCATCGCCGGGTTTGTCGCTCCTATTTTTGAACGCGCGGTTTATCCGGAGTCTCTACTCCCGATGCTTAAATCACGCAATTATTCCGTTGATGTTGATTCCGTGAAAGGCCGGAGCGACCGCCAGGGACTGCTGGACGAGCTGGTCATGTCCATCGGAGTCCACGAAAGCGTCGTATTGGATTTACAACGCCAATCCTGGGATTTATACGTTGCCGTGGTTACGGGCACTGATAGGCTTCATCACTTTTTCTACGACGCTTATAGCGATCTGAACAGTCCTTATCATCAGAGCTTTATTGATTACTACAAAAGAATTGATTTATTCGTAAAGCGTTTTGCCGATAATCTTACTTCGGATACTCGGTTTATTTTACTTTCAGACCATGGTTTTACAGATCTTAAAGCGCAATTCTACATCAATAATATTCTAAAGACTCTTGGCTATCTAACTCTTTCGGGACCAAACGCTCGGACACTTCAAGAAATACACTCAGGAAGCTCTGCATTTGCTCTTGACCCTGGACGCATTTATTTAAACACCAAAAAAAGATTCAGTGATGGCTTGCTCACTGAAACGGCTGCGAAGGAAGTCAGAGGAAAGCTGAAAAGGCAACTCGAAACTCTCCGGCCCATTGATCTAGGAGTTGATGATTCGGAACTTGGCCCGGAACCATTTTTTCAAAATGTTTTTACTAAAGAAGAAATCTATTATGGATCGCGCATTGACTATGCGCCGGATCTGATTATACTGCCAAGACAAGGTATTGATTTAAAAGCCGCTTTAAATGCTCCAAAAGTTGTGGATACTGATATATTTACAGGTACCCATACTCAAGACGACGCATTCCTAATCGCTTGCAATCCTCCCATTTCGGATGGATTTGCGCTTAACATCTCGAGTGTTTCAACTTTGATTTTGGAAATGCTGAACAACTAATATGATCGAGGTCGTGCTGGTCAATCCCGAGATTCCCCCCAACACAGGGAATATAGGTCGATTATGCTGTGCCGTGGGCGCTCGTCTCAATTTAATCGAACCCCTTGGGTTCAGTCTGGATGATCGTTATCTCAAAAGGGCGGGCCTGGATTATTGGAACAATGTTGATTTGAAGGTTTGGCCACAACTTGAAGATTACCTTTCCTCGCTTGATCACAATAGAATTGTTCTCACTGGTAGTAAGAAAGGAACATTATACTGCGAGCTCGAATACCGCGAAGATGATCACATTCTATTCGGACCCGAGACAACCGGGTTTGATTCCGAAATGTTTCGCAAATACGGCAAACGAACAGCCAGATTGCCCATACACCTTGACAAGGTCCGTAGCCTTAACTTGTCAACTTCAGCCGGCATTATCGTGTTTGAAGCATTGAGACAAATCGGCGGCCTGCCGAAAATCCACTCCATTGACAGTGTTCAGCCTGTCGGGTAAGAAGAGATCATGACAAATAACCCAGATTCAGAAGTAAGATTTCTGATGGGCAACGAAGCAATTGGCCGGGGGATCATTGAGGCCGGTTGCTCTGTTGCAACGGCCTACCCTGGAACTCCATCTTCGGAAATTCTTGAATCGCTGACTAGATGGAAGAAGGAGCTTAACCATCCTATATACCTCGAATGGTCCGTGAACGAGAAAATTGCCTTCGAGGTTGCATATGGGGCGTCTCTTTCCGGCTCACGGGCAGCGGTGGCCATGAAAATGGTCGGGCTGAATGTGGCTTCGGATCCTCTAACAAGCGCGGCCTACCTTGGAGTTCGCGGTGGACTCGTCGTGGTGGTTGCGGATGATCCCGGTCCACATTCGAGCCAAACGGAGCAGGACAGCCGATTTTTCGCGTGGTTCGCTAAGGTTCCTGTTTTGGATCCCGGCACACCCGTTGAAGCTCGAGAAATGGCGGTTAGAGCTTTCGAGTTATCCGAAAAGTACGAAATTCCGGTTATTCTTAGACCTTGTCTCCGTGTATGTCATGCGAGGCAGAATGTGGAACTCACAAATCCGAAGGAAGCCGGCGGCGTCGGACCTTTCAAGAAAAATTGGACGAGATGGGCGGCCATCCCTAAATACAGATTTGTTTTACACGGGGAATTGAACGAAAAGCTCAACAAGATTAGAACGGAAGAACCCGAAGCTCATCCTAAACTGTTACTGGGCACGAACGGCAATAAGCTTGCTTTTATTACATCCGGGTCCGTTTCGTCACATGTGCGGGATATAATATCCTCGAATGCGCAAATAGATAATATAGATCTCTATAAAATAGATCTGCCCTTCCCGGCAAATCTTGACGCGTTGCAGGCTATTGTAGACGGCCATGAACAAACGGTTGTCATTGAAGAAACTTACCCGGTAATCGAATTACAAATAGCGAACCGCACAAAAACGCTCGGCCGACTCAGCGGTCTTGTACCGGACCGAGGCGAACTTACGCCGGAGATAGTCGAACAGATAATCGGCTCAGTTTGCAAGGTAGAGACCGCGCCAATGGTTCAGCCCAACATAAAACCCCGCAGACCCTCTCTATGTCCCGGCTGTCCCCACAGATCGGCGTTTTACTTGATACGAAATGTTTTCGACAAGGCAATCTATTCCGGAGACATCGGCTGCTATACACTTGGGATCAACATGGGAGCGGTTGACACATGCCTCTGCATGGGAGCCTCAGTCGGAATGGCCGCAGGACTTTCCAAAGCAGCGGCAGGGGACGAATCGGCAAAGGTGGTAGCCACAATAGGTGATTCGACTTTTTTTCACGCGGGAATCCCCGCTCTTGTGAATGCGGCGCACACGGGCGCTAATTTCGTTTTGGTAGTCATGGATAATGCGGTTACGGCTATGACTGGTGGACAACCGACTCCTGCGACGGACTATTTGGCGGACGGCGCCCCTGCTAAAGTAATTAATATGGAAAAAATTATCGAAGCTTGCGGCATAGGATTTTGTGAAGTCGTTGATCCTAATGACTACAATCAGATGAAGGACGCGCTGGTGAGAGCCAATGAACACACCTACGAACAGTCCGCCGGAGTTTCGGTTATTGTAACCAGAAGACCATGTGTGAGAATGCCCGGCGTGGTTCTGTCAGACACCAGATACATGGTCAACGATGATTGTGACCGATGTATGACCTGCATTCGCGATCTGGAATGTCCAGCGGTTTCTTTCAACAAGTCGGACAAGAAAGTCGAAATAGACGAGGATCTTTGCGCCGGATGCGGTTTTTGTGTAAGCGTCTGCCCCAGCCAGGCCATAGAAGCTAAAGGTGGTAAGTAACATGCTTGAAATGGTGATTTGCGGCAGAGGCGGCCAGGGAGTTGTTTTTCTTACGAGGCAAATCGGACAGATCATCTCGGATAAAGGTCTCAATGTAATTTCTTCGGAAACTCACGGGATGGCGGTACGAGGCGGTTCAATAAACAGCCATTTAAGGATCGGGGATTTTCAGTCCCCTTTGATCAGACCTTACCATGCTGATTTCATTCTTTCTTTGGATGAGTCGGAGACAAGCAATAATATTCACTTTCTTAAAACTGGTGGAATCGTGGTCGAAAACTCTAATAAACAGAGCAACTCAGACGCCAGAAGGATTAACGCCACTGAAATAGCTCGAAATGAAGGTCGCGCCCAGCTCGAGAATATTGTATTGCTTGGATATGCCGCCACCATGGACGGTTTCCCAATTACTACGGATGAAATTCAGCGTCAAATTGCAAAGGATAAACGTGATTCAATTCGGGATGCAAACATAAAAGCATTCAACCTAGGCGTAGCTTACGGCGCAGGCGCCACGTCGGTTACTTAATTAAACGGAGAGGTGAGATGTCGTGCCAATAGAAGACGCCCTCTTATCGATAGCAGATCGAGTCCTTGATTTTGATGAAGCTTCTCTGTCTCAACTTCAGGAGAAATATTTAAAAAAAGTGTCCGATTTTTCTCCCAATCGCGAATGGGAAAAATCAATAATCGTATATTTTTTGATTAACTCCGTACGAGTAAAAAACAAGATATTCAATGAGAAGGTCAAGGACGCTAAACCACCGGAGTCGGCAAAATCACCAAAGAATGTACTAAAAATAGTTAAATAGAGGATTTATAGATATTCTAAACAAGCTGTCCTTTTCAGATGTTTGGAATTATAAATTAAAAAGAAACTTACGATTGATTTCAACTTGATAAAATTTGAAATATTCGTATAATATGAGGCAAAGCACTCCGGGTATTGATCTTGACAATGTGTTTGTTTTTTCATTTGCATTTACCCGAACTGCCCCAGCCGAAAGGAGAAACCCAGATGCGTAAACTGTGGATTACCATAGCCGGCGCTGGTATTATTTTAGCCTTGGCCGTTGCGCCCTCGATTGCACAGTGGTCTGGAAACGAGAGCTCCTCTACGTTACTTCAGGATTCCACTGGGGGCATCGATCCGAATAAACCTCCCGTCTATTATCCCTACTGGACAAATTATTTGGATAACATGCAAAGAGAAGGGGGATACTATTCCGTAACAGGTAACTACCCTTCTTCGGCGCCCGTGACATCCTACTATCCTGCGAACCCAAATAGTGACGCCACTTCTCCACAGGCGGCCAACTCGCAAGTATATTCCAATCCGTCATATTACTACAATCAGGTCGACGGTTCCCAACAAGCTTACCAACAGCAGGCCGCGCAGCAACAATATCAGCAGCAACCTACGTACCAACAACAGCAGGCATATCAACAACCTGCGGCTCAGCAGCAACAAGCGCCCCAGACAGCGACTCGCAAGAAAAAAGGCAAGAAGAACAAACAGCAGGCGACCCAGGTTCAGTATACCCCTGAACAGTATCAGCAATATTATCAGCAGCAAGCCGCTTACCAGCAGCAACAGCAAGCGTACCAGCAACAGGCTGCTCAGCAACAGCCCGCGTACCAGCAACAGGCTGCTCAGCAACAATATCAGCAGCAGCCTGCGTATCAACAACAGCCGGCTCAAACTCAAGCTGCAGAAGCGGCGCCTGTGCTGAGCTCTGATCCCAATGTTCGCGCGGCTCAACAGAAAGCTTACGATAGAGCAGTAGCTCGCCAACGCGCCGCCGAATTGGCTGCGCAGCAGTTAGCGGCATCCCAGGAATTGCAACAAGCGCAGCAGCAATTTAGCGCGGCTCAAATGAAAGTTAAAGACCAAGAAACTAAACAAAAAGCGTTGCGACAGGAATACCATCAAAAAGCCGTTCAAGATGCTTATGAAGGTTTACGCACGGCTCAGCAAAAGTATTATGAGCTAATGGGCGTATCCGGAAATTCCGGAGGAGCACAAGGTTATCCTGCGCGAGCCGCCGTGCCGCAGCAACAGGCCGCAAACGGGCAGCCGGCGGCTCAGTCTCAATATGGCGCACAACCTGTAGCTCAGCCCGCTGTTCAACAGCAGGCGGCGTTACCGCAACAGCAATTTCCTTCGGCTGCGCCGCAATCGCTTCAGCCTCAGGCCGCTCCGCAAATGATGACACCGTCTCAAACTCAGCCGGGTCAGGCTACTCCCATAACCGTTGCTCCCCAGCAACAACAGGCTCAACAAGAAGAAGGTGGAGGATTCTGGGGTACGTTGAAGGAAATCTTTTCTCCGCCTCCCAACGCAGGACCCAATCCCAGGCAAATGTTCGATAGAAACCGGAGTAAATTCGATTAAGATATCTTAGGAAGCGAATCAGTTGACAAATTACAGCCGGACCTTTATGGTCCGGTTTTCTATTTTTTCTCCAACCAGCTTATTATAGTTGCTCTCTAAAGTAATCACGGATTCAAAGATCATGTTTTCATTTAGCCGACGATCCGAGTTACTTAGAGCCACAAAGCTCATTATGGATTCAGGGCTTATAATTCCAGAGTAAGCTGGAATCCAGGAAGATCTGGGTCCCAGCTTTCGCTGGGACGACGAAAAAGCGCCATGTCGAAAGAACTTTGGAGAACCACTATAACCTCCGGTAAAGAATCAGAAAGGTTTATGATCGAAGAAACTTCAGAACCCTCCCTTCAGAAATCAGGAATACTTACCCGATTTGGCTATTTATTATCAGCGCAGGGCGTGGAAGCAGCCCTTAGCGCCGCTTTTTTCTTGTACTTAGCGAGGGTAAATTCGGAATTTTTTGGTCAGATCAGCTATGCGCTGGCAGGGGCCGGCATAGTGATGACAATCGTGGAATTCGGTATGTACTATCCGTTGGTCGTGGATCTCGCAGGGGCGAAACCCGGCGATTCCGACCGAATTATCTCCAGAGTAATTGCTTTAAGGCTCCTGTTGTTTATCCCCGCTTTCATTTTTGTTGGTGGAGTGACGATTTTCCGAGGTTTTCCACTCAATGTTAGCTTGGTCTTTTTGCTGATTTGTTTGGGAGTAGCTCTTGACGCCCTTGCTGAAACTTTTTTTGCTCGATTACGTGTTAAAGCCCGGCAGCTCGACGAAGCCAAAATAAAGGCAACGGCTACAACATTGGCTTACCTGTTCGGGGCGGCAACGATTGCGATGGGATTTCCACCTCTGGTGATAGGATTATATAGGCTGATCGGCGCGCTGATCAAGATAGGCTTCGGAATAGCTTACAATTTCAAAACATTTTCATTGAGTCTGCTGACCAAACTCAAAGCCTCGGAATTGAGAATCGTCTTTGCAGGAGCGGCGGTATTCGCTCTGATAGATATTCTGGGAAGTTTTTATAATAAAACGAATATCTTTTTTTTGGAAAAAGAAGCCGGCATGACATGGGTCGCGTATTACTCGGCCACCTGGAACATCATTGACGGCGTCTCAGTCATGGCGTCCTCCCAATTTCTTGGGTGGATTATTTTTCCCTTATTAGCCACCACTTTTTCGGAAAAGCGGCAGCTCCTCGCTCCATTGGTCAGAAATAACGCTTTGTGGTTGTTGGCGGTTGCGTTTCCAATTATGATTGCTTTGTATGTTGAAAGCGACTTTATCATACAATTGGCGTATTCCAGCAAATATGATGAAGCCGCATGGATGCAGCGTTATCTTGTATGGACGATTGTGCTGTCATTTGTAAACAATTTATTTTGTTACTTAATGATGGTTGTGGGCGCAGGTCGCATAGTGCTGACTTTTGCCGTGTTGGTCACGGCGTTCAACCTCATCTTGAATGTATTGTTGGTGAGAAATTACGGAGCGGCAGGAGCGTGCCTTGTGATCATCTTCACCAAGCTGGCTATGACTTCGCTGACCTTCGGGTATTCTCAAATTCGATTTAAGATCTTTAATCTTTTGGATTTCACATTTCCAGTTTTATTGGCTGTTTTCGCCGTCGCAGCCTTATGGATGACTCTGCCTTTCATTAACCAACATGCCGCGCTCGCCGCCACCCTGGGAATCTACGCCGCAGCCCTATTCTTTTTAGGGAAACGCTACATGGGAAGACTGGACGGCAGCCGGCTTTAGTTTAGCTCCATGGTATTCCAGATAAACCAAGCGGCTTTCCACAGGAAAGGTTAAACGAATTGGGTCTTCATTACTCGAATGTATTCGGCGACGCCTCCCGGAGTATCACGGTCTATTCGCTTTTTGACCTCTTTCAATCGACTCAGAATAGCCGGAGTATAAAGATCGTCAAAATTGTGTAAAGCCCCTCCCCTTCTACCCAACTGAAATAGCAGTCTGTCCTCTTCGGGCGCGTTGAGGTACCTATCTGTCAGCGCAAGGAGCCTATCTTTGTCCTCGGGCAGTTTGCCTTCTATTTCTTCCAGGAGATTTAATATGTGATCACTGACGATTGTGGTCGTAATCCCTTCCAATTTTGAGATAAACAATCGAATCTCCTGCACAATCTGATCTTCGTTCGGAACGGAAAAATCGCCTGCTTCAACCATTTTCCACAAATCCGAGCCCTTTTTAACGTATAGTGATCTAAATCGGACGTACGCCGGATTTACAGCATTAACTACTCGAGCTGACTCCAGGGCGTTCTCCGAGCTCAGTTCAACGCCTCCTATTCCGGGAATAATATAAAGACTCAGGGAAATGCCGGCTTCTACGACTTTTCTGCCGCCTTCAATCAGTTGTCCCGAAGTAGCGCCCTTGCTGATGAGTTTAAGAATACGATCTGAACCTGATTCCATTCCAACGTGCAATCGGGACAAACCCGCATTTTTAAGCTTTATGTAATCCTCCACAGACTTAGCTTTCAAGGTTCCTGCGCGGGCATATGAAGTAATTCTTTCGATTTGAGGAAACACGCTTTTAAGATATTGAAGCACCTCCAGGAGCTTGTCCGTGGAAAGCATTAATGTGTTTGCATCCTGTAAGAATACCGTAGTCGCTCCTGAACCGATCCAAAGCGCCACAGATCCAAATGTGTCGGGAAGAGACGGATCTGCAAAAATTTGAGAGAGTAAACCCTGGGTAAGTCGACCATTATCACCGCGACGAATGGATAGCTCCTGGATTTCCTCCGTAATCCTCTTGATTTTATCGATGTCTAGTTTGATTTCTTCAATCGGTCTTCGAGAAAATTTGCGGCGTTTATATGTGCTGCAGAATACACAGCGGTTCCATGGACAGTTCCGCGTCACTCGTATAAGAAGGCTGCCGGCCTCACTCGGAGGCCTTATCGGTCCTTGTTCATATTGCAGATCTTCTAACTTATTCACTAAGAGCCCCCTTAATTTTATGAGCCGGAATTTGCATTTGATGCTCACTATTTTTCATGATAATCTCAGGTTGTGATTTCAAGTTCAAAAATTCTATGTCATGAGGATTTTACTTTTGAAACATCACAGAACTTTAATCGCAATAGGTTTAATACTAAGTCCAATTATTACAATAATAATCAGCGCGCAATTTGTCGATGCTCAGAGAGGATTTCAGGCTATAAAAATTGTAGCGCCGGATGCAGTTTCCGTTCCCGTGTACAGCCAACCCAATACGGCTTCGGACCTTGTAAACATTGCATTGAATAATGACATTCTTGAGGTTGTCGGGGACCGAGGGGAATTCCTCGAGGTTAGAGTACCTTCCAAAAATGCCGTCGGATTCGTGCAGAAACAATTCACCGTCCCCTGGACACAAGCGCATCAGTCATCGTTCACCCCCTTGATTCTGGGTATAGGCGCCGTCGTTTTACTGGTCGGAATTATTGCCGCCTTAATTCTTCTCAAAAAGAAAAAAGAGGAAGAAAACAATCTTCTCGTAGAATCCATTCCAGCCGCCTTTAGAAATGGCGAGGAGATGTTCCGAATGGGAGACTATGAAGGCGCCGTTCGTGAATTCAATCGCTATATTGAACTGCAGGGCGGCGAGGTAAAGAATCCTGATCTTTATCGTAGGCTTACCGTTTCTTACAAGAATATCGGAGAGATGCGAGAAGCGATAAAATCTTGGGAAAAGATGCGGGACTTAGGTGGACTTTCAAGTGTAGATGATCATTCTCTGGGGGTTGAATTAAAACTTGCCTGGGGACGCGAAGCGGAAGCCGCCGAAATCTATGAACAGTTACTTAGTATTGAGCCTGATGAAGACAAACGATTAGAAGTACATCAAAATCTTTTGGATATGTATAGACGTTTAAAAAATGCCCCCATGCTGGTTAATCACGCCTTGGCGATCAAACACATCGATCCTGCTGAAATAGCAATTTTAGGAGAAACGGCAGATTTTCTGATTGCAGAGGCTCAAACCGACTTAGCTATTGAATGTAACGACAAAGATTTGTTACGGACCATCTGCCATGAATTCTTGGAAGACAAGGCCCGAACTCCGGAAGCGGGTCGAATATATTTGAAATGTCTTGAGTATGATCGCACGGATAAACGGCTTCACCGGATACTCGCCATGATATACAACGAAGCCGGCGATTACCGACGCGCTGTCAGTGAACTGACAATTCTCAGTCAAGTGGATAAAGATCGAGCCGAATCTTACATGGATGAAGCGGCTAAGGTGTACATGGAGACAGGAAAAGTCGGTGAAGCTCTGCAGGAAGGCAATCCGGGCATAGTAAAGAAAATTGCTCAAATGTATTTAGTTCGTTCCGAAGTCAATCCCGAGGCTGTGGCGGTTTATGAAAAGGTTCTTGAATTCCAACCTAAGGCGATTGGAATTAACAGAATGCTGAGCACTGTGTACATGACGCAGGGTAATCTTGATAAATATATGGAAAAATTACGGTTGCTTCACGAACTTGATGGAGCCAATCAGGACTATCTAACGGATTTGGCTCAATGCATTATTGATAATGACTTAATAGATAGGGCGGTTAAAGAACGAAATAAAGATCTCAACACTAAAATTTTGAAACAGTTGATGAAAAAAGGCACAACTAACGAAAAGGCCGTTTCATTGCTCGAAAAATTGTCAAGGACCGATCCCCACAATGTAAATGTGCGAATAGCGCTTGCCAAAGCGTACGATAAACTCGACCGACCTGCAGAAGCATTTGAACAGCTTCAAACCGTTATAAGACATAAACCGGAGGATCAGGCGCACTGTGCGCGAATGGCGGAACTTGCCGTCGAACGTAATTTGTTGGCGCCTGTAGCGCAACAAACATCCAGGTCCCTAATCGTGGCTACCGCTGTCGAAATAATGAATAAGAAAGTGGAAGGCCCTGAAGCTTTGGGCATATTGGAAACGGCTGCTAAGCTTCTTCCGGACGATAAGAGACTGTGTGATTATTTATCGTCAATTCGTGGAGTAAAAGACATCGATCCGGAAATTGCAGTCATGGAGGTTAAGGATATCAGCAACGACTCTCTAATTTCAGAATCTCCATTTGAAGCGAAACCGTCGGCTTTACCTCAGAATCTCATTGATGATCCTTTTGCGTCCTCGGTGGTGGATGCTCGGCAATCCGGCGGCTTAACCACTGAACCAACACCGGATGTTCATATTGTAAATAAACAGTCAGGAGCCAAAGCGGCGGAGCCCAAATTAATTAAAACTCCCAAATCGGCCGGTAAGAACACGAATATTGCTCACCCCTTAGAAAACACTATTTGGGAAGATGAGAGGGATTCAAATTTGCTGATCAAGGGTAATAAAACAACTAAGCGGAAGAAATCCGGTCTTTCTTCGCCGAAATCAGCAAAGACTACCAAACAAAATGAGCCTGCGGCAAGAACAATACAGTACGTTTCTATGTCCGATGAGGCGACTTCGACCTCCAAAAAAGCGGTCACAACCTTTGTTACCGGCTATACCAAAGGTGAAGGATTGCGGGATATACATCGAAGCGGGCTTTTCTTTCCCAGCACAGGTGGACTGGCGTACAAAGAGATGGAGATCCTGGTAGGGGACACCTGGGGCAATCTTCACATTGGAGCGGAAGTCAATACGGCGCGTCCCGTTCTGCTGAGGATCTTTAGACAAGATCTTCTTGAACCCGGTATGATGAAGGAATTTTTAGAAGAGACGGCAAAAATCAGCCACAGTATCGTTCACAATAATATTTTGCGTTTGGAGGATATTCTAAAAGGGCCGCAGGGTAGAGTGGCTTTGGCGCATCCGTTTTATCCCAAGACTCTTGAAATGATCATGCAACCAAAACTCATGCCCACGTTTGAGCAAAGAATTCAAATGATGATGAGAATTCTCCAAGGAATATCTTATGCTCACAATTACTGCGGCGTGGACGGAAAATTCCTACGAAGTTTTCACCTACACTTGCAGCCCCGTCAAATACTAGTCGACGAAGCGCTCTCTCCAGTTATCATGGGATTAGGCTATTCTCAAACTTACCGTAATCTTACGCGCGCCAAGCAACCTAGAGGGCAAGACCCGGGGGCTTTCCCGGCGACGTTACCTCCGGAATTTTTTAAATCCGGGCGCGGCGCGATAAAAGAAAGGGCCGCAGATATCTATTCCCTGGGCATTCTTATGTATTTTTTAGCTACCGGAGAATACCCGTTTGAAGGTCCTTCGTTTGATGATTACAAGTTCCAACATACTAGAATTTCAGCGGTATCACCGAAACTGATCGACAACACCATTCCAGATTGGCTTGAGTCAATCATACTATGTTGCCTGGAAAAGGAACCGGAGAAACGTTACGACACGGTGAACGAAATTGGACAGTCATTCGTCCGTAACATCAAATAATTATTGTGTCCAGACCCTAAATTGAGTATCATTGGGTCTGGGAAAGCCGGTTTCCGGTTCATTTTGGCTGCTCACGTAGCCCGATAACATTTTGCAGCGTTCACAGGGATTGTAGGTTGATTCATGACGAGTAACCTTGCCTTTGGCTCTGGACGACATTTGGATTCTCAGATCCTTGATGTCGTTGTACATCTTCACACAGTGACGGATGCTCCATTTGCCTTTAAAAACACGGCAGGTCACCGCATACTCATCCAACCACATTCTTTGCTGACTTTTCATGGCGACCTTCCTCCCCTAAGAAATGCTGTATTTAAAAATTCGACGAACACAAATTTAGATCCCATAACCGATTATGTCTTTACTGGACACTTTGACTTTTGAAATGTTCCTGTATTATAGGAACATTGCTCCATACTTTCGTTTTCTTTTTGTTTAGGGAAAACACTAAATAATTTTCCCTGTTTAGGTGGGCTGCTAGTGAAAGGAAATAATCATCACGTGATTAGGAACAATACGAATTCATTAGGCGCGTTTGTTAAACGCGCTATGGTGGCGTTATTTCTGCTTATCGGCGGAATCTGCCTCACCAGCTATTCTTATTTATTCCAAGCATCCGTTGATAATGCGCCTATCTCCAGTAATTTACCTTCTCCGTCGTTCGCCTCCGCCGGTGTGCCGGAACGAGAACTGCCAAAAATTGAAATCAAATCGTGCCCCATAGACCAGGTAACCGGTTGTCAGGAAATTGTGGACGTGACAGGCCATGGTGATACGGTTTCGTCACTCCTAAACGCGAATCTTGCCGATGAACGCGCAGCTAAGGAAGTGGCTAAGAGCTTGGCTTCCAAAATACGAGAACACACTCGAGCCCCTTTTGACGAAAACACCGCCATCAAACCGGGCAGAAGATATGAAATTGTTGTCGATGGATCGGGCGCGCTTTTAAAAGCTTCTATCGAGCTGGATTCGGCCAATGTATTTTACGCGTTAGTGGAGGACGGTAAGCTCAAGACTTGGAAGGAAGAAGTTGTTTTAGATTTCAAGACTGAGACACTGACCTTTAATCTAAAAGGTAGTCTTTTGGAATCCTTGCTTAGCATAGGAGAATCGCCTGAACTCGCAGCCAAGCTTACCAACGTCTTTAGATGGGATATAGATTTTCAATCTGAATGCGTCAAAGGCGATGCTTGCAGAGTTTTATTCGAGAGGCGCTACGCTGACGATAAGCCTTCGGGTTACGGCGCCGTACTCTGCGCGATTTACGAAGGACGTAAAATTGGTAAGAAGACAGCGGTGCTCTTCAGCGGCGAATACTATGATGAATCCGGTATCGAATTAAAGAAGAATTTTTTGCGCTCCCCCCTTAGCGTCTGCAGGGTCACATCACACTACGGAAGACGCTTTCATCCCATTCTGAGGGTTTGGCGTAAGCACAACGGAGTTGACTACGGCGCCGCGCAAGGCACGCCTGTATACGCCGTCAATGCCGGGATCGTGTCTTTCGCAGGTTGGCAGAAAGGTTATGGCAACTACGTTTGCATAAAACATGACAACGGCTACGAAAGCCGTTATGGTCATTTACAGCGGTACATGGTTAAAGTCGGTCAGCGTGTAAAGCAGCGGCAGACGATTGGACTTGTCGGTATGACCGGTATTGCCTCCGGACCTCACCTGGATTTCCAATTGTTAAGGAAAGATAAACATGTAAACCCACTTAGCGTTAAAATGGTGAGAAGTCTCAATACGGTCCCCGGTCTCCTTAAACCCCGCTTCGCCTCCGTAGCCGGGGAGCGCATTTCGGCGCTAGGTAAGCCCACATTAATCCGAGCCTCCGGCCAATTTAGATCCAGCATTTATTGAAAACATAAACTACTCACTACCTTCCTACCGCCCACAACTGAATTATCAATCTTGACCGGTTATGTAAATTACGGTACAATGTGCGTGATTTTCTAAGGAAATCACTTAAGGAGTTGTCAGCATGAAAAAAATTATAGTGTTGGGAGCCGTTGTTCTCCTACTAATATCCGCATATCCGTGCCATGCCTTTTTAGACTATTTATTTTCAGGTTCCTCGAGCAGAGACGCTATCGATAATTCCGCTCTGGGTGATTTACGCGCGTGGTGGACCGGTAATCCTGCATATGTGTTCAATCCTTATTATTCAGGGCCTACTCAACCGCAGAACCAGGGACAGCAACAACAACAACAAGCAGTTCCCGCGCCCACCATTCAACAGGTTCCGCCTGCGGGGTTACCACAGCAGTCTTCATCCCAGCCTCAGCCGCAAACGTATGCTCCACAGCAGCAGTATCCTCAACAACAACAACAGTACCAGCAACAACCCCAGCAGTATTCCATGCAACCGCCTCAGTATCAACAGCAAACTGCTATGCCTCAGCAACAGTATCAGCCAACTCCCCAGTACCAACAGCCGCAGATTCCTCAGCAGCAGTATCAACAGCAGGCATATCCTCAACAACAGTACCAATAATTATCGCGAGTCCGTGGATGAAGCGCTGGTAAGTTGAGATCGAATTGGCCGTTCTGCGGCCGGAGGTGATGAGGTTGGGGTTCTCTTACTGAATCCCTTTCACTTTTGCGGCGGCAGTCCGCGCCTGAGCTGTGTGAGGGTGCTCACTGACGATCCTCTGATAAATGATTTTAGCTGATTTGTCGTCACCCATCCTTCCAAAAGCTTCCCCCAGTTTAAGGAGGGCGTCCAGCTCTTTTTTTGAACCAGGGTGCTCTTTGAGAACCCTGTCAAACTGAATAACCGCCTCGTCATATTTCTTTTGGGCCAGCTTCGTCTCACCAAACCAGTAAATAGCGTCCGGAGAAAGAGGATTTTTGGGATATTTATTTAGGAATTCGTTAAAAAGCGCGGCGGCCTGGTCAAAGGCGCCATTTCTATAGGCCGTAAAAGCCTCACGATATATTTGTTCGTCAGGATTAACCGGCGTGTTTTGTATTTCAATCGGAGCGCCGAATCGCTCGGATTTCGTTTGCGGCTTTTGTTCGGATGACATCATTGGCTGAGATGGAGCATTAGTCTGATTGGGAGCAGGCATAGGTCTCGAATCTCCTGGGTTGGACGCAGCCGTCCCCATGCCGACTTGTTTTTCTAAGGCCGCCACACGATCTTGTAGATTGCGAATTACACCTTCGTTTCCCCCGGTTGCTTGTACCCGCTCAATCATGTCCCGGAGGCGCTGAATCTCCTTGTCCATTTCATCCAGACGTGAGGCTATATGCACCGCGGACGGATCAGAATATGGAACGGATTGAGCAGGTTTTACATATGGAAGTGAAGGATTGGTGTTCCTGGCCAAGCACCCCGTCATTAGTAGGGTAGCGGCCAATGAGCACGTAAGCGCCATAATTTTGTAGGCACGATTTAATTTCACATCAAATTCCATCAGTAATTTAGCTTATTGCGAGACTCGCAAGTAAACTCTACGATTCTTAGCCCATGCGGCTTCGTTGTGACTGGGATCCACCGGCAATTCCGAGCCGTAGGACACTATGGAAAACCTGTTCGGCGGCAGTCCAAGGGTTACAAGAAAATCTACTGCCGATCGCGCCCTTCTGTCACCGAGCGCCAGATTGTATTCGGGAGTGCCTCTTTCGTCCGCGTGGCCCTCTGCTACAATCATTGCGTTTGGAACTCTTTTCAATACTTCGGCGTTATATTGCAGCGCCGATTGAGCATCTGCGCTGAGACTATAATTATCAAAATCAAAATAAATGGTGCGCAATTCCGCTTGAAGCATCCCGGCTTCACGTTCCTGTATCATACCGGCGCCTGTTCCTGGACGCGGGAACCCCGGACCCATGGCTCCGGGCCCAAGGTTGGGCTTAACAACGGGTCTTGAGCAGCCCACGGTAATCAACACTATAGCGAGAGCGAAAAAGGTTAAGTACTTATTAAACATTTCAACAACGCTCCCTTCACAATATGGACTTCACCGAGAATGTCTTGACCACGCGGGAGCTTTGCCCGCGATTCTGGAGACCGGAACTTGCAATTGGCCACGTGAATCCATAATGTAAATTCGTTTTTTTCCATCACGATTCGATACAAAAGTTAACATCCGACCGTCAGGGGACCAGGCTGGATCTTGATTGGATCCTTGATTCGTTAATACCTTCAAATCACTGCCGTCGGTTTTCATTGTGCAGACTTGAAACTTTCCTTCGATTCTGGACGTAAATGCTATCAAATCTCCCTTGGGCGCCCAATCCGGGTCGGTATTGTAGTTTCCATTAAGTGTGAGACGTTTTGCCCGGCCTCCTCCACTGGGACGTATATAGATTTGAGGAGTGCCGGCTTGATCTGAGACATAAGCGATCTGTCCGCCGTCAGGCGCCCACGAGGGTGAAATATCATTTCCTCTGCCTTCAGTCAACCTATTTATTATTTGACCTTGGGTATTTATGATGAATATATTAGGTGATCCTTTAAACGATAAGGATAACGCAATTAAGCCGCCGTCGGGAGAGTAACGTCCGGAAGCGTTTATCCCCGGCCGCGCGGAGATAGGAATGGACTGCAAACTCGCCAAGTTCATGAGCCAGAGATCCGGATTCCGGTGCATATATGAGGTGAAAATAAGACCTTTTCCATTTGGCTCCCATTCCGGCGACATGTTTATGGATCGGTTATTGGTTACCTGGTAAGTATTGAATCCGTCATAGTCCATTGAATAAATTTCTTTTGCACCTCCTTCGGCCACAAACGCTATTTTGGTCGTAAAACATCCTGGAGTTCCCGTAAGTTTTTCCATGACTCGGTCGCCGAACATGTGGACCATGCGCCTGTGATCCGATATCTGCCCGGTGTACTTCTTTCCTACTTCAAGACGTTTCAGAGCCACGTCATAGCATCTGAGGTCGATCTGCATGTCGTTCCCTCGGGACTGAAAACGACCTATAATTGCCACCTGAGCGCCCGTTGCGCTCCAAGATTCAAAATCCGGCTTATCTCCAACCGGCAAACCTGATTGGGGTTCTACGACTTGGAACAATCCAGTCATTGTAAGGTCGTTTCGTATTACCGAAGCCAGATCTCTTCCGCTCACCGATGAAGGTTCAGATGCAATAAAATCGGGTATTACGATGGGCATTTTGATGTGGCTGGGTTTATCAAGTTCAATTACCAGCTTGTCTTGGCTGAGGGCGGGGGAAAGGAGAGCAGAGAGCGACAACAATATCAGACACTCTATTATCAGCAGGTTTGCATATCTTATATTCATGACATAGTTTTTCGAGAATTTAGGCATTCTTGGTTACTGCAGACCTTTAGGAGTAAATTTTAGCGCCAGGCCGCCGGAGCCTCGGATCTTTTCTTTGACTTCGTTCGGCATGGGCGGAAAAGGCGAAGCCAGCATTACGGCGCGCATAGCCGATAAATCAAAACTCCTGTCCCCGGAACTTTCATCGACAACGGCCTTCTTCAGGATTCCGTTATCATCAAGTTGAACGCTTAATACCGTAGAAATGTTATTGCTTGTATCGCCCAAAATGGACCAATGAGAATTTATTCGGCGTTTTAGGCCACCAATCCAACGATTCAACACCTCATCGGAGTTTCCCACGTCTCCTTGTCGACCGGATAATTTGTTTTCTTTAGCACCCTTGTCTGCGCCGGATTTTTTGTCCTGAATATCTTTTCTGATTGCCGCAAGTCGCTTTTCCAGAAAGTCTTTGGGATCTTCCTTTTTCTTAGCTTCAGCTTTGGTTTTCGGAGGCTTTGGTTTCGTCTCTGATTTTTCCGGAGTCTCAAGCTTTTTTGCGGTCCGTTTTCTTTTGTTGGCCTTGATTATCTCCGGTTGGGCAATAGCTTTTGGGTTCAGAGTTTCACGCTTCTGGTCTGTAATATCAGATAGAACAGGCGCTTCCATAAATTCTTCTTCAGTGGGGATGCGCGATTCCGAGGTAGGCGCTGTAACAATTTGATCCAGCGCGGAGGGGCCTGGGGCTGAATCCACCAATTTAATGTGCGTCACGGTCTCAGGATCAATTTTTTTGTTTTTCATTAAAGATCCCGAAAACAGAATTACGCAAACGATTGCAGATAAGTGCAATAGCATTGAAGAAACCAGCATTGATGTGGACGCTGTGTCCTTAATGCCCACTCGAGTCATTTAGATGGAGTCTCTTCCTGTGGAGACGTAATCATGCCTAAATTAGCTATTCCCGCAGCTTTTAAAGCTCCCATTATCCGCACAACCGTTCCATACGGAACAGTTTTATCAGCGCGGAGGTACACATCCTTCTGAGAGGCGCCTTTCAGGGTTTCAACTATACGATTGGGCAATTGCTCCTCGCTGACAGGAACGTCATTGACGAAAACATCGCCCTTTCCTGAAACCGAAATGATTATTTCTTCGGTTTTTTGCTCTTTCTCCAGGGGAGCGCCTTTAGCTTGAGGTAATTCGACGGAGACACCTTCTTGCATCATCGGCGCAGTCACCATGAAAATGATCAGAAGGACCAGCATAACGTCCACAAGTGGCGTCACATTGATCTCAGACATGGCTTGTCGCCGATTGGAATTCATATTAAAAGCCATTCTGTCGCTCCCGAGAAATTCGGAATATTACTTTCTTTTCCAATAAATTCTTTCAATTATATTAATAAGCTCAGACGAAAAATTATCCATTTCGTTAGAGATCATATTTATTCGGCTCAAGAAGTAGTTGTAAAAAATTACCGCCGGTATTGCGGCCGCAAGACCCGCCGCAGTCGCCACCAGAGCCTCGGCTATACCGGGGGCCACAACGGCCAGGGACGCGCTTTTCATGACGCCGATACGACGGAAGGATTCCATGATTCCCCAAACTGTTCCGAAAAGGCCGATGAAAGGCGCGGAGGAACCTGTAGTAGCCAGAAAATTGACTCCTCTTTCCAGGCGCGATCTCTCGGCAATAACAGCCTGCTGCAGGGACCGGATCACGTTATCCATGGCTGTCCTTTCGTATTCGGGCTCCTGACCTGGTTCAGAGCTCGTGGAGGAAGCCTGTTGAATACGTGAGATTCGGTTAAGCTCCGCGTACCCCGCTTTAAACACGTGGGCTACAGGGCTGAATGCATACTGTTTAGCTTCGGTATAAAGGCTAGAGAACTTTCTGGATTCTCTAAAGGCGTCGAAAAATAGTTGAGTGTGTTTTTTGGCTCTGGAGAGCTGTATTGCCTTTGTAAGAATTATTCCCCAGCAAATTATTGAAAACAGCAATAGAAGCAGCATCACAGCCTTTACTACGTATCCCGCTTCCATCACTATGGTCCACAGGCTGTGTTCCGGTAGAGCTTGCGACGGTAATGCCGCGGCAAAAGCCTCGATCATTCACTGTCTCCTTTCACATAATGGTCGCTTATTTAGACTATCCCGAGCTATAAGTCAAGAATAACTCATTTTACAGGAAGTTATATTAATAATTTAAAGTAACGATTGTGGTTTCGACGCAGACAAGAGGCGTAATTATAATAGGCAACCCAAAGTTCAATGGGCCGCGGAGAGTGGCGAAGTACATATAAGTTACGTTCAACATACGATGCGGATTGCATTTTTCTCCGAATATACTATAATGAGTAAGTTGTTGTAGTGACGCTTGCTTATGAAAATTCACACCTTACGAGTGTAATTAAAGACAGTTTAATAGGTATATTGTTCCATAATGTGCGCCGAATGTAGACTGATCTCGAACGACTCCTTGAATTTCCTTGACATTTCCATTGAATTTGTTGTATTTTTCAGCAAAAATATAGTGAGGTAGACATGTCCTACCGCATTGTCGTGGCCGATAAAGACCCCCAAAGTCATGAAGCCGTTAAACGATTTCTCGCCCAAGATAATGAATTCGTAAACGTTTCAAGCTCTTCTGAATTAAAACAAGAAATCAAAAGCGAAAGACCCGATCTAATTATCCTCAATACCATTTTGTCCGATTCTCCCGGATGGAATGCCGTGCAGCAGGTGGTTAGAGGGATTAAAAGTTCAAAAACTTACGGTGATATTCCGGTTCTTGTAATCACCGGTGATCCTGGATCGCCCGCACCTGGGGAAATCCGCAACGCAGGCGCGGATGGGCATATAGATAAACCGATTAATGGTTCGCTGCTTAGACAAAAAATCGACTCACTGCTTGGATTGGGTGGGCAGTTGGACGATACCGGCGGCGATGAATCAATAATGATTGATTTTGCGGACGATGATTCCGGGGACATGACGGAGGAATTGCTGGCCATGTCAAATGTGGCCCTGGATGACGAACCTTCTACGAATGTCGGTGATACCGTTGAAATTGATACTGGAACCTTAGTGGCCGAACTTGACCACTCCTCAACTTTTGGCGGAGAAGACACGTACGAGGACACTGTTCGGCTAAACCTCGAGGACATGGGCCTAGACGAAGACGCCGATGACACCGGCTCGTTTGAACCTACTATTGAACTGGTGGCCGATATTCCGACCGACTTCGCGGTAGCCGATCAAGCCGAGGCATCCAATATGGATGTTTTTGACATAGATTTGGATACTGAAGAGAGCATGCCGGATTTCGGGTCAGCCACAAGCGAATTGAGCGCACCGGTCGAGGGACGGGATTCAATTACCGTTGACATGGATATTGATGATATAGCTCTCGATCTTGAGGCTGAATCTCCGCCTGATACCGCCGGGACGGCCCCCGTCGGTCAAATAGACGCCGACGATACCGAAATTGATAAGCTGTTGGAAGTGCAGGAGCCATCCAAGGTCATTACTTCACGCGATTTGATGTTGGAAGAAGATTCTCTGGCGCAGGATTCCTCAGTTGATGTAATCGATCTCGAAGACGATTCGGAAATCAGGGATATGGATCTCGAAGAACTTGACGGGATCCATGTCGAAGCCGAATCGGTAGCAGTCGATTTTGAAGATTATGGATCGGAAACCATTGCTGAACGACAGCCTGGTAATGGGGCTTATCACGAAACCGAACTCGAACTCGAATCTCCTTTGGACTCCGTTAAAGGTTTTGACGCTATTGAATCATCAGGTATTGAAGAATTGTCTTTGGATCAGGAATCCGATGAAGACAATATTTCAACTCAAGAATATTATGGCGATGAATTGCCGACAGAAGAATTCCCCACCGAAAAACTTCCCGAGGAAAAAACAGCGGAACACCTTTTAGTGGAAGAGATAAGTCTTGCTCAGGAAGATTATGACATGGCGACCGACGATCTCTCCTTTGACGATATCACTGTGGACAACACGTTTGCGGATGAACTCGGAGTGGAAGATCCGCAAATTGAAGTTACCCGGGACATCGACTTCAGCGAAATTACATTAAGCGAACTTCCCGAAGCTAACGGGGTGGAAGCCGAATCTGAAGCTGTAAATCAGCAGGGCCCCCCCATTACCCTTGTCGCCGAACCTCCTAGTCAAAAAACGGATAAATCAGGCATAGGTATGGGAGCTGCCGCTCTAGCCGGCGCGGCGCTCGGCGGCGTCGCCGGAATTGCTTCCGCAATTTCTAAAAGCGGCAAAGGCGAACAAGCCGCAATGGCGCCACAGATCATTCCTCCTTCTGAGTCACGGCCGGCTCCTGAGCAAACACCTCCCGGCCAATCACCTATCCCACATTTCCCTCCACCGGGTGTAAATCTCGGATCAATCAATTTGAAAGAATTCGCGCGCTTATTAACAAAGGAAATGACGGAAGCCGCCCCTCCCAAATCAGAAATCTCTCAGACTCAAATTGCGCCTGCAAGAGATGAACTTCTCAAGACCGTCAACGAAGCAATTGCTGCTGCCGTTCCGTCTAAGGAAGAAGTCATTCAGCGAATTTTCAAAGACATTTCTGAATCGCTACCATCACAAAGTGAAATATCAGACCGGATTGACCAAGCTATTATTGCGGCTTTACCTGAAAGAGACGCCGTTTCCCAAAAATTGGATGCGCTTATAGCCGATGCATTGCCCAAGGAAGTTTTTATCGACAGAATCGAACAGGCGCTTAAAGGCGCCTCCTTCAACGAAATCGTTGAGCAGTCCGTCAGCAAGCTCTTGCCTCAACCTTTAACCACGGAAGACGTCATCAATAAAATTGATTCGGCTCTTCGGGCATTCCCCACCAAGAATGACGTGCGAATCAGGTTGGAAGAAGCATTTGACGTGTTTCCCTCACAGGACGATATTAATGCGCGTATCGACGGCGCTTTAAAGGATCTCAATAAAGTCGCGGATATGTTGGACAGGATAAACGCAACCTTGAAAGCTGTACCAACCGGAGAGGAAATAGATCAACGACTCGGAAGCCTTTCCGCCGAGAGTATTATGCGCAAGGTGGATGATTTGCTGGATAAGCTCCCCACCTCGGAAGATATACATGCAAGGTTGGACGCAAAGTTGGCAGGTATTCCCGAAGGCGCGGACTTGTCCGCCAAAATTGATGAAGCAATAAAGAAAATACCTGCGCAAGCAGATTCCAAGCTTGCACTCCTCCTGTCATCGTTCCTCAGCCCTGACGAAATCATGCAGCGTGTCGATCAGAGCCTACAGAGTTTCCCAACCAAGGACGAAATTCTCGAACGAACTAATGAGTCTATGAAAGGCTTGCCGTCTTTCGGAGATGTCATGGCCCGCATTGACTCGGCCATGGAAGCGTTCCCTTCTAAGGAGGAGCTGGATAGTAGAATAAACAATTCGCTGAGCGTGTTTCCCTCGGAAGATTCCGTAACCCAAAGTGTCGAGAAAGCGCTGGAACCATTGCGGCAAATCAATATCGATGAAAAGTTAAGTAATTTTGTCACAGGTTTTCCGTCATCCGAGGATTTTCTTGCGCGCATTGACGGCGCTCTCGAATCCCTGATCAAACCTGAGCTTATCAACAGGCGTTTTGAAGAAATGTTGGCCGCAATGCCCACTCATGAAATGATTACGAACAGTATTAACGCCGCGCTCTCCGGTCTACCTTCCAGGTCCGAAGTCATGGAACGAATCGACTCAGCTTTAAACGAATTACCCACAAAAGAGCATTTGAACCTCAAGTATAACGAGATTATGTCTTCCCTACCTTCCGCTGATCAGATTAATCTCAAAATTGAGGAATCTCTATCCGGCATTC
This sequence comes from Desulfomonilales bacterium, assembly GCA_038250835.1. Lineage (GTDB taxonomy): Bacteria > Desulfobacterota > Desulfomonilia > Desulfomonilales > Desulfomonilaceae > JBBSBY01. The sequence goes on along the minus strand of JBBSBY010000015.1, from coordinate 27,499 downwards.
CCTCTGCCGAACAGTTGGAAACCAGATTTACGGAAGCCTTTAATCAGATGCCCAACGGCGCTGAGGTAAGGCAAAAAATGGACGAAATCTTCAACGCCCTTCCGGACCGCGTTTTAATGAAAGAGCAAATCCAGGCTGCTATTGAGAAAGCCGTGCCCGCGGACAAGTTTAATGAAAAATTAGAAGTGGCTTTGAAGAATATTCCTTCAGCCGGATACGTCCAACTTAGACTCAACCAGGCCTTTGACGCCCTACCGACCCGGGATGTTATAGATGAGCATATCAGAATGGCGTTGAACGCTATTCCCTCCCATCAGGAAATTCAGGCTAAATTGGACTCGGCATTGGGTTCACTTCCAAACGAACAGGTAATTAACGAGTTTATCAAAGAAGCTTTTGAAAAAGTCCCAGATACAGCCAGAGTCATGGAACGGATCGACAGTTCAGTGAACGCGTGGCCTGGAGCGGAGGATGTGCTTAGCAGAATCGATGAGCGTTTGAGCTCTGCGCTGCCGGCTCAAGGCATTTTGCAGTCGGAACTTGAATCAATAATCCGGAGCAGGGTCGATTCCGTCCTGTCCCAGGATGACATTGCCGCGGCCGTTGAAAAAATTCTCCCGACCTCTGAAATGATTTTGAATCGTTTCACTGAAGATTTACCCGATAAAGAGCGATTTAGAGAAACTCTTACGAGGAGCTTCACTGAGGCCATTACCAACTCTCTGCCTGAAAGAATTTGGTTGGAAAGCGTTTCCAGAGGTCTTTTTGATGAACGCATGAAAGGATTATTGCCTCGTAGAGAAGAGGTCATAGACATCTTACGGCAGGAAGTCAAATCGCGATTGTATGAAGTGCTTGAGAAGACAGTCCGGAACGAAATAGAGAAAATTATGTCGGATTTATCAAATAGCTGACCCAGGCAGTTGTTATTAAGCAAAAAACCGCACCTGATCAGGTGCGGTTTTTTAATGTTAATGTTTGAGCTACTTTTCCAATACCGCAAGTATAGGGCAATTGGCGCACGGCACGCTTCGCGACGCGCCTAAGTTGTTCAGCCTTTTCTTTGTTTGGGGAGAAGTGTTTTTAGTTCTCTTCGAAATCTCAAGACATGTTTTCGGAGTCCAGCGTCCATTTAGCGGCTTGCATTCAATAAGCTCGTGGGCCTCCAGCCAGTCCTGGGCGTCAGTGTACATAATTCGCTCCTGAACCCAACCATATCCCTATTAAATTGCAAGGTGATCTACCTGAAAAAGAATAACCACTTTTCATTATAACGAACTTATTGAAAATGTCAAAGCCTTTTCACTTTAAATAACTTTCAAGTCGTGCAGCATCTTATTTACTATCTGATACGCTTTTGAGTCCGTGGGAATTTGAACCAGAGGCTTTCCGTCTAAATCCATTTGTACAAGTACTTCATCGTAATGAATTAACGCTTCAGGCTTAAACGGCAATTTCTCAATTTCTTTTCTTGTCGTATCGGCCATGTCGGCGATGTCGTTTTGAACTCGGCTTAGAACCAGATGCCTATTATGAACTCTGCCTCCCAGCTCATCCAGGAGTTCCACTATTCGGCCAATGGTGCGCAAGCTCCTCGGCGCCGGATCTGAAATTATGAATAAATGGTCGACTTCCTCTTCGGTACGTCTCGATAGATGTTCCATACCGGCTTCATTGTCGACCACCACGTATGCATAATTTTGCGTCAATTTTGCAATGATATCGCGAAGAATGTTATTGGCCATACAATAACAACCCGGACCTTCAGGGCGTCCCATGGAAAGGAAATCGAAATTTTTGGTCTCTTCCAGCGCCGCCTGTATCTGATATTCCATGAAGCGGTCTTTTGTCATACCTCCTGGAATATCTTCTCCCATTTTACGAGTATCTTCCCGCACGCAGCCGACGCTTCGGGGCTCGGAAAGCCCAAGTACTTCATGAAGATTAGAGTTTGAATCAGCGTCGATGGCTAAAATGGGCTTTTTACCCGCTTCAATTAAAGATCTTATTACAAGGGCGGTAAAAGAAGTTTTGCCCACACCACCCTTACCTGCTACAGCAATCGTTTGACCCATGATTATATGTCCTTTCGACTAATAGATAGTTTGCGTCCGGCAAATCACTTAAACAAAAGCAAGCCATTCGAAGCGGAGGTGTCAAGTTGCGACATGATTGAGTAGGCCTTTTCAGCCAAATCCATTGTGAGCCCTGCGCAACCGCACGCGGGGGTAATAAGCAATTTTTCTATAAGGAGGCTTCGATCTACACCGGCGTCGCCCAGTTGGTCTATTCCCTTTTGTATTCTATCTATGACCTTTTCCGCTGTTTCGGATGAAAGACGATAATCATTCGGTACGGCGCCCCAGGCCAGGATGCCGTTTCTGCTGAGGAAGTCATTTAGTTGCGGGGTGTAGATCGGCAGTGTATCCATATAGTCGACTGCGTCGAAGTTCACAATTCGAGTATTGGTTTCCATCAACAACCCCCAATCGGTGTTTCCACAACAATGTACACCCAATGTTGCTCCCCGAGCAGTTGCAGCGTCAATGGTTTCGTTCAAAGCTGCAATTACGTCGGAGCGTGATACTCCCATGTAAGCCGAAGACCCATAGGCGCTCAAACACGGCTCATCGTAAAAAATGATAACATTTTCGCTGAGATTTTTGAGTTGGTCCACCAGCCAAATGGCTTTCATGGCCATACCTTTAACTGCAATATCCCGGAAGGTGTCATGAAAAAAAATGGCTCGCCCGGATTCATCCGGGATGGTCAAGGCAAAACTCAATGGTCCTGTTACCTGCGCTTTAACTACACTTGGTTTTTTGGGAAGCTTCCGCAATTTCTGAAAAAAAACGTGTATTCCTTTGCCGTATTCGGGCCCAATTTTGAAATATTCAGCGGAGCCGCCGTCCATTACATCCAGGTAATGACCGTAAAATGTTTCTATGTCGGAAGTGTAGTCTCCGGTAGTATCAAAATAGTACTTAATGTTATCCAAATCAACGACAAATCGCGGTAGATTTTCAGAACACTGTATCCACATTTGTTCTCTCGGGTTAGCCATGGAAAGCTGCGGAGCGTGCGGCGCCGTTGGTAAAGATTGCAAAATCAATTCCACTGCGTCATCAGCGCCGCTGTGCGGCATACTACCCACGGCGGTCACGGTAATGTTGGGCAACCCTAAAGTTTCTGAATAGTTCATTAACGCCTCATCCATCATCTCAAATTATGGGAATGTATTCGGCTTCCAAATCGGACCTTTCCAGGAAACCGACGCAATTGATTTACGTAGTGATCTAATCGCACTCGCTCCCTATGAAGGTAATTAGTGGCCAGGAATGTGTCAAGCTATTGTCCAGCGCATAGTAAGGAATACAAAGTGTAATTTTTCATCGGAATGCAGCCGCGACACCAGCATTCAACTTGATTTCCATGGATATTCATTTACAATTAAAGATGGGCGGTTTCTAACTTCCAATTAACAATTTTATATATCATTATCCGGAATCCATGTTCCAGGGGATGAGAAGAGAAGGGGCCATGCCAAAGAAAGATTTTTTCTGGGTCCATTCGGCAACTTACACTTTCAGGATGGACGCTCCTGAAAAATTGGTAGAAACCTTGTGGGTCCATAGGGCGGGCTGGGGATGGATTAAATTTAGGGACATGTGGATACGAAAAGAGACTTCATTGGCTGAATTGTCTGAAAAAGGCTTTGAGCCGCGTAAGCCCCAAAATAGTGAACATGTTCACATCTGCCCGTTCTGCGGTCTCTATGCTTCAGACATACCTGGTTTTCTTTTTCAAAAGCATGTGACTGACTGTGGAGGGGACTCGGACAATTGGCTCGCCATGGAAGACTCCATCATTAGCGGCATACGATTGGAAAGATTTCAGGCCGCCATACTGCAGGCAAAGTTACGTGAGCAAATGGAGCTTGAAGATCAAGAAAGAAGGAATCGTCACGAGAGAATTAGGGACGAGTATTTTTCACGACAGCAGTCCAAAGATCGTAAAAAACGACTTAAAGATGAGGCAAGGACGTCCTTGCGCAATAGATGATACTTTAAAGTTTCGATTACATTTTTTGACAAATAACGATTGTCATTTCCATGTTTTGGTCACTCCGCGATGTGTGCTATAATTATTTAGTAGTGGTTTTCAAAAGTAATCACGGATTCAATTGTCATGATTCTCGATTTGATCGACTATCCGGATCATTAAAATCAATGACGGTCTGAATTACATTCAAAGTTTATCAACGTCATTCCAGCGTACGTAGGAATCCACGGAATCTGGGTCCCAGATTCGCTCGGATGATGCGAAAACGTAAAAGCTCCACTACGACAAAACTTTCGAAAACCTATAATAGCCGGCTTTTAGACAACTCACTTCAATAAAAACTCATCAGGAGCCCAATATGCCCGACGTTTATGTAGAACTCGCCGAACGTTTGAACCAGTTACCCAATGGGTTTCCGAGGACCGAGACTGGAGTGGAACTTAGACTGCTACAGAAGATTTTTGAACCTAGTGAAGCGGAAATGGCCATTAAGTTACTCCCAATTCCTGAAACGGTTGAAGCCGCTTCAATGAGGCTCGGCATGACTGTGGAAGACCTTCAACCGCTCCTGGATCAAATGGTTGAAAAAGGTCAAATCGGTTCTTTTAAAATGTTCGGCGCTCAAGTTTACGTCGTGGTTCCTTTTATCGTGGGGATTTACGAGTTTCAATTGAACCGGATGGACAAAGAATTGGCAAATCTAATTGAAGAATATAGCCCATATTTGATGCCGGTTCTTGGAGGTTTCAGCCCTGCTCTCACGAGAGTGATTCCCGTCAATGCGCCCATAGAAGCTGAACACCAAGTTTATCGACACGAAGATGTTCGGGCCATGATCAATAAAGCTAAGTCATTCCAAGTCTGCGACTGTATTTGCAGAAAGGAACGGCAAGTCCAAGGGCATACTTGTGATCACACAATGGAAGTGTGCCTCGCCATTTCGAGTCATGAAGACGCGTTTGATAAGTACAGGCGCGGCAGAGTAATTTCTAAGCTGGAAGCGCTTGACGTGATGGAACTTGCTGAGAAAGAAGGCTTGGTGCATACCACATATAATGTTCAGGCAGGTCATATGTATATTTGTAACTGTTGCTCGTGCTGCTGTGGAATATTATTGTCAATGAAGAAGTTCAAGAGCCCTTACTTAATGGCCAAAAGCAACTACGTTGCGCTAATCGATCAAGACAAGTGCATAGCCTGTGGTGTTTGCGCCCACGAAAGATGTCCTGTTGGGGCCATATTGGAAACGGACGGCGTCTACAATGTTCAGCCTGACCGCTGTATCGGTTGTGGAGCATGCACTACCGGGTGCGATAGTGAAGCAGTCTATTTAATTAAAAAGCCCGAGAATGAAAGGGACATGCCCCCTAAAAATCTCCTGGAGTGGTACAGTCAAAGATCCCAGGCAAGAGGGGTGACCCTGAAAATTTAAGTTGCGATGATAATTACCTAAATGGAGGACGCTATGACAATTCGAGAGCGCGTTCTACCTCGAGGCTGGTATCCCATTTCGGAAGATCAGTGCCGGAAGGATATTCTCGAATTTGTAAAAGATTTTACCTTTCCTGCAGGAGATTGGAAAGGAGGTATAGTTCCCCACGCAGGCTGGTATTTTTCAGGCAAAGCGGCGGCGCGCGTAATTGGTTCGTTATCAAAAACTCGCCCTGATAGAATTGTGATTTATGGCGGTCATCTTGGGAGCGGCAACCCAATAATCTACACGGAAGACGCCTGGGAAACCCCGCTCGGACCCGCTGCCCTGGACAACAATTTCGCCATGTCAATGGTATCAAGAGGCATTGCCGATGCCGCTTCGACAAGATTCTCCGACAACACCATTGAGGTGAATATACCCATCATAAAGTTCTTTTTTCCGGATACTCCCATTATTGCAGTGCATTCTCCGGCAACGGAGAATGCCGTGAAACTTGCGGAATCTATGATTGACGGCCTGCGTGATCGCAGTCTTTCATCCGTGTTTATCGGATCGGCTGATTTCACACATTACGGCCCAAACTACGGCTTCATGCCCGAAGGTTCAGGACCTCAAACCGTAAGTTGGGTAAAAGATCAGAACGATAAATCACTCATAGATAAAATCTTGAGTCTTGACCCCGCTCAAGTGATTCAGGATGCGGCGGTAAAACACAATACGTGCTCTGCCGGTCCAATTGCCTCGGTAATTACATCAGTCGCCAAGCTCGGAGTCACCAACGGCAATCTCATAGATTATTATACGAGTTATGATGTTTTACCCGACTCGAGTTTTGTGGGTTACGCGGCCATCTTGTTCTAATGAATTTCCGGACGGCGCATCGTCTCCTGAACCATCATCTATCGGGAGCCGCGCACATTCAGGGGTAATGCCTTCAATTTCGTAGAGCTTTTTGTCCGCCTCCACTCCTTTGAGGCAAGCTTTAAACGATAGGGACACTTTAAGTTTTTGGTAAATCAACTCATAGGCGCGTTCCGAGATTATGACCTTGCCTGCTGAGGCCGTATGCTGAATACGGTCTGTCAGGTTAACATCCGCGCCGACTATTCCATATTTGGCTCGTGATTCAGTGCCGATGTTTCCGACAATCACATCCCCCGTGTGTACGCCGATTCCCTGATTCACCGGAGGTAGACCTTTAGCCTCGTTCTCCTTTAAAAAGCCATCCATTTCCTGCTGCATTTCCAAAGCGCAGCGCACAGCGTCACATGCTCTCCCGGTAAGATCCGAACTAATGCCGTCGAAAAACACCAGAATGGAATCGCCATAGAAATCGACTATAATTCCCCTATATTTTTCAATAACGACAATCATTCTCGCGAAGTATCTGTTGAGCATCTTAATGACGACTTCGGGCTCCATTTTTTCCGATATTGGCGTGAAGTTGCGCAGGTCCGACATCATTATGGTCACTGTTCGCTTCTCACCGCCTAACTTTAAAGCTTCAGGTCGGCTCATCAGCTCCTGCGCCACTTTCTTGTCTACGTAACGGCCAAAAGTGCGCTCAATAAGTTCCCGCTGTTGGAGTCCTTCGACGAGTTGATTAAAACTTTCTCGCAGCACCCCTATTTCGTCTCTCCTGGTGACGGGAAGCTTTACCGTATAATCCCCTTCCTTGACCTTTAGCGCTGCAGCGGAGATTTCAGATATAGTGCTTCCGACTGACCGTGTAACCCAGCGTATAATCAAAAGAATCACCAGAATGACGGCAACACCGGCGGCGCCGTAAATGTCCCTGAATTGAACAATGGGGCCCAGAATGGTTTTGCCTTGTGAAAACATTAGCAGATACCAGTTGATAAACGGCATCTTCAAATAGCTAACTACGGTTGCAGGTGGATGTCCCGCAGAAAATACCGTACCAAAAGACTTGTGCCTTATCCCATCCAATACCTTAAGTTCCGTCTCATCACCAGTTTCACCCAATTTCCGACGATCGTGCCAGTAACGATCCGTAGCGGCGAGCATTTGCCCCGTGCTGGTAACGAGCACAGCGGACCCGCCTTCCCAGAGTTCCATTTGTCGCAATGGCTGGATGAAAGAGTCAAAGCTGATCCTGACAATCAAACGCTTAGAGGGACCGCGTTCATTAGACAAAATTCGTACTATGTTGAGGGACTTATCGGGAGCATCCGGGTCCATCACCGGAGCGCAGAAGCCGTAATCGCCGCACAACTCCATTGTGTACAGACCTTCGACTCCCAGGGAGAGCGGTTCATTGAGAACACCACTCTCTATCTGATCTTTGTTGATAGGCTCAAGATCAACAAATTTGACGCCGGGTTTGTCTATTAGCTGCTGAATTATGAATGTCTGCAATACGGCCTGGTCGGGCGCCTCCTCGGTTTTGGCTACCAACTTAATCAACGCAAGCTTTTCGTCCAATTTCATAGCAATCTGGTGGGCCGCTCGATCCAGTTTCAATCGTGTAATTTGAATCCATTGGTCCAATAGCATATTTCTGCCGTTTTGCCATCCTATAACGCCCGATGTGATAAGTATCACCGCCACAGGAAGAAGGAGCAGAAGTAAGAAGCGTCTCTGTAGGGAAAAAATCATTCTGAATCTCTACATCGGCGGTCATTTTCTATGATCACCGTAATTCAAGTTGTGATCGAGAGCGTTAAAAGGCCGCCAATCAGTCGCTGCCCAGGATTTATGATTGAACGGCAAAAACGCAATATTTCAGTCCCAGGGTTTAACCTGAACTGCCGGCAAGCGAATTTAGTTATAATTAAATAATAAGTCAAGCGACTTCGGAATTGCCGATGAACGTAAATAATGCGACAATACCTCATCGCGAATATTTGTGAAGCGTCCATGGGCTCTTGCGTTTTCGTAGGTTTTTGCGAGTCCAACGGTCGTCAATATTCGTTTCAGTGACCAATAAATGTCCCAGCGTCTTGATAAAGTGCTCCGCTTCCGCGACACACAGGATAACATTGTCGATTGAATCCAGTTTCTTTTGATAATCACTTAATTCGGAATCGGATCTCATTTTATTGCCATTATAATACATATTCTATTTACCTCCGGCCTATCATTTTCCCGCGGCGCCATTCCTGATATGTGGGGACAGGAAGTATACTTATTTACTTATTTCATTCGAGCAGATCCTCGCATGAATCGGCGATCGACGAGACCGGCCTAACATATCGGCATAAAAGCACGTCAGAATACTAATTGAAATACACGTGCTCACCTTGATGTAAAACATTGATCTACGTGTGCATATCAAGGTTTTCTCTTGCGAGGACACTAAATTTTGTCCATAGCGGCGGAAATTAGTTTCAAATCGGACTCATCTCTTAAGTGTATATTCATCACAGGCCTTCCTTTTTTCTTCAGAGCTTCGTAGTCTCCGATAGATTGGGCGGCTTTCAAAATCCCAAATGAAAACTTTTCTCCGGGAATATCTATATCTCGTTCATCGTCCATTGTTATTTGAATGAAGTGACCATTTGCTTTGCCACCCTTCTGGATCTGTCCGGTGGAATGCAAATACCGCGGGCCAAATCCTAGAGTCGTCGCTATTTTAAATTTATCTCTGAGTTTAATTCTCATGGACTGCAAATGGCTCACGGCTGTCGGAGATTCACTAATGAAAGCATTTATACCTACATAATCTCCCTGCCGTACGGATTCTAAAAAGTCAGCTAAAAGCTTCGGCATTGATGTGTCGTGCGCTGGAATGCGGGCGCCGACGGGAAGATGTCCTTCACTTTCATACAATTCAAGAGATTTCCTTGTAATATCCTTTGACTCCTGAACATTCGGCTGATCAAAGGGATTTATTTTGAGGATTACCCCAATAACGGCAGTAGCGAATTCCCAACGGAACATTTCTCTACCCAGATCATATGGGTTATGAATACGTTGAGTTACAACCGGACGGCCGGCCTTTTCCAGATCCGAAATTTGCTGATCGTAAGTAGTATCGCCGTCTAATCGTAAATACACAAACACCCTATCCGGACCGTAAGTATCCGGGGCGCCTACATCTTCACCAATCACGGGCAGAACTCCCGTGTCCAGTTTCCCGGTGCTCTCAGCAATGAGTTGTTCCAGCCATAGACCGAATGACCCTATGGGTGGAGAAATTACAATGGTAAGTTTGCCCAAGCCCTGATTAGCCGCTACTCCCGCGATGGATCCCATCCAGGTTCCTGGATTCTCGAGGGCGGGAACATCCGGGCCGCACGCTTCAACTGATTGAGCAGCTCTCATCAAGAATCTATCCAGGTCAATGCCGAGGAGAGCAGCGGGGGCTAATCCGAAATATGACAAAGCGCTGAAGCGGCCACCAATATCCGATGGATTCAAGAATATTTTCCTGAAACCGTTTTCCGCAGCCAGTTTTCCCAGGCTTGTGCCAGGATCCGTAATGGCTACAAATCGTTTACCGACGTCCAGTCCGGCCTTTTCCACTTCCGATTTAAAGTATTTGAACAAAGACATAACTTCTATCGTGCCGCCCGACTTGCTTGCGACAATAAACAGCGTATGTTCCAAATTAACGCTTTCCTGGAATTCCATAATAGTCGTCGGGACGGTGGTGTCCAGAATCCACATCTTGGGGTATCCTTCGGCGGAACCAAAGCATTTTGAGAGAACTTCTGCGGCCAAGCTCGATCCGCCCATACCCAGCAGCGCCACGTCTTGAATTCCATCCAAAAGGACTTCTTGTGAAAAATCCCACAGTTTATTAGTTTCCCCGCACATTAAATCTACGCTGTTCAGCCATCCTAAGCGCTGATTAATGCCGTGATTCGGATTCGAAGTCCAGATGTGCGTGTTACCCGCCCAGATACTCTCTCCCAACTTATCCTGGTTGAAGGATTCAAGAACACTTTCCACTTGAGAATGAAGCGCTCCTAAAGAAGCCGATCTATGCCCCCAACCGCGGAGCAAGCGGGTGCGCTTCTGTTCTATGCCGTCGATGAGGTCATCAAAAGAAGACGCGAACTGGTTGATCCCGTCTTCCAGGAGACGCTCCATTATTTGTTCAATGTTCAGACCGTGGGATTCAAGAATTTGGAGAAGGGATTTTGCTTTTTCAACATCTCGATCATCTGCGATTTCCGGGTTTCCATGATCTCGATAGGCTTCCAATGTGACTACGGGAATTGTGTTTATCGTGCCGGGCCATAGCAATTTGTCCACATAATAGGTATCCGGGTAGTCAGGATTTTTGGTGCTGGTGCTTGCCAATACTATCTTTTGAGGCCGAACGCCTTTTGCCTTCAATCCACGGAATTCCTCTCCGTTGAATATTTTTTCAAATATGTCGTAGGCTATCACAGCATTAGCGATGGCCGCTTTACCGAGAAGTCCGGGAGCCTGGGTCTTGAGGATCGGGTCTGAAGATTCTCTGATTCGCTCATCGACCAACGTATCCACTCGACTAACAAAGAATGAAGTGACCGAAGCCGTTTTACTTGGATCACCGCCGGCGGTGATCAACTCTTCCATTCCCTTTAAGTATGCTTCAACAGCGGCTTTGTATTGTTCAATGGAGAACAACAATGTTATGTTCACGTTAATACCGGCGCCAAGGAGTTCCTTTGCCGCTTCGCAGCCCTCTACCGTTCCGGGAACTTTGATCATCAAGTTTGGACGATCCACCATTTCAAATAGACGTTTGCCTTCAGCGATAGTTGGATTTCGTTCGTAAGCTAAAGAAGGCGCCACCTCCAAACTTACAAAACCATCCTGACCATGTGTTTCTCGGTAAACAGAAGCCAAAAGATCCGCTGCTTGCCGGACATCTTCAATGATGAGCGACTCATAAATTTGTTTGGAATCACAACCTGAATCTACTAAATTATGTAAATCGTTATCGTAAATCCTTTCATCAGAGAGCGCTTTTTGAAAAATGGAAGGATTGGAGGTGACTCCGGTGATTCCATCTTCCTGAATGATTTGTTTAAGCTTTCCGGATTTAAGAATTTCTCGACTCAGATTATCGTACCAGATCGATTGACCTAATTCATAAATGCGTCTCAACGCATTCTTCATGGGCAGCCTCCAATTCATATCCGACAGGACCATAAGATCGAGCTTGACATCTAACAAAGGGGTGACTAAAGATACTCTGTGGGGGAATCTTACATTAAACAGGTTACGTCCACAATAAGTTGGTGAAAGATGGACTTGAGAGAATACTTAGAAATTCAACGCCGGGAGATAGATCGACATAAGTGGATCGAATCCGAAAAAGCCGGCAGGGATCTTGGTATGGATGCGGCGATTGACTGGATACTTAAATACGCGGACATCTTTAGTGACAACTATCACTGCGGGGAGACAAAAGAGCGTTCAGGTTCCACGGCTTAGTTGAATAAAACAAAGTAAAAGACTACCACCGCCAATACTACTCTGTAGTATGCAAACGGCCTCAGTGTATATTTCTGCAATAATCCTACAAAAATCTTCACGGCCAATATAGCGGATAAAAACGAGAAAACAAAACCTATAGCCAGACCCTGTAGATCTGCGCTCGTTAAGCCGTTCCACTCTTTATATAGATCATACAAAGTTGCGACAACCATTATGGGAACAGCCGCCAAAAACGAATATTCCGCAGCCGTTTTTCTATCAACTCCGGACAGTAAACCGCCCATCAAAGTCGCCGCTGATCGGGAAAAGCCCGGCCAGAGAGCGAAACACTGGAATAATCCAACAAACAGCGCCTGCCGATACGTTAGGTTGTCCATTTCGGAGATACTGGGCTCCGGCTTATAGTGTTCGACAAGGAGAATTGCGACGCCTCCCACCGCCAAAGCAATGGCCACTGTGAGAGGTCCGAAGAGATAAAGCTTAATGATTTTGTGAAACAGATATCCCATAACCAATGCGGGAAACGTCGTAACCGCCAGCAAGCTAATTCCCCGGATTCCCACAAACCCGGTTTGGTTCCATCCGGACTTCCAATCTCGAAACAAATCTGTGAAACGATAGTGATACAATACGACTACGGCTAGAATCGCGCCAAGCTGAATAAAAATCTCGAACGTATTTGCATTCGCGCCTTCAAAATTCATCAGCTTACCGGCCAATATCAGGTGACCCGTTGATGAAATAGGTAGAAATTCAGTGATTCCTTCTACCAAACCCAATACTATAGTTGTTATGAATTCATTCATGCGTGGAGATAATCCTCAAAAGCGAAAGGTCTACGGCTTGATGCAGGCCGCTCGAAAAAGGGCACTTCAGAGCGCCCTTTCACCAACATCAGCAGTTCATACTATTTAATGCCGAGCAGTTCGACTTCGAAAATTAAAGTGGAGTTTGGGGGAATCACTCCACCTACGCTTTGGGACCCGTAAGCCAGTTTCGGGGGAATGGTAAGTTTTGCTTTTTCGCCGACTTTCATCTGCATTAGAGCTTTATCCCACCCGGGAATGACCTGACCTACTCCTACCGTGAAGTCAAAAGGTTTTCCGCGATCACGGGAGCTGTCGAACTTCGTTCCATTTTCAAGAGTGCCCACATAATGGACGGTAACTTTTTGTCCTTTTTGGGGCTGAGGCCCTGTCCCTTCAGTAATTGTGTCAATTTGCAAGCCTTCAGGCGTCGTAACACTCTTGGCGTAAACAACGGAAACCGCTAGGCCCCCGACCAAAACCGCTATTGAAAGCAAAATCAGGTACTTTTCCATGTATAACTCTCTCCTTTTTCATAACTGAGTGACGAGTCTATTAACAGGATCGGTGGAATATGTCCAGATGCCGACGCCAATCTAGTCTGTATGCCGACCCCTGATAATTGACATTATGCGCGGTTTCAAGCAGTAATAGTACCCGTCCACATTGCGCTTTTTAGGGCCGGCATTTTAGACTGGAACGGATTCGTGACACACATAAATATTGTGATCGGGTGATTTGGAGCTTAACTAAGCTCAAACCATTGCCGCTATTCGGTAATCTTGATTAAATTTCGTGGACAGGTTTTTATCCATATGAGTAATCAAAGGCTCGTGCTCGCGTCGGCGTCCCCGCGTAGAAAAGGGCTTCTAGAAGGAATTGGATTAAATTTCGAGGTTTTACCTTCCGCAATTGATGAAATTGGCATCAACGGGGAATCCCCTGAAGATCAGGTGCTTAGATTAGCCCAGGAGAAGGCGCGGGACGTCGCAAAATTAAGACCGGATAGGTGGATTTTAGGCGCTGATACAATCGTAGTGATAAATGACACAATTTTGGGAAAGCCCAACAATACTGATGAAGCCTTTGACATGCTAAGCAAATTATCAGGCAACATCCATGAGGTATTTACCGGATATATGATTATGAATTCAGCCGCGACCGATCCGGAGCGACGTAGGTATGTGAAGTCAAAAGTGCTCATCCGTGAGCTATCCGACAGAGAAATTCTTGATTACATCAGTACGGGTGAACCTCTCGATAAAGCGGGTTCATACGCGATTCAGGGCATAGGAGCAGCAATTGTGCAGAGTGTCGGCGGATCATATACCAATGTAGTGGGCCTGCCGATTTGCGAAGTGGCCCTGGATTTGAAACAATTGGGCATTTTTGACTTTTTACAGGCAAATAGACGAACATGATGAAACAACAGCTTGAAATTATTAACAATAGAATCGCAAAGGCGGCCAAGCGGTCCGGCCGATCCGGTAACTCCATAAGAATCGTCGCCGCGGTCAAGAATCAGGGCTTCGCGAAGGTAAACCAAGCTATTGAAAATGGAATCAGTTTAATCGGGCATAACTATTATCAAGAAGCCGCTGCGGAATTACCCAATTATATTCGACGCAAGGAAATCACTTTGCATATGATCGGGCATTTGCAAACCAGAAAGGCCCACAAAGCTATTGAGCTTTTCGACGTAATAGAAACTGTAGATAATCAAAAATTGGTTTTCCTTTTAAGTAGAAAAGCCGTGGAATTGAATAAAACTATTGGAGCGCTTATTCAAGTCAACTTGTCCGGTGAACCGCAAAAATCCGGGATTGCAATCCAAGAAGTCGAACCTTTGGCAGAGCTGACGGCAAAATCCCAAGGGATGCGCTTGATGGGCTTTATGACAATGCCTCCCTTTTTTGATGATCCTGAAAAAGCGAGGCCGTATTTCGCCCAACTGCGGGAATTAAGTAATGATTTGATTCGCAAGGGAGTTGTTCCGGAATCAGCTAACGAATTATCTATGGGTATGTCCGGAGATTTTGAAGCAGCAATTGAGGAAGGAGCTACTTTGGTAAGAATAGGAACAGCATTGTTTGGAGGACGCGACGGTAATTGATCTTTTCATAATCCCTCTGTCAATAGATTTAAGGTGATACGACCGCATCTTCTATCTCGCGAGTTACTCAGAAACATCTGAGATACGGTGAGAAAAAACGGAAATCAACTTCCGAATTGATGAAGCATCTATAAATTGGTTTGATCTAGCTTGATCATGAGCAACCATCCGTCGTAATAGGTAAAATAAAGGAAAAGCTGCTGCCGGATCCCGGCTTGGATTCGACCCAAATTTTCCCGCCGTGATCTTGAATAATTTTTTTAGAGATTGAAAGCCCCAAACCCGTCCCGCTTACCGATCCCTTTCTAACTCTATAGAATCGATCAAAAATTTTGGTTTGATGCCCTTCGGAAATGCCTTGTCCGTTATCAATCACGGAGGTCATGATGAATGCGTCGTGTTTACGTACATTTAAAGTTAAGACAGGGGTAGAATTTTCCCCCATATATTTAATCGCATTTGAAACTAAATTATCAATTACCTGCATTATTCTGTGTTGATCGCCCATCACGGGAGGCAAACCATCGATAATGTTTTTCCTGATCTCGAAATTTCGATCCTTCAACTCGCTCCGGCGCCGCTCAAGAATATCCTCCAACAGCGCCGGCATTGATATGCAAGTCAGCTCAGGACGCGTATAATCCACGACCAACCCATTTAATAAATCGGATAAGAATTTCTCTATATTTTCCGCCGCTGAACCAATCTGTTTAAGTATTGGATTACATTCATGACCCTCGGGCATTTGACTGACTTTTTTTTGCAGGCGTTTGACCATGCCCACTATCGTAATCACAGGGGATTTTAAATCATGAGCGACCATTTGAATTAAAGCTTCCAGTTCCTCGGACCTTTGCTTTGCCTCCTCGGTTCTGGTCTCAAGAGCGGCTTCGGCTTCTTTTCGATCGCTTATATCACGAATGATTCCGGCAAAAAACGTTCCTTTTGTGGTTTTCCAATAAGAGAGTGACAGTTCGATAGGGAAGATTTGGCCGTTTTTCTTTAAACCCTGCAGCTCTATTGTGCGTCCAATCAACGAAGTCCTACCGGATTCAAGAAACCTTTTCATGCCGTTTCTATGTAAATCCTTGTATTGGTCCGGAATAATTATAGTGACGGATTTCCCGAGAGCTTCTTCTTCAGAGTACCCGAAAATTTTGGTTGCCCCTTGATTCCAAAAAGTGATTATGTCGTTGCTGTCAGAGGAAATGATAGCATCAACGGCGGATTGAGCTACGGATCTGAAGCGTTCTTCCGATTCCCTCAAGCTGTCAAGAGCCATATGGCGCGCTTCTTCAACTTCCTGTAAATCTTTATTGAATTGGCGCATCTCGTCAATTTCCGCAGCGAGTTGCTTCATTGTATCCAAATCATCTTTCATTATCCCAACCTCTATTTGATTTATAATCACTTCTCAGAGGTAAAGCATCAATTTTCGGTCCCATAAACTGCATTTTGGAGCCGTCTAAGCTATAGTGCAATTTCATTGATTTGATGGTCCGGCAGCGGAGGTAGCTATCTATGGATTTGGAGCCAAACAATAGAATAAAGATCGATTATTTGCCTGATGGAATTCGAATCAATATTCAGGCCCCCCGGAATCTTGGTGTGCTGACGTTTATGATTTTTTGGCTGGTTATATGGACAGGCGGCGGCTTTATGGCGCTTCGCATGATGGTCGGAGGAGCCTCAAAACTTCAGCAGATTGTCGGACTCGTTTGGCTCATCAGTTGGCTAGTGGCTGAAGTTTTCGTACTGTTTCAAATTTTATGGCAGATCACGGGCAAAGAAATTGCCTCTGTTCGAGATGGTAAATTTTATATTGAAAAATCCATTTTGAAAGTCTTTGCTCAGCAGATGTTTGAATTCAATCAAATCAGGAATATGCGACCTTTAGGTCCCTTTGCTGCGCCGTTTGCGCGGCAGGCGACTTTCGGTCATTGGGGATTCATAGCAGGGGCTATCGCATTCGACGTAATAGGAATCACATATAGATTCGGAATTGGTTTGAAAAAAGATGAAGCGACTAAGATAATAGAACTGCTGAAAGAATTTTTGCCCTAGAAGTAGCTATAATTTCAGCCTTGCAAAACGTCTAAGAGAGGCTAACTCAACAATTGGTTTGAGGTGATCCCGTCGAATACGGCGGGACCACAGTGAACTGAGTCAATGCGGTTCAAATAGCAGGCGTTATCCTAAAAGCGCGAATCCCTTCTCCCTAATGTGTATTTGCCGCATATCCTAACTTAGTTGGATGTTTATTGTTTAGACCCCAAAACTCTTCATTTGCCCGTCGTGAGCTCCGCTACGTTATCCAAGCCTGAAACTACGATGTACTTCTCGACCTTCATTATCAGAATTGCGCTATTTTCCGCGTCAACAAATTGTTTCAGATTGGGGTGCTTGGCCAGGTACTGCTTTTCCGCACTCGCCTTTTCCGCATCAGGTACTATCTTCACTGTTCCAAGCGTGGTGACGGCAGTGGCTGAGCCTATATCGGCAGTTTCACCAGTGGCGTTATGTATGACCACCGAACTGTGGGGGTTGGAAGACAGATTTTCAAACTTTTGAGTGGATTTATCAGTGACGAATGTGAGTTCTTTGAGATTAGCTGAAGCCGCAAATGCCACCAGAGTTCCATATGGCTGATCATCCATTTGAGTAGACAGTACTCCATAACGTTGGTTACCAAATAATTGCTTTAGGGTTTTTGTCAAACTGGTGACACTGGCGGGCCTTGCTTTTGCGTAAGGAGAGGCTACTTGTTTGGCGGTCCAGGTCTCGGCTTTGGCTTTCCCTGCCGTCGTCGGATTAGCCGTCTCTTTAGCGGGAGCTTTGGCAGGGGCTTTCTCAGTCGGCTTTGCAGCGGTCTTGGGATCAGCTTTTGCCGGAGCTTTTGCTTCTGATTTAGATTCTGTTTTTGGTTGCGGTTTGGCGCCTGATTTGGAAGCTGTTTTTTCGGGAGCTTTGTTTTCCCATTTCGTTTCCGTTTTGCTCGTAGAATTGGATTTCTCTGGAGCAGTTTTGGATTCGGACCCCTTCTTTGATTTTCCTTGAGCCTCTTTTTTATCAACCATCGTCAATGCCCCTTTAACAAATGGAACTGTATCAGCCGGACTGATCTTGTATTTAGCGTCAACGATTTTCCCTTGTTCGTTGACCAAAAACGAAGAGCGAAAAACTCCCTGACTGGTTTTGCCGAACATCTTTTTTTCACCCCAGGCCCCATAGGCCTTGGCAATCGCATTGTCCTCATCCGAAAGCAGAGTGAAACCCAGGGAATACTTGTCATCAAAACTTTTCTGCTTACCAGGTTTATCTGAGCTTATGCCTATGGCCGTTACCCCGGTTTCATCGAAGTCCTCTCGCGCATCCCGAACACTGCAGGCCTGTTTTGTGCACCCGGGAGTATCCGCGCGTGGATAAAAGTAAATTAGTAATTTCTTGCCCTTGAAATCGGCAAGTTTTACTACATTCTTGTTTTGATCAGGAAGGTTAAAGCTCGGCGCTTTATCACCCGGTTTGAGGCTGACCATCGTTTCCTCCTGCATGGATTCTTACATATTGTAAAATATCCGGGACCACATTGATGCCATGTGGAACCCCTGTACCATCAGAGTTAAGTCGCCGTTTTTTCCAAAAGATGGAACTCCGAGGAAGATGTTTTTGTTTATAAGTATTTGAAGTTTAGAGATGAGAAACATTTAGGCGCAATATACCAAAACTAAAAATGGCTTTAAACAATTATATTTATATATTTGCACCTGTAATGCATTTTTTATTGGCGCCTCAAAACTAATTGGATATATGTTGAACGCGCATTGCGCAAAGCTTCGGCGCCTAAGAGAACACAAAATGATGCGCCACTTTTTTAAAGCATTGTCAATCATTTCTATCATTTGCGTAAGCGCTATACATTCCGGCGCATGGGTAGGCAAATGCGTGGCCGTAGCGGACGGGGACACCATAAGCGTCATGCGGTACAAAAAACCTATTAAGATAAGGTTGTACGGAGTCGATTGTCCGGAACGCGGTCAGGATTTCGGAGCGAAAGCCAAGCAATTTACGAGTATAATGGTTTTCGGGAAACAAGCGCGTATCGACCCCATTGACGAGGACCGGTATGGCCGTGTGGTAGCCTGGGTGTGGATTGGCGATGTCAGCTTGAACCGAGAGTTGATTCGACAGGGTTTAGCCTGGTATTACAGACGCTACGCGCCCACCGCTTTCGATCTCTTCAGATTGGAAACCGAGGCAAAGGCGAAGGGCATTGGATTATGGTCTTTACCTAAACCCACTCCTCCATGGGAATTTCGTAAAGCGAAACACAAAAAGCGCTGGAAACGTCCATGGTACTTACCGAAGTATCTATTTTCATATAGACATCCGGGTTAAGCGTGTAAAGCCCGGAGGAGCCGGACTTTACATCAAGATTAATAGAGCTCGTTCCGATTAATCTACGCAGATCAAGAAGTAATACATCACTTCAGAATTTCGCATTAGGTTTGGTGAATTCAAAGAGTGAATCATAGTTTTTCACCATTGTCTTGATTGTCTCCGCCGCAGTAGGGCTGTATAGACGGTTGGCTTTTTCAATAGCTTTTTGTCTGGCCGGCTCTACAGCGTTGTACAGTTCACATTGTTCTGAATCAGCGCAATTGCCGGCCATATTACTTGATATTTCCTTTGATGAATTCCAGGCTTTACATTCTTCCGCTTTAAATTTTTCTGAATGCGTTTTATTCACATATGAGTCCCACAACAGGGCTATTGCCGTTGCAGAACACACGTTGGCTCTAGGACCATGAATCGAATAATATGTGTTTCCCTCGGAGGATGTTACTTTTCGCAAGCACATATTCTGCTCGTTGGTTTGGCCCATAGTCAATCCCACTGTTTTCATTATGGATGCGTGGGGTTCTCCGACAGACATTCCGACGATACTAAGACTGTGATTTCTGTCCGCGCCGTCTTCAACAATTTGTCTCATTAGCGCAAATTTAGCGACTTCTCTGCCGAAAGGACCCGCAAATCCGTAGCGTTCAATGCTTTTTACGATAAGCGGATAATTAACTAAAATATGTTCTTCAATACTGGCCGCATGGCAAAATCCGGTTGGAACTAAAAAAAATATCAGGAGCAGTAAAAACCTCATGGAACCTCGCAGGTGTATTTCTAATCCGGCGACTTATAAGATGCTCACGACGACTATCGAAAGCACGGCGTCTCGTCCCTCCGCCAGCCGGACTTGAGCAAGCTAACATAAAATGATGATAAATCAATACCCTTATGATAAAAGCAAATGTAGGCGCTCCTTAAACCGAGGTAATACTAAGAACCTGGGGCTAAATTAGGTAATAAGAAAATTAGGCTCAGTAGGAAGGTTTTTGGGGATGCTCAGGCAGGTCACAGTGTCGCCGTTCTCCTTCCGTCATTCCAATACCTGCTCAGGGTCCAATATGGGCCAAATTGTAATTCCAGTCTTACATCAATTCCCACGTGCGCTTTAGAAGCGTTAACTTTCGTTAAAAGCAATTGTAGAACTAGCGACTAAATGATTGGAAGTCCCACTGACAAGGGGGTTTGGGGGATTATATCTTTGCGTCGAGACCATTGAAACTCTTGTGGCGCCGAGAATATTTAGTGCTCAACCTTGTTGACGTCTGAAAAGGAGAAGTACCGTTTGCAATAGTCTCGAATATGAGGGAGCAATGTTTTGGCACAGGCCGGTATATTCCTGCCGTGTGAGAGATAAGTGATTTTCAAGTGACGCAAAGGCTCCAGCACCTTGAGGGACAGGAATGAAACCGCCGACAGCGCTACATTTCTCCATCCGGTTGAACCATGGAGAATCGCCAGGGCCGTCCTCTTGTTTAGGAGAGCCGCAATTCTGATCGCTTGAGCTTCCTTGCCGGCCTTTGCCCATGCGTCTTGACTCTTTGTCAAATGTTCGTCCACAGGATATCCGTCATTTTTTGCCATGTCATAGAGTTCAGTGTATTTGTAAAAAGTGAGAGAAAACAGAGACACATAAGAACTTTTTGGTAGCTGGGCGGTGATTTCCACTGTCCTTTCAACGTCCTCTACTGTCTCGTATGGGTTTTCCACGATAATGTCATACACGGCAGGTATGTCGTGTTCATGCAGCAAACGAGTGCATTCCAGGAATGCCTTTGTGGAGTGTCGGCGTTTATACACCTCCGCAAGGGTCCGTTCACTGCCGCTTTGGAGGCCCAGTAATGCTAATCCGCAAGGAGCGGCTTTCAATATCGAAATCTTTTCTCTTGTGACGAATTGGGGTATCGCTCGGAACACGAGAGGGATGCGAATGTGCTTGTAACAAGTAACGAATCTCTCCAGCCATTCCGAAGAATGGGCCGTAAAGCAATCGTCATTTATCGAGACATAACGAATGGGAACCCCTGATTGGGAAAGGTTCATCTCGATCTCAGCCACTACATTCTCCGGGCTGCGTTTCCTTATCTTCTTGCCGTATATTTTATGCAGTAGGTTGTTGCAACAATAGGTGCAGGCAAAAGGGCACCCCCGCGATGTCATTACACCGAGGTAAGCGCCGTTATGGCCGGTATGTTTTTTAAGAAGTGAAGGAGTCAATCGCTTTAGCGTCCCGGAATCCGTAACCCATGAATTGTGGGGAATAAGCTCCGGGAAAGATAGAGAATCAAGATCCTCAATAGGTCTGCTGAGCTCATAATCGCCCGCGCCGGAGTCGGCGATTCCGGGAACGTCCGTCGTCAAGCCGCCTCCGTTTAAACTCTGGAGGAACTCAACCAGAGAATGTTCGCCTTCGCCTACGCAAATATAATCCGCATGTTCTTTACAGCTTTCAGGATCAATGGTCGGATGTATGCCGCCCCACATGATCGGGATGCCGTCATTGCCGGCGCGTCTGATTACCCTGGACAGGTGGACTGCTGAGGGGAAAAATCGGCTCATGATGCTTATTCCTACGACATCGGGCGCAACATCTTTCACGAACTGGGCCACATGATCGAAACATGAGTCGGAGCCGGTCGTGCAGAACACGACCCGAGAATCATAGCCGGCATTGAGAAGTGAAGAATGGACGTATTTGAGTCCATGATTACTTGTAGTATCTATAAGTGAAATCAGAACCGCTGACGGTGGTTTATCCATCGCAATTGTCTCCTTAACGAGCTAATTCGGCGTCAACTTTCTTCAGTGGTCCCGGTGGACGATCCTTCAGTTCCTCAGTAGCCTCGCTGCTGAGGATCATCAACCCCGTTAATGTATCAATTCCAAAATTCAGCGACGACAATACCGCACATTCTGAATTAAACATAGCTATTCGGCTACGCATTGTAATCAAATAGCTCAGTCTCGACGGTCTCGGCTTCTTTTGCAAAGTGTCGCCTGATGTTGAGAATATCTTTGGAAGTAATTCCGGAAACCTCCAGAAGTTTGGAATCGGGAGCGGCCATTATCCCTTTAACGCCGCCAAACGTCGTAAGCAGGTTTTGTCTCTTCCTGGGCCCGATGCCTCTCGCTCCATCTAAAGCTGAACGGATCACGGTTTTCTTACGGGTATTAGTGTGAAAAGCATGGACAAACCTGTGGGCCTCATCACGAATCCTCATTAGCAGAAACAAACCGGTGTCCTCCTTTGGAAAACTCAGTTCATTTTTCCGATTTGGTCGATAAAATCGGTCATTTTCGCCCTCTAAACGGCCTTTCGCTATTGCGACTACCGGCGGCGCCGCTTCCCCCAAAATTTCGTGTAAGGCTAAATTTGCGGCGTTTAGCTGTGATTTTCCTCCATCGATAAGGAAAAGGTCCGGCAGAGGATCTTCATCACGATGAAAAAGACGTCGAGAGACGGTTTGGTGAATCATGCCCGGATCATCCTGATCCGCAAACCCTCTCATCTTAAATTTTCTGTATGCTGATTTATCCGGCATGCCGTCTTTAAAGCTGACTTTGGCGCCCACAGGATCGCTGCCGGCCACATTGGATATATCGTAGCACTCAATTACACTCGGGGTGGATTTCAGGTGAAGGCGTTCCGCTATGATTTCAAGACTCTTCTGTAAGCTGTTTTTGGTTTTTTCTCTTATCAGAGCGTCATGGGCGTTTTTCAGCGCCAGTTGCAATAGATGTAACCCGCGGCCCTTGGTAGGGACTCTTATTGTGACCTTATTTTGCCGCATCTCAGATAACCACGTTTCCAGCAAATCAGGTTGTTCAATCGGTCGAGATACCAGGATTTCTTTGGGAATAAAGGCGCCGTCGGAATAGATTTGCTTAATTGAAGCTGCGAGAATTTCTTCCAATTCCAAGACCTTGTTTCTCAATACGAAACTTTCAGCGGAAAGGAGATTTCCTTTTCTAAATGAGAGAGCTTGAACAATGTAAAGGTCGGGGTCTTCCCCAATAATAGCTACGACATCCGTATCTTTAAGGTGGAAAAAAGAAACATTCTGAGCTTCCAGAGTTTTCTCTATTGACGTTAATTGATCGCGAATGCGAGCAGCCTCTTCAAATCTAAGATCCAGAGCGGCCAGCTCCATCTTTTCACGCATATTATTCAAAAGATCTTCACTCCTGCCCTGCAAAAGGAGGGTAACGGCTTCCACCATTCGACCGTACTCTTCTTTTGTGACTAATCCCGCGCACGGACATAAGCAGCGCTTCATCTGACAATTGAGACACGGCCGTTTGCAAACGCTTAATTGCCTGTCAGTGCACTGTCTCAGCGGGAAAAGCTTAAGAATGAATTTCAGAGTGACCTTAGCGTCCCTTGCGGAAGAATAAGGGCCAAAGTAACGCTGACCATCGGCTTTTATTTTCTGAGTGCGTATGAGACTGAGTTTTGGGAATTTATGTGAAATGTTTAAACGTAAGGAAAAAAAAGATTTATCATCTCGTAAATTGATATTATATTTGGGCTTGTGCTGCTTTATTAGATTATTTTCGAGAATCAGGGCTTCTTTTTCAGTGTCCGTAAGCAGCGTTTTGACGCAGTCCACCCGAGCTACAAGAAATTGAACCGAAGGCCTTTCATCTCTACCTTGAATAAAGTAACTGCGGACGCGAGACCGCAGGTTTCCAGCTTTCCCGACATAAAGGATGTTTCCTTTTTTGTCGATCATCATATAAACCCCGGGGCCTGTGGGTAGCTGTTTCAGGAAATCTTCAGTGACGGGCATTGTGTGTAAATTACTTATATAGTATTATTTCTTATATAATTGATTATTCATGGAGTTTGTAAGGAAACTTCGCAAACTCCGGGATGTCGTAACGTGTAGCCTTGCGCATTTTCTGTAAAGAATATAATACATCTCGAAAATCTCAGGTCAATAATCCTTGAACAATCACTCCAATATTTGATATTAATATGAGTTTGTGATCGTGTCCCTTTACGAAGTGGCCCGACCGGGCGCAGGAGTCCCAAAAATGAAGAAGAACCAGGATCGTAAAAACGCCGAAGTTACTTTCTTGAACGATCGGGGCCGGATCACCAATAAAGAGCTTGCCACAAAGCTAGGTGTGCATCCGGCAACGGTGGCCAGATGGAAAAAAATAGATGAATGGGATAAGAAACTTGTCCAATCGGTGTCTCACCAAAATGAATCCAGTGAAACTGAGGACGATTTCTATCAATCAGATTTGCGCCATCTCACCACACTGAACGAGAGAATAGACGGTTATCTGCACAAAACTGAATTGCTGCCTTCGGAAATACTTGAGCTGGCGGAAGCCAAATATCACATAATAAGTTGTATGGAAATTATCAATGATCATTTGAGGTTTCCACTAACGAATGAATACGGTGATGAAGTTCCTGACTTTGAATAAGTAATATAAAGGAGCACCCATGATTGAAATGAGGTTTCATGGTAGGGGCGGACAGGGGGCGGTTACATCTGCCGAACTGGTTGCTCAAGCCGCCATAAATACGGGTAAGTACGCTACAGCTTTCCCCAGTTTTGGACCGGAAAGGCGCGGCGCTCCAGTCGTGGCTTTTGCCAGAATGGATGAAGACCCCATCCGGCTGAGGTCCAAAGTTTACAATCCTGATGTCGTTGTTGTGCTTGATCCCTCCCTTTTAGACATAGCAAACCCGACTGAGGGGCTTCGTGAAGGCGGGATGCTAGTTATCAACACCAACGCCGATGCCGCGCAAATTCGTGAAAAGCTCGGTTACAGCGGCAAACTGGCGCTTGTTGACGCGGGTAAAATTGCCAAGGAAGTTTTAGGATTACCTATAACCAATACGACCATGGTGGGCGCCCTGGTAAAAAGCATGGGGCTTTTGTCGATTGATGACTTAAAGGATCCATTCAGGAAAAGGTTCGGTAAAATCGCTCCAAGAAATATTCAGGCGATGGAACGGGCTTTTGAAGAAACCGTTATGGCTGATTAGGAACTCTCTGCCGGTGAGCCTCGGCATTGGTCGCCACGCTTTGAAAGTGACCACATTGCCGAATCTATCGGAGCATTAACTCGGAGGAAAATGTGACCAAACCTATGGATGAAATCGCCTGGCAGGAGGTAGAAGCCGGCGGAATAATCACCGAACCCGGAAACGCCGGATGTTACCACACCGGAACTTGGCGGTCCCAACGTCCCAAATATAAAGAAGAAGCCTGCATTAGATGTTCAAGGTGCTACATCATGTGCCCGGACGCCGCTATTTCCCAGGATTTTGAGAATAATCGCGTGGTCTGGAATTTCGATTACTGCAAAGGCTGCGGTATTTGCGCTCACGAGTGCCCGACGAATGCCATTGAGATGGAAGAGGAGACCGCATAATGGGCAAGAAAGTAGGTATCGAAGTTTCAATTGCCGCCGCAGACGCTATAGGATTGTGTGATGTCGATGTAGTGGCGGCTTACCCAATTACGCCCCAGACTCACGTCGTTGAGCATCTCTCTGAGCTTGTAGCCGAAGGTCATCTTAACGCCGAATTCGTGCCGGTAGAGTCGGAACATTCGGCCATGAGCGTATGCTGCGGGTCGGCGGCCGTCGGCGCCAGGACCTTTACGGCCACAGCGGCTCAGGGCCTAGCCCTTATGGCGGAAATCGTCTACATCGCATCGTCAATGCGGTTACCGATGGTCATGTTTTTGGCAAACCGAGCTCTCAGCGCTCCCCTTTCTATTTGGAATGATCATTCCGACACAATGATGGTTCGTGATTCCGGCTGGATACAGGTCTTTTGCGAAAACGGCCAAGAAGTTTACGACGCAATTTTTCATGCCTTTAAAGTAGCCGAAGATCCAAGAGTATCATTGCCCGTGATGATCAATGTGGACGGCTTCAATCTCACCCATGTGGTTGAACCCATCGAATTTTGGGATAAAGAAATGGTCAAAAAGTACTTGCCGCCATTTCAGCCGCTGCACAGACTTTATCCCGACAAAGCAGTTTCAATGGGCGCATTCGGCATGCCTGAAATTTACACGGAACAAAAGATGGCTCATGATGATGCTCTCTGGAAATCTGAGCCTCACATAAATGAAGCCTGGGATGAGATGGCCAAGATGACGGGCCGAAAATATTCCCCTGTCGAAACTTACAAAACAGACGGCGCAGAAACTATAATTTTCACAATGGGATCAATTGGGGAAACCGCCTCTTTGGCCGTAGATCAATTGAGAGAACAAGGCAAAAAAGTCGGATTAGTGAAGCTCAGACTGTGGAGACCACTGCCTTGCAAAGAGCTTAAACAAACACTGAGTGGCGCCAAAGACCTCGTGGTGCTGGACCGAGCGGTGGCGCTCGGCGCGGCAAGTTCTCCAGTGACGGCTGAGCTCCGGGCTTTGTTGTATCACGAAGCCCAAAGGCCGAAGGTGCATTCCGTGATAGCGGGCCTGGGCGGGAGAGACGTTACACCTGACGATGTTTGCGCAATGGTGGAACAGTCTTTGGCCCAAACCGATTACGATTATCATTTCTTTGGCGTGCGTGGTTAACGCAGATTAGGAGAGCCTCATGGCTGAAGCGAAACAGAAACTGTTAAGACCTGTAAAGAATTTCCCTGCTGAGGAATACATTAACTCCGGTC
This sequence comes from Desulfomonilales bacterium, assembly GCA_038250835.1. GTDB lineage: Bacteria > Desulfobacterota > Desulfomonilia > Desulfomonilales > Desulfomonilaceae > JBBSBY01. The sequence continues at coordinate 635 of JBBSBY010000015.1, read as the reverse complement.
ATCGAGCATGCCAGGGTTGCGCTGAAGTGCTGGCGGTCCGACATGTGCTTAAGGCTATTGGACCGGACGTAATTATGGCCATGGCGACCGGATGCATGGAGATTATTTCTTCCCCCTACCCATACACATCATGGAATGTGCCCTGGATCCATGTTGCCTTTGAAAACGCCGCGGCGGTAGCTTCCGGGGTGGAATCCGGACTGAAGGCCCTGCGTCGGAAGGGCCGTATTCCGGACCGTGATATCACGATTCTTGCGATGGGTGGTGACGGAGCGACAACGGACATCGGATTTCAAGCGCTTTCCGGTATGATGGAACGCGGTCAAAGAGTCATTTACGTATGTGTTGACAATGAGGCGTACATGAACACGGGTGTGCAAAGATCATCATCAACTCCTTTCGGCGCGGCGACCACGACATCCCCGGCAGGCTGCGTCACGCCCGCAGGTCAAATGACCTGGAAGAAAGATATGACGGCAATAGCCGCGGCTCATGGTATACCGTATACGGCAACCGCTTGTCCCACGTATTATCAGGATCTTATTAAAAAGATTCAAAAGGCCAAGGAAGTCAAAGGTCCTTCCTATATACATGTGCTTTCAGTTTGCCCAACGGGCTGGCGAGTCCCCCCCAAT
>JBBSBY010000014.1:0-56839 GCA_038250835.1 Desulfomonilales bacterium | reverse complement strand
GACTCGCAGCCACCGAGATTTTCTGATCCAACACACCGGGTCGGGCTACCACTGCCCGGCTCGGTCAAATTAATCTGAAAATCACACGGAAGGTTCAAAATAATCAGGAAAAAAAAGATTAAATAATGTGGAAATCAACACGCTCGACCCAAACTCTTTGTTGTGGCTGGTTTTACTGGTATAATAGGCCGGTAAATTAAGGAGATGCAAATATGCAGTCCGGTGAATCGTCAATAATACCATGGGTTCTATCAATTACTATAGTCTTGGCGTTAGTGCTGCTTGGTCCTTCGTTATTCAGTTCATATCAGAATTGGAAAATAAAGCGTTCCACTAAGAAGTAACTCCTTTGACACACGTAGATAGCATCAATATTATTGTTTCCGCGATGGAATCGGGCGCCAGGTAAACTACCCTGAAATACTTTGTAGATGCGCGCTTCATTACACGGCAATTTTCTTACCGCTACGAGTAAAGGAACTAAATGTTAACCGCCACACCGGATTAGAACCAACCTTTGCGTCTGAAAAACGCCAGCATGCCGGCTGCAACTGCCCCGGCTATAATCATTACCATCTGGTAGCCATATTCCCAACTTAGCTCAGGCATGTCTTTGAAGTTCATACCGTACCAACCGGTGATGAAGGTAAGTGGAATGAAAATTGTGGCAATTATGGTTAATACCTTCATTGTTTCATTAAGCTTATTACTGACGCTGGACAGATAAATATCGATCATTCCAGAAGCTACATCCCTGTAGGATTCCAAAACATCCACTACGTGAACGGCATGATCGTAAACATCCCGTAAATATGGTCGCGTGGTTTCCTGAATAAAAGGGTATTCGCTGTTGGAAATTCGGGTGAGGATTTCCCTTAACGGCCATACTGAACGGCGTACGTAAATTAAATTATTCTTTAGCTTGTGGATCATTGCCAGAGTGCTCTTGTTAGGGTCCGCCACAAGTTCGTCCTCGATAATCTCCATTTTTTCTGCAATCTTTTCCAGCATTACAAAATAGTTGTCAACAACGGCATCCATGAGAGCGTACAGTAGAAAGTCCGGGCCGGAACTTTGAAGTTTTCCAATACCGGCCTTCATTCGAGTTCTAATTTCATCGAATGGATCACCTGCAAGTTCTTGGAAAGATAACAGATAGTTATGCCCCAGAATAAAGCTGAGTTGTTCCGGATAAGTTTCTCCGGTCTGCTCATCGAAATTCAAGGTTTTCAGAATAATGAAAAGAAAATTGTCCAAAATTTCGGCCTTTGGACGTTGGGTGGTGTTGAGGATATCTTCAAGAATTAAATCATTGATGCTAAATACTTTACCCAGCGACTCTATGAGATCTACTCTATTCAGCCCGTCAACATTAATCCACAGAAATTGACCTGATTTGAGAAGAGGCTCTATTGCGTCAAAACTTTGTAATTCAAAATCATCATGAATTTTCTTCCCGAATGTAATAACGCGTATCTTGGGGTTGTCTTCACTCGGCTCGCCGATGTGCACTAAAGAGCCGGGTGGAAGTCCGCTCTTCTCAGAGCGGCGGCCTGCCACTTCGCTCAATCTGCGAGTCGATTTCTGTTTGGATTTCTTACCTGCGCTCATTTGTTAAAGCAACCAACCGCAGGCGCTTACAACGGCGTAGACAAGGCTTTTCGATCATCAAGCGCTTTTTGATACAACTTTTTGTAACCTTCGGCGGACCTACGCCAGGAGAAGTCTTTTTGCATCCCTCTGATCATCAACTCTCGCCAGGCATTCGGATGAGAGTGGTATATTTCCAGAGCTTTGTAGATTGCTCTTTCCAATGCGATGGGTTCGGCTTCGGCCAGTCTGAAACCCGTGCCTGAATTCTTCACGAGGTTGAACTCTTCAACCGTGTCGATCAATCCACCCGTCATTCTGACGATCGGCACGGTGCCGTATTTCAACGCATACAGTTGGGTAAGACCGCAAGGTTCGTATCTCGACGGCACAAGAAGCATGTCAGAGCCCGCAAACATCTTATGCGCCAGCGGGTAATCATAGCTAAGAAAAATTCCAACCCTTTCGGGATATCTCTCCCGAAATTCCCGGAACATATCTTCAAGGCGCCCGTCTCCAGTGCCCAATAATATTATTTGAATGCCACGCTGGACGAGGCTGGGCACAATGGCTCCAACGAGGTCAACTCCTTTTTGATTTGAAAGGCGGGTTACCATGCCGAGGATCGGCGCCTTAGGATCAACTTTTACACCCGCAATTCTCTGCAACTCGGCCTTACATTTCTTCTTACCGGATAAATCGTCGATACCATATTTTGCCTTTATGAAATCATCAAGGGCCGGGTTCCAAATTTCATAATTGACTCCATTCAATATCCCTGTAAGGTGGTCGCCCTTCTCCAGCAAAACTCCTTCCATCCCAAAACCGAAAGCCGAAGTCAAAATCTCGTCTCGGTATCCTGGAGAAACGGTATTCACCTCATCCGCGAAAACAATTCCGCTTTTGAGAAAGTTCAATTTACCATGGAATTCCATATGCTTAGGTGTGAAAAACTCCCAGCCGACACCTACCAGCGGCATATCTAAATGCCAGAAGATACCTTGATATCCCAGATTGTGGATTGTCATAACGGAAGCGCTGCCGTCAAGCAGCGGCTCTCCGGCGTATAGAGTGCGCATATATACGGGAGTGAGTGAAGCCTGCCAATCATGAGCATGGAATATATCGTAATGTGTTTTTGTGGCTAAAGCGTACTCAATACCCGCTCTTGCCAAAAACACGAAACGTTCGGAGTTATCTTCATAATCGGCTTCAGGGCTCCCATAAAGATAATCTCTATCGAAATATTCGGGAGCGTCTACGAATAAGTATTGCACGCCTCTCGGGTCTTTAAGGCGCCGGAACTCGGCCTTTACGGGCTTTGCGTTAAGAGTGACTTCGACTTGTAGACCGGTTTTTTGAATTGGGAATTTTTTCGTATCAATTGATCGATATTTCGGCATCAACACGTCTACATGTAGGCCGAGCGCTACCAATTCCGCGGGCAAAGCCTGAATGACTTCTCCCAATCCACCCGTTTGTGCGAAGGGGCTTGCTTCCGGAGTTATCATTAATATTCGCACGTTATCCTCCGCAAAATTTATCAATAATTCGAGTCTTCCAAAACTGTGATTCTAAAACCATTTTATAGGAAAGCGGTAAAATAATAAACGACACGCGGCGACGTTCGCCTTGCCGGGCGGCCCAGGAAAGCTTAGGGGGGCGTCATATCCGCCTTAGGTGTATGCCGACGATTGATTTTGCCTGGAAAGCATCGTCACTGGACTTCATTCTGCCTGGAAATTTTCTTCAAATGAGAAATCAGTCCTCCGTCATCCAGCAATTCTTTCATAAAAGGCGGTATTGGGGCGGTCTTGTAAGTTTTACCCGATGAAAGAATTTTGATTGTCCCGTCCTGTGCGTCAATTTCAATGATGTCGCCTTGATTTACCGCGTCAACAACATCAGGCGCCTCAAAGATCAGGAGTCCCGTATTGAAAGCGTTTCTGAAAAAGATTCTGGCGAAACTCCCGGCTATAACACAAGCGATACCTGCGGCCTTTATTGCCGCCGGCGCATGTTCCCTGGATGAACCACAGCCGAAATTCTTGCCCGCTACTATGATATCGCCTTTGGAAATCTTCTTAGGGAACTCTGGATCAGCGTCCTCCATTACGTGAGCGGCGAGATGTTCGGTTTCGACAATGTTCAAGTACCTGGCTGGGAATATTTCATCTGTATTTATGTCGTTTCCGAATTTCCAAACTTTACCTTGAAAGCTCATTGCGGTTCCTTTTGCTTGCCTCAGTGTTGACTCAAAACAGATACTATAACGTAATCCGAGACCCAAAGGCCAATGAAAAATTAAAAAGGGAACTTGTCGCCAAGTTCCCAGTCGAAGATACACATTTGTTTGACTTTCGATTTCACATTCAACCAAAGATCCTCGCTATTTCATTTTGCCGCGCACTTCCTTTTTCTTGGCGTCAAAATCTTTACCCAGGGCTTTCAATTTCTTTTCATCAAACTTGGATTTGGTCTTCACCAGGATCTTGGCTTCTTCTTCCATAATGTGGTGCTCGACAACTTCTTTAAGAACTTTGAGTTTAGGCTTCCATCTCTCATCGTCCATGGATGTTTTGTCTAGCTCATCCAAAAGCAGCTCTGCGGCATGGTGCTCTTCCAGTCCTTCAAGAGCGTCCTCTTTGATATCCCCTTCCATTAACAAAGGATACAACACCACGTCTTCGGCTTTGTGATGAGGCAAAATCTCTTTTCTCATTTCTTTGTAATTCTTTTCAACTGATTCACCATTTGTTAATTTTTCAAAATACTCTCTCAATTCTTGATGATCTTTCCTGATGCTTTCAATAATGTTCATCAATTGCTCCAACAATGTCAATTGAAGAAATAAGCGCTCCTCTAAAACGAGAAGGCGTTTTGGGGCTATCCCAATTTATAATCAAAACGAATTTGGTTAAAGTTTAATGTCATATCTCTGTAATAATTTAGAAAGTTCAGGACAAATAATAATTATGGCTCGTACGGTTTGCGTCCCTGCAGCATGATTGGTAATTAAACGATCGCACAATTTTTCGTCGGGACTACAATCAACTTCTCTGATGTTAACTTGTCGACAACAAAGTGTCAATATTGAAAGTGGAAACTTGTTTGCAGTTAACCCGATTCCTTCTCAAGGAAGGATAGGTCGGCAACTATTTTTAGCAATTGTTCTAGATCACGCTGTGATATGCTGATTATCTCAAGACCGCACGTCGAACGACCCGTATCGGCGTCTTCGTTCACCCATCTGCATTCGGCGTCAAATGAAAAAGGATCTATACCCCACGATTGTCCACCTGTATTATTAAAGTCCTGGATTCATCGGGATTCATGCGTATACCCGACACCTGGAGACCTTTTTGAGAAATATCTAGAACCTTGCCTTCGATTTCAGGATTATCCACGTCAAATACCAGGAGATCAGTAACCGGGTAGCCCCTGGGAAATTTTCTCATGTTTATTACTGATTTCGGAGTTTTCATTTTTTTTGTCACTGCACAGTTGCATGACGCAGGTCGAAAACCTGTGATGCTTATTCCTATTCGGAGTAAGCATCAGATTTACGTGAGAAGGGCAAAACAAATTAGTTCACCCGATTAAATCATTTTTCAAATACGATAACTTCGGCCAGAATCGGCAGGCGAACCCCAACAGGGGTTTTTGCAACCAGATCACTTTTGCCCGCTTTGGATGACAAGAATAGGCTGTATACTCCGGCGTTTTTGCCCGGGCATGGCCACCACATGAATAGGTCGGGATTGTTGTCCCTATCGATATCGCCGGCCCATATCAATATCGGTAGTTCCATTTCCCTCGATAGATCCGTGGTTATAAGGTGATCCGTAATATCCAGTACCGCGGTCTGTCCCGGCTTGTAGGTTTTTGGGCTTTTGGATGTTTTGTAGTAATCCAAAACCTGAACCTTATCTCCGGAATTAAGCTTTACCTTGTAATCATAAATCAAATCACGATTTCGTCGATTTACCGCTTTTCCGAAGGCCTGAAGAACGGAGTAACCTGGTGAGCAGGCATCCTCAGGAGACGTCAAGACAAGTGACTCCCCCGGAAAAAGGAACTTCTCACCTGAAAAAAATGTCGGCACAATGCCGGGTTTGAAGTTTGAAACTCCTGTAATCAAGAACAGAGGTCGTGATTCACTTTTGGCTTTAACTCGCATCACCGGACGAGAAAATTCATCTAACGCTTTTTCTACACTTATCAAAGTCGGCGCCAGCATGTAGCCCACCGTGGAGCAGTACAGCCCCATCAGCTCATCGCCGTCCTTGACCCCTGAAATTGGGATTAAGTCGGTATCCGGGATGATTATTTTTGTTGCAATGGGAATTTGGTCGCCGGCAAATGAGGCGCCAATAGCGAATACAACAACTACAATTGCCAATACTATTCTTTTCATGCGGCTACCCCTATGATAAATTCGAGTAAATGATAGCATATATACGATAAAATTACAATTAGGGTAGATGAATTGAAAAGTATAAACTAATTGGAAAGCATGAATCCTTCATAGTTAAGTCTGTCATAAGGGCAGGCGTCTATACATTTGCCGCAGTTCACGCATAGTAAATCTTTTGATTCCTTGTATGGGTCCAGCCCCATGGGGCACACGCCAAAACAGTAATGTTCCTTACAGCACGGCGCCTTTGGGTTTTTTATGTGGTTTTCAACTCGCAGCGTGAGCGGAGTCTTAAACGCGCTTACGACTGAGCCCGTCGGACAGAATAGCCGGCACCAAAACCTCGGGAAGAGGAGTAACTCTATTAGTAAAATAGATAATATGAATAGTATCTCTATTGTGAAACGATGATTCTTGACTAAAATCATCGTTTCGGCGCTTAGAATGCCGGGAGCGTTAACATAATTCAGCACCGGAATTCCTATTGCTCCGGCCAATATTATCCCGATGACTAGAAAAACGAATCTAGTGACATTTGCCCGCAATGGAGACTGCACGGGGATGGATTGTTGTGTAGGAGTTTTGGACCAGATCCGCCTGACCCTGTTTACTCCGTCGGACATAACCAGATAAGGGCACATCCAGCCGCACCAGACCCGGCCAAAAAGAAGCGCCAACAACACGGGAAACAAAGCGGCCCCCATGAGTGGAACCGTTAACGAGCCCGCAGCGAAAATCGACTGGAGTATGGCCGAAGGATCGGCAACGCCCAGCCCCCCTAAGTTAACGGCATAATAAGTTCCCGTGATTGCGTAAATTTCATAGATGTTCAGGATGGGAATGATAAACATCAAGCAGAATGCAAATGCCCTGATAGCGGTCCTAAACTTACGGCGCATCATTCGGAACCCGTGGCCGGGCCAATTACATCCGAAGGTGGGGCAAACGTGGGTGTTTCACCGCCTAGGGTTTGCTTGCGTTCAAGTAGCTGATCGATATTCAACGCCCCTGTTTCTGGAGTTTGAGCCTTTTTACTCGCCTGATCGACAGACTTTTCGTAGTGTTTATGGGCTTTTTGGAAGTAGAATCCCGCTTCATCGGCATTGCCCATGCCGCTTGGAGTTATGTTGATCGCCCTTCTCGGACGTGTCGGGCAGCGTTCGACACAAATTCCGCAGCCAACGCACCCATCCAGAACTTCTGGGAAAAGATTTTGTCGCAATGTAATTGCCCTCTCCTGCAAAGGGCAAACATTGTAACAGGTATTGCAAATTGCTCCGATTTTACCACCGGTATGGTCCGGCAACACATCTTCTCGCAGAAACAAATGACTGTAGCATATGGATTTATCTATCCTCGCCTTGCCCATTGCCACTTTCTCAGGGGACCGTAAATCTTTATTTAAGGCGCCTGTGGGACAGAGCCTCATACACGCCATACATAAATAGCAAGCCCGATTTTCGCCGAATACATACGGGGTGCCTATTGTCGGCGACACACCTTCTCTCTTGATGGAGCCGTAAGGGCAAACTTCGAGACATCGATTGCATCTAATGCAAAGCGCCATAAATTGTTTTTCGTCCACCGCCCCGGGCGGTCGCATGCGATTGACCGCGTAATTGTCGGTAAGTGGATTGCCGACATCGCCGAAGATACGTTTAAAAAATGAACTCATGGTTTTATGTATTTGACGTCCGCACTATGGATAAATGGAACCAACAGCAGAGTTTCTTTTCCGTCATTCCGATGAAAATCGGAATCCAGGATTTGTCTTGTCTTTGGAATACAGGCATTCACCGGAAACGTATGAGAATTAATTTCCCTGGATACCGGCTTCCGCCGGCATGACGAACAAAGCGACGTAGAATTCAAACTTCGATTGGACTTAGCCGTCTGCGCCGCTCAAAGTCCCCCTGAGAAGGGGGATTTAGGGGGTTAGTATCTTTGCCCCCTAAACAGACAATACTTACACGAACTCTCCTTAATCCGGTCTCCGCTTCAGCATTTCTTCTACTTCGTCTTCCATGTTCATATAGACATGACTAATATCGACAACCTCCGGAATGCCTTCTTTGATGGATGCGCAAAGAAATTCCAGATGGTGAGTATTGTCCGCTTCAATAGTCACAACAATTTCGTCGCCGGCTTCGGATCTCGCATGGAAGGTCACTTCAGGATAACGGTGAAGTCCTGCCAATACAGTTTCAAATGATCCAGGCAAAACAAACAAGGCGGCGCCGCTTATTATCATTCTTATTCCCCGAACAAAAGCGGCCGGAAATCATCCTGACGGCCTCCGGCCATTGGGTTGTAATTGATAAAATCTAAACCTTTATGGGAAAAGGAGTGTCCACATTTGAAATAATCACCATATCGGCAACATCCCTGGGGTCGCCAACACGCTCGATGCGAACTGCGCAAATTTTGAATTCAGGTTGGAAAGAGCCCGCGTCAAAGGCGTCAATTGTGACTCTGTTGATCATCCTCTCCCAATCTTGATCGAACCACGGCACAAAGAGAATTCCGGGCAGGGACATCTTTACGACTCGAGCAGGAAGTATATTGAATCCGCGCCTGCTTATGACCTTAACGAGATCCCCATTCTTGATTTTGTACGCCTCTGCGTCTTTGGGGTTAATCTCCAAATAGGAGTTTGGTTGAGAGCGTGCAATTTCCGGAACCCGCATGGTCATGGTGCCCGTGTGCCATTGCTCAATGACTCGACCTGTGGTTAGGAAGAATGGGTACTCTTTATCAGGCGGTTCTTCGGCGCCTTTATACGGGCGTAAAAAGACGTTGGCTTTGCCTTCGTGTTTTTTGTCACCGTAAAAATAGATTAAAGCCGTGGGAGGAACGTTAACAATCTCAGGCATGTCCATAAGGGGATCTTTCCCGCGGACGTATCGAATTGCCGTACCTGGGCTCTGTTCCGTGGGACAGGGCCACTGTAGACCCTGCTCCAGTTTCAGTAATCTATCGTAAGTGATTCCGTACAATGTGTGTTCCGTGTCTTTGACGCAATTTCTGTAATCGTCCCAGGCCATTTTGTACATAGCGGGAATATCGTCACCATTCCACGGAATGACCTTTTCCAGGCCCATGCGTTTTGCCAATTGAGCGCCGATCCATAGATCGGGTTTGGCTTCCCCCGGCGGTTCAACACACTTGCTTGTTAATTGACTGCGGCGCTCGGAACAACCGAACACACCGCCCTTTTCATATATAAACGCCGCCGGCAGGATAACATCGGCCAACTGAGTGGTCCTGGTGGGAAATATATCCAAGACCACGAGGAAAGCGTCTTTCATATTCTTAAGATACTTATGGCAGTTTGGAAGGGACTGCGCCGGATTAGTAGTCGAAATCAGGGCCGCCTTAACCGGTTTGGTCTGATCATCTTCGGCGCCCATATTTCCAAACATCTTCATTGTGTGGAATCCGGGTTTGGGATCTATCGTGCCGGCCGGGAGCCCCCAGGATTTCTCCACGGCCGCTCGGGCTTTTTCATCGACAATGAGACGCGTTCCGGGCAGCAAATGGCAAAGGGAGCCTGTTTCTCTTACACCTCCGCAGGCGTTGGGTTGCCCGGTGATTGAAAACGAATCCGCGCCCTGTTTGCAAATATTGCCGGTAATAAGGTGAATATTGTGCATCAAGTTATTGGCCCAAACTCCACGTGTGCGCTGGTTTAATCCCATGGTCCACAGGCTCATGGTGGGACCGTTGGTCCCAATCAATCGCGCGGCTTCGACAATATTCTGAGCCGGACAGCGGGTTATTTTCTCAACAGCGTCGGGGGTAAATTGTTCAAGAAACTGGGTGTATGCGTTGAAATCAACGGCCTGCATTTTCTTGTCTTGGCCCTGAACCATGAACCGGCACAAGTTATTCACGAAAAATTTATCTTCCCAGTGGTTTTTAATGATTTCTCGCGCAATGCAGTGAAAAACGGCAAGGTCAGTCCCCGGGTCGGCAGGTAACCAAACATCCGCGACTCTTGCGGTTGAGGTAAGGCGTGGTTCGCAAACAATGACTTTGACATTCTTTGGGTCTTTGAGCTTCTGCCTTGCGACCCGTCTGAAGAGAATGGGATGGCATTCGGACATGTTTGATCCGACAATAAACAGCGTACGAGCTTCTTCAATATCCGCGTACGAGCCTGCCGGTTCGTCCGTCCCGAAGGTCGACATGTATCCTCCGACCGCGGAGGCCATGCAAAGTCTGGGATTACCGTCCAGCATATTGGACCTGAAGCCGCCCTTCCAGAGCTTATTGAACGTATAGCTTTCTTCGGTCATGCACTGGCCTGATCCATAAAAAGCCACGCTGTCTTTGCCGTGTTTTTGCTGCAACTCCTTGAATTTGCCGGCAACAAGGTCGAGCGCCTGGTCCCAGGTCACTCTTGAGAATGCCCCGTCCGCGCCTCTCACCATGGGGTATTTCAGGCGATCCGGGTGATACATGCTCATGTACCCTTTAAATCCCTTTACGCACAAGAATCCAAAATTGGTTACGGCCGCGGGATTGCCTCTGATTGCGGATACTTGCCCATTCTTGACTCCCACGTAAACACCGCACCCGGTACCGCAAAATCTGCATGTCCCTTTGATCCATTTATCGACGTCCACCGCCTCTTCCGAAGCAACGGCCGAACCTGCGAATGGAATATTTAAAGCGCTTGCGGCAAAACCTGCCGCGGTCAACTTTATCATTTCTCTGCGAGTCAGATTCATTGCTTCCTCCGCATTCCTTATTGCTCCAGAATCGATCTAAAAACCGGGCACATTGAATCGACCTGCCCTTCCCGGCGAAAATTTCTCATATTCACTTATATTGTGAACGTTAAACCAGTGGCTCTTGTGGCAAAATGAGCAATTAGTAACCAACGCCTGGGCAGGCATGTGGTTGACCTGGGCCGAATGGCAACCGATGCAGACCATCTTGTCGGGTCTGGCCCGATAATTATTGACGTCGCCATGGCACACGCCGCATTTCACGTTATTAATGCCGTGACGTGAACCCTGCCACTGTTTATACTGGACCGGCGTTTCCTTTTGATGACAATCATTGCAGTTTTGCTTGCCGAACTGCACCCGATGGCAGTCGGGTCTTTCTCCAGGAATCAAAGGAGGCGCCGTAAATTCACGCCATTTGGGGTCAAGCGTGGTTTTCGGCGGGCAATCAGGGCAATCCTTGTCCGCGCCGACGGCGAATATAGGGGAAAGCTGGCAAAGACTGAAGATTAAGAGCAAATAGACCGTCTTCTTCATGTTTTCTTCCTCCTTCAACCTGGAAGGGACTGTATTCTCAATTTTGTAAACTTTAAGTCGTTTTAGGTAACCACTCCGTGCGCTGAATGGGTGTTATGATCGATTACTCCATAGGCGGTGAGTTCACCCGTTTCAATGGGTATGATGATTTTCAGCAACGATGTAAGAATCAGCAATCCTATTGCCCAAATACCCGCGGCAACCATCAGCTCAAGATTAGTTGGGATGTACTCCCAAACCTCTCCCAAAGGCGCCGGGATGAAGCCTGGAATAATAAGAGCCATGCCCTTCTCAATCCAAATTCCTATTATGATGAGCACACACCCGATATTCAGGGTCACAAAGTTCTTGCGGGTCCATGGGACTAAGAAGATTACGAATCCCACAATGTTGAAGATGAGGGCCGTCCATATCCAAGGCACAAGCACACCCTTGCCGTGGAGACCAAAGTACAAATATTTAAGCGGCGCTAAATGATGGGTATCCGAATAAACTTCTTTGTAAAATTCAGCCATTAGCAAAAACAGGTTAATGGCCATGGCCACCGCGATCATTTCCGCAATCTTGAATAAAGCCTCATCTTTGACGTGGAATCGTGAATAATGCCGCACTAGTTGGAATAAGATAATTATTAGAGCCGGACCGGAGCAAAACGCGGACGCAAGGAACCTGGGCGCAAGGATTGAGGCGTTCCAAAAAGGTCTTGCAACCAATCCATTGTAAATAAACGCCGTTACAGTATGAATGCTTACCGCCCAGGGTATGGATAGAAGAATAAACGGCAGTATGAGCCGCATGTTTACGGGTTTGTTGTAATAGGCTTTGGTAAGAATGTATCCGGGTATTATCAGGTTCAGGAGCAAGTATCCGTTCAGCACCACGATATCCCAGGCGAGCAAAGACCGGGGCAGGCTCAAAATGCCCAACCCCGGCAATAAATGCCAAACTCTATCGGGTCTACCAAGATCCGCTGTGACGAACATCAAACACATGAGCAAAGCGCTGACGGCCAGAGCCTCGCCAACCACGACGATATCCTTAATTGGGCCGAAGTCGTAAAGATAAGCGGGGATAATGAGCAACACCGCAGCGGCGGCTACGCCCACGAGGAATGTGAAATTCCCTATGTAAAAGCCCCAGGAAACATAACTTGTCATGCCCGTGACAACGAGTCCTGATTGAAGTTGCCTCACATAAGCGAATATCCCCAGGGCGGCAATCACAGTAAGCAGAAACATCCAGGAATAATAAAGTGGAGGCCCCTGGACCAGTCTCTTTGCCGCTTGAACTACAAATGGAGATTGATCTTTCATTTCAGCCTCTTAAGTGGCAAAGAAATAATAAAACTTCGGTTGGGTATTAAGCTCATCTTTGAGTCTAAACACCCGTTTAGTCTGAATTATCTTGTTGATTTCACTGTCGGGATCAAGGAGATTGCCGAATTTCCGCGCCCCAACCGGGCAAACTTCAACGCATTTCGGGTACTTGCCGACTCTAACCCGCTGAATACAAAAAGTGCATTTTTCAACGACGTTGCGCATCCGCGGTCTGTTTCCAAGATAATGTGTCGCAGTGTTGATTTGATCCGCCGGAATAACAGGGTCCGCAAAATTGAACCATCGGCCCATGTAAGGGCATGCTGCCATGCAATAACGACAGCCTATACACCAATTGTAATCTACGACTACTATTCCGTCGGGTTCCGTCCATGTGGCGCGAACAGGGCACACTTTGGTGCATGGGGCATTGGCGCAATGCTGACACTGCACGGGGATATAGTAGTAGCCCTTCTCTGGGACTTCTTCAGGGTCGTAGTAGATAGTGGACTGCTCGAAATCCATATTGCCGTCTTTGAATCTGTGAACCTGAATGTAGAGCAGTTGCGGATCACGGCTCTGGTTGTTCTCTTCCACACAAGCGTAAACACATTTTCGGCAGCCGATGCATCGTTGGATGTCAAGGGCATACGCGAATAAAGTATTATCAAGCGGCGGTTCGGTTCCGACTATGAAATCTTTTCCATACTTTTGCTTATATTGAGCCCGGAGACGCTCGGTTGTTTTTTCCAAATCTTCTTTGGTCATGCGCTGGAAATGTTGCTGAGCGAATTCCTCCCAGGAACAGGCGCTCACAGCCAGCATTCCCAACATCGCCGCGGCGCCTTGAATGAATGTGCGACGATCCGGAAGTTGCGCCGGCGTCGTTACATCCGATGTTTCTTCCGGGGTGTGCGACGTTTGGCCGAATTGTTTTTTATCTTCGCTCATTGGCGGAAACCTTAGTGCTTCGCCTGGGATTCTTTTGGAGTCCGAGGTTTATGCGGTGGAGGAAGGGGCTGAATCGGCTTAAATTTCGGCTCATGTGGATCGTGGCAACTTACGCAGAGAAAGTAACTTTTGGCTCCATTCCAATTGCCGGTCCTTTTTCCGTGAATGCCGTTGCGCCAATCCCTGAATTTGGTTCCGTGACACTTGCCGCACAGGAGGTAGGATTTGTCGAAAGGAATGGGATTCCCATCGCTTAACGGCAGCAAGAAATTACGGTTATCAGGGCTGTGGCAGTCCAGGCACCAAACCCTCACTCCACCATGGTTGAGCTGAATATTTCTATGAACTAAAAGCGCCTCTCGCCTCTTAAAATTAACCGGAAAGTCCTTTTCCTGACCGTGGCATGCTCTACAAGGGGTAATAGTTTTGGGCAAGGGCTTAACGGGCACAGGAAACTCAACCTTGGATTGCGGAGCTTTGGTTTCAGGTTCCTCCTGCGGAGCATGGCTGAATTGAGCCCAGGCCATTCCAAAGCCTAACATTCCCATCGTGAGCCCTACCACTATTATGAGAGCCGACGACAAGTTGATTCCCAATCTCTTTTTCATGAGCATGCCTCGATCGGTCACTATTGCACTTCTTTACCGCCATACCTTTTCTGGTAAAATTCTTCGAGCTTCTTAAGGTCTTCCTTGCTCATTCCTTCCTTGTACCATTTGTGCTGCGGATCGCTGAAAACGATTTCATTGAGTAACGGCGCAGCTGCGGCCTTTCCGCCCATTACCCGTTCAACTTCCGGGATGAACTTTTCGTAAAAGTGTTTGGCGACTTCATACATTCCGTGCCACCAGGCGTAATCCGGACCCATCATGGCCGCGCCGTGGCGTGCTCTGCGTCCCTCATGGTGCCAAAGTTCGTAATATATCCAGTGTAGATGGCCATCCAGGTCGGTCTTACTGATCTTGCCCATGTCCATTAACTTTGTTCTGATTTTCGTAGCCGGCACTGCAAATTTGTTGTTGTAGAGCTCAACCAAGTCGTCGAACTGAGCATATTGGGCTTCTACAGTAAGATCCCCGTGGCATTGCCTACAGACATCCTTCATTTTGTCGCGGCGATCTTTCCACTGGGAAAGCTTAACGGAGACAACCGGCCGCAAGGTCCAGGATATTCTGTCACCCACGTTGTGCGTCGATATTTGGTTTGGAGTTGCGGTCATGTGGCAAGTAGCGCATGTGGCGGTATCCTGATAGTCCACGCCGACTACCCAGTCGCCTTTGTCCATATTTAATTTATCGCGATGAGCCTGATAAAGGATTCCGTGCTTGGACTCATTGTAAACTTCCATTTGAGGATGATCGGGGCCCAGGTGACATTTTCCGCAGGCGTCCGGTCTGCGCGCTTGCTCCTTGGAAAATCGATGTCGTGTGTGACAGGCTGAACAACTTCCCTTGCTGCCGTCCGGGTTTATTCGGCCTATACCGGTGTTCGGCCATGTCGAATGATCCAGTTTGCCGTTTTCAAGCACCCTAATATTTGATCCGTGGCACTGCCGACATCCTGAGGCGACCGCCGCGGGACCTCCAACCACGGTTCCCAGATAATTGTCCAAAGAATTAAGAATGTCCGCGGCCTTGGCATGATGGGAAGGCTGCTGCTGCTCAAATTGATCTTTGTGGCATTTCGAACAATCCTTGGGGCTCACAACTGTTGCAATCCAAAAACCCCTGTGATCGTAGCCATCCTTCTTGTCAGCCGTTTTCTCAGCGCGGTGGCAATCGTAGCAATTCACCCCGGCTTGTCCCATTCGACCTGATCTCCACATTTTGTGAAGTCCCGGAGTCTTTAGTTCATGGCATTTGATACACACCTGCCCTTCCGGGGCCCCATAGAGTTTGGGATCCACCTTTACCGCGCCAAAGGCCGGATATGCACAGATAAGAAGCGCCATCACCGCCAGGCCAAGAAGTTTTCTCATGGCATTCACTCCTGAAGTCCCTAGAATTCTATGAATCATTTATAATGCCGGCTGATTAGCCGTTTGTTCTTAATGGAACGCCGCCCCACTTCGGCTTTTACGATTTTGTAAAGTATTGTCTCACGACTTCAAGTAATTGTGTTGTAAATTGATGTAAAGAAACTGTAAATTTTCAGGACAAGTTAGTTACGCTTACGGGAAGGAGTTGCTAAGAATGCGTTTAGTGATTGGATAAGGTGCCGTTGGTGGGTTTTATCCTTTGCCTCTCGACCATTCGAGGCTTCTAAATCCCCGTATGGAGCCTAAGGCATTTTCATAAGTCTCTCACCACGCCATACTCGAACAACACGAACGCAATCTTTATCGATACGATAAACTATTCGAACAGGCGGATATAGAATCTCTCTCAAATTGTCGATACCAAATTCGGGTACAATGCGGCCGCTTTCGGGAAAATCAACGAGTCTTTCGACGGCTGAGACAATTTTCGCCAGTAGACGCTCGCCGACTTCAGGGATTTGCTCATTAGCATACCAGGTGCGAATTGCCTCAAGATCCCCAACGGCAGAAACCGCAAACGTGATCTCGCATTTTCGGGGCATAGATTCAGCTTAGACCCAGGTGTTTTTTTACATCTGCAATGCTCGTTTCCCGGCCCTCTTCGATATCCATGAGCCCCTGCACTACGCCCCGAAGAAATTTCAACTCTTCCGCTTGAAGTTCGTAATCTTCAAGTGACTGGACGACAGCCACGCCGCGTCCCCGATTTGTCAAAAGGACCGGTCTTCGCATTTGGTCTACTTTGGTTATAACTCGACCGGGATTAATTTTCAGGTCGCTGAGCGAAACGGTATCCTTCGAGAATTCAGTTGGAGCCGGCATGTTTCCTCCTGGGTTGGGATCGCAATTCTTTCAGGTCTACAGCTTGCGCTAATTGACGATTTAAACCCACTTTATCACAATTGCAGATAAAAGCGGAGACTCCCTGACTGACGTTTCAAAGTCCCACTGACGAGGGGGATTTAGGGGGTTGATGTTAGAATTGGAACCGGCTCTTCGAAATGATATTACATATTTGATAAAGAGGAACAGTGTGAAATTGAAAAGCCAATCGGAAAGTTGTATTATTATGCAGGATTTAGATTCGATGTGACAACAAGCCCCATCAGATAATCGATTTTCTTTTCAACCCAAACCCTTGACCGCCTCGGCGGCTTGCGATAATCAGGCGGCCTTCTTGTGAAACATGTTTGATAAATTCAGGACATCTTACGAACAGCGCCTCTCTTTTAAGTTTCTGGCTATTACCGCGCTAATTGTGGGCTCGAGCTTTATATTCCTGTTCATTTGGCTGTCGAGCCGCCAGGAAGAGCACATCATGGAGCAAGTTCGCAAGCAAGCCGTTATCCTGCACAAGCAACTTGTCTTGACGCGTCAGTGGGTGGCTGATCACCAATCCGTGTTGGTGGCCAAATCCACAAATGTAGGGTCAAGCCCATATTTGAAGATTCCCGACATCAACTCAGTGGACGGCAAAACATACACGCGAATAAGTCCTTCCATAATGACCCGTATGCTCGCGGAAAGAGCCGAAAAGGGAGGTCTTTACTCATTCAAGATTACCAATTCCGAAAGGATTAATCCAGGGAATGCGCCGGACGAATTCGAAAATGCGGCCTTGAAGACTTTCAGGAACACCAGCGCCCAAGGTATTTTCAAAACGGAAACTCTCGGATCGAAAGCCGTCATGAGATATGTGGCCCCGGTATATGTCGAAGATAGCTGCATAAAATGTCATCCGCAGCAGTATTATAAACCCGGTGAGGTGGGCGGCTGCTTGAGTGTCTTTATTCCCATGGATGACGCCCGACAAGCAATTTTCAACAATCGGCTTGTTCTCTTCGGCGGAATGACCGGGTTAGCCCTTTCCGTTCTCGGACTACTTCACGTGGGCGCCAGGTCAATCGTATTTAGTCGTATTCAGGAGATCAAAAGCGCTATTTCTTCCATGGATAAGGAGGGAATCGATTCTCGGAAAACGGCCCAGGGAGATGAGCTTAAAGAGATCAGTGATTTCTGCTATTTGCTCAACGAAAAACTTAAGGACCAGCATGAAGATCTTGAAAGAAAAATAGATGAAGCGACAAAAGAATTGTCCGAAACGAATAAAAATCATGAAAGCGCTCTTGCTCGCTTGCAGGTTTTAAACCAGGCCAAGTTGGATTTTTTCTCGGATATTTCACATGAATTGAGGACACCGCTTACAAACATAAAGGGCGCGGTCGATATCCTGACCAGGAAGGCGTCTTGTGATAATCCCGAGTACCTGGGAATGATTAAACGGAATACGGAGTATTTGATTAAGACTGTTTTAGATTTTTTGGACTACTCCAAAATCGAAAACGGACAACTGGAACTGCACCGGCAACCCCACTCCTTGACGCCAATTATTCACGACGCCGCCCTCGCGCAAAAGGCGCAGGCTGTAACGAAAGGCGTTTCCTTAGAAGTAGTCGAGACTCCCGATGTTGAGGTAGATATTGACAGGGATGGGATTTACAAAGTTTTGGTCAATTTGTTGGATAACGCCATAAAGTTTTCCCCGGCAAACGACAAAGTAACCATCCGAATAATTCACAACCATGATTTTGTGAAAGTCACCGTCAAGGACAATGGTCCGGGCGTTCCCGAAGAATACCAATCAGCGGTATTCCAAAAATTCTATCAAATAATTGATCATAATAGGATACACAAAGGCTCGGCAGGGATAGGACTAGCCATTTGTAGAGGAATAATAGAAGCTCACGACGGCCGTATTTGGATTGACGACGCCGGCGAAAAAGGGGCGTCTTTTGTCTTCACATTGCCCATAACGGGTTCACAATCCCGAGGCTCATATGAACAGTCCTAATCCGGCCAGAATACTTGTTGTGGATGACGATCCCGATATCCTGCGTATCCTAACCGATAATCTTGAATTCGACAGCTATCGCGTTTTCCCATGCGCATCAGGCAAACAAGCGTTGGAAACTTTTCAAACAACCGCTGTTGATCTTGTTGTCCTGGATCTCACGTTGCCCGACATCGATGGAATTCAAGTTTGCCGTAGAATTCGTGAAAAATCCAAAGCGCCGATTATAATTTTGACCGCTCGGGATCGAGTGCCTGATAAAGTGCTCGGACTGGAAAGCGGCGCGGATGATTACGTTTCCAAGCCGTTTGACTATCTTGAACTGGCCGCTCGCATTCGAGCTTGCCTGCGTCGTGGCTCGGCGCCCCCGCATGTCAAGAATACGTTCCAGATAAATGGTTTGAGTATAGATACTTCCAAGAATTCGGTTTCAAAAGAAGGGGTTAGGATTAATTTGACCGTTACTGAATTCAATCTCCTGGTATTGCTCGCTCGCAATAAAGATATCGTGGTGGAAAGAGGCGCCATTCGCAAAGCGCTATGGCCTGAAGGCGACATTTACAGGGACAGCAGAGCCATTGACGTTCATATTCAGCACCTTCGATCTAAAATCGAGGATAATCCGTCAAAACCGACTCGTATAGTTACAATTCAGGGAGTGGGGTACATGTTGAAACCCGCCGATAAATAGACCCGTAGGAGACGGATCTACACAAAACGTAATGCGCCCTCCTTATGCTTAATGATATTGATCCGCAGCAAAACAAATTAGAGTGTCATAATCCTACAGTAGAATCGGAGATTAGGTTTTGAAGTCCCCTGACAAGGGGCATTTAGGGGGTTAGCGTCGCCGGGTTTCAAATGCGTCTATTCCTTCGTTCCACAAAATGGGCGTCTTCCGAAACAAGACTACCTGTGCTAATTTACCAAAATATTAAACTCATTGAGGGTCTAATATGAACCGGAGTGAATGGGAAGATTTGTGTAAACGCTGCGGCAAATGCTGCTATGAAAAAGTCGATCTGGGCGGCGGAGTAGTCCGATACCTCGATGAACCCTGTAAATTCCTGGATATCGAATCCAAGACATGCACGGTTTATGACAATCGTAAAGAAATGGAACCCGAGTGCATTACGCTCACGGAAGAAATGGTGTCGCACCTGTTTTGGCTCCCCGAGGATTGCGCATACGTTGAATATGTGAGACATAAAGAAGCGTTGGCCGCGGTAAGAGCAGCCGATAAATCGAAGAAGAAGCGCCCTAAGAGGAGACAATAATGGCTTTGAAAGTAATCAGTGTAAATGAAGATATTCTAAGCGCAAATGAGATGCTGGCTGAAACTTTAAAGATTAAATTCCGGAATGCCGGTGTCTTCGTAATGAATCTTATGTCGTCGCCGGGCGCGGGTAAAACTTCGTTTATATTGCGTTTGATCGAGTCAATGTCCAAAGAGTATAAGATGGGCGTTATCGAGGGTGATATAGCTTCCGACGTTGACGCCAAGAAAGTTGAGGAGACCAATGTGGACGTAGTCCAGATCAATACTCGAGGCGCTTGCCATCTGGATGCCAACATGATCAATTCGGCTGCCGAAACGATGGGTATAGACGGAAAGAATTTGGTCATTATTGAAAACGTGGGTAATTTGGTGTGCCCCGCGGAATTCAAACTTGGTGAAAACGTCAAAGTCATGATTTTGTCTATTCCGGAAGGTCATGATAAGCCTTTGAAATACCCGCTTATGTTTACTGAATCGAATGCCTTGATTCTTAATAAAATTGATTTACTGCCGTACACGGATTTCAACATGGAAGAGCTAAAGAAAACGGTAACGGCAATGAATCCCAAAATCCAGATTTTCCCCATCTCCGCTAAAACAGGCGAAGGTATAGATAAATTTGCCGACTGGTTAAAGACTCAAATTGCGCAATTATAAATTTTCGCCACAATGGGAAATCACCGAGGATAGTGATGTTAAAGGTTGATTGTAGAAAGGTTTATTTAATCGCGATTGTTTGTTCTCTGTTGACGCCGGCTTACGGAGCTCAGTATTCCGACTCGCAGATTGCCAAAGAAATTGCTAACTCGAGCAATAAAGTAATTATCGAAGAGTTCCTAAAGCAGGAATTACATGAAGTGAACAATAAGGTCACCAAACCGTTACTGCCAAGACATAAATCATTGGAGTTTTTTATGAAGCAGGCGGATCGAGGGCCGCTGAAGAACCTGCTGTTTCTTGAAGAACAGGTGAACAAACTCAGGGACGCCCAGAAGAACATCGACTCCCTACCCTATTCGATTGCGTTTTCGTCCGGAGAAAAGAAAAAAATCCTGAGTCTGAGGCCGGTGGCGGATAAAATCGTGTCGTATGGAATCCCGCTCATGAAACGAGACTTTTTACAAGTTGCCCATGCAGCGAAAAAGCTTGCTGACAAAAGACGCAAACACCCTGTTGAACTCATTAAAGATCCTGATTTCCGGGACGCGATTTATAAGGAAATTGAACCCACGGCTAAAGGACTCGACACGGCCATGGGCAAACTGTCCGAAGGTGAAGAGATCTGTATAAGATTAGGGTGGGTATTGGAAGAAGTCACCGTAACGCGACTGTGGCTTGCGGTTAATGACAATAAGTTGCCTGATCCTGAGGATTACGCCCTGTTTCGAAAAAAACGCAGCGCCTATTTTCAAGACCGGTTGAAAAGAATATATGGAAACTCAGTTGCTGAAGCCAAAAAGAAGTGATACGGCAAAAATGTATGTTTCTGGTCCTACGAACACCGGAATCCCAAAGATCCCGATGTTTCTAGCTTCAAACATAAACTCGGAACCAGTGGAATCATTATTAACCTTTGCAAATGTGACAAAATGCTATCCCAGCGGTTCGGATTGCGAAGTTTACCCCCTACGGGATGTCAGTCTCAGCATCCCACAGGGAGAACGCGTCATTTTGCTGGGCAAAAGCGGGTCAGGGAAAAGCACTTTCTTGAACCTTGCCGGCGGTGTGGATTCCCCCAACAGCGGAAAAATCTATTTTGGGTCCATGGAATTAACCACATTGCCTCCACGTGATCTGGCTCATTACAGGCGCAAAGAGGTCGGATTCATATTTCAAGGCTTTAATTTGTTTTCCACCCTTACAGTCGGCGAAAATATCATGTTGCCTCTTGAATTGTTGGGCATTTCCGATGAATCCGCAGGTCGAGGCATTCTTTCAGCAGTGGGATTAGAGGACCAATGGAATAAGTACCCCGAACAACTTTCCGGTGGAGAGCAACAACGCACTGCAATCGCCCGGGCGCTGGTTAAACGGCCAAAGATCATTTTGGCGGATGAGCCCACCGGCAACTTAGATTATGAAACCGGCGCAACGATACTTGAACTCATTGATTCCATTTGCCGCGATAAAAACGCCACGCTGATAATGGTGACACATAGTTCGGAAGCCCTGTGGATTGCGGATCGAGTGTTTCGTCTCAAACAGGGGGCTCTCCGGCAGGAAACTAATGGTCCCATTTGAAGCTGTGAAATCGCAACTAAATTTCGCTTGGCCTAAACGGCGCATTTCTTCGTAATTACAGCGAAAGGATTTGTCTAACTTACATATGATCTGCCCGTTTTCCGTCATACCGGCAAAAGCCGGTATCCAGGGGATCTGGTTCCCGGCATGCGCTGGGAAGACGAAAGTGGAGCGATTCCGACAATATTTCGACAAGCCCTTTCAAATGATCTATTTTAACGATTCTTACTGACAATATGACCATATCCACAGTCCTCAAATTCAACTTCCACTACTACCGACGGCATATTTTACTCACAACCCTGTGCCTCATGGGAATAGCGCTGGGAGTCGGAATTGTCGTTGCTGTGGAACTCATAAACGATTCCGCTTTAAAATCCTTTTCTTCCTCAGTTGATTATTTATCCGGAAAGTCGGATCTGTCCATTATCTCAGAGCAGGGTCGCATAGATGAAAAACTCTTCGCCTCAATTTGGTCCAAACCGGGAGTGCAATCAGCGGCGCCAATTATTGAAGTCATGGCACAGACTTTGCAAACTGGGGATGACCCCGTCCGATTCTTAGGCATAGACCCGTTCCTGGACTTCCAAATCAGAAGTTTTTTCCCACGGAAGCAAGGGAGCGTAGGCGGCGGGTTTTTGACTGATGATCCACCTGGGGTGTTTGTAAGCAGCCATATGATGAGCAAGTATGGACTCGCCCGCGGCTCGATCTTAACGGTGGTCATAGCTGGGATCGAGCACAAACTCACCGTAAGAGGCCAAATTCCGAAATCAGCTATGGGGGCGCAGGGCGAAAACATCGCCATTATGGATATTGCTAGAGCTCAGGAACTCTTCAGTAAACTCGGTCACATAGACCGAATCGACGTAATGACCAGGCTGTCTGCGGCACAATTGGGCAACGGTTTGCCGAAAGATCTAATGGTCATAGATTCAAATTCTCGCAAATCGACCCTCAAGGCCATGCTTTACTCGTTCCAGCTAAATCTGGCGGCCATGAGTCTACTGGCGCTCTTTGTGGGCGTTTTTCTGATTTATAACTTTTCCATGTTTTCCGTGCTTTCTCGCCGTCAAGATATGTCTTTGCTGCTTATGTTGGGCTCCGATCGTCAGGGGCTGGTGGGAGCTTTTCTGCTTGAATCACTTATCTTCGGCGCGGCCGGCAGTCTCCTGGGCATTCTTTTTGGCTATCTAGTAGCCACGTACAGCATCGACAGGGTTTCCTCTACGATCAGCGATCTATACTTCCAGGTTAATGTCGATTCGGTGATACTTACCACCCAAACTTTGACGCATGGCTTAATAGTGGGTTTTGCCGCAGTGTTCATCGGAGTGCTTATCCCCTGTTTGGAAGTAGCCGTGACTCCACCGGTGGTGGGTTTAACGCGACGTTCCATAGAGGAGAAAGTCCAGGGCATGAAGACGTGGCTCTTCGGCGCGGGTGCGGTCCTCTTTATTTCCGCGGGCATAGCTGCGTGGGCGAGCAAGTTTTCCATTTTCTGGGGTTTCGCGTCTGCGTTCGCCATGACTACGGCTTTCGCTTTATTTACTCCTTTGTTTCTGTCGATTTTCGCTTTGTACGGCGGCAAATTCATTAAGACTATTTTGCATTCCCTTGAAGGATTTTTAGCGGCGCGCGCGGTTCAGGCTTCACTCAGTCGAACAAGTATTTCCGTGGCTGCGCTGGCAACGGCTCTGGCCATGACCATCGGCGTGGACACCATGATCCACAGCTTCCGGGGCTCGGTTGAAGAGTGGCTGGACGGCTCGTTAAGAGGGGATCTATACATTGCGCCGTCAACAACCAGGTGGCATCACGCTCTGCCCGATGAACTGGCGGCCATGATTAAGAAAGACCCCGCTGTTGATGTAATGGAGAAGTACTCGGCATATGATATTTACCTGATGGGAAAGCCGGTACGACTACGAATCATAGAAGCGGATATTCTGGAATCCAGAGTCAAATTCATCTTTTTAAAAGGTTCGGAAAAAGCCGCCTGGGAGGGGATCAAGAAAGGCGGGGTCTTTATTTCCGAATCACTGGCGTATAAATTCCATCTGAGCCTCGGCGAATCGCTGAAACTGAATACTCCCAGAGGCGAAAGATCATTCAAAATCGTGGCCATAACAAGAGACTATTCATCGGATCAAGGCACGATTCAGATGGATCGACAAGTTTATGTTGATGATTGGGGGGACGCTCGAACTCAATCAATAGCCATATTCGCTAAACTCAACGCTTCTCTGGATGATCTAAAGTCAAGAATTGCGTCCACTTTCCCGGGGCTTGGGAAAGCAATATCGTCCAATGAGAAAATGAGACGCGGAGTTTTGTTGATCTTTGACAAGACGTTTGCGCCTACAGCCACGCTAAAAGGGGTATCGTTGCTTGTCGCCCTGTTGGGAGTAGCTACGGCTTTAACGGCGATCCTTATCGAGAGATCACGGGACATGCGCGTGCTTGGTTTTTTGGGCTTAACACCTAATCAACTGGGGCTCATGAACGTATTTCAGGCAATGTTCATGGGATTGGCTTCTTTTCTGATTGCCGCGGTTTCAGGATTGTTCATAACCCTAATTATCATTTTTGCCATCAATTACAGGTCCTTCGGATGGTCGATTGATATTCATCTGAGTTCATGGGTGTTTCTCAAGTCATTCCTGTTGACCTCCTTGGCGTGCTTTGTAGCGTCGCTTTATCCCACCTGGAAGATATTAAAAACTCACAATGTAACCGTTTCGGATGAATAAGAGCGTCTTCCGGAAGAAGGTTGCCGAGTCGGTCTTTTTTTACTATGATCACTTTTTTTAAACTGCGGGTTTAAATTTAATCACGGAGAATTTTCATGGGCTTGATGTCGCGCTCATGTTCGATAATGCGATACCGCGTTCGCGGTGAAATTGAAGGATCCTTTTGGAATACTATTGAAGAAGGTGTTCGCCGAGGCGCTTTTAAATCATTGGAATCATCTGGCGATGAAGTCGGACTCGGATGGACTTCCTTTGAGGACTTTACGGATTACGAATTCAAGACCCCTTCTTACGTCCGCAGCACGTATGTGGCCTTGACATTGCGTATTGACGTAATCCGCATTCCTCCACGAGTGCTGGAAATGGAATTCAAGAGGGAAAGTCGAAAGATGATGCAGGAGAAGGGACTGAAACGGCTTTCTTCAGGTCAACGCAAAGAATTGAAAGACATACTGAAAGATAGACTCAGGAAGCAGGTTTTCCCTTCAATACAAACTTTTGACTTGATTTGGGATACCGGCAATGCCGTCGTATATTACGGATCTCACTCAGTTAAGGCGCGTGAACGATTAGAAACGCATTTCAAAAAATGTTTCGGCCTAACTCTCGTTCCGCTCCTGACTTTCATCAGGGGAGCGGAACTACTTTCCAACAATGCCGAACGTGAATCATTGGAACAACTAAAGCCGAGCTCGCTGGTTCTTTAAACTAAACAGCAGGGTCATTATGGATTTCCTGGATATTTTACGAGAGAAAGCTTTCATTGGACGTGAATTCCTCACCTGGCTTTGGTTCAAGTCGGACAAAACCGGAGGACGCGTCGATGTGGACGGCGGCAGGACGGTTGAGGCGCTCTTTCTTGATCGCATGACATTGGACATGATGGAGACCGACACCCCGCAGACGGTGACCTTAAAAGGCGAGTATTCCGGACTTAGGGAAGGATTGGCCGCCCTAAAGGAAGGCAAAAAGATCGAAGAGGCCCGTATTTCTCTGCGCACCGGCGAAAATGACTTTACAGTGATGATCAAGGGGACATGGTTTTCCTTCGGCGGCTTCAAAACTCCTCCTATATTGCCGAATGCGGAGTTTGGAGAGGACGAAGACCATGAAGGCGCCTTCCTCGAAAAAACCGCTTTAATCGAAGAAGGAATGGGGATTATTGACGCCCTTTTCAGCCGCTTCATTAAACTGCGGATATCGCCTGAATGGGAAGCGGCGGAAGTGCC
The DNA here is from genome assembly GCA_038250835.1 of Desulfomonilales bacterium. GTDB lineage: Bacteria > Desulfobacterota > Desulfomonilia > Desulfomonilales > Desulfomonilaceae > JBBSBY01. The sequence continues at coordinate 30,904 of JBBSBY010000014.1, read as the reverse complement.
GGCGATTCGTCGGTGGATTGAAAACGAACTTGGTCACGGCAAAATGTGATGTTGTCTTATTTGACCATGTATGCCTTCCTTGAATCGGCTTGACACTGAGCCGGAAATATAATTAGATAACTTGGCTTAATTGTAATCACAATCATGAGCTGGGCTCTTTTAAATGGAAATTGATTCGGAATTAGGCGCCGCATACTTCTATTTTCGCCCTTCAGAATTGCTTTCAATTTAAATCGTAAATAGGCGTTTTCGCCGTTTGGCTAGTATGTAATCGGTCCAATGTCGATCTACAATGATTTGGAGTCACTATGTCTCATCACGAGGAAAACTCTCTCACTGAACGTGAGCTTTGGACATTAAAAGAGTTTGTCGAAAATACCCTCCGCAAGAGCGGCGCAATTTTGATGGAGTTTTACGGCAGAGGAGACCGTAGTATCCGCTTTGACGATGAATTAATTACCGAGGCTGAAAACACTGCCTGGGAACTCATAACGGACAAACTAAGAGGAAGCTTTGAAGGCCATGGCTTTTTAAGAGAGCTTTCGGAAGATGAAATCAGCAAAGAAGATTGTCCTCGATTTCTATGGATAGTTGATACTCTTGACGGCGCAGCGGCTTTTCAGGCCGGCATGCCTGTTTGGGGCATCAGCATGGCGCTCTTCGAAAAATTCTGGCCGGTGATGGGATTTCTCTATCTTCCCGTCACCGGGGAGCTTTACTCCGCGTACGCCGAACGAGAGGCTTTGCTTAACGACAAGAAAATACAGGTGAGACCTGATCCCACTATTGACAACGAAAGCCTGGTGCTTGTGTATTCAAGGTTTCATCAAGATTTTACCAGCAACTTCCCTGGTAAGTTGCGGAACTTCGGCTCGTCCGCGGGCCATTTGGCCTACGTCGCAAGAGGCGCCGCAGACGCTTGCATTATAAAAAATGTTAATATTAGAGACTTAGCCGCCGGCAGCATCATTCTTCAAGCAGCCGGAGGAGAGATTAAATTTCTTGATGGGCGACCCTTCCATATCGGAGAATATCTGGACGGTCGCCGAGTCCAGGATCCGTTGTTGGCCGCCGGCAGAGGCGTCGATAAGGATCTTCTTAAATACTTCAAGCGAATTGGCGCATAAGTCCGGCGCTTGTTTTTTGGACGCCAAGATCTATTTTATAGGTATAAATGTTTGCTATTGTTTAACCCACAGGTTATACAGATTTCGGCAATATCCACTGCCGGGTCTTGGCTTTAATATAATACAACGTCGCTTATTGAATCATCAACAAGTTAAAACTTGAGGAAACGGACATGCAGTCATTGGAAAAGCGTTCCGAAAACATCCTCTCCGCCATAGTTTCTGAATATATCGTGTCGGCTGAACCCGTAGGGTCCAGAACCTTATCCAAACGCCGGGATATCGGTTTATCTGCCGCTTCCATTCGCAATATCATGAGTGATTTGACCGACTCAGGTTACATCAGTCAACCTCACGTAAGCGCCGGGAGAGTGCCCACAGATCTTGGATACCGTTTTTATGTGGATCATCTATTACGATCTCGACCAATGGTGTGCGACGGCGGCCTCGACATAGAGTCGATCCTTAAATCCGATGGATGGGATTTGAAGGATATTCTGAAACAATCCTCGTCGGTGCTTGCGGGTTTATCGAGGCAGGCGTCCGTCGCAGCGGCCACGAAAGAGGTTGAACAGAACTTCAGAACAGTCGAGCTCATCAAACTTGCGGAAGATCGTATCCTTGTGATCCTTGTGGCGTCAACGGGGACAGTGCAAAGCAAAGTCATTTACGACGAGGAGAGTATCCATCAGGATAAACTGACAAAATACAGCCGAATTCTGAACGATTTGCTGCAAGATTTGGATTTGGCGGAGGCTCGTGAGCGCATCGAGCTGGAGCTTCAGACCGAAAAGATGCGTTTCGACGCAATGCTGGCCAAAGCCCTTAGGCTTTGCCATACGGTTTTATCGGCAAATGAATCCCGCGAAGTTTACATTGACGGCCAGATTAATATTCTAGCTGAACCGGAATTTGCGCAGGTTGAGAAACTCAAGGCCATTCTTGCCGCCTTTGAAGACAAGAGCCGCTTATTAAGAATTCTGGATAAAACCCTCGATACGGAAGGCATACAGGTGCTGATCGGCTCTGAACACGGCATCGATGAAATGGACACATGCTCCGTAATAGCTTATCCGATAAAAACCGGCGATAAGGTAATCGGGAGCATTGCCGTAATCGGTCCAAAAAGAATGAACTACCAGAAAGTCATTACCGTTGTAGACACCACTGCCACGATTGTAACTCAGTTGATTAGACGCGTGGTAGAAGTCGCCGGCTGATAAGTTTAGTAATATCGTAAACAATACTTATCAGGACGCATCTAATCCGTTTTGGTAGGAATTATTCATAGGTTCCTCGACAATTCTCTCGGAATGGCGCCTTTTCCCGTCGTCCCAACGGAAGTTGGGACCCAGAGCTGCCTGGATTCCAGCTTACGCTGGAATGACGATTATAAGCTCTGAATGCGGGAAGAGCTTTATAGCATGAAGTCACAGATAACCGACTGCTTAAAGACATTATCATTGTAACCGTGATTACTTAGAGAATCAGTATAGTTTTTGGAACATCTATGCGTTCCACATTTAAAGACGTGCTTACTCCTCTTTTTAAGTCGCAGTTTTTGTTAATGTGAGTATAATCCATTAAGAATCCTCAAAATCCGTCTCCATTCATCAGAATCCGGAAAATACATGTCTTACAATAAAACTTTCGACAATGAATCTACCGCGCCCCCAGGCATACCTGCCGGTATTGGCGTCGATTTTTCAAAGGAGTCATAACGGATGCGTGTTATAACTGTGTGTGTCGGCAGCGCCTGTCATCTGAAAGGCTCGCACGATTTAATAAACTATTTTAAAGACGCCATCAAGGAAGCGCATTTAGAAGCCGAGGTAGAGCTGAAAGGCACTTTCTGCATGGATAAGTGCACAGACGGAGCAAACATCCTGGTGGACGGCGAATTGTTCCATATTAGTTCAGTCGAGGAAGCTGAAAAAGTTTTCAAATCCGAGATTCTCAACGAAAGCTGACAAGGGTGAGAACATGGATTCCGCATCTCCGAAAAGAGCGCCTTGGAAGAGCTGGAAAGACTTTACTGAATGGGCTCAAAATTTTTCGCTTATGCAAAAAGTTTTGGGAGGATTCCTTGGTGTAGTGATTCTTGTCGGCCTCCTGACGAGTCTCATAGGCACCCAATTGGCCCGGGACACGATTATAGAACGTGCCCGTATTCGCCTAAACAGCGACTTAGCTACGGCCGGCTTTATCATTAAAACAGCGGTCGAAACTCTCGAGCTGAAAATCCGACTCATTGCTCAATCAGATAAGTTCGAGGAGCTTGTGGGGAGGCGCGATAATGCGGGCCTTCACAGTAGGCTTGCCGAAATCAGCGCGAAAAACCAATTGGATTTCCTTTCGGTAACGGACCCAACCGGCGTGGTGCTCGCCCGGTCGGGTCAACAGAATCCCTCAGGTGATCTATCCTCGGACCCGGTTATTAAATCGGCCTTGACGGGCAGCCATCTTTCAGGGGCGCGCATCATGTCCAGGGAACGGATTCTTTCCGAGAATCCGGAGCTGAAATCCAAAATTGCGGATGACGGCCTCAAAGATTGCATGGTGCTGGAATCCGCGCATCCGCTCGTGATCAATGGATCCGTCGTTGGAGTCCTTTACGGCGGCATCTTGCTCAACGGGAGAACCTCCCTTGTCGAGAATATCTCCCAAAAAGTATTCCGCGGCGAACTTTACGGCAAAATGGATGTGGGCTATGTGACAATTTACCAGGGCGACAAGGCCATCATCACGACACTCAAAGACGCCTCGGGGCAATCCGTATTTCCCAGAGCCGTCGATCAAATCAGATCATCGGTCCTCGAAAATGGTCAAACCGAGGTCATTTGGGTCAATAGAAACGATCACAAATATTTGGTCGGCGCAGATCCCATCCGAGATATTGAAGACAAAATTATCGGCGCAATTGAAGTGGGCACGTTGGAGCAGCCCATTGAATCCGTTATCCGCAATCTGGTTTTTACTTTCTTATCGGTTGGACTTGTCGGCGTTTTATTAATGGGGGCCATTTCTTACTTCCTTGTAAAGTGGATAAACAGACCGCTCGAACAGATGTTGCACGCCGCTAAAAGAGCCGCCGAAGGCGACCTGACCGTGGAGGTTCCCGTAGTGGCTCAGGATGAGGTCGGGCAGCTTGCGGCGACTTTCAATCTCATGATTAAGAACCTGGATGAATCGCAAAGTAGACTGGAGCAATGGGGTAAAGAGCTGGCTACCAAGGTGGCCGCGCAAACAGGTGAACTGGATCAGGCGCGTGAACAGGTAGCCCGGGTCAAGAAACTTGCTTCACTTGAGAAAATGGCCGACGGCATGGCCCATATTATGGCTCATATCTCCGATCCATTACTTCATTTCGGCGCTACTGAAGATGAATCCGGCACCACCAGCCGAATTCTCGTTATGGACAGTGATGAAAGGGTTTTGGACATCTGTCAGCGGATCTTCGAAAGTGAAGGCTTTGACGTTGACCTGACCCGCTCGTTCAACGAGGCTTTGGATCAGCTTGAACGCCAGTTTTATGACGTGATAATTGCCGAAATCGATGTCCCGGATATAAGCGGTTATGAATTGCTGAAGGAGATCAAATTTAGGCAACCGGATATAGTCGTAATCCTCACAGCGCCTTTCAAGGCCACTGAAGAAGCTTTGGAAACGGTAAAATTGGGCGCGTTCGATTACATTCCAAAGCCTTTCGGGCCGCACCAAATATTGCTCATGGTTTACACCGCATTGCAGACAAGACAGGCGTTAAAACAAACCAGAAAGCAACATGCTGAACAAAGGGCCGAAAAGATTTTTCAACGTTTACCTGTGGCCATTGCATTGGCCGATGAACAACATCGTGTCGTTTATCACAATAGGGCGTTCGTTGAGCTGGCCTCCCCAAACGGAGATGAAGAAATCAACGGACAAAGTTTCAGTGATCTCATCGGAGTGGACCCATTAGACAAGAGCGCCGAAGAAGAAGGTGGATTCCGGTGGCTAAAGCTTGATAACGTCGGAAGGACCGCGAAGCTCTACAATTTTGAACTCCCTGAAGAAGATTTGCGTGTGCTGATGTTATTGGATATTACCGACACGGTAATGCGAGACCATCAAGTAGACGTATTCAAAGCTGAAACCATAAGCAAAGCCCAGCAGGTCATACACCAGCAAATGAGGGTAGCCCAGGAAATAGCGGGACTCTTAGGTGAGACTACCGCCGAAACCAAGGCGGCCCTATTCGAACTGATAAAGCTCGCCCGCGAGGAAGAGGCTAGATGACCCCACTATTTATTGAATCCGGGGCCGCTCATATTTCTAAACATGGAGAAATTCTTTGTGGGGATAGTCTTTCCGTCGCTCCCGTAGTCGGCGGCAAGTTGATGGTCCTTTCCGATGGGTTGGGCAGTGGAGTCAAAGCAAACATACTGGCCACGCTGACAACGAAAATAGCAATGCGGCTGATGGAACGGGGACTGCCTTTGGAGGAAGTCGTAGAGACGCTGACCGACACGCTACCTGAATGCAAAGTCCGCAAAATAGCCTACAGCACTTTTACGTTGCTCAAAGTATTGGATGACGGAAGCGCTTACCTCGCTGAGTTCGACAATCCACCCACATTTTTCCTTAAAAGAGGTTACATTAGCCAACTTAAATACAGAGATAGAACTATAGGGACCCGCAAGATTAGGGAAGCACGGACGCAACTCGAAGCCGGAGACTGGTTGATTACCGTAAGTGATGGTGAAATCCACGCCGGCATCGGTGGTCTTCTCAACCTGGGCTGGGATTGGGAGAAAATCGCAAAATTCCTTGAAAGTCAGGTCTATGAAGACGCTTCGGCCCAGAAGATAGCCCAAATCTTGGTGAATCAGGCGAATCAGTTGTACGAGGGTAAACCAGGCGACGATACCACCGCAGGCGTTCTCAAAGTTAGACCCAAAAGGTTCAGCGCTTTTATGATTGGACCGCCCGTTAAAAAAGAAGATGATCAGGTGGTCGCAGACAAGTTTCTTGGCATTTCGGGGCGACGTATATTGAGCGGAGGAACAACGGCGGGAATCATTGGACGCATCCTCGGTAAGGACGTTGTGGTGGATCTAACGACCATGACCAATAAAATCCCCCCTATAGGTAAGATGGATGGAATTGACCTGGTCACGGAAGGTGTGCACACCGTAAACCATGCGCTGGAAATTTTACAAGGTACCAAGAATATGGAAGATCTTGTCGGAACCAGGGACGGGGCGGCTCGGTTGGCCTGGGAACTTCTCTATGCCGACAGTATTCATATCTTTCTGGGACAAGCCATTAACCCGGCCCATTTGAATCCTAATCTGCCCCAGGAAATGGGATTTAAGAGCCGGAGTGTTCAGGCTATAGCCAATTTATTGCGCGATAAAGGCAAAGAAGTACACATAGAAATACGTTGAGGCAAGATGAAGGATACCGATTATATGAACGCCGTTTTTCCTATTTGCAGGATCGAGAATCGTCAATTGGACGGCTTCGATATGCTTTTCGCTCTCGGTCTCATCAAGGAATACAATTGGAAAGAGTTGTGGAAAAGGTATTTGCCGGACAATCATTCCAATGACACCATAAGTATGTACGGGGCCGGCGCCTTATATTTTATGGAGACTCACATCCAGAAGATGCAGAGAATAATACTTTCAGAAAAATTCAACACCAATCCATTTTTCATGCAGCAGGTGATTCAAAGAATGCTTGCCGGGCACAGCCATGAGCTTATCTTAGACAAAATTCGCAAACAAGGCATAGACACCGGGGACAATCCCGTTTCATTGTCATGTTCAATGGGTTCTACTATCGTTGATTTTATAGCGCATAAAAATGAACCTTTTGATCCTCCGGCGCCGGGGCCTTTTGGGAACACGGCAATTGAAAAGGCTGAACAACGTTCGCTTGACGTATATGATCTTTCCTCGATTCTGTATCTGTGTCAGCAAAACCTGAGTGACGCCATTTACAAAAGGTACGGCTCTTTGGACAGTAACGGCCAATTGGATGACGAGGTTTGTGTGGAGACAAAGGTTGGAAAGTATTCGATTAAATTAGTCTTCCGAAAAGGGGCTGCGGCCCAGGAAAATGCGTGTCCGGATCCGGGAAACATTTCTGTAGCTACTCTCCACCAGGTGTTGCAACGAATGAATTTCAATCACCCGCTGGAATTGATCCGCAAGGAGTTCGAAGCCGTAGGAGTATCGATAGAATCTGAAAAGCTTGAAAGGGAATTCAGCCTTTCCCGAGTTATAAACAATACTTCTTTGCTTGTTGATTTTCAGCGGAACGCTGCTGGATAGATCAGAGAAGTAATGGGTATAAAAGAGCTCAAACTTGGGGGGCAAGGGATTTCAAGTCCCCCTGACAATGGGGATTTAGGGGGTTAATATTTTGGGCGCCGAGACTATAAATGTTTACTCCAGTTTTCTACCATTTCCGCTTTGGTTTGTAACATCCAATTGAAATTAAAACACCAGAACAAGGAAAGCCGCCGCAAATTGCACACGGCGACTTCTATTTCAATTTTCGTAAGTCTTAGCGGGCTCATACATTTCTAGCTCCACTAACATTCTCCTCATGAGGTTCCCTGTGCCCGAGTCTGACCAATTTCTCTTCAATCGCCTCATCCAATTTCACTTCCAATTCGCTCCAGCGATTTCGCAATTCATCTAAACGTTCCGATAAATAGCGCACCTTGGATTTTTCCGCATCAGCTGGAAAATTTGAATCCGAGGTAAACTCTTTCATTTGGTCCATGACTGATCGCGCTTGCTCCTTGACATCTTTCAATTGTTTGAGAACCGCTTCCTCTTGACAGGTAAGGTACTGTTTAGGACTACAATCACAACCTTCAGGCACATTAGCGCAATTACCGGTTTCAGATGGGTTTGTCATGTCAAAACACCTCCAAGCATTCATTACCTGTACATTAATCACTGTTGGAGGATTCAGCAAAAGGTGGGAATTCGATTGGAGTGCGTGAAAGTAAGCGGCTACTGCATTAAAGAGCACATTCAGCGCTTGGAGTGTTCTATAGAAGTAGTGTCCGAACTGTTGAACGCGGCATTGGACGGCTTAATGGCAGAGACGATAACCGTGATCAATATTGGCCTAAGATGTGCTCCATCAAGGTGTTGGTAAGCTCGTGGAAGATGACTCGATAGCCTCCGGGCCAGGTATGCCTTATTGGGGGCGGCGGCACATACTCCATTTGGATTTGTTTATCGGCAATATATGGCTGGGGCTGCCTTGCGGCGGGAGGTTGCATAGCCGGGAAATTTTGGCCGAAACACACGCTCAGAGTTGTTATTACAAACAGGCAAACAGTCAATCCAATAATCAAACGCTTCATTGGGTTACCTCTAACTCCGACATGTGGTCCAAAGACCGAAGACATAGCGAGCTGCGTAAACGCGTTGCGCTATACACGCTCAGACCATCATTCAGTGCCCACAGAATCGGGCAAGCACAGTATAAAGAGAATGGCCCGTTAAATCAAGAAAATCCGATCGACGGCGCTTGAATTATAGGTCAAAAAGGTTGACGAGCCGCTGAGCGGTATCAGCGTCGTCGCCAATTCTACCCCCACTACCTCATTCTTCCGATATCGAAACCAATACTTTCAAGGAATCCTTCTCCTGAGCTCTAGCAAAGCGCCCACGAGATCACTATGCGGGCTCTTTTCCACAATTCCGACGAATTCATGATCCAAAACACCTTGGAACCCCATGTAGCCTTTGATGATTTCCACATCCGTTTTACATATTCCGGCGGTTAATACCCGGACCAAAACTTCATTTGCGGCGGGCGTCGGGTTAGGCGTCTCGATGACGCGGGCCGCTCCGTCGTTCACGAAAGCTTTCATTATGCTCTCTCAGAGCCGATCACCATTACGACTAGCGATCGGGTTCTCGGCTTGTTGTCGAAATCCAGGAATACGATTTGTTGCCAGGTTCCCAGGGGCATTTTGCGGGAAATGATCGGAATACTTAGCGACGGCTTCATGAGCGCGGCCCTCACATGCGAAAATCCGTTACCGTCACCCCATCTTTTGTTATGCGCATATTCCAATTCGAGGGGGGCGATCCTGTCCAGAGCCTTTCTAAGATCGCTCACTGCGCCGGATTCAAACTCTATGGTAGTTATTGCGGCAGTGGAGCCGGCGGCCATAATGGTGACAAGACCATCTTGTACGCGAGAATCCTTAACGATTGATTCCACCTGGGGGGTAATGTCCGAGCAATCCGAAAAACCGGTGGTTCGGATTTTAATTGAACTATTGTAAGTGATCATGGGCTCCTCGTACTTAACTTGTTATAATTTGCCGGCATTCAGTTTCGAAGATTTTATACCCATCCGCAGCAAAATTGATACCATACTCGGAATGCTTCCGGGTCGCCTACCTATAGGGTTCGGCAAAGGATATCAATAGAGTGTTACTAAACGAAATGATTTTAACCTTCGCAATATATTAAGTTGATATTGGATTCAATCATGCATATTCTTACTCGATTCAGACACTGTGAGGGACTCGGCGATCACTGATCAGCCCGCCGACCTCAATCAATAAACTAGAATGCGCCGAGGGTGATTAGTTGATTATAATAACAGGTGGAGCAGGCTTTATAGGCAGCAATTTGGCTCGTGCTTTGAATGAAGCCGGCGAGGACAACATTCTGATTGTTGATCGACTGGGTCAATCTGAAAAGTGGAAAAACCTTTTGGGCATCAGATATCTTGACTACGAACACAGGGATTCTTTCCTTGACAAGCTTGAAAAAGGCTATTTTGACTACGGGGTGTGGGCGGTATTTCATCTGGGGGCTTGCAGTTCCACAACCGAATTGGACGCTGATTACCTGATGGATAATAATTATCAGTTTTCCAAAAAACTCGCTTCCAGATTTGCGGCCAAGAAGGGGCTAAGATTTATCTACGCATCCAGCGCAGCCACGTACGGAGACGGTTCGGAAGGTTACGTGGACAACCATGAATCAACCCCCAGGCTTAGGCCGTTGAATATGTATGGTTACTCCAAGCAACTTTTTGACTTATGGGCGCTAAAAACCGGCTTTCTAAACAATGCCGTGGGCCTCAAATACTTCAACGTCTTTGGTCCAAACGAATACCACAAACAAGATATGCGGTCCGTAGCCTTACGGGCGTATAATCAGGCCAAAGATTCCGGAACGGTCAAGCTGTTTAAGTCATACAAACCCGAGTACAAGGACGGAGAACAGCAGCGAGACTTTATCTATGTGAATGACGCGGTGCGTATTACTCTGCATTTCCTGGAAAGGCCTGATGTTAACGGATTATTCAATGCCGGCACGGGCGCCCCACGAACATTTAACGACCTGGCCCTGGCCGTGTTTTCGGCTCTGAATATTCCGTCAAAGATTGAGTATATAGACATGCCGCCGGGGTTGGCTGAGAAATATCAGTACTACACCTGCGCAGACATTAAGAAACTCACGGAAGCGGTGTATTCGGGTGGATTTACGCCTTTGGAAGACGCAGTGAAAGATTACGTTGTGAACTATTTGGAAACTTGACGGTAAGCAATCTCTCTCGATTTTAGCCGATCCGTCGGCTGGGAATATGATACACATGGCTGAAGCGTTAACTAATCTGATCAATAAATTCAAAAGCCGCTTTCTTAGCTCCAAGAGCCACGATAAGCAAGCGGCGTCTCGTTTGTTTCGATTCAAGTACTCCAGCTTCAAAGATTTACTTGCTTCAAACACCGAGCTTCTTAACATCCTTGCCGATTTCGAAGACAAGCTTCGTGGTCAAGAAGTATTCGGCATGGTATACATCCGAACTCAAGGCACCCGCGCCGTTTTTCACACACTCAGAATGGTCAAGAGTTTGGACGATCTGTCGGGGCATAAGTATCGCAGTCTGTTTACGGTTTTAGATCAGATAAATATCGCCATAAAAAGCGAATTGGACAAACGAAAGCAGCTCCCATTCACGGAATTGATGCTACCTTATGATCAAATTAACAAAGAAATGGTCGATTGGGTAGGCGGCAAAAACGCAAATCTGGGCGAACTGCGGACTCGAGCAAAACTTCCGACCCCGGAAGGATTCGCTATCACCACAAAGGCTTATGAATTCTTTCTTGAAAAAAACGAACTCATAGATGAAATAAACAGAATGCGACGGGATCTCGACGCCAACGATCCTGTTGCAGTGAATGAAGTTAGTGAGGAGATTCAGAAGCTCATAATCAAAGCAAAAGTACCTGCCGAGCTTGAATCGGCCATAATCCAATCCTACGGGACAATGTCCGAGAAACTTGGTTACCGCCCCACAACGGCATTGCGGAGCAGCGCAATAGGCGAAGACAGCGAGCTGTCCTACGCGGGCCAGTATTTATCCATGTTGAATGTCGCGCCGGACCGCATAGTGGACACATACAAGCTCGTTATTGCTAGTTTGTACACGCCCAGAGCCATCTCATATCGCCTCAACAAAGGCATGCGAGACGAAGACATCGCCATGAGCGTCGCATGCATAGAAATGGTGGATTCCGTCGCAAGCGGAGTTATGTACACGCGACATCCTTTTGACATTCTTCAGAATCGAATACTCATTAACGCGGTTTGGGGTCTGGGGCCGTACATTGTGGACGGAGTAGTCACTCCGGATTCATACCTTGTTGAAAAGGACGAAGATCTCAGCATTTGCGAAACAAAAATTTCGACAAAACCAATTAAGCTGGTCAATACTCCAGGGGGGGGACTATCCGAACTTGCCGTTGACCCCGAAGATCAGGACAGGTCTTGTTTAACCACTGAGCAGATAAAGACTCTGGCCGCCTATGCCGTTAAATTGGAAGACCATTATAAATATCCACAGGATATCGAATGGGCTTTGGACCCTCTGGGCAGACTGCTCATTCTTCAAACGAGACCATTACACATCGAAGATATTCACAAGGACGGCAGGATCGAATTTCCGATAATCAAGGGCTATCCAATTTTAATCGAAGGAGGAGCTCCCGCTTATCCAGGTGTGGGCTTTGGACAGGCCTTTGTTATAAGTTCCGAAGATGATTTGGTAAACTTTCCCGAAGGCGGGGTTTTAGTGGCGCATCATTCTACGCCGCAATTTGTGGTCATCATGAAACAGGCCTCCGCAATCGTGACCGAGGCCGGCAGCGTCACAGGGCATATGGCCGCTCTAGCCAGGGAATTCGGAGTTCCCACTGTACTGGACGCAAAAAAAGCCGTATCGATTATTCCCGACGGCGCCAATATTACCGTGGACGCGTTTTCAGGCAAGGTATACTCAGGTAAGGTTCCGGAATTACTCTCCCTTCAAAAACAAAAAGTATCGGCGATGAAGGATACCCCGGTTTACGAAACCTTGCGTCGGGTTGTTGACTTAATAGTGCCGCTAAACTTGACCGACCCCAAGTCCGTCGCCTTTCGCCCGGATAACTGCAAAACACTTCATGATATTATGCGTTTCGCCCACGAGCTTTCTTACCGAGAAATGTTCCAAATAAGCGATTTGGTGGCTGAAACCGCCGGCGGGGGGTCTTTGAAGCTGCGAGGCGCCACCGCCCTTGATCTACACATAATCGATCTGGGGGAAGGTTTAATCGATGTCGGCGCCTACGATCGTGAGGTGACCCAGGCTCAGATTGTCTCCGCCCCTTTCAAAGCATTGTTGAAGGGAATGTTGCGGGAAGATCTTAGAGATCGAAATCGCCCGATTGATTTAGGTGGATTCTTTTCAGTTATGCGTGAACAAATGTTCAACCCTAATGTGATGCAGGAGCGGTTCGGAGATCGCACGTACGCCATTATATCAGACACTTACCTGAACTTCAGTTCTCGGATTGGTTACCACTACAGCGTCCTGGATTCTTACTGCGGTAATTCAGTGAACAAAAACTATATTACTTTTTCATTCAAAGGCGGCGCTGCCGATGAAGTCCGCAGGGGACGCCGCGCTCGAGCAATAGCCAGGATATTCGAGGCCCTGGAATTCAAGGTTGACAGCAGAGAAGATCGAGTCGACGCCCGTTTTTACAAATATGAAAAAGCAATTATTGAAGATCGTTTAGATATGATCGGAAGGTTGCTTCAGTTTACCAGGCAAATGGATATGCTCATGCAATCGGATAAGAGTATCGACTTGATTGTAAAAAGCTTCTTGGAAGGAAACTACGAACTTGATTTCGATCAGCTTGCTTTAGACGAGGGTTGATATCCATGGTACAATGACATTTGCCATCGTATTCCTTTTCTCAAAGGCGCTCAAATCCAACCCCCTACATCCCCCTTGTCAGGGGGACTTTGAAGCCGCGGGACATGAACCCGATTCTAATTTAAAAATACTTGAACAACCCCCCTTCCCCAAACCAGGGGAGGGGTCAGGGGATGGGGACTCTATACCTACTGATTATTGTTTTTCCGTTTAGCTATTCCCTTTATATTCTTCAGCACCGCGTTCCGCGTGTTCACTCCTCCGGCTGTTATTCCAGAGAAATCACAATTTGCGATTACCGCAAATGATAAATCGCACCGACCAATATTCGCCTTGATAATTTTTGCATTCTCCATCTTTATTCCGGATAAATCGGCTTTGCTGAAATTTGATCCTGAAAAGTCGGATTGGTGCAAGGTGGCGTTTTTGAAACACGCCTCTGAAAAATCAGCTTTTATGCCTTTGGCAGCGGTAAGATCGACGTCGGTGAGATTGGCTCTCGCGAAATTAGCTCCGTCCAGATTAGCGCCCCCGAGCCGAGCTTTGTCAAGGACCGCCTCCTCCGCTGTCACATTCTTTAACGAAACCCCTTCCATAAGGGCCAGTTCAAATTTGGCTTGAGTCATATCAGCGGAATCAAACTGCGAATTCGTCAGAACCGCATTAGTAAAGACCGCTTTCGAGAGATTTGCGGATTCAAAGCGACAGTTTTCAAGCCTGGCGCCGGTCAGGTTAATTCTTTGTAAGTTGGCATTGGAAAAATCGCAATTCGACAAATCCGCTCCGGAAGCGTCCGCTTCAGTAAAATCACTTCCATTGAAAAGGGCGCCTTTGCCCGTTGTTTTGATTAACTTTCCCCCTGAGAGGTTCACCTTGGATAGATTGGCTTTCGTAACGGTGGCGCCCGAAACCACCGAATCCACCATGTTGCATTCACTCAAATTGGCTGCCGTCAAATCAGCGGAAGACAAGTTGGATTCGGACAGGACCGATCCAGTAAAGTCGGAAACTCTTAGTTTAGCCTCCGTCAGATCTATGTGGTGGAGGTCTGCGTTTTGCAAATTGGACCGCTCCATCATGCATCCGGCGGCAATCGCCCAGGATAAATCCGCTTTCTCCATTTCAAGAACCGACAATTGACCCTTGCTTAAATCCGCGGAATGCATTTTCACATTGTACAAATCCGCTTTTGCAAAATTCACTTTGGTAACCCGAGAACCCGAAAAATCAGCGTTACGCAAAACGCCCGAACTCATGTCAGTGTTGTCAAAAGTCGTCTTGCGAAACGCTGCGCCCGTCATATCGGCTTCGGTCATATTAGCGTCATTTAGCTGCGCTTGACTGAAATCAGCGTTTTGTAAATTACAGCGTGCAAATACGGCTTTTTTAAGGCATGCCCCCGTTAAATTGGCGCCTGATAAGTCGGCGCCTGAAAAGTCGGCTTCGGCGAGATCCACCCTGGATAAATCGACATTTTTTAAATCCGCGCCATAAAACTTTATTCCATCGCCTTTTTTTATTCTCAACTTCAAAGCGATGAGATGCGTCGCGGAAGTATCTATTCCTCTTTTTACGGCTGATTGGATGAGCTCTTTCAAAGAGGGCGCTTTTCCTGAAAAGATTACTTCACCGGTTTTTTTATGTTTTATTTCAAATTTGGGCACTTGATCTCCAGAAAACGAACCTTACTACCAGTATTTTCCTTCACCCGCGCCTTTGAGATCAATGGGCAATTCTCTCGGCGCAATCTCTCGCTCAGTTTTAATTTCATGCGGCTCAGTCATTGCGCTTTCCGCTTGCTTAATCAAATTTTCGATTTGTATAATTCTGCGGCGGTCTTTCACAAACTTAAGGGCATGCCGGAAATCGCTGAGCGCCTGCTTGTCCTTGCCCATTTTCAAGTACGCGACTCCCCTGTTGGCGAAAGCCAATCCGTAGTTAGGACTGATTTTCAACACTTCCGTAAATGCTTTGACTGCTCCGTCATACTTGCCGCTCAATAGATAATTTTTCCCTAAATAGTAATGTAAGTCGGCATTATTATTCCCCGAATCCAGATTTATCGCAGATTTAAAATCATTTATCGCCCAATCGTATTCCTTAAGATCTTCATGGAGCAACCCCCTAAAGATCAGAGCCTCTATGTTGTGGGGATTTAAATCGATCACCTTATTGAAATCGGCAAGAGCCTCCTTTAATTTTTTTTGAGTAAATTCAACCTTTCCCCTGGCGAGTCTGGCCGCAACCGCGGCGGGATTGAGCTTAACCGCGGCGTCATAATCACGCATTGCGTCGTCTATATTTCCCAACTCCTGAAGAAGTTCGCCGCGATTCGTAAAGACCTTGCCGTCCGCTTTGCCCATTTTAACAATCGTATTGTAATCTTCGAGCGCCTCGTTTTTTTTGTCCGTTATCTTCAATAAAGCCGCCCTATTGAAGTAGGCTCTGATCAACTCGGGGTCTATCTCTATGGCTCGTGTTAAATCCTGAACCGCTAAATCCAATTCCCCGGCAGCCGCCCTCGCCCAACCGCGATTATTGTAAAACTCGGCATCCCTGCTTTCAATACTTATAGCCTTGTCATAATCTTTCAACGCCAATTTGGTTTTGCCTTGAGCAAACAGAGCGTTGGCCATCTTAAAATACGCAAAGGCATGCTTTGGGTTCAACTTAACGGCTCTCGTGAAGTCCGCGATCGCCGATTTGTAGTCATGAGATTGCAAATACGCCTGGCCCCTCAAATAATAGGCCTCCGAATCTTCCGGATAGAGTTTTACGGATTTGTCCAGGTCACGGATTGCCTTCTCACGCTCACTCATACCAAGCTCGGCTTCAGCCCGCGCCCTGTATGCTCCGGTATGATCAGGATCCGCCTTCAAAACTGAAGTCATGTCAGCCGCGGCTTTTTGATAAAGCTTGCGCTTCAAATACAGAAGACCTCTTCCGTAAAGAGCGTCAATATTGTCGGGCTGCTTTGCTATAGAGCTACTAAAATCAGAGAGGGCTCGATCAAACTCGCCTTTGGATCTGTATGCGACTGCTCGATAAAAGTACGCTTTGGCATTGTCGGGATCTCTGGATAAAACCGCCGTATATAGCCGGATCGCTTTGTCTAATTTCCAATGCCAGTGAGCTTCAATCGCTTCCGCAATTACTGGATTTGCGGCGTGCGCGGTTAATTCGCCGATTGTTGTACACAATGGGCCAAAAGCAATCAGCATTATTATTACGATTGGTTTCAAATTATTCCCGATTGTTGAAAGGCTACTCAGCTTGATATTTTAACATTATTTCGCTCTCAGTTGCCCAACATTTTGTTAATACCAACCGGCTTACCTGATTAGGGATGTCTCCAGAGATTCCTTTGGAACTTCAGCTTCTGTTTGTGAATTCTTGAGAGCCTCAGCAGTCAGCAAATCGGATTTGGATTTCTCAAACCATCCCATAAATTCATAGACTACGGCACGGCTTAAATACGCTTCCCTTAAGTTTGGGTCCAACTCTATCGCTTTATTAAGCTGTTGAACAGCCTCCTTGAACTTGCCGGCCTTCCCAAGAGCTACTCCCAAATTCAGCAGAGCATTAGGATCTTCGGGCGTGAGTTTCACCAAAGCGTCAAAGAGAGCCGCTGCCTTGACATATTTGCCCTGTGACTCCCGTAACTTACCTAAGGCCTCAATAGACGCAGCGTCTTCCGGATCGAGGGACAGAGTTTTTTCCAAATCGTTTGCCGCGTTGTCAAATTCCTTCAGAGCCAAATAGCAATTCGCTCGCATTGCAAATACGGCAGACGGTCCTTTTGCCAGTTCCAATGCCTTCGAGAAGTCGGGAATTGCTTTGGCGCAATCACCCTGAGATTTATAAATTGCGGCGCGATTCGAATAAGCTCTCGCGAGATCAGGTTTGAGACTGATGGCTTTTGTAACGTCGCGCAGCGCGGCCGACTGATCTCCTTTTGTATGGAAGGCCCAACCTCGATTGTTGAATGCGTCCGCATAATCCGGATTTAATTTTAAAGTCTCGTTGTAATCGTCTATCGCTCGGTCCACGGACCCGCTGTTAAAGAAAGCGTTGCCACGTTGATAATAGGCTGGGGAATAATCAGGCTTCAATTCAATGGCTTTGTTTAGGTCGGCTATGGCCTTTTTCGTTTCGCCCAATTTCACATAAGCCGCTCCTCGGTTGGCGTATCCCAAAGAATATTCCGGATCGATTTCGATTGCCTTATCAAAGTCCTTAATTGATTCCGCGATTCGATTCAGTTGCAGCAACGACCATCCACGATTGTTGTAGGCGTCGCGGTCGTCTTTGTTCAATTCAATTGACTTACTGAAATCCTGTATTGCCTTTTCATAGTTTTCCAGGCGCAGGTAAGCATTACCTCTGTTGTAATGCGCCAAGGTATGAGCTGAGTTCATTTTTATTACATGAGTAAAATCGGCAATCGCCTTCTGATAGTCGCCTAATCGTATATATGTGCTGCCGCGATTATTATAAGCCGTCTCAGTTCTGGGATTTAATTTGAGGGCCTGCGTATAATCATTGATCGCTTCGGTATTTGCGCCGATTTTTTCGTACGATAGACCCCTCCGAAAATACAAATCGGAAGTATTTAACCCGGCCTTCATTGCTTTTGTAATTAGATCTACCGCTTTATTGTGATCTCCGGCGCGTTGCGCATCCCTAGCCTGTTCTACCAGAATTTCCGGAGACTGCGCGAACACGGGATGGCCGGCGCCGAGCGCGACCAGGATTAATGCGCCGAGAATCCATTTAAAAATCGGCATGTTCAGGTATCTCCCTTGCATAATAGGACCATATGCCCTTTAATTTTATCACAGCATTAGCATATATGTCTAGCTCACTAATTATAAAATTGATTTTATATTTCAACTTTATTCCGCGACGCCGTAAAGGATATTTATGGCGCAAAACATCTGAAAGATGGATCACCAAATCAAATCTCCGTATCCAGCGCGAAGGATTAGACGCTCACAATCCTATAGCTCCGTCTTGCGTATGAAAGTTTAGCCGTAAAAATGTGAAGATTATTCTTACCTGGAAAGCTCCCGTTATGGACGGGGGGCCACTTTTTTACTCAACAAACCCTATTCATCGTTTTCGTATTTTGCACTTCTCCCCATCATTTCAACTGTTTCTCCATCTTTTCCGATTTATGGTTGACGCGTCTAATTTAATTTGTGATACTGATTTTAAGAAGGAGACGGAAACAAAGGATGAAGATTTAATACTACCGTCTCTCGTTGTTATACTCTCGTTCATTCAATCCCGACAAATTGTTGATTGTTCATTCCAGAATTTTCGGTCACCCTTCAGGCGCCGTTTTACCAAACATTCAAATCATAATCCAAAGGAGATTCATCAGGATGAGCTCACGCAATCATTCATATGGACAACTGCCCCCGGACAAGCTCAAGCGTGAAGTCGAAATGTTGCTCGCCGCAAAGGAGCTATATGACCAACAATTCCCGGAACACTTCAAGGACATGTCCCCGCTGGAAATCCTTGAAGTCGCATGCGAAAGGCTCTTCGAGACCTTTTGCGAACCACCGTCACAAGATGACAAAAACAAATCGATAAGATTGCTGAACTGAGGACAAACTTTTTTTGAAAGTTGGATTTAAGCCATCTTCCCCCATCATTCCGATGTGAAATCTCATGATTACGACTCACGAGGCGAAAATGAACACACCTAATGATACAACACAGACCCTTGATCCTTCAGCCCACTCCAAGGCCTTTCAGGAAAAAGCCTTTGAGCACGCATCCAGGTGGATGAAAACATCAAAGGAATTCATGGCTCGGCGCCTGCCCAGGTGGCGTTTACTTCGGGATCTTTATCATAATCGAGTGGACCTCAAATCGTGGTCCGAGATGTCGCAAAATACCGCCCCACTGAATTCGGAGCGTCCCACATGGCAATCGGACATCGTTCTATCGCCTTCCCACATCGTTGACACCTGGGCTGATCGGGCATATCAGGCCATCTTCAGCGGTCCTGAGTGGCTCACCGTCATCCCCGAAGCGCCGGCCGGCGACGAAGCCGAAGATTACCCCACATCATTTAAACTCCGGGAGCTTTTGCTCACTCGATTGTCTCTCGGCCAGATCCATATCCGGATGTATGAAGCGCTTCAGCAGCTAGTGCTGTACGGATCGGTTTACGCCAAGCTCGTCTGGTATTCCAAACAAATTCCATGCGCCGGATGGGACACGGAGAATTTCGATGTGACCATAGGCGCCGCGGAAATCTACGATTGTCCTATCCTGCAGATCATTCCGCCGGAAGAATTGCTGATCGACTGGGCCGCTGGGCATGGGGACGTGCAAAGGCATTCAGGGATCGCCCACTGCGTCCACAAATCTTATGATTACATCATGGATCAATTCAGGGCCGGCATTTACGATTTGAACCAAGATCGGTTCATCGAGAGATTCGGCGGCGACGTCGACGACTACTTTGCCGAATCCTTTGAATTCGACGACAACGGTTACTCGGGCAGCCGCAAATTCACCGTCTGGGAGTGGCACGGCGGCGTTCCCACGGATGACGGCCCCAGAGAGGTGATGCTTGCCGTTATCACCGAATACGGGAGCGATAATCCGGAAAACGGCGTCATGGTTAGGCTCACCGACGGCCCAATTCTATGGCAGGGACTCAGGCCGTTCGTCACGGCCCATTACATCCCCCAGCCCGGACCTTTGGGGACCGGCGCCGTGGAAAACAACCTGGACCTTATCCATTCAATTTCCCAATTTTTGAGCCAATCCCAGGACAACGCAAGGCTGACCGCGAACGCTCAAATTATCGTCCGGCGAGGCTCCAGCGCGGCCCGCCAGATTGCCTCCGAAGGCGACGTCGTTTACCCGGGTCGTGTCTGGACCGTTGACGACCCCGACGATGTGCGGCCTTTTCCCAGATTGGATTTCCCGCAGAATGAAGTGAATTACCTGATCGACTATCTCAATAGACTTTTGGAAAAACGCACGGCAGTAAATGATCAGGCCCTCGGCATTTCATCTTACGGCCGCACGGCAACCGAAGCGCACATCTTGCAGGAGTCCTCGGTAACGCCATTTTCGGTCCGCACTGATCTATTCGCAAGGAGCTTTATCGAATCTTTGGGCAAGATTGCCTTAGGCATGCTCCAACAATTCATTTTTGAAGATCAGGTGATTGCCGTCAAATCGTCCGGCGGGGGCGCTTTACCCCTGGCCGTAAGCCCCGCTGAAATACGTTCCGGAAAATACAAGGTTGCCGCCACATTGACGAAACAGGATTCCACAAGGATTGCCAAAGCTCAAAGCATTGAACGAGCCCTGCCCACCCTCGCGAAGTTCCAGCCGCTGCTTGCCCAGGAAGGCGTGGAAGTGTCATTCTCCGAGATTGTGAAGCGCTATCTCGATCTAATCGGAATCGAGGGCGCCGATCGCGTGCTGCACAGGCGTGCGGAATCGATAACGGAGGCGCCTATCGAACATGGCTACGACAACGGCTGTGCTTCAGACCCCGCAGGGCAATCAACGCCCGCGCCGTTAATTGAAAACGGCGGACCAATGGGATCCCAACAGACCGACGTCAACGCCCTGGCTCAATTCTTACAGAGGAACGCTTGATCGGATTAGTTCATAGGCGCACAGCTAAGCCTGCTATTCAATGCTGGATTTTTTTGCTCGAAACGAATACATAAGAAAAAATGACCGCGAAGTATGTTATGTTCTGCTTCATTTTCCTAAGCCCCCAATCGGAGACGGATAATATGTCTGCACAACCAAAAGACCGGCCAAATAGGCTCTATTTTGGAGATAATCTACCGACTCTTCGGAACAAGGATAATTTTCCTGATGATTTATTCGATTTGATTTATCTCGACCCTCCGTTCAATTCCAAGGCAACATACAATGTGCTTTTCGCCGAAAGGAACGGCGCTCACTCGTCGGCTCAAATTACTGCTTTTGAAGACACGTGGCATTGGGGAGAAGAAACCGAATACACATACTTGGAATTCGTCAGACAACCTGGAAAATCCGCTGATTTGCTTGTTACTCTGAGAAGTTTCCTGGGCGAAAACGACATGATGGCTTATCTGGTTATGATGGCGCCAAGGCTGGCTGAATTGCGTCGAGTTTTAAAACCCACGGGAAGTATATATCTGCATTGTGACACAGTGGCGGGACATTACCTGAAACTTCTATTGGACTCGATTTTTTCGCCCCTCAATTTTCGCAACGAAATCATCTGGAAACGCACATCAGGCCACAGTGACTCCGGCAAGTACGGCAGAGTCCACGACACGATTTTTTATTATTCCAAATCCCCTTTGACTGTATGGAATAATCCTTATCAAGAATACGATCAGTCATATCTGGAGCAATATTATAGACATAGGGATCCTGACGGTCGTAAATGGATGTCCGGCGATCTCAGCGCCGCGGGTTTGCTGGGAGGCGGCTACGAATACGAGTGGAAGGGCGTAACCAGAGTTTGGAGATGTCCCATAGAGACGATGGAAAAACTGGATTTGGAAGGTAAGATCTTTTACACCAAAAACGGCATCCCCAGAAGAAAACGATATCTTGACGAATCCAAAGGAATGCCCATTCAGGATGTTTGGACCGATATTGAAGCTCTGCGATCCTGGCATAAGGAGCGCCTGGGATACCCAACTCAAAAACCCGAAGCCCTCTTGGAGCGCATAATCCTGGCATCCAGCAAAGAAGGAGACTTGATCCTCGACCCCTTTTGCGGCTGTGGAACAACCATAGCGGTGGCGGAACGCCTTAAAAGGCGCTGGATTGGGATTGACATCACATATTTGGCCATCTCCCTCATGAAGACCCGCCTGGCGGACACCTTTGCAAAAGATCTTTCTCCATATGAAGTTATCGGAGATCCCAAAGACCTCTCCGGCACCGAAGCCCTGGCGCTGGAAAATCGCTTCCAATTTGAATGGTGGGCTTTGGGAAAAGTAGGAGCATATCCTGCTCAGGATAAGAAAAAGGGACCTGATTCGGGAGTGGACGGCATCATAAAGTTTTTCGATGACAATAGCGGAAAACCCAAGAAGATCGTTGTCCAGGTTAAAAGCGGCAAAGTCGGGGTGAAAGAAATTAGGGATTTTATACATGTCGTACAAAGGGAAAATGCCGTCATCGGCGCTTTCATTACCTTGCGTGATCCTACCGCTCCAATGACAACCGAAGCCGTCAAAGAAGGATTTTATTTTCCCGAATTTTTTCCACAGGACAAGTATCCAAAAATTCAGATCTTGAAAATTGAAGACATTCTGAAAGGCGGCGGCATTGAATATCCGCGCGGCGCCGACGCCACCTTCAAGAGAGCGCAACGCAAACACAAGGGAAAACCGGATAAACAGGAAACATTGTTGTGATTGCCTGCCGGACGGATCCCCTGTGTCCCGTCATTCCGATGGAAATCGGAATCCAGGATTCTTCTTTTTTTTCTCTGATACAGCCTCCGCCGGATCGACTCCGGGCGCCGGCTTGCTATGATTTCAATCCAAAGACATTAACCCCCTAAATCCCCCTTATCAGAGGGACTAATACCGGTTCGCGCTAAAACGTGTAACATCGCTCAACCCGCTTAGTTCCCTCTCCAGCCTCGGAGAGGGTTAGGGTGAGGATATTCAACAGGATGTTACGAAATTTGAAAGCGAAATGGACTAAGAATCCTTCATTGCTGCTTAGGCCACAATCCAGGCTGCTTTTCACCAACACCAACTTCAACCGCCGGCGCCGAAAAAACACGCCGTTCAAACCACAATGCGCCGGAAAAGGAGGACCTCCCCATTGAATACCGATATCCCTATCACCGACTCCTCGGAATTTGACCTTCACGAGAATTCATACAACTTCCCACCAGCATCAGACGATCAGAGCGACGAAACCCAGGCGCAAACGCCCCTTGAAGATCCCACCGGGACGTCGGCCCACGAATTGAGCGATAACTCCGACATTGTTTCCCAGCCTGAATCCTCCGGCGTGGGCGACACCGATCCCGAACACAATAACTTAAAAGCCCTGTTCGAAGGTTTGGAAGCCCGTAAGCTCGAACTCGACCAAATGGTTGAAGACGATTTCTTCATGCGAAACGTCCGAGCCCTCTATCAACATGATCCGTTGGCCGCGACGGAATTGATGATGCGTAAGTTCCGCGACGAAACTATGGAGAGAATTGAATCCGGAATCGTTGAGCGAATACACCGCTTGAATCAAACCGAATCCGACCTGGAACGGTTGATCCTCAACCATGACGCTGTTGCCATGGCCCCTTTCAAAAGTGAGCTAAAGACTTTACTGAATCGAGGCTTTACTCCAAATGAAGCCGCGAATCTCATCCAGAGCTTAACCGATAGTCATCTCAAGTCCAAAACCCGGACCCAATCCGCCGCCAAAAGAGTAAGGCGACAATCCGTAATGGAGATGGGCTCAGAACCGACGGATCAGCGAGATCGCGATCAGGCGTTTAATCTTATGTTGAAAAATTCCAGGAGTTTGGAAGATATCTTTGATGGGCTGCGGAAGTTGGAGGGTAAGAGGAAGTAAGACAAGACCAAATCTATAAAAGAAGCCTCGTCTTCCGTCATGCCGGCATTCGCCGGATAAGCCTCGGCGCCGCTTTCTTCCTGGGTCCCAGCTTCCGCTGGGACGACGAACGAACTAATCACCAGTAGAGTTCTAACTCAGGATTGCCTTTTTCATCTCGGCTCGTCTATTCACAGGCGATTGCAAAATGGTGAACCCCCTAAATCCCCCTTGTCAGGGGGACTTTAAATCCGCCTATAACAAAAACAATTGAGACCTCTTGCCGCAAGTTCCACCTTCCCAACCAACGAAACACCACCATCCAACCAAGGAGTAACCATGCCCGTTGATGATTTTCTTAAACTATGGACCCAAAGTGACCAAGAATCCGAACGGCGGCTCCAAAAAATCCTCCTCACCGGATTGGATCGAGTCGTGCAAGGTCATAGCGACGCATTGGCCAAAATACCTGTAGGCGCTCCCGTTGCGGGACCGGTTGTCCGATGGCTTGAAGAGTGGGGCTATCCATCGCAGCTCAAGGCGAGCCTCACCGACTCAACTTTGACCTTCTCAGGCAATATTTTCGGGGCGCCCGTTACGCCCACGGCTTTATCCAAAGTCATTCGAGTCGGCGCCATACTCGAACGGGCCTCCGACGGCGTTCAAGTGAAAGTGGCCTCCACATCGGATCTCACCGCCGCAGTGGCGGCCTATGGAAACACCACCTTGAGCGACGACACGGCGCCCACGGCCTGGGACATCATCTCCGAAGTATGGTCGGACTACAGAGACGCGGCCGATCCCCGCTCCCTTGATCGATTTTTCAGGGAAGTCGGCACGCAGATCCACGCCGAAACATTTGAAATTCCCAAAACCCGCCAAAACACCAAGTACGAAATAGTCCCGGATGAAACCGAACATCAGATCCGAGCCCTACTGGAAAAGCTCAGGCGCCAACTTGCCTACGCCGTCCTCCGCAGCCGACCTTTTCATGACGGATCAAGCTTTGTTTACGGCAACAAAACCGAAGAACCCACCATGCTGGGGTTGTGTTCCTGGCCGGCAATCCTTCAAGCGGAACTGCCCAACCCCAATGTTTATGTGAATCTCGGCGGCAGCGATCTGCTAACAAAAGATCACCTCGACGATTTGGCTCGTAATTTGTGGCTCGATGAGCATGCGGATTACAATAAGGGCAATTGGTGGATTGTTTGTCACCCTCTGGTCCACCAATACATCCACGATTTCGACATCTCCTACAGACGCGTGGAAAAAGATGACACCGAGATCGGCTTCCACGTGGACACCTTCAATTCGAAAATCGGCAAGAGCTTCCCATTGCTGGCCGACAGATACATGCGACCGGACGTGCTCATGATCGTCAACTTTGACGCGGCCAAGTATGGCTATTATCTCAATGATCGCATGTCCCGCAAGGAAATCCCCACCCAAGGCCGCTACCAGCGATGGCTGATATCGTTCCAAACATATGGTGTGGTGGTTAGAAACCCGCGAGCGTCCATCGGGATGATCCACGGAATAGGAATGTAGCCATGGCAGTCGGTAAAACGGACAGGGAAATACTGGAGGCGCTCATGATCGACGTTGCGGTGATCAAGGATAAAGCGCCGCTGCTCGAGAGAATCGACCAAGCCGTCCAGTCTTTCAAAATGGATTGCGCACGGAAGCACGCCGAATTGGGAGCAGCGGAAATGGCCAGACTTCAGAAATGCGGATCGCGATTTGCCGCTCTGGAATCAGCCAGAAGCGTGGCTGAAGCCCTTGGCGCTGCAAAGGATTCGTGGTCGCATTCCCGAAAGGTTCTGTTTTGGTCAGGGGTGGTCGCTGTGGCGACAGCGGCTCAAGTGGCCACAGCCGCGCTGATCCATCTCTGGCGATGAACGGAGCTTCTTCCCGCAGTCGGAACCAAAAAAAACCAACCCCCTAAATCCCCCTTGTCAGGGGGACTTTAAATCCATAAATCCTCGTGTTATTCCGTCATGCCGGCGTACGCGGGAATCCTGGCTGTTTTCTTTTCTTTTCCGTCATTCCAGAGCCTGCCCCGGACTTGATCCGGGGAAAATCGGAATCCAGGATTCTCCTTTTCTTTTCGATGCGGCTAGCGCCGGTCAAGTCCGTTTGCCGCTTTTTCCTGGGTCCCAGCTTCCGCTGGGACCCGGGTCAGCGGCTCTATTCGACAGAAAACTTCTACAAATCCTACGGAATTCATCTCATTCACATCGCGGTAAAATTGCCAAAGCCGTCGAGATCCTTTCGGTTCCATCTCCATAGTTGGAGAGGCTAAGGATCGGATCTTCCATTAGATATTCATGGGGATGGCTGGAAGATTTTGGAGTAACGGCGATGTGCAAACATCAGGAGGTTTAATGAATCGTGAATGCAAAAAATGGCTGCTCGCCTCAACCGCCGGCACAGGCCTTCTAGTCGCGGCAATGGGAGCGGCTCAGTGGGTGTTGCCGGACGATCCTGGGCAGCTCTCCAGGTACGCCCTTATTAAACTCGTCGGCGTAATCACCGGCGTCATCACTTTAAGCGGCGGCATGCTGTTCATTGACTACATAACCCCGGACGATTGGATGGATCTGATTGGAAAGAATGAAACCGCTTCTTCGCTGGTCATGTGCGCTGTTATTCTGGCTCTCAGCGCAATTGTTTGCTGGAGCTGACGCCTTTGCCCTGAACCCCAAATATGCCGCGGCCCTCAAACGGGAACTTCTCTTCATAATCAAACAAAATCCCAAATATGTGTGGGGCGGGTCTTCGGAATTATCCGGGGGATTGGATTGTTCGGGGTACATGTTTCTTGCGAGCCGGCGAGCCGGAATTCCCGGGCTGATACGGACTACGGCAAATCGAATGTCCTGCGGCCTCGGCGGATGGGCCGGCAAAGACATTGAACCGGAAATTGCTCAGGAAATGGACCTTATTTTCTGGACCTTCCGTCCAAACCGGCCAAACGGCCACGTAGGCGCCTTGCTCCTTCCCTTACGGAAAACAACTCTGAAATCAAATGATCGCTGCATTCAAAATCGCTTCGTGTGCGCCCACGCCTCATTCACCGGTGGAGTCCGTGTGCAGGAACTTTCGGGCGCCTTCCTCACGTCCATCAGCAAAATCAGAAGATTAACAAAAGGAGACTAGCATGAACACAACCAAACCATGGTGGAGATCAAAAACGATTTGGGTAAACCTCTGCGCAGTTGTCGGCTCAATTGCCGTGAGCTACGGCTTCGATTCCGCAAGCTGGGCGGAGATCACCGCGGTTTGCCTTGGAGTGGTGAACATGACATTGAGGATGACCACCAACGAAGGCCTGACTTTGGATGATGAGGAGCCCAGATAGCTTTTTTAATGTTTCCGGGCCCAATCTGACCGCTGTCGCTTATTCTCGGAGCGAACGAGGCGGCGGCGCATACTGAAAGTTCCTGGAGGAGGGGTTGGGGGGGAACCTTCTTTCAAGAAGGTTCCCCCATATCTCACCTCTGCAAGTGTATTCAGTGGTTCGCGCCACAGGAGTGTCAATATGCCCGATTGTCCGGGAAGACTCGGTCGAATCATTCAAGCGGTAAGGGATCTCAGCAACGAAGCCGGTCCCGGCTTCATCTCGGATGAATTTGTCGTCAGGTCGGTAAATCGCTGTCTCGAGGATACGGCCCAGTTTGGTTACTGGCGTAAAGACACGGTCGTGTCCTGGCCCGCGGCGGGCGCCTCCGCCGCTACGGCGCAAATAGTCCCGGACTGCGTGGAGATACTCGGCGTCTATACCGGCGCAGGCCGAGCCAAGCTGGTTCAGGCATCCTCTTACAGGGAATTTACCGGCGCGCGATTGTGGTCCGGCGGAGCAACAGCGCCGCACGGCTTATATCTTGCCTCGAACGGAAAACTCTACATCCATCCTGAACCCGCTGAAGGTTCTGAATTTATCGTCAGCCATACGTATTCTCCGGTGGAACTAACCCCTGAAGAAGACTCATGCAATCCGCCTATGCCCAGGGCCCACGACATGATGTTTGTTTACTTTGTTTTAAGGGAAGCGTTCCTGAGGGATCGTCACGCCCCTGGGGCTGACACCAAGTTTCAGGAGTTCTCCGGCTTATTCCGAATGGAACAATTCAAGCTGCTTGGAGGCAGCCTTCACGCCGGCTTGCGTCTGAAGTCGCAAATAAGGTGACGCTACTTCGCATGAATGTAAATGCGAGTATCTCGTTGCTTGTATAGAAGCTTTCACGAACCATTTTCCATCTTCCTAGAAAGGATCGGCCTTTGGCTCAAAATAGGAATATAAATCTATTTGATTGGACCGGCGGTGTCTGCAATCGTAGAAAGAATCCACTGTGGTACCCCGAAAACGCTTTAACGGCAGGCGAGAATCTTGACATTGGTGAAGGCGGTCTGTCCACCCGTGGCGGTTCCACCATTACGTCTGACGGGTCATTGCCTTTGGGTGATGTGGTGTTTACCAAGCAGGTGCGGTTCCCCACAAACGAATCAAGCTACTTGCTTGCGCAGGTGAATTCAGGGAACCCGGAATGGACCATAGATCCTGAAATGTCCCAGTTGAAACGGTCTGAAGCGGTTTGCGTTTACGATTCGTTACGTAACAGGTTCTTGCTCTGGGGTGGAACAATTACTGGCGGGTATAGGGTCGGCAGATCAATCATGGTTTATGATGTGGCCGACCACGAATGGTCGGAAATTCCGTATGAGAGCGATTGGCCGGCTTCTCGGTACAGGGCGGCGGCAATATATGACCCTATTGGCGACAGGATGTTGGTTTATGGAGGCACGCCAAACTATGACGAAAACTCAATCCTGGCTTATAACTGTGACTCCGGTTCGTGGCAATTAATATCCACAAACGGCTTTTTTAAGCCCGGCGACATGTTCGAGATTTTTGCAGGCTACATTGAGTCAACGCATACAATGGTACTACAGGGCGGATATACAACGGATGAAGCCAAGTATGTTTGGCTGTTGAACCTTACGTCAATGACATGGTCTTTGTCTCAGGCTGCCGGGCCGGATAAAAGAATAAAATCCGCTTCAGTTTATGACGCCGCAACCAACGCTTTGTTTTTATTCGGCGGGTATCTCGATGACGGCGAAGAACAATATACCGTCGCCACAGGTGAAATCTGGAAGTTCAGCTTTGATGCTCAAACCTGGGAGCGGCTATCAACCTCTCTGCCTTATCCTTGCGGGTACATGGCATTAGCCGCGGATAACGGTGTCGTCTACATTTACGGCGGCGTGGATAACGACGATGACGATAAATACACCAAGCCGATTCTCTGGGCCTTTGATACCTCAACACATTTATTGAACGTTTTATTATGTCCGCAAGATCGAGGCATAACCGACGGTAATATCGGCTTTGATTCCTCCGGCGGATGTTTGATTGTGGGCGGGGCTTCCGCTGAACCAACCTACAACCGGTCCGCATATTGCCCTTCCCTTGCCGATGCCGAAGCTTCCGGGCTGTTCGCTTCCCCGACTCCATTGCCTTCAGAGGCTGCGCAGTTCACGCAGATATATGACCTGGGCGTAGGGGCGGGCATAATCTCAGCGGCGGTGTTGAATGACAGATGCGTCATTACCGAAGGCGTGAATAATCCCCCATTAGTTTGGGGCGGTTGCATGGACTCGGCGGCCTCCGACTGGATGTACCCCAAGGCCGTATTGATTACCATGGACGGGCAATTCTTTTACGATATTTCATCTCAGGTGCTTGATAAAGACGTGGACAATGCGGCGGGGATCGGCGGCATTCTATCCAGCGGCTATATCTCCGTTTGTTGCGACATGCCCAAGGTCAACGCCTTTTATGTGGAAATGGAAACCCCAAACACCGTAGGCGGCGGGACTCAACATGAATACGAGGTAGCAAGCTATTTTACCAATTCCGAATTAATAGACCGCGAGAATTACGTTTTCGATGCCGACTATTGGGAGCTACAAACCGGTAATCAGGGCTATTTGATGCTTCCGGAAAAGACTCTTACAGGCGACGTTGTGGATCAGGGTGGAGGTGTGGTCACCATTGGGATTCAGGATGGACCAAACTGGAGCCTGTTACGATCTTCAAAGGTTTATGGAACAACGAATTACAATGGCTTTTATTCCAATGTTTATGCAAGCAATCCACGTTTAGGTATAAGACACGCTTATATTCCTGAGACAATGGCTACCAGCGCAAGGGTTAGGGCAATTATCAAGTCTCAGCAGGGCACAGGCAATGATCCTTTATTGATTGCCGGTATGCAGGTTGTATCGTCAAGCGGCGCTACGGGAACTATCAAACAATTCGTGAACACAGGGGCTCCATCTTACGCCGTGAAGACTGAGCTGTATGGTGAAATGGAAACAGGCCCCATTGACGGCGTGTTTGCCCTGACTACTGACGGCAGAGTCACGGTTAATTATTACGAATCCGTAGTCTTTGATATGGCACTGGACATTACTCACAAGGCGGGTGGGGCCGGTGGTTATTTTACTCCATATAACGGGATCAGCGTCAGGCAAATAATCAAGGGCGCCGATATCGCTTATGGCGGCGCATATATCAAGGTTACGCTAAAAGCCGCCATGAGCGGCTATCCTGTTCATAGCGGAGTCAAATTCGCCCATGTGTCCATAGTGGAAAGAGACGGTTCGACTGCCAACGGCGTTGCCGCGCCTACGGAAATTTTCTTCAACGGCGGACAATCAGGATGCGAAATAGCCCATAACGCAACGCTTACCAGCGATAAAATACCTTTTACAATAGACAACGCCAAAGACTATCTTTTGATTATGGATATTCCCAAGACTGTGTTGTCAACGGCGATTCCTTTGGCCCCCGGAGGCTCGCCAAGCTATACTTATACTTATCCTACGCAGGGCTTCCCGAACATTAAGACGGCCTGTCTGACCGCAGGCGGTTGCTATTATAGCGGAGTCAGGTG
>JBBSBY010000013.1:0-59003 GCA_038250835.1 Desulfomonilales bacterium | reverse complement strand
TATCAGTCGCGGAAATGTATTTTTTGAGGGACAATCAATCCAAGGATTGCCGCCCCATGAAATAGCGGAACGCGGTATTGGACGGACATTCCAGAATATTAGACTGTTCTCAGAATTAAGCGTTTTGGAAAACGTAATGGTCGGGCATCATCTCAAACGAGGCTCCACTTTTGTTGAGACGATGTTGAGATTGCCCCGCAGCCGACGTGAGGAAAGGGCTACTAAGCAGGCTGCGTTGAACCTGCTCAAGAGACTTCGGATGGGAGATCTAGCCGGTGTATCCTCCAGCGCTTTATCATATGGCGATCAACGTAGGGTGGAAATCGCCCGAGCGCTCGCCCTTGAGCCGCGCTTGCTGCTTCTCGATGAACCGGCCGCGGGAATGAACAGAGCTGAAACGGAGCTTCTGGCAGATTTTGTGCTCGAACTGAAGGAGTCGGGAGTCACAATCATGATTATTGAGCATGACACTGACATGATCATGCGCATCAGCGATAAAGTAGTGGTGCTGAATTTCGGAGTCAAGATAGCCGAGGGCGAACCTCAGTCAATTCGAGATGATCCTCGAGTTGTGGAGGCTTATCTCGGTGAGGAAGATTAGACCTCGATGGATACTGAGACGCTTCACGCCACGCTATGGGACATTACAGATTGTCCGGTAAATTCCTTTGAATTGAAAACAGAGCGCTCCGGCGCTCAGACTTTGAAACGGCGATGCATATGCTTGTTGTTCGAGATCTTCACACATATTACGGATCAATAGCGGCTTTACGCGGGCTTAACTTCGAAATCAAACGGGGGACAGTCGTAGCCCTTATCGGAGCGAACGGCGCGGGCAAGTCTACAGCCCTAAATACCATCAGCGGTCTTTTAAGTCCCCGGAGGGGTTCCATAGCGCTGGAGGGCAAAGAGATCGCCGGCTGGCGCGCTGACAAGATAACCGCCCTGGGGATTGCTCAAGTGCCGGAGGGCCGACAAATTATCGGAAATTTAACTGTCGAAGAAAACCTCCTTCTAGGCGCTTATGTGAGAAAAGATTCCGAGATCACTTCAGACATAGAATGGATCTATAATCGATTCAGTATATTAAAACAAAGGCGCCGGCAGATAGCGGGATCACTCTCGGGTGGTGAACAGCAAATGCTGGCAATTGGGCGAGCACTGATATCTAGGCCAAAACTCTTGATGCTGGATGAGCCGTCTTTGGGCTTGGCGCCTCTCATTGTCAAAGAAGTATTCAAAATTATAGCGGAATTGAAAGAGCGCGCCACTATTCTTCTAGTGGAACAAAACGCCAGAAAAGCCTTGCAGGTGTCGGACTACGCTTATGTGATGGAGAACGGCAAAATGGCTCGGGAAGGCGTAGCTTCGGAGCTGCTCACGGATCCCAAAATTGTGGAATCTTACCTGGGTCGTAAGTAATTTAATACCGCCTCCAATCCTTAACTTTCCCCGTTGTTCATCTGTAGCCTATAGTCATTTTTGGTCAATAATTCTGATATAGGAAATGGTCCGGGTTCCTTTACCTGGCGCTGCGTTTCAGCAAGATGCAATAATTGAGAGAACAGATCCGGCAGCGGCGGGAGGCCTTCAGCATAAAACTGTCTAACAGTGATCTTGCAAAGGCAAACACCAGTTACTCCATAATGAATATATTCCGTTTACATGGATAAAAGAATTTGTTATCTTAGTATCACTAATACGGCCACTACTATATAAGTGAGGGTTATTCATGCCGAACGTGGTAGTAAGAAATGTTGAAGAACTTAAATCCTTGCGGAGCAATCGACAATTTCCAGCCATTTTAATTGATTCCGAATTTTCAAATAATTTACTTATCTCTGGTAGAATAAGCATTGCTTCAGGTAGCCGCGGCCGAGTGCTTGAACTCAAAAACTTAAACCAGTCCGACCCGATGTCCGAAGTAATTGAAATTCTAAACGACCTGAGCAGGTACAACGAATTTGAACTTAAAGACGGCGCAAATGGGGCTCAGATCAAGATTTATCCAAAAGCCACATCTAGACGTGAGGGAAATTAGGGAAGCTTAATTCTATTATGAAGATCAGCAAAAAAACAATAATGTTTTTATTTCTGAGTTTCTGAGTGTATGATAATATTGCTCATGCTTAACGGCCGCACTAACCGTGCAGCCCATGGTTTACCCTGGAGCCTCGCCCCAGGGTTTTTTCTTGGAGGCGCCGCATACAAACATCTTGGGACTGGATGAAAAACAAACTACCGATTCGTTTTCCCTTGCCGAAGAACTATGGTTTCGCCCGTGCTAGGTTGTAAAGTGATTTTCCTCGCGTTTTGTTCACTCCACGCTTGGCTTAACCACTCGGTTGACGTGGCCTCACCGTGAATCCAGATTGTGCGATCTGGGTTGAAGTGATTCGCCAAACCCAGCAAATCATTACGATCGGAATGAGAAGATAAGGCGAATCTGTATCTGTGAGGGCAAACTACCTGTACCTTTCTATGTCTTTTCCGTTCAGGTTCGAGAAAATCACCTGTTTCAGCTTCGGCAAGCTCGTATCCGAATTCTTCAGGCGCCAGATATCCCGTGAACAGAATTGAATTATTTTCTGAACTGATGATCTCCTCAGCCAGTCTCGCTGATGGGCTGCCTTTGGAAACCATACCGCTTGTGAAGACGAATATTGACGGTTTGTCCGTCATTTCCGCTATCGGTTTGAAAGTATCGTCCTCATTAAAGGCATTTACACGTTCAGAGGTCTCATTAAGAGATTCCTCAGTAACTCCGTTTAAATAATCCAGCAATTTCATGTACTTTTTCGTGATAAAATCCGTTAATCCTTTATGGTGAAACACCGGCGCCTCGACGTCGATAAGCCCTTGTCTTTTCATTTTAGAAAGCATCACCATCAATTCTTGTGATTTCCCCAATGCAAATGAAGGCATAAGAACATGGCCCTTCCTGTCTAATGTGGCCTGGATTTCCTTAGCCAATCTTGTATATTCCGAGCGGCGCGTCAGCCCTTCAGGGGTTTCAATGGACCCTCTGGTGGACTCAATTAACAAGCAATCCACTTTATCAAAATTGGGGGGTTCACAGGCCTTTATCGAAGCTTGATCCACTGTGGCGACATCACCGGTATAAACGACGGTATAGCGACCATCCGATAAAACAACTCCAGCCGACCCCAGGATGTGACCGGCAGGAAAAAACAACCCACTTATCCCCGGGACCACTTCAAACGGCTCATTGAATTTTCTCACCGCGAACACGCCTTCTCGGCTCATTAAATCTCCGACTGAAACTCTATCCAAACTCCAGCGAAAAGAATGCTTGGTATTTTCCATTAAAGGCGTGCGGTCCTGTTTTTTAGAAGAATCCATCAACATTATGGGAATAAGATCTCGGGAAGGCGGCGTTACAAAAACTCTGTTTTGTTTAAATAAGTAGTTGTCCAAAAGGATCGGTAGACTTCCCGAATGATCTATATGAGCGTGAGTAATTATCGCAGCGTCCACATCCCCATTGAGAAGTTCAAATTTGGGTACTGCGTCATAGCCGATTCTTGTGACATCAAAACCGCAATCCAAGATGATGCGGTATCTTCCCCATGATATGAGATAGCAATTCGCGCCGATCTCTCTTCCGCCACCCAAAACCGTCAGGTTTATCTTATCCGTGGTTATCATTTTACCGCCGATGCCGTGATTTATTACCCGAGAGTATGAAAGTCTCGCGGTAATTGCAAATTGTCGGTTTAGAATGTCTATAGCAATTGAATCTTAGCTTGAGTTTACTTTTAACTTTCAGCTTTAATTGTTGAATTTAACTGTAAATGCCCCGCAAGGTATGCTATAAAGCAACGGAGCTGTAAATTGCGATACCGTTTTGCCATGAAATCATTGACCTGGAAACAAACACACTGCATTGGGATCATAATACAATGCCGAGAGGATCTGCCACTCCGAATTACATACCCGCATGGAGCATCCAATGAAAGTTCACATATTAAACTATTTCCATTTATTATGGCGCATAAATGGGAGTAATTCTTCGAATCGATGTGCCGGAATGGCAGTGATTGCGCTCCTATTGTGCTTCTTCTTGTTTTGCTCTTTTGTAGAAATAGTGGGCGCAGAGTCGACTTCCACAAAAACGTCGACGCCGCTGATTCACAAGAAACCGGCAGCTTGGCTGGCTTTAAGTGTTGAAGAATTCGATAGAACTATAACTAAGTTCAAGTATGATTTTCCGAGAATTTCTGATGTTGCGGAAGATTGCGGCAAGCAGTGTTCGAGGCGCCGAGAAACTTCCGAGTCTGAAGCAATTAAACAACATGGAGAGAGTTCACGAGCCTACACCGAGGCTCGTAATAAATGGGATGCGCAATGGGGCAATATCAAAAAAACGGGAATAAGTTGGTTGACGGCAAAAACAAACACTGAGGAACTCCCATACCAGCTCCTGGACATCAGAAGTGAAATAAGAGGTATGTATAAGAAGCATGCGGAGCTCAAAAAGGAAGTAGATTACCTGCAAAAGTTTCCACCTCAAAAAGAAGGAAGCAATGACATTCTTACTCGGAAAAAAAATGAACTGAGCAGATTAGAAAAAACGATTCAAGATCGTGAAGCCGAATGGCGAGATTTAGAGAAAAAACTTCAGGAAAGCAGGAAAGAATACGGCGAAAAAAAACAGGCTCTCATGGAGGAATTGTATTCCGGAGACAACAATCTTGCTGATTACATTTTATTGTCAAATGATCCGGATAAATTGAAGTGGCTAACCGATGTGGAGTATGCCATGGGAGTTTCCCTTGGTCAATTGCTACTCGAAGCAGTCAAATCAGGCGACGAGAACGAAGCGAAGCGCCTCATCAGTTATGGAGCCGGATTCTATACTGATTCCGGAAACTATTCGGCGCTCGCGCTGGCGGACGCTTTTGGATTGGTTAACATCGGAGCGGCCCTAACAGCCAACGGCGCTGTTATCAACACTCCCTGGGGAAGGCAATCCTGGCCGAAACCGGAAATTGCCTTGAGGGTTCTTGATGATCAAGCAAACAGAATTAGAGCTTTTAGAAACTCTATTCCGTCACATAACCAATTTATAGACGCAAAAATTGCTTATTTACGATGCGAATTGAACTGTCTCAGCAGAGGCGCTCAGCGAAGCGCTAGAGGTCGATAAGCCAACTTACTTACAAACACCAAAATTGCCTTGGCCTTGATTGCCTCTCATTGAACGATACGAACGCGGATAATTGATCCGCCTTCTTTTATTGCGCCCACTCCCCAGCGACAAACTCAATCAAACAGTCTGTACGTCGCATTAATTGTTCTGTTTGCCTGAATTTCCGCTTACCCGCAGGATTAGAATTGTACTCAATACTGACACGGGCGCGGACAAATATACTCCTCCCAACCTTCCGGCAATAAAGCAAGCCATGAGCCCCACCAACGACAAATCTAATCTGTTCTTTAGCATTCCGGCAGCAAACGAAGCTATACCGAATGTGACACTTGCCATGACGAGTACTAACTTCGATTCATATTCCATTTCACTTCAGTAGAACGCAGCCAAGATAAAAGCTAAAGAAGGACGGATGAGTCCGGCGCCTGGTGGTACCGCTTCGCTGTTTTTAACATCAGTGATTTGGAGCGACATGACTTTGGAGGCAATTTTAAGCGTGAGATGAGTATCTACAATGAATTCGTGAAGTTGATGAACTACAAGGTGTGGCGGAAGTATTTTTGACTGGGTGGATATTCGGGTTTAGAACCGTCAATATGTCCAGCCTTAGAAGGAGGGTTTAAGTTTCATGCGCCGGCGCATCATCTATTCAAAGATCAGTATTTTAAGATTTGCGCTATTGACTACTTATTGACCTTTTCCGGCATCATGGGCGGAGGAGCAACGGAACCGACAACCGGGATAATGGGCGCAACGATTACCGGCGCAACCACGGGTGGTGGTGGTGGAAATAGGGGCGTCGGCTCACAACACGGGATAATAGGTATTACAGGAGGAGCGCAAACCGGAACTGCTGTCGGCGCGCAAGGAGCCGTGGCGCACACCATTGCTTCCACAGACGCGCCTGTCAGAATGAGAAACATAATGCCTGTAAGAATTATTTTGTATTTCATCCCAAATTCCTTCTGAAATAACATTACAGCTCAGGTTAAACAAGTCGAATCATGATTATGATCTTCGATAAAAACGGAACATCACCGCCGCTTTGCTTAAGGGCAGAACTTACCGCAACATTAAAGATGGTATATCTGTTTCTCAGCAGGCGTCAGATGTATCCCCATCTCGGTGGAAGATCCTCGATAAGGACACATCCGGGCTCCGTCATCAGTAAATAGGGCGCCTTTGTTAATACCTTCGCCTGCTAAAAGTACAATTCCATGCCCAATCCCAGGGCAAACCAACTTTTGGATATTTTTGAATTGTCGATTGAAGCGCTGCCTGGGATCACGCCGCCTATTGGAGAAGCCGCCACGGTAGAAATCAATTCTCCCTGGCCTTCTACTTGATCGTAATGGCCCTGAACCCACATGATGCCCCTGAGATTGGCGAATACAGGGACTATTCCTTCAAACTCACCTTCAATCAAGTAGCCGCTATTGGCGTCCAGCTTGTAAGTGGAAGTTACTATTTCAGGTCCTAGAGGGCCTCTACAATTTATCGTCATAGGATCAACGAAGTGACTGAATGCGACCGGACTCGCTATAAGACGCCATCTATACATCAATGAGGTCTCACATCCACAACATTTACGACCGGCGCCACGCAAACCAATGTAAGGATCATATATTTTGGACAGAGGATCGCCGACCAACTGGCCGACTCCGCCCACTCATATTCGATCGCATGGGATTGTCACACCATTGGGATCGACCCCACCGCCTCTAGTCTCCAGTGTTTCATTTCTCGGCGCTTTCAATTGGAAATCTATATGCTCGGTCCTGAAGCCGGCTTCGATTCCAATTGTGCTGTTTACCCAGTAGACAGCTCCAACGTCGAGCGTCCACCATTGAAACCGAGTATCCCAATACCACGGCGATGAGGTATTACCGCCATTGCCGGCGTCACCCGGTCTCGTCCACACGCCCGTGGCATCCATGCGCACAGTGCTGTATTCTTTGGGGGCGTTTCCACCCCAAATTCCATATAGGACAAGATTTTGTATCGGTTGAATTTCAGCGTCTAAGTAGCCGATCCAAAAGTTTGAATCTCGCAGTTCCAGCTCCATGCGTTCAAACGCAAACACTTGAAGCGCTGGATCGGGGTTTGATTTGTAAGGAAAGCTGATTTTATAATTCAACCATTGATGACCGGGTTTGACGCCTACTTTGAACCGCCACAGTTCGTCCTCGTAAGGTCTTCTTGTTGGGGCGCCCATTCCCGGTAACATCCAAGCGCCTGAGTTGTTCCAGCCTGGGGCCGGAGGCGGAGGACCGGAGGGGACCAAGGGTTGCGTACCCTGCGCTGATGCTGAAACCACCAGGGTAAATATCAGCGCCATTACTACAAAAACATTTTTTGGCATGATCAGGACTCCGAAAGATTTTAAGGCGCCGTAAAGCCGGCTCTTAGCTGAACTGCAGTCGATGTCAGCCTAAAACGGTAAATAATTTCCGGTACAGAGAGTATCGGAAGTCCTAGTTCGCCGGATTGAACCGGAGCATTCCTAGTGCAAACACAGTATCATATTAATATCATTTTTTCAATAATTTATACTATTTTATTAATGTAATTTTAGATGAATTATTCATTTCATTCGTAATTAATATAACATAACTATTCGATATAATGCTTGGTTTAATTGTATATAAGGCGAGGAATTCTTAAACTATAGAAGCTGCTTCTATGAGAGTAGTCTGCATCCACGATTGAGTTTTGTAAGGACTGATGGAGCGGCTGTTCGCAAGAGCGTGAACTATAGGACGGCCTTGCGTCACGCAGGGGCTGAACAGGCCTGACGGGCTTTGTTGGGGCATAGGTCAGGCCGCATTACGACGCACTATTCACAGGCCGAGTTGGGCAACCTTATTAAAGCCGCAAATGGTGTTTGTGGGGACCGGTCCCGCAAAAATCTCGCCATTGGTCCTTATAAAAAGAAAAGCCGCCTTGCATAAAGCGACTAATTCAATGCATTGATTCTTTTTTTGGTCGGGGCGACTGGATTTGAACCAGCGACCACCTGAACCCCATTCAGACCAGGAACTGCACAACAATAATATTATCAGCGACTTCCTTTTTGACACCCGTTGCTACCTACCACGACAAATCAGGACGATACAGAGCCGAATGGCACAAAATTGGCACAACCATTTTCTTAGGGATTCCACGCTGCTTCCTTTAAGCTTCTTCAGAAAATTCCTCACCCTCTCCGGATGAAATCACAGGGACAACCGCCATGCGCGAATCCCCTCGACTGGAGCAGCTACGCCGAATAAACGTGGACCGATGTATTCCGAATCTGCCGTTTGCCGATCTTGAAAGAATCGCTAGAAGCGCTGTGCGCTATCCCAGCGCAGGCAACCGCGTAACCGCCATAAACGAGGGGACTGACCCGGAAGCCCTATTTCGATTAACGGATGAACTCCGGATTGTCAGAAAATATGACCCGAACCTCTGGTTAAGGGTGCTGGACTTTTGCCCTACAAAGCTGCGAGATGATCTTAAAAGATCCGTCTCCGAACTTGAAACGCAGAGCAAGCAATTTAAGCCCTTGGATTATGTCCGGGCAATCACTGACCCTGTGCCGACAATTTTACTTGAACGGAGAGTTTCATCGGTATGCGAACGGCTACTACAAAATAACGCCAAA
This sequence comes from Desulfomonilales bacterium, assembly GCA_038250835.1. Classification (GTDB taxonomy): domain Bacteria; phylum Desulfobacterota; class Desulfomonilia; order Desulfomonilales; family Desulfomonilaceae; genus JBBSBY01. The sequence goes on along the minus strand of JBBSBY010000013.1, from coordinate 50,184 downwards.
AGAAGTCATAGGCAAAGAAATAGTTCCGCTGTTGGGGGACGGCGCACGAAAATGGCAAGTCACCGAAGTTCGATCCATGCTTGCGGAACACGTATTCATTAAACCCGACCAAGCAAACCCCGTGGGCTTTCTGCCGCTGCAAAATGGTTTGATGGAACTAAATACCGGCGAATTAACCGAACTGACGCCGGAAAAGATTTTCACATACAAACTGAAACACGCTTCCAACGAAAATGCTGAATGCCGTCTATGGCAACAAACCCTCGATGAAATATTGCCGGACAAAGCTATACAGCGTCTAATACAGCAATTCTTCGGCTACATCATAAATCCCACTTTGAAATTCCAGAAATGCTTGCTCTTACATGGGGAGGAAGCAACGGAAAAAGCGTTATTCTGGACGTGGCTGCGGGCATTGGTGGGCCCTGAAAACACGTCTACGCTCCAATTGACTGATCTTTCCGCCCGATTCAGGCCCGCTGAACTATGTGGAAAGTTGCTGAACCTTGCCGCTGAAACGTAAAAAATGGGCAAAATAAACGACAGCATTTTTTTAAGTCAGTCATCCCCGGTGATCCAATCACTTGTCAAGAGTCTTGCCTTCATGAACCAGTAAAATGGCCCTCAGCCGAGTCCTTGCTTCGATGTCTTTCCTTTTCTTGGCGAGATAACGGTGCTCCACAATGTGGTTGTACGCGTCGATATCCAGTCTCAAACCACGTCTGGCATTGTTCTCCCCTCCCATCATTTGATGGCAAAAGGATAACAGATAGCCCGAAAAAAGTAGCGTGCTTTTTGACACTCAGTCCTAATGCGCGGCACTATAGCAATCTGGAAATTTTTGTAGGAAAACCCATAATACGAGGACGCAGACTTGCCGTTGAACACGTCCTCAGTATGCTTGCAGCCGGGGACACGGTTGACACCATCTTGGAGGGCTACCCTTGGCTTAAACGCAAAGACGTGCTCGCTTGTCTGGTTTATGCCCGCCGACTGGTAGGCCATGAACGAATTGAACCGTTTTTCACGGGAGCCGGTTCCTGAAAATCCTTCTTGATACCTGCGTCTGGGGCGGCGTAAAGGACGTCCTGAGAGCAAACGGGTACGACGTAATATGGGCTGGAGAATGGGAATCAGACCCGGGAGATGAAGAGATTCTGGAAATCGCAAACGTGCAGGGTAGAATCCTGGTACACTTGATAAGGATTTTGGTGAACTTGCCATTGTTCATCGCAAGCGCCACCATGGAATAGTTCGTCTCGTGGACTTCTCTGCAAAAGATCAAGCTACAATGTGTCTACGGGTTGTGAAATGCTTAGGTCGCAGTATGAGACGTATCATTCTTTTCTTCTACAGAATTTCACGATGGATCTAGTATGCTGCGAACGTAGCGAAGAAGTTCCTTGGCCCTGAAAGGTTTTTTCACTATCCCTTTCGCTTTCTGAGTGATTAGCCTTCTCACTTGTTCGTCAACCATGAGGCCGCTGGCTATTAGGATTTTCGCATTGGGATCAATTTTGAGCAGTTCTTCAAGGCACTGCTTTCCCCCCATTCTGGGCATTACGAGGTCCAGTATCACGAGTGAGATTTCTTTGTGTTGTCTGGAATAGATGTCCAGCGCCTCTTTTCCATCTCTTGCAGTCAAGCAGGTGTATCCGACTGATTGAAGCGCCTCGACTCCAAAATTTCTTATGAGTTCTTCATCATCTACCAGTAAAATTGTCTCGGTTCCAAATGAGGGAAATTCAAACGTCGTTCCCGCTTCAGAGCTCAAAGCCACTCCCATGGCCGGTAGGTAAATTTCAAAAGTGGCGCCGGCTTTGGGGCCGCTGCTGCAACAAATATGACCTCCATGGATCTTAACGATGCCGAAAACCATTGCCAGCCCTAGTCCTGTGCCTGCGCCGGCTTTTTTGGTGGTAAAGAAAGGCTCAAAAATGTGGTCCAAAACCTCCTTTCCCATTCCGTGCCCCGTATCCGACACGGTCAGCTGGACATAATCACCAGGTTGAACCTCCAAACGCGCCTTACAATATTGTTCATCCAATACAACATTTTTGGTCCCGATAATCAGCTTGCCGCCTTCAGGCATGGCATCTTTCGCATTGACGGCAAGGTTGATCAGAACTTGTTCCATCTGTCCAGGATCAGCAAATACAGGTCTGAGGTCATGGTCAAGAGCGAGCTCAATTTGGATCATTTTAGGAATTGTCCTAGAAAGTAGACTTTCAATTTTCTCCACCACGAGGTTTAGGTCGATGGGAGATGGATTTGTTTCCACCTTTCTGCTAAAGGTAAGGATCTGATTCACCAATTCGGAACCGCGCTTAGCCGCTTCTCGTATTGATCGAAGCGCTTCGATTCCGCGTTGCTGCCCCTGCATGAGTAATAGGTCGGAAAAGCCAAGAATAATTTGCAGCAAATTGTTGAAATCGTGAGCTATACCGCCCGCAAGAGTTCCGATAGCCTCCATTTTTTGGGCTTCCCTGAGTTGCTTTTCCAGAATCTTCTCATGAGTAACGTCCCTCAAAGCAGAAAGACATGCTGTGCCCCATATCGGATCATCCGTGACGGAGGAATCTACCAATACATCTACCACGGCGCCGTCTTTCCTTACAAACTGGCAGCTAAGGTCACGAGTCTCGCCATGCTTCCATAAGTCATTGAGGATTGAGTCAGCCAACTTCCTGCAGGATTCGGCCATGACAACTTCAATCTTCCGGCCTACAATTTCATCTGAAGCGTATCCAAGATTTGCCAACCACTTTTTATTGACGCTCCGGATTGTTCCGCTTCGATCTACCGCCTGCATCATCATCGGGGCATCGTCATAGATTCGGCTGAACCTGTTTTCACTCTTACGTGCCGCATCCTCCGATAATTGGCGTTCAGCTATCTCGTGTCGGAGCGCCTCTTGCTGCTTACGATTCACCGCAAGCCGCTTTTTTTCCAGCGTAAGGTCCTCCAAAAGTATAAGGACGAATCGCTCGTCCAGAATACGAATGGACCTTAAACTCATCCGTCCCCAAATTGTATTTGCCGCTATTTTAAGCACTATCTCCCAGACACGCGGTTTTCTGTCGGCAAAAACCTGTTCGATTAGTGACTGTACTTTTGTGGCGCTAGAAGGGTTTGGACAAAGACTCACAAAGGAGGATCCCAGGATGTGAATGTAATCATGACTAATTCTTCCACAAGCCTCGTTTACCACGGTGACATTGAAACCCCGATCTATCAGCAACGCAGGAATAGGCAGCGCCTGGAGGACCTTGCCGAAAGTCGTGCTCCAAATTTCACCACCGATATTGAAACTGCCCGACACGGTAACATCTTTGCTAAAGAGAGTGCTGAGATCGATGCTTTCCGTATTAATCCTATTGCGGTTTAATGGACGTAAAAACTCGGTCCCGTTTTCACGGCAATCTATTCGCTGCCGCTCCTGTAAAACGCTTTGCCGGCCTTTAGAACTAGTCGTTTTCGCCTGAACACGACCAATGTAGGCGCGTAGGTTGTTAACTTCTTGTATGAGGTCGTCCTTGGTCTTCCTTTCATCTTCCATGAGTGAATCCCTAACCCAGCGCTAACCTTACCAACATAAAGATCATGTTATAGTTACAGTGAAAAACAGCTCCATACTCATATTTTCTTACTTTCTATTCGGTTATGTCTTTCGCAAACTCGAGCTCACTCAATGCATAAGACTTTCGCAGATGAACCTTATTTGTTGCACCCGCTACGCATTATAGTTAAAGTATTATATTAGATAACAGTAAAATAAACAATAATAAACAAACTGAGGAGGAATAGACAACATTGTAGCATATGACCAAGATAACCAACTCTAACATATTCACTTTCAATTTGGCCTGCAGGATGCTATATTTTTTAGAAATCTGTCTATAATGGAATGACGACTGGCCTAGTTTCGGGTTCGGTGACATAAAGCTAGATTGGTGAATTTCTTACGGACTCCCATTGAGATTATCAACCTGCGAATAATTTTAATAATTGAAGGTACTTTCTTAATTAGGTTAAGATTCGTGGCACAATTTATAACAGAACTATTTTCGGGGCTTCAAAAGAATGAACCGTAATCATTCCTAATTCCAAGTTGACAGCGGACAAGGTCGTCAACTACTCCCATCAGGATACCAGGCGGCTGAGACTAGTGATCGGAGTAGGCTACAAGGCCGATCTCAAAGCAATCAGAGATGTTTTACAGGACATCATTGACAAAGAGGATATCATCCTGAAGGAACTGCAACCGAGCATCATCATAAAAGACCTTGGAGACAAGAACATGAAGATTGAAATCCGAATGTGGGTAAAATCGCAGGATTATTTGAAAGCCAAGGTCCAAATAAACGAGAAGATTAAAGAACGCTATGATTCTGAAGAAATTCCCTTCCCGTGAACTGCCTTGCAAAGAGCAAGATCCAGAATCACTGAAAGGAGCGACACTGCTGTGAAATCCATCGCCATTTCCATTAGACCAGACCGCGTGGTGGCTTTAGCGCTGTGCGCCCTGCGCCTCGTGGTGGCCGAGACGCACGCCCAGACCGATCCTCTCCCTTCCTGGAGCGACGGCCCGGCGAAACAGGGGGTTGCCCAATCAATGAAATCAATCGCTTTTCCATAACCTCAACGATGCCAAACCTTGTCTTGCCGAACTCTCACTAGCTCACTCAATAAACCATCCAAAATCATAACGTGTGCAAATACAACGTACGCGGGTAAGCCGCTCAATGACGTCATCCGCCCGGAATTTTGTTCAACTGCATACTGAAAAGGAAGCACGCTTTGTCGCATAATAGGTTCACCTCGTTGGTGATAGATTATTTGTCCATAAAAGCATCCTATCCTCTTGTTTAATCAAGGACAACTGGGGTTTTTACTTTTTTTGACCAGCGATTAGGGTAGTCTGGGTTGCCCAATTTTTAATCCATCTGCGGCTGCCTCGGGGCCGACAGAGCTATCCTCTGCTGTCGCTTATAGGTGCCGGACTTTCGGTCAAAAGCATCCGCTTCAGTCGAATAAGTGTATGGCAACAGAATCTATAGTTTCGCCTTTTTGGCGTACTAACCATGGTAGATTAGTCAGATAATGCTTGCAAAAGCAGGCGTTCCGCGCACATCGGTTTTACGAAACAAAGATGTGAAAGGGGGAACGCCAAGTTGAAAAAGTGTATACCAAAACCGTTGAGATTGACGATATTTCTTTGAAGGTGTGCTTCAGCGCTCCGAGCTATCGCATTTTCTCGGCGCTGCTGGTCGGTTGGGTCCTCACGGTGGGGACGCACACGATCAGCAAAGTTATTCTGACCATGGGGCTCCATGAATCCAGGCACTTCGCCACTATCTACCGATTCTTGGACAAAGGACAGTGGAGCGCCGAACGGGTATCCTATCGGCTCTTTAGAATGCTGATGGAAGCGCTGATTGCCTCGGGAGTTCAGATTCTTGCGGTGGTTGACGACACGTTGAACAAGCGCTGCGGTAAGAAGATCTGCGGCGCCGGTTGGCAGCATGATGGTTCGGCCTCGAAGTTGACCAAACAGAAAGGTTATGGCCTGTGTTTCGTTATTGGTCTGGCGATCCGGATACCTAAAATCAGTGATCGAATCTTTTGTCTGCCGTATGCGGCCGGACTTTGGTGGCCGCCGAAAGCAAAGGTTAAACCCGAAGGGCTGCCATACAAGACAAAGACTCGGATCGGTTTGGATCTTATCAACTTGACACGTTCGTGGCTCAGAGAAGGGGAACGCATGATAGTGGCGGCGACCTTGGCTACTGCTGTGAGACGATCCTCAAAGGACGTCCCAAAGATGTCCATGTCACCGGAAGGATTCGGATGGACGCTGCTTTGTTTGCTCCCGTCCAAAGGACTGCGGTTCGTCGAAGAGGCAGGCCTCGGAAGAGAGGTTGTCGGCTGCCGACGCCGGCTGCGATGTTTCAAGACCCGAACTTGAAATGGTCCGAAATCAGGGCTTTCTGTTACGGAAAAGAATCAGGCTCATGGTCCATCAGTTTACAGCTCTGTGGTATCATAGCGCAGGGCCCGAGGCAATCTCCATAGTCCTGTGTCATGATCCGAGCGGACGCCACGCCGATAAAGTGTTCTTCGACACCGACATTCATGCAACGTCACGACAGATCATTGAGCGGTACGGCGCTCGATGGAGCATCGAGGTTACCAATCGAGAGACCAAGCAACTCCTCGGCGCTGCAGACCCTCAGTGTCGTTGCGAAATGTCGGTCGTGCGTGCTCCGATGTTTGCGTACTGGGCCTACTCCTTCGTAGTCCTTTGGTTCGTGCGACAGTACTCTACCGCAAAGAATCTCGTCGCAGACCCACCTCCGTGGTACGGTAAAAAGAAGTCTTTCACTTTTTTCGATATGCTCGCTGCCGCACGAAGGAGTCATTTTTCTCCAACCTTTTTCGGAGACAAGGGAAATCAATAAGATGAGAAAAATCAACATGCCGCGCTACTTGCGCAACTTTTAAACAGACTGAAATCGCGAAACTATAGAAAATTAACTCTCCCACCAAAGTCTCTCTACTCACCACCAGAAACTGAGGGCTTACAAGTTTTGATATGGGCGGCGTGTATATTCAATCCGGCAGGCTGCGCAATTATGCTTTCATTATAAGAATACTGAGATTTACTTAATTTTAGGACGCCGACGGTAAACGGAGCCGAACTGCGGGTTTGCTCTATCTGGAGGCGAATGTATTGGTAATTCAGGTTGTGAGAAAAATCTTTCGATATCTGATATATCTCGGCAGATGGGCGCGTCATACAAACTTTTCAAAAACAGCTTACCATAAGATTTCGTAAGTATTCGGGTATCCATCACCGCGAGTATACCTCGATCCGAACGGGTGCGTATAAGCCTGCCCAGCCCTTGCTTCAGCGCTATCACCGCCATGGGCGCCTGTAATGAATAGAAGGGCTCCTTACCTTGGGACTTCAGCTTTGCTATTCTCGCGGCAATAATGGGATCCGTCGGCACTGCAAAGGGTAAACGATCAACTATCACACACGAGAGCGCTTCGCCCCGAACGTCAACACCTTCCCAAAATGACGATGTGGCAAGCAAAACGCATCCTGGGGTGGATCGAAATTCTTCAAGTAATTTGGTTTTCGGTTTAGCGCCCTGAACCAACAGGGGAAAACGCAAGTTATTTGATAAAATTTTGTTGGCGATTTCCAAGTTTTTGTACGAAGTAAACAGCACAAAGGCTCGCCCGGAAGTTTTCTCCAGAATCTCCTTAATAAGTGGCGTCAGCAACTCGCCGTAATGCTCATCGCTTACGTTCGGCGCCGATCTCGGCACATAGAGAAGCGTTTGATCGGAATAGTTGAACGGAGTATCCAGTATTAGCTCCTGTGTCTCGTTTGGGACGCCGAGGCGTGATTTGAAATAATTGAAATTTCCTCCTGCGGACAATGTGGCCGAGGTGAACACTAGAGCCTGCAGGGCTTCATATAACACGGTCTTGAGCTTGTCGGCCACTTCTATAGGACTTGCGTGTAGTTGAACATACCTGTCCCGTTTCTCCACCCAGCAAGCGTAATCTCCGGCGGGTTCAGGATCGAGAATTATCTTGAAGTCGGTTGATATGGCTGAAGTTTTTACGCCGATTTGCTTCAACTCATCTGAAGCGGCGGAATAGTTGGCGATCATAGAAGCAAGGACATCTAAATTTGTGCAAATCGTCGTCTGGGCCTCGAGGTGAGAGGCCGTCAACGTCAAAGTTTCGGCTCGCGATCCATTGTGCGACGCCAGTTCATCAAAAAGTCTTCTTGACTGAATATCAATATTATCCAGAGCCTTCAGATACTTATCCGGATTCATTGTTGTCCGGGCTAATTCAGTCTTTGCGTCTTTAATGAGTCGTAAAACCTTGAATGGGCCCAGATGAAGCCCGAAATGCTGAGTCGCAGCGTCTTCCAAACCATGAGCTTCGTCTACGATCAAGGCTTCATAATTCGGGATTACTTCCCCATATCCGGTTCCTTTAATAGCGAGGTCCGAACAAAGCAAATGGTGATTTACCACCATGATATCGGAATCTTGAGCTTTAGCTCGCATCCGCATGACAAAACAATCTTCCCGGAATCTGCATTTCTTTCCCAGACACGTTTCCGTTGTCGAGCAAATTTCAGACCAAACAGAGTCGTCGTCGGGCAGGTTTTCCAGTTCGGCCCTGTCACCGGATCCATATTCTTTGGTCTTGTTGTACCAGTCTAAAATATCGTTGAAATGTCGTTCAGACTCGCTCCCCTGTAGGTAGGGTTGTTTAAGAAAATGATGTAATCGCGAGTGACAAATAAAATTGGAGCGTCCTTTAAGCAAAGCAGTTCTAAGTTTTGGAAAAACTTTGGACACGAGAAAAGGAATGTCTCGAAGGAAAAGCTGCTCTTGCAGATTCTTAGTTCCCGTCGAAACGGCAATTTTCTTTCTTGAGAGAGCTGCCGCTACAAGGTACGCCAGCGTCTTGCCGGTGCCGGTAGGGGCTTCGATAATCAGGTTTTCATCTGAAACGAGAGCATTACAGACCTCCGTCGCCATGCGCGCTTGCTGTGGTCTATCTTCATAGCCCTCAATTTGTCGGGACAAAATTCCTTTAGGGCCAAATACTTTTTGAATGTTTCTATCTATTATTGAAGACATGTGTTGTTCATCTGTCTTGAACACGTTTCCATTTCGCGAATTCAGCCGCTCTTTGGACTATTCCCTGAGCCCATAGGGGCGAACCCAGCGCCAGGACATGTAGATATGTTCCGAGCGCATTATAAGCGGCGATTCCTTCTAGGACTCCATCCATACCATGGCCGCGCTTCACTTCAAACACATATTCGGCAGCGGGGTCGTTTAATCCGGTAACATAGGAATAATGGAATTCATGTCCAATAATCCGTGAGCCCACGGGATAGAATGGATTCTCTCTCGTCACATCTACGTGTATGTACCCGTGCCCCTGGGGTTTGCGTTCCAGAATTGTGTCGATTGGAAAAAGCCCAACCATAGGATACGTGTTTTCATCTATTTGCAAACTCCGGGACAAATACATAAGTCCGCCGCATTCGGCGTATATAGGTAAACCCGATTTAGCGGCTCTCAAGATCGAGTCTCTCAAATGCTTGTTTTCGGCCAATCCGTGAGCGTGAGTTTCCGGAAATCCGCCTCCGATATACAAGGCGTCTAATTCGGGCAAGCTCTCACCGGTCAAAGAATTAAGAATTATCAGCTTTGCGCCTAACCTGGTGAGGGCTTCAAGATTCTCCGGGTAATAAAATTGAAACGCCGAATCCTTCAGAATTCCAACAGTTACATCATATTTGCCTGAAGGCATCAATTCTGAGTGTTTCACACTCGTCGGGCTCGCTGATGCGGAAATTGCCTGCAGCTTGTCGAGGTCAACCGAAGACTCGATAATATTCGCCGCTTCGAGAAGGAAACGCTCCGCAGCAGTGTGTTCGAAAAGTGGAAGTAAACCCAAATGTCTTTGGGGGAAATTGTCCATAGTTAGCTTGGCGATTGATCCTACCACGGGAATTGATGTAGCGGATTCAATGGATTCTCGCAATATACGGTCATGCCTGGCGCCCGCCACTCTATTGAGAATAACCGCCTGAATATTGACTTCTGTATCCAATAGAGAACACCCCAGCACCATTGCCGCCGCTGTGCGCGTCATTTTCGTAGCGTCGACGATGAGAACGACGGGCGTGCCCAAGAGCTTGGCCAATTCAGCAGTGCTGAACGCCCCGGCTACGTCAACCCCATCATATAGCCCGCGATTGCCTTCGATTAAGGCTAGATCCTTCCCAGATGAATTTATAAAAAATGACTGTTTGACTTTTTCCGGCGGCGATAAATAGGAGTCCAGATTTCGACATTCTCCATCAACGGCTTTGCCCAACCAGCCGGAATCTATGTAATCCGGCCCTTTCTTAAAAATTGATAAGGCTAAGCCCTTTCTTTTTAAAGCTGCGGCAATACCCAAAGTAATAAAAGTTTTGCCTGCGCCCCCGCGCAGAGCGGCAATTGTTAATCTTGGAATGTTAATCATACTGATGTTCTAACCTGCGAGTATCTCCGGAAAATCTTCGGAATTTTCAGATTTTCGGATTGCGGCTCGTCTGAGCAGACTTTCGGCCCATATGGGAGTCCCTAAGGCATGCGTATGCAGATAGGTCCCTAAGGCATTATATTTTAATATTCCGTCACGGCGCCGACCCATCCCCGCTCCCCTCAGCACTTTAAAAGCATAGCGGACATCTGATTGAGTGAGTTCAAGTTCGGAGTAATGAAATTCATGTCCGGAAAGCACGGCTCCGACTGCGAAAAAGGGATTTGCCGATGTTGTTTCAACCGTTATATAGCCCAGTCCTTGAGGTTTACGTCGCATAATGGTTTTGGCCGGAAAGACTCCCACCATAGGATAGCTGCGGTGATCCATCTCAATACTCTCGGACAAATACATAAGACCGCCGCATTCGGCGTATATAGGTAAACCTGATTCAGCGGCAGTCAATATTGATTTACGTAGCGCCTCGGCGGCGGCAAGTCTCTCAGCGTATACCTCCGGAAATCCTCCACCAATATACAGAGCGTCAACTTGAGGCGCCGCATTATCTCTCAAAGCGCTGAATTCTATAAGCTCGGCGCCTCTCTCAGTAAGCGCCTCCAAATTTTCAGGATAGTAAAACTGAAAAGCCTCATCTCTAATGATCCCGATGCGCGGTCCCTTAGAAGTCTTGGATCCAGGCTTTTTTGCCGTCGGCGCAAGATGCGTAAACAAGAAATCTTCTGAATTTTGTCCAATTTCAAGAACTTTGTCCACGTCGACGCAGCGTTTAACCATTTCGGCGGTTTTATCGATTATCTTCACTGCTTCCGGGTGCTCATGCAATGGAAGTAAGCCTAGATGTCTTTGGGGAAGGTCGTCATGGGAGATTTTCCACACAGAACCGATTACCGGCACGTGGGTTTCCGATTCAATCGAATCTCGCAAAATTCGTTCGTGGCGGGTCCCCGCCACACGATTGAGAATAACGCCGGCTATTTTCAACTGAGGATCCATGGCGACGGCGCCAAGCGCCAGAGCCGCAGCGGTGCGCGTCATTTTTGTAGCGTCAATTATGAGCACTACTGGAGCAGTTAAAAACTTGGCCATTTCAGCCGTGCTGTAGCTGCCGTTTGCGTCGACTCCGTCAAAAAGACCTCTATTGCCTTCGATCACGGTAAAGTCCCTGCTAGCCGCGTTCGTAAAAAACGATGTTTTCATTTTTTCGGAATCAAAGAGGAATGCATCTAAATTCCGACAACTGGTCTGGGAGGCCAAACCCAACCAACCTGCGTCTATATAGTCCGGGCCTTTTTTGAAGGCCGCCACCTCCATGCCGCGGCTTCGTATAGCCGCAATCAAGCCGACTGTTATCAGTGTCTTACCGGAGCCGCCTCTAAGCGCAGCGGTCACTATTCTTGGAATTCTATGCATCGAAATCAAATCGACCTGAGGTAAGGATTATAAATCGAACCAAATTGAAGTAGTATAGTGTGTTTGTGAGTCAAATCAAACTTAGATGGACTGAAACATGAGAGAAATGTCGTGGTAAACTTCATAGATATGATCCGTCAGATTTTCTTCAATAATCTTGAATTCCGGCGCACGGGGATTATAACCCGCAATGATTTCACTGAAAAGCTCAGCCCAAAGTTCCAACGAAAGAAATGAATATATATTCTCTATTGTCGAGAGCTCCTGCCGAGCAATCCTACCTTCGGAAACCTGATCTCGCAGCCCGTCAAAAAAACCTCTAATGATAAGTGGGACAAAAGAATTGGGGGCCCAAACTGTTTCTCCGACTCCGTTGTATCTGTCTAACCTCATCCTTAAAGACAAATTTCCGAAAAATACCAAAAGGGCATTAATAGCATTCTTGGAATCATTATCCGGAAAATCAATTCTGGGCGCGTATTGCCTTACGGTAATTAGTTTTACCCTCACCGTATCGTCGTCTATCGCTGCTACAAAATCGCCTGCAGCGTGATGCCAGGGATAAATTTCCCAAAAGTTGCGATAATCGTAATAATAGGTCAAAATGTACGAACATTGTCTTAGAATTTCACACGATTTAGCCTTATTCAGCAGCTTGTAACCATGATTTCGGTCCCATAATTTAATGGAATAATTCGGCGATTCGTCACCTGGATGAAATTCATGAAAACCGGTAAGCCATTCACCAATGAAAACATCGGACTCACAATTTTCATTTGTCGCTTTACCACGGAAGTACACTTTAGGTAGAAATTTACCTGCATGATTTTCGTAAAGCGATTTAAGATTATCAAAATCAGGAAACGAACTCGCAACGTCGGGTTGCGCCAAACAGATATTTGCAACTAAATCAAATTCAGTCTGCCGACCACGAATGCGGATTCTTGCAGGATGGTAATCTTGCCCGTGTTTCTCAGCGACTATGTCTATGCCAATGACAGATTCTGAGTAGCGTGATTGGTGTGTGGCGGCAAGGTCGGCAAACTCGTTCCAATTTTCTCTGATGAAACGGGTGATTAAATCGAAATAGACGGCAAATGTCACCGGAGAACCGTCTCGACACTTCGAATCTCCTGGAAGAACGGCATCAAGTTGGTTTCCGCGAATCTCCACCATTATTTCGTCTTCGCAATAGAATCTCCTAATTGGAAACTGAGGTAGCGACATTTACGTGCTCGTGAATTGATAAAGAAGAAATACTAAATCTTTAATCGCACAAAGGCCAGCTGATTTTGTATTCGCCGATCCAGTTGAAGATGCTTTGCATTGCGGAGAATTCTGTACACAGATTTTGGTGATAGGCTTAATCGTGCAATTGTAGATGACGAGAATCCAAGTTTTATGATGTAAACGTAGCGCAAAAGTCCGATTGTATTATGTGTTTTGAATTCGGTTTAGCTAACGAAGAGTACAGTTGAGCTTATAAAATTGGTCAAAATTACGTATAGGAATTGCCGGTGGGGTTTATGAAATAACCAAGGCTGCGAAGACTTTTGTTATTTGAAAAATATGTTTTGTAACGATTTGATATCTTATTGCAAATATCTCTTTTTTTGCTTGACTTGATTTCATAATTTTCATAATATCCTTCAGTCTACCTTGGGTTACTGAACCTTCGTTCATCATACCCACCAAGAAAAACATAGATCGTTGATCTCTCGGGAAAGCTGGTGAGGGTAGGAGCTTTTTCTGAGGGGAACTTTTTATTGACGACGGCAATTTGTTGAGATTTTGCGCATTTGTTACGAATTTTAAGAACCCAAATAAAGAAGGAGGAATCTTTAATGGGAAAACACAACACCCCTATGCTTGATGAACTGGAAACCGGCCCGTGGCCCAGTTTTGTCTCTGACATTAAGCAACAGGGCGAAACAGGCAAACACCTTTTGAAAGGCGCCCCGGAAGACCTGCTCGGCGTCATGGAAATGTCTTATGTAGATCAAGTCACCCATTGGAAACACGGCGGTATCGTGGGTGTCTTTGGCTACGGCGGTGGAATTATTGGAAGATATTGTGATCAACCTACCATGTTTCCTGGTGTTGCCCACTTCCATACCGTCCGTGTGAATCAGCCCTCCAGTAAATATTATACAACCAAGTTTCTCAGAGATCTTTGCGCGCTGTGGGAAAAGCACGGCAGCGGCTTGACGAATATGCACGGTTCAACCGGTGACATCATTTTCTTAGGAACAACAACCGATCATCTCGAACCTTTGTTTTACGACTTAACTCATCAATTGAACCAGGATCTCGGCGGATCAGGCTCCAACCTTAGAACTCCTGAAAGCTGCCTTGGTATGTCTCGTTGCGAATTCGCATGCTATGACAGCCAGGAACTTTGCGATAGTTTTACCAGAGAATATCAAGACTATTTGCATCGTCCCGCTTTCCCTTACAAGTTCAAGTTCAAATTTGACGCATGCCCCAATGGTTGCGTCGCTTCAATCGCTCGTTCCGACATGTCCGTTATCGGCACATGGAGAGACGATATTCGCATTGACCCAGCGGCGGTAAAAGCCTACACGGGCGGTGAAATTCCCTCAAACGCAGGCGCCCATTCAGGCAGAGACTGGGGAAAATTCGATATCCAAAAAGAAGTCATTGATCTTTGCCCAACCCAGTGTATGGCAATGGAAGGTGACAAGCTTGTCATCAACGACAAAGAGTGCGTCCGCTGCATGCACTGCTTAAATGTTATGCCGCAAGCCCTGCGCATCGGTTTGGACAGAGGCGCTTCAATACTTTTCGGCGCAAAAGCTCCTATTCTTGAAGGCGCGCAGATGTCCACTCTTACGGTTCCTTTCATAAAAGTGGACCCGCCTTATGACGAGCTTAAAGATCTCGTTGAAAAAGTCTGGGATTGGTGGATGGAAGAAGGCAAGAACCGTGAGCGGCTTGGTGAACTGATTCAACGCAAGAGCATGCAAGAATTCTTACGCGTTTGCGAGCTGGATCCCGATCCTAGAATGGTCGATGAGCCCAGATCCAATCCGTATATCTTCTGGAAGGAAGAAGAAGTTAAAGGCGGATGGACACGTGATATCAATGAATTCCGTAAGAAACACCTTAGGTAAGTTGTGTACTAAACAGTTTTCAGGAGGAAACATATTATGGCTTATGATCCTTCAGATCCTCTAAAGGATAGGATTACCGATATAGGACCCCGGGATTTCAAAGAATTTTTACCGCCCGTTATCAAAAATAATTTTGGGAAATGGGTTTATCATGAAATTTTTCAGCCCGGTGTCCTTTGCCACACAGCCGAAAGCGGAGATAAGATTTATTCCGTGCGTGTAGGCGCAGCGCGTCTCATAAGTGTTGAATTGATCAAAGAGATTTGCGACATCGCTGACAAGTATTGCGATGGTTATCTCCGTTTTACGACCCGTAACAACATTGAATTCTTGCTTGCCGATAAAGCGAAATTGCAACCTCTGATTGACGACCTATCGTCACGAAAATTCGACGGTGGGTCGTTCAAATTTCCTGTCGGCGGCACCGGCGCCGGTATTACAAACATCGTCCATACCCAGGGCTGGGCTCACTGCCACACACCGGCTATCGACGCGTCGGGTGTTGTAAAAGCCGTCATGGACGGTCTTTACGATTACTTCGGTTCAATGACTCTTCCGGCCCCAGTTAGAGTATCCCTGGCATGCTGCCTCAATATGTGCGGCGCCGTTCACTGTTCCGATATCGCCATTCTGGGAATCCACCGTAAGCCCCCGATGATCGATAGCGAGTGGATCGACAAACTTTGCGAGCTTCCATTGGCAATCGCAGCTTGCCCGACGGCGGCTATTAAACCCGCTAAGACTGCCTCAGGATTGAAGAGCCTTGAAGTCAATGCCGAACGTTGCATGTTCTGCGGTAATTGCTACACCATGTGCGCGGCTATGCCATTGGCGGATGAACTAGGAAGTGGAGTGGCCATTTTGGTAGGCGGCAAGATATCCAACAGAATCAGCAAGCCGAAATTCTCCAAGGTCGTTATCCCGTTCATCCCTAATGAGCCGCCCAGATGGCCTTCAACTGTAAACGCTGTGAAGAAGATAGTGGAAGTTTACTCTCAAGACGCTCACAAGTATGAGCGCCTGGGAGATTGGGCCGATCGCATTGGATGGGAAAGATTCTTCGAGAAAACCGAAATTCCGTTTACTCATCACCTGATCGATGATTACAGATTCGCTTATACGACCTGGCGTCAGTCGACTCAGTTCAAGTATTAATCGCTTTCTCAACTAAGGAAGGGTTTTCTAATGACCGATGAAGAAGCGAAACAAAAGATCGTTGAACATTTGAATTCTAAATCAAAAACTAAATCAAAGTTTTATCTTAAAGATTTTTACGCCGTGCTACCCGATATGAAGAGTAGACAGGTCAATCAGCTTGTCAACAAAATGGTTGCCGAAGGCACTCTCGAGTATTGGTCAAGTGGAAGCACCACTATGATCGGCCTCAAGGGTATGGGAAAGCAGCATGGTGAAGAAGATTAGTTGATAATTGCGAGTAGATTTATAGGGGGCTTCGGCCCCCTTTTTCGTTGAGATACGCTATAGTTTAGCGTCGCCGCACTTTTCTTTCAGGAATTCTCTCTCCAATTCTCTCCAGAATTAATCAGCAATAGTGGTACGCAGACGGCGCCATTTTTTTTCGAGCGTTATGAACTTTGTCTAAACCAATTATGATTGAGGACCTACGGTGAGCAATTGCAATGGTTGGCTCCGCCCCGAGATATTTCCGGGGCAGACCACCGAGGCTTTC
Source organism: Desulfomonilales bacterium (assembly GCA_038250835.1). Classification (GTDB taxonomy): domain Bacteria; phylum Desulfobacterota; class Desulfomonilia; order Desulfomonilales; family Desulfomonilaceae; genus JBBSBY01. The sequence continues at coordinate 33,849 of JBBSBY010000013.1, read as the reverse complement.
ATATTAATTCTCGAAAGTAATCAAGGATACAAAGAAAGTATCTTCAATTGGCCGGCTATCCGAATTTCGCAATGCTATAAAGTTTAGTTCTGAATTCAAAACTTACCATCGTCATTGAAGCGTATGCTGGATCCAGTAAAATCTGGGTCCCAGCTTTCCCCGGATATCCGGGGCAGCCTTTGGGACGACGAATAAGAGGCGTTAATCGACATTACTTTCGAGAAAACCTATAACTAGATTGTGCTACTCGGCACGCTCTTTCGCTTGGTTGATCGCTACATAGAGCCGTTCCGATGATACCGGCAGTTCGTTGATTCTCACACCTGTGGCGTTATAAACGGCGTTCAAAATGGCGGGTATTGTCGGCATTATTGCGCCCTCCCCCACCTCTTTAGCGCCGTAAGGGCCATTCGGCTCATGAGACTCAACTAAAATGGTTTTCACGTTCGGCATATCCAATGCGGTTGGAATCTTGTACTCACCTAATGAAGCATTAACTATGCGGCCTCGAGAATCGAACTTCACTTCCTCGAATAAACATTCTCCCAATCCCATTGAGAGAGACCCTTGCATCTGTCCTTCAACCTGAGTGCGGTTTATTGCCAGGCCGCAGTCATGTGCGTCGGTCATGTTGTCCACGGTGATTTCTCCGGTCTCCATGTCCACCGTAACTTCGACGATTTGCGCCGAACATCCGTACGCCGGTGATGTTCCCACTGCTGCGCCCTTGTAGGAACCTCCTAAACGAGGTGGCTTATATTTACCGGTTCCAACTATGGTGCCGCTCTCAAGGTACGCCAATCTAGCAGCTTCGGTAAAAGTCAAGTGATCAGCGTCGGGAAGACCGGTCCACCCGCGATGTTCTTTAAGATACATTGTGCGAATTTTGGAAAAATCTGCTGGACCACCGTCAAACAGCACCAATCCATTTTTAAATGAAATTGAGTCCGGGTCGCAACCCATCTCCTTGGCTAAATACTTAACTATCTGCTTTCTCACATCTTCAGCGGCATCTTTGGTGGCATGTCCGGTCATGAGAGTCTGGCGACTTGAATAAGCTCCGAGGTCCACGCTTAAATCCGTATCGCCGGATGTGACCTTAACTTTATCCAAAGGAACACCCAATGTTTCGGCGGCGATCATTGCCATAGTCGTATCGGAACCCTGCCCTATCTCCGCTGAACCCGTCAATACATGCACTGTCCCGCCGTCCTCACTGATCTTGATTACGACAGTGGAATGGTAAGTGTCCGATCTGTAAATAGGATAGCCGGCGCCGGACACAAAAAAACCGCAGGCCATACCTATGCCCTTACCTTTGGGCAGTTTGCCCTTTTTATTGTTCCAATCCGAACCGGTCTGGACGGCTTCGATACACTCCTTCATTCCCAAACTGGACATATCTAGTTCGTTGACGGTCATTTCACCGGTAACCATTACGTTTCTGAGCCGCATTTCAATAGGATCCAAATTGAGTTTTTCCGCGGTCATGTCGATCAACTGCTCAAAAGCAGCTCTATGGGCCACGCCACCGTGACCTCGTTGTGCTCCGCACGCCGGTTTATTCGTGTAAGCTCTGTAACCGTCATATTTCATTGCCTTGAGCTTGTACAGACCGCCGAGCAAAGATCCGGAATAGTAAACCGTGGCGATGCCGAAGCTGGTATAAGCGCCGCCATCAAGCACTGCTTTGTTTTTCAGGGCTACCATTGTCCCATCGTTCATAACGCCTAAGGACATCTCAGCAAAGAACTGGTGTCTAGCTCTGCTGTGAAGAAAAACTTGCTCTCTGGAATAGGTCATCTTTACCGGTCTGCCGGTGATTTTTGCTAAGAGAGAACAACTCATCTCAAGCGGAGTGGCCTCGCATTTCGGACCGAAGCCGCCGCCAACGTAGGGTTTAACGACACGAACATTACCCACGGGGATCTGAAGCACCATGGCTACCGTACGCATCACGTAGTGCGGCACTTGAGTTGAAGTGTGCAGAGTCAATCTTCCATTTAGGTCAAAAATCGCCACACAGGAATGCGGTTCGATAAAGGCGGCATCTTGCCTCTTATTCAAGAAGGTATGGTCTACAATCAAGTCGCAACCCGCAAACGCTTCTTCCACATTGCCGAATTCCTGATGAACTTCGGCGTTAAGATTGCCGGGAAATGCGTCGTGGATCTGAGGGGCGCCCTCCTTCATTGCTTCAAACATATCGTAAACAGCCGGCAATTCCTCATAATCCACTTTGATGAGGTCGAGAGCCTCCTGGGCAACAGCTTGATTAATTCCCGCCACGGCCGCAATCTCATCACCTACATAGCGAACTTTATCGTGTGCGAACAAAGTTTCGTCATAACGCGCCGGAGAGACACCATATTTCATTAGGCCGGCCTCTTTGGCTGTGACCACGGATTTCACTCCGGGTAATTTGCGCGCTTTGGACGTGTCGATATGAACTATTCGCGCATGCGGCACTGGGCTCTGAAGAATGGCGGCGTACAACATACCTGGGAATTGTAGGTCATCTGCGTATTTGGCTTGGCCTGTAGCCTTTGCAGGGGCATCCAGTCTCGCCGCTCTCGTGTTGAGAACTTGGAATTCACTCATCACGACACCTCCGTTGACGTAATCGTCTCTGCAGCGTCCTGAACCGCCTCTACGATTTTTTGGTAACCAGTGCATCTGCACAAATTTCCCGAAATAGCGGTTCGAATATCCTGTTCAGACGGTTTCGGGTTCAAGTCAAGAAGGGCTTTTGCAGAAAGGATCATCCCGGGCGTGCAAAAACCACACTGGATGGCGCCTTTGTCGACAAACGATTGCTGCAATGGATGCAGCTTCCCATTCTCAGCCAAACCTTCGATGGTCAGGACTTCTCCCTCGTTGGTCTGAACGGCAAGGACCAAACATGAGTTAACGGGTTTTCCATTCAGAAGCACTGTGCATGCTCCGCAGTCACCGAGTCCACATCCGTGCTTTGCGCCCGTTAAACCAAGATCTTCTCTTAGAAACTGCAAGAGTGTGCGGTTGGGATCTACCGCTGTTTCATATGATTCGCCGTTTATAGTTAAACGAATGATTGTCTTCATACGTTTTCTCCTCAAATTTATTAAATGTCGTCAGGGTTTCCAGGATTGCGCTCGCTCGAAAGCTTGTCCTAAAGACCGCTTGATCAACACTTCAATCATCATGCAGCGATATTCCATTGTGCCGCGGTGATCTGTTATGGGGCTACAAAGGCCGACGCCGATCTGACCGGCTTCATGAAAAATGGCTTCCGACGGAAATTGCCCAATGAGCATTTCTTCGGCCGCGTAGGCTCGCACAGGAGTGGCGGCAACCGCCCCCAAAGCTATCCTAACGTCGACAATTGGACCGTCGGCTGCAGCCAACGTCAGTAATGTGGCAACATTCACCATCGATATTTCGAGAGTTTTTCTTGATCCAAGCTTAATGTACGAACCACCGCTCCATGGGGGGGGTGTTTCCATGTTCAGGGACACAAGTAGCTCGTTGGATTCCGCTATCGATTCACCGGGACCTTTGAAAAATTCATTGATGGGAACTTCACGCTCGCCGGCTGAGGATTTCAGCTTAGCCGTAGCGTTTAGAACCATGCACGCCGGGGGTAGATCCGCCGCAGGCCTTGCATTCATGATGTTTCCACCAATTGTGGCCCTATTCCTAATCATCGGGGCTCCCAATCTGGAAGCTGCCGACGCTAAGGGTAAAAACCTGTCCATGAGTTTTTCGGAAGCGGCCAAAGTAGCGGCGGTGCATCCCGCGCCGACCGTCACTGAGTGGTTTTCCCGGGGGATAATAGAGTCCATTCCTGGAACCTTGGAAATTGAAATGACGTGGGAAGGCTTGTCTATTTTCAACTTCATCCTGACCAATAGGTCGGTTCCGCCGGCCAATACTCTCGCGTTCCCCCCATGTTCTGAGAGAAGGTGTAGAGTTTCTTCTAATGTTGACGGCTCATGATATTGAAAAGTAGGCAGGAGCATGACGTTTCCTCCTGGACTCAGCATACGCCGGGTGACGAATGCTGGTGATGATGGATTGATACTGCGAACGGTTTAAACTTTCGGCGTATATATGGGGGCACGGGCCTTGTTAGGACTTAACGCCCCTTCAGCGCATGCTTTAGATCCTGATTTGAGTTTGTTTCTGGCCTTTAAAACAGCGGCTACTCGTCTATAAATAGATCCTTCGCATTCGGCCGCGCACACTCTGGAAGTGAATTCATACGAGCACAACCCCGGACATGCGTGTGAATTGATCAGAGACTTCACGCGTCTAATTCGCGCAACCAGCCTGGCCGATTGAATGAGGATTTCCGCGCCGCAGGAATGATTAAAAATGTAAGCCCCCAACCTGAAGTCTTCAGGGTTCGGTCTATATTTGGTAAAGCGCAAGTTTTCATTCCTGAGAAATTTTGATAAACTATTCCACGACTCGCCGCAGCCGGGACATACGATTATTTGTCGGAATGACTGCGGATCGAGCTTGGCGGTTTTCGTTTTTTTGTTTTGAGTTAATCGTCCATGCTGATATTGTGTTTCCGACTTAACTTGGATATCAGCTTCGATTCCAAATCCGCGCAATTGCGTTAATATATTTTCGGAGTTTATTTTAACAGCGTCTTCAAACGAAGCTAACTGATCCGGATCGTAAGGAGTAACCCTTAAATATATCCAACCCGAGTAACCGCCAAACGGCGTTCCATCAGTCGGCATATTGCAGGCGTTTACTCCTCGAGCAATTTGAGTGTCTACAGGGACCACAATATGATATGCCTCGCCGGAGGGAGCCACACCTATCCAGCCTTCATTTCCGGAGCTTATGGGAAGGGTGGCCCGTTCAATATCGAATTGCTTTATTTTCAGCATTATGACTTTCTGTATAGCGAATTCTTTTGACTTGAGTAGAATATATTTCGTATAAACTTATGTCAAGTATAAATGGGATTACACTCACGTTACTAAATTGATGAAGCGGAATTGGTCAAACATCCATGTTCACTATAATGAACCATAGCGTTATTAGGTGTGTACAATGACAGAATCTCAAGAGTCGGGCCAAATCGCATATTCGGCGCCTATCGTTTCCAAAGCGTTAAAAGTCTTAAAACTAATAATTTCTTCACCCAAAAACCCAGGCATAAGCGAAATAGCTTCTGCCCTTTCCCTGGCCAAATCAACGACTCACGGAATTCTGGCTGCTTTAGAAACCACAGGATGGGTGCTTCGCGATCCAATTACTCGAAAATACACGTGCGGCCATGCCGTAAAGGATCTTGCGGCAAACGCTAATGTCAGAATCGGGTTAATAGAGCAGTCAAGACCGTACCTCGAAAAACTGTGCGAAGAAATTGATGAAGATGTTTTCCTCGGCATTTGCACAAATCATCAGCTACTTATTTTGGATCAAATAGAATCAACCAAAGAGCTAAACTTTCGTGCCCGTCCCGGCACAAGAATTTCAAAATTTGCCGGGGCCGCGGGGAAAATTTTCCTGGCTCACCATGATGAAGAACTTGTCGAAAAAATTTTATCGGAACCCATCCCAAGTTTCACACCCAATTCAATAACTGATCCCGATCTATATCGGAAACAACTGGCTGAAGTAAGAGAGGCCGGAGTTGCCCAAGATATGGAAGAATACTTGCCCAATGTGTGGGCAGTAGCCGCTCCGATTTTTTACGGTAAGAAGAATAGAAGACGAATGGTCGCCGGTTTCTGGGTAGTTGGGCTAAGTACCGAGAACGACGAGGAACAGATACAAAAGGCCACGAGACTCGGAAAAGAAACCGCTGAGGCCGTCTCCAAAGCCATCAGCAATAATTCAGATTCTTGAGTTTTATGGGGGAACACCAAGGTTTTCTAATTAGAGCGATTTCAGAATTTGTCCATAGCAGCTATATCTTTTTTGAAATTAGGAACTTTGATTCAATAAAATCACAAAGCGGACCGGGGTCGTTCAAATCAAAGACTGGAACATCCCCGGGGACGTGAGGTGGATCTCCTGCTATGGCAATTAAATTGTCATCTGTTTCGCACAACAGCGGCCTTTTCATTTCACTTCTGAACACCTCGATCTTTGGGTGAATTTCCCGTTTGTAGCCCTCAGTCAACATCAAATCTACATCCCGAACATACTGATCCCTAATTTCCGATAAAGTAAGATCCACATCGGTATCCAGCACCACGGCGATTTTCGTGGAAGAAGATATGATCGACATATGAGCGCCGGCCTGTTTGTGCCGCCAAGAATCTTTACCGGGATGATCGATATCAAAAGAATGGGCGTCATGTTTTACGGTGGCTATCTTATAGCCCCTCGACTTTAGCTCTCGCACAATTTTTTCCACCAAAGTGGTTTTGCCGGAGTCGGATTTACCAACTATTGAAACGATGGGAATCATGCCTTTTCCTATATTTCAACATACGTCGAACAACACCCAACCTACTATTTTGCAGTTTCTTCGGAACAATACTCAGGATACAGCTCTTTTAGACAATCAGGGCAAATTCCATGAGAAAAATTAGCTTCACTGTTCTCCATTATATAAGTTTCTATTTGGCTCCAATAGCCTTTATCATTACGGATTTTTCGGCAGTTGCTGCAGATGGGCAGCAATCCGCTTAACCGTTTCACTTGCGTCAAAGCGCTTTCAGCTCTGTGATTACTCGTTGTTTTTCATTCTCAACCTTTTTTCTGTAATCAATCTCATCATGAAGTTCCGCCGCAATTTTGTTGAGCTGGGATTGCATGATGTCACTGATTTTCATAAGTCGTTGACTTTGGTTAACGACCCTTTTGTATTCGCTGAGAAGCTTTTTGTAATAGGCTTGTATCCACGGTCGCGGAGTCATTGCTCTCGATCAAAGCCTTCTCGGCCTCTTCAATTACTCTTTGCTCTTTTTCGAATAGTTCCCCAGCGCTCAAAGTTCTAATCTCCAAAGATCGACGCATCTTTGCGTGATCTACATTTACTGAACCGTAAGGTATGGCTTTCGTCCCGATTCTCATGTGATAAATTACTCATCGGCTTCATAAGTAATAAAGTTGAAGGTCAAGGACGGGCTGTCTTCCATGAATTCTTCTCCGGCTTCTAAAATCGTTTCATTGTCTTCTCGACACCTCCAATTTACGACTACGTCCTTTCCGTCCTGCGCCGCTTGTTCAAAAAGCTCAAGCATGTTCATAAAGGCTTTGGAAGTGCTGCTGTTAAAATAGGTCATTTCCATGTCAATGGTAATGATTTTGGTATCTTTGCTCTCAAGATATTCTCTTATCCAGTATAGAAGTGGAGCATAAAACTTTGCGGCATTTTCAGGAAAAGATTCTCCCTTGAACTCCAATTTAGCGTTTTCAGAATTTATCAGAACATGTGGTGTGGATTTTGTTTTTTCCAGGATTATAGGAACCATGGTTTCCCTCTATATAATTACCTTAAGGCAGAAAAAGGACTGATCTTCTCCCATCGGCACGAATTCATATTCTATGGGTAGACTCGCCTTGCGGGCCATTTCTATAAACTCTAGACCGGCACCTTTGCTTTCGGGAGACGCAGCTTTTTTGCGCCTCTCGCGGTAGAGTGATTTTAGCTCGTTCTTGTTCAATGAGCGAAGAGATTCAAGGTGGTTCTTAAGCATATCGATACTACTTTGCATGACGGCGTTTCCGCATAGCACGTAATAATGTCCGCTCTCATGTCCGATGGTTAGAACTCCATTGCGAATATCACCTTCATCCGAATTTCCATTTTTGGATCGTTCAGCGGAGTAGTTGATTTTATTTTTATAAGAAAAAGAACCGCCGCCGTGAGGACGTGCCAATATTGTTCTATTACCTGTTCAAAGGTCACTTTGCCGAGGTATTCGTATGGACCGAGTTTTAATTCTTTGAGCAAATCATGGACGGGTTGGTAACTTAAAGGAATCGTCCAACCGGCTATAGCCGCTGAATGAGCCGCCTTACTGTCGCTCCGCATTCTCAGAAGAGCTGCCGCGACTTTTTTGGCCAACTCCGGGACCACGTGCATTAGTTTCGCCATGGGCCATTCAGGATAGAGACGGGTGCTGAGTAAAAAAGGAAAGTTTACGTAATCCGGACTCTTGCCATGATAAGGTAAAACGGAAAACTCATTCAATGATATGGATCCGTTCTCAGCCATTCGTTCCAAGGTGTCCGTCCTCACGGTTCCGGCGTCTGCTACGCCGTCCTTCACCATCTTGACCGTTAATCTATGGGATTTGCTGAACAGTAGTTCCTTAAAATCTTTATGTGGATCAATTCCAACTTCAGCCATTTCTCTCCAGGCCATTCTCCAGCCCCCCAGAGAGGTTTCATCCACAGCCACAAACCGCTTGCCCCGCAAATCTTGAAGTCGATTGATCGAGGCCCCGCTTTTCGGAAAGAAAATAACACCTCCGAACACTGTGACGCCGTTGTTCAATGCTTGATTCTGCATCGTGGCTATAGCGGTGACCCAATATTTCATCTCCAATTCAACATAAATGGATGAGTTGGCGATAATAAAATCCACTTTGCCGTCTTGGACTGAGGGATTGATTTCTTCAAATTTTAAAGGAACAATCTTGAATTCGGTATCTGAAATCTCGGCTGTGAGAAAATCAGCCGTGGGGGTCCAACTCTGCAAACAATGGTCATAGCCTTTGTGCGCCAACACACCGATTTTCACCTGATCAGATTGCGCGCCGGCCTCATTAATCGCCATAGCGATTAAAAAGAAGATTAATAAGAAGATCATCAATGGTGGTATTAATCGTTGTACGTTGATGGATGCAACCAAGGCTTTATTATCCTTCAAATTATCTTACTTATTATTGCTTGTTGGAATTACAAAATTTGCGCAGGGAGAAGTTCTGTTAAAGATGTAGAGCAATAGGATACATTTCACAATTTGCGCTGAATGTGAGATTATAGCTAAAAACCACGATGCGTCAAGCATCCGGAACTTTTCTCGATAACATTATTGTTATTGTCGCGAATTAATAACATGTTATTCAGTACGTGTTTTTTTGCGATACATAGACAATGGTTGGCGATCTTAACCGTCCCCTCTCGTATACAGCCGGTTATAACGACTATCTTGACGAATAGGCTTTGAGCTATAATGGATCTTAACCGTGCTGATCGCTATAGAGATTTGGGAGGAGCGCCGTGTTGGCTGAAATAAGTGTGTATCCGCTGGATAAGGGCGGCTCAGGACTAAGCGTTTACGTTGCGCAATCAATTAAAATCATTCAACAAAGTGGACTCGATTACGAAATGCACGCCTTGGGAACATTAGTAGAAGGCCCGGCTGACGCTATATTCGATCTGGCGCGTAAACTGTATTTCAATATGGCATCTCAATCCGACAGAGTAGCCATGAATATCAAAATTGATGACAAAAGAGGCGTCACCGGCCTTCTGAAGAAAAAAGTGAAGGCCGTTACGGACAAGCTATAAAGCCGTTAGCGAGAAAGAATGAGAAATTTGTCACCCTGTAGGCTTTACTGCTGCTCATCAATGGTGAAACGCCATTTACAAAAATATTCCTCAGGGTGCGGGTCCAAAGGCGCATGCACACACTGGACTTTTATTGCAGGATCGATCTCCCGGGCAAAACTCTCGAATTCCAGTTTGTGCATTTCCTTACATGCGTAATCTCCGAGCCCGCGTTGCAGTCTGGAAGTTTGAGTCGGGCATCGTGGCACGGTGTAGATAATTTCATCCGGATTTCTTTCAATATTGTACCCCACCATAATACTCCACGGGAAATATTGTTGAGCCTTTACAAAGGCTTCCAATCCCTTTCCTGTTATGTTGAACTTGTCCTTAATTTTTTTTGCCGCCAAACCCGCGACTCTACCCCACACACGCTCATTGAAGTGATTGGCCGTATCTGTTCCCTGTTCTTCTTCTATAAATATATACCAAAAGGAATCCACAACCCGATAATGCCAAAAAAGAAATTCCATATAGGATCTGAGATCCGAGTCATCCATATCATGCAGCAACATAATGAATCCTTCTAAAAGTTGATTGTCACTCCCAACCCCGTCTCAGGATTTAATCCCAATTTGACTACGGCGTTCCGTGAAATCGTCATGGATAAATCGTCGGACAAATTACGATCCAAACCCCGATGTATTGTAACAGCATTACTTAATTCGGGATGTGAATACAAATGGAAAGTGCCGTCCGGTGTACGAAGTGAATTAGGCAATATACCCCAAATCGCAGCCACTATTAGACAAAGGTTAAACAATCTCAATCTGTTTATGTTCATAGTGCGTCTCCTTACAAATTATAAATTACGCGGTTCCAAAATCTCTAAAGTAGGCCTGCCGTAATAAAAAGATCCGGCTTGCAGCTTCATGCCGCGTTTAAGCTTGCTCAATCGATCATAAGAATTCGATGTATTCATGAATCAGAGTTCATGATCTCAAAATCCATTAACAAGGTTCATATATGATAACTTTTCACTCAAACTTTCATGGGCGCTCGCTCTTAATTTGTAAACTTGATCGGGGCACCTTCGAGTGACTCCCGGTTTTCCGACTCAACTAATTAAGATGCTTCGGCTAATCCGAAAGTTTCACGGTGTGCGCCACTTGTAAAATCGGGTGATTCATGGTACTCAAGCCCAAGCTTTTTTAATAACATGTGAGGACATTGTGGAGCTCAAGGCTATAGCCGATTTTTTGTTTGAAGTAGGTATGTTGAAAAGAACGCCGCGTTCCGGCTTTCAGTTTCTCGGAACGGGCAAAGAAACGGTTGCGGAGCACAGTCTGCGAACGGCGATTATAGGTTTTGTCATCGGTAGAATGGCCACGGATCTTATAGTGGACAAGGTAGTTAAAATGTGCTTGTTTCATGATCTCGTGGAGGCTAGAACAGGGGATCTCAATTACGTCAACAAAAAGTATGTGCGAGCTGATGAAGAGGCCGCAGTGCGAGATATGACGGCGGATCTACCCTTTGGCGATGAAATCAGGATGCTCGCTGAAGAGTTCAATGAACGCAGGACCCGCGAATCGTTGGCGGCAAATGATGCCGATCAACTCGAAATGATCCTCCAACTAAAAGAACTCGGCGACTTAGGGAACCGCTACGCGGCAGATTGGATTTCATCCGCAATGAAGAGACTGAGCACCGACGAAGGTAAACGCCTTGCTCGAACTATACTGAACACTGATTTTTCCGCATGGTGGTTCAAGGAGAAGGATAATGAGTGGTGGGTCAAAGGGAATAAGTCAGAGAAATGAGTCTCCAATTCTTCTGGGAAAATGCCGGTTGGATGCGGCAACTTTGCTTACATTTAATTCTCACTGTGAAGTACAGAGGCATACATGTCGGCAATTCAGTTGGTAATTTTAGCTTTACTGATCGCAAATTTGCTTTTTGGCGGAGTAGTGAATATATGCGCGGATCAGGCCGGCTCAGATTCTAACCCCACAAAAAAATATCAGTGGCTGTTCAAAGATAAGCAAGGTCCGGAAACACCAATCAGCAGTCAAAGCGCGACGGACTTCCCACAGCTTCAACGGCTGGATCGGGAAATTAAAGCCGCGAGAAAGGTTTATCTTGCGGGCGACACCGATCAGGGCCTAGCAAAGTACAAAGAAACAATCGACCTTTTTGAATCAATTCTCCAAGATGCGCCGCCGGGATCGCTGATTCTAGCCGAGTTGGACCAACGATTTGTCATTTATGACGAACTTGCCACAAAAATCCTGGGGCCGGTACACCTGGAACCGCCTCCTCATGCGGCCCCTGAAATCTTCAATATCCTGGAACGAAAACGTATCGCTCGACGAAATCTCGTTATGAAAAAGGCCGGTCCTATAACATTCTACGATGTGGCGCCGGAGTTGTTGCAAGAGGAAACTGACCGGCTCAATGAATTAGGGCAAATCCGGAGCAAAGTTTCAGTTGGAAAAGCCAACCAATCGGAGATCGCATTAACAGATTCTCTAACCACAATACGCAAATCCATAGAAAAAAGTTCTAAATGGGCTTGGCAACTACGTTATGGAAAACCTCCCGATCCGGCTCAATTTAGGAACAAGATACTAAAGTCCAACGAAATAGCGCTGGATTTCTCCATTTTACCTGACCGATTAGTCATGGGCGTAATTACTCAAGCCGGAATGAAATACAACCAGGTTGAAATCAACAGACCGGATCTGGACCAGGGAGTATTATTGGTTCAAGATAAACTCAAAGAAGCTATAATCGGCGACGACGCTTCATTTATGGGACATTCATGGAAAGAACCTTTGCGCAGAATGCACAGAATTCTTTTTGGGAAATTCCCGGTAATGCCAAACGGCGTGAATATGGTTTTCGTAATTCCTGATCGAGCGCTCTGGTATCTGCCGCTTGGATTACTGCCGGATTCTGAAGACCAGCCATTCGGCAAGAATAAAACCATCTCCATGATTCCATCGGCAGACATGCTGGCGCTTGTCCGAGAACATCCCCGGACGATCAAAGACTCGGTTGATCTGATCTTGCTGGAGTCTTTACCGTGGGTGGCGTCTGAAGATTTGAAAAAATCAGAGTTAGAGGCAAACAAAAAAAGAATCGGCGCCTACGAAACCGAGCCGGAAGCTGTAGCAAAGCTTATTCTAAGCAGTCCCACTTATCCTAAGCCCTCACAGATGGTTATCTCGGCCCAAAAACTATTTAAAAATTTCGACGTGCTCGTAGGTCCTACAGCGACTCCGGAAAGATTTTTCAACTATCATAACAAATCCGGCAATGTCGTGATTATTGCGGCGCCCTTTAGCGTGACTGATTTTGTATCGGATGAAAGCCGCCCCACATTTTACTTTTCACCGGGAAAGCGGTCCCAAAGAACGGTAGAGGTTACCAAATTCTTCAATATGCGTCTTCGGAGTAACCTGTTGATGATACCGTCGGCTTGGTTTGAAGTTAAAAATGTTGATTCGGTGACGGGAGACGGGGCTCTACTCTCATCAACGGCATTCCTTTATTCAGGTAATCAATCGGTGTTGATTAACTATTCAGATCCCACGTGGGGAAATGACAACCCGTACCTGCTAAATCTGATGAAGCGTGTGGGAAGGGGTTCAGGAGCAGGCGAGGCTCTCGCTGCGCAGCCCCAGGAATTGACGGTGGACACCAATCCCGCATTTTCGGGTAAACCACCACAATGGGCCGGTTGGATACTTATGGGAAATCCGAACAACTGACGGAGGAATGCTGAAGGTTCAAGGGACGCTTAAATTAATTTACTTGAAGTAGAGTATACCTAAACGGCGTTTTGACTATGCGGGAAGATCGGCAATATACCGATGAACTTTTGCGGTCGGATTAATTACGTACCAACCGCAAGCATTATATTATCAGGAAGCTTTAGATACTTTCTTGCTTAATCTAGAAATCGTCCTTGATGCGGTATTCTTATGAAAAACTCCTTTACTTACACCCTTTTGCAATAGTGAAGAAGCCTCAACAAGCAATGTCTGAGCATTATCAGGATTTTCTTCCGCTGCGACAAGCAATTTTTTCACTGTAGTTTTGACTCTAGATTTGAATGACTGATTTCTTTGTCTTCTAAGTTCGGCCTGGCGCATTCTCTTTAGCGCTGAGGGATGATTGGCCATTAAATAGCTCCTTGCAAAAAAATAAATTTAGTATATGAATTCTTTTTTCCGGCAGCGCAAGCTCCGGGGAAACTTCCCAACCTCAAACATCCTTTATTGCACGAAAATTGCCTGGGAGTCAAGTCCATCCTCAAGAAAAGCATAGTCGACAATAGCATATCAGAAAAAAAAGCAATGACCAGAGCGGCCGGTGTAGTGGGCCTATGGACAGTCCTTAGCCGAATTCTGGGATTTGTAAGGGACATGGCCACCGCATCGTTTCTGGGAGCGGGACCAGGGGCTGACGCTTTTTTCGTAGCTTTTCGCATTCCTAACCTACTGAGGCGATTATTCGCGGAAGGCGCGCTTTCTGCCGCATTTGTCCCAACTTTTATTGAAACTTTACAGGCAAAGGGCAAGGCTGAAGCCATGAAAGTGGCCGGAGCCACAATTACATTCGCCGTGATTATTCTGGCGCTCTTGACCGGTTTAGGAATTGCATTCAGTCCCTGGGTCGTGAAAATCATAGCGCCCGGCTTTCTCGGTGAATCGGCCAAATTCGATTTAACCGTTTCACTCAATAGAATTATGTTCCCGTACATTCTCTTCATAAGTCTGGTGGCGCTCGCTTCCGGAGTTCTTAATTCCTTTGGGCACTTTGGAGCGCCTGCAGCCGCTCCTACAATTCTCAATATTACGATGATCACAGCGGTAACCGGGGGGACTTATTTTTTTGGCGCGCCTGCACATTATGCGCTTGCGTGGGGCGTTTTGGCTGCGGGTCTTCTGCAACTTGTCCTGCAAATACCATTTCTTGTAGCTTATGGGATTAGAATATACCCTCAATGGGATTGGAGACTGCCGGAGTTAAAGCAAATAGGTAGACTTTTTGTGCCGGCGGCCTTCGGCGGCGCGGTATACCAAATTAATGTTTTGCTGGGCACGGTTTTAGCCTCCTTGTTACCGGCAGGAGGCGTTTCATGGCTGTACTACGCGGACCGATTGGTTGAGCTTCCGCTAGGGGTATTTGCAATAGCGCTGGGTACAGCCGTTTTGCCGTCGATGTCCAGACAAGCGGCGCAGGGAGACCTCACCGGGTTAACACATTCTGTTTCTTTCGCTTTACGCATCATTGGATTTTTCACTATTCCCGCCTCGGTGGCGCTGATAATTTTAAGACAGCCGATAGTGGCTCTGCTTTTCCAGAGAGGATTATTCACTGTTCACGATACGCTGCAAACGGCAAACGCCTTATTGTGGTATACAGTAGGTTTATGGGCTTTTTCGGGGTTGAAGGTCGTCACTCAAGCATTTTTTTCGTTGAAGGATACAAAAACTCCGGTTTTGATTTCGATCATAGCCGTAATAGTAAATGTCTCCGGCGGCCTTTTACTGATGGGACCAATGGCTCAAGGCGGCCTGGCCCTCGCCACTTCGCTCGCGGCGGCCATCAATTTGAGTCTGCTGTTTCACCTACTGACGAAAAGATTGGGAAGCTTTCCAACCAAGGAGATGCTCGTATCTTTAGGTAAGACGATTGCGGCATCCGGACTAATGGGTGTTTTCTTATATTTTGCTGTGGATTTTGGCCGATGGGAGAAAGGATTAAATCAGCACAACTTGCTAATTCTATCTACTTGCATTTCCGGGGGCTTGGCGATTTTCTTCTTATCGACGTTTATACTAAGAAGTAGTGAGTTGCGATCTCTACTGAGACTTACGACAAGGCGCTGAGTAGTCCTCGGGCAAAGAGCCCAATATCGGGCCAAAAAACTCCGGATCTACAGCGCGTAACCGAAGTCGTCGGCAAACACTTTTGCCGCTTTTCAAACACCAGTCCTACGACCAACCACAGCGATTTAGTGTGGCGCTAGTTCCCTGCCTCAAAATGAAGGAAGCAATTTCACCTTTACTTCGTCGACTGAGCCGAACGTCGCCGTCATCGCTCACATATATGCGTTTTCCTTCTTTTCACGACCTATGGTCGACGTAGTTGTGGCGCCGTAATTATGACCCGGCAACACAATAGTCTCCACGGGTAAGGTGAAAAGTTTGTTTACAATTGAATTCTGCAGGACCTGGAATGAGCCTCCCGGTAGATCGGTACGTCCTACTCCGCTCACAAACAGCGTATCGCCGGTAATTACGTAACCCGGCCAGTGCAGACAGATACCGCCTGTCGTGTGCCCTGGAGTGTGGATTACCTTCACTTTGTATTTACCGAATTCAATGGTATCACCATCGTTAAGTAAAACAGCGGCAGCGGGAGAGGGTTTGGCGTTGAACATCGCCAGCATCGCCTGGTTCGGATTGGCTAACGCCTCGGCTTCAGATTCATGAATTGCAATTGGCGCGCCCGTTGCATCGTGCATTGATTTGTTGCCTGTGACGTGATCAACATGACTGTGAGTATTGACAATAAGCTTTATTTTATTAATTCCGCGGGCGGCGGCGCGTTCTAGTATCGGCTCAGCATCTCCGCCTGGATCGATTACAATACCTTCTCCCGTTTCATCATCTCCGAGCACGTAACAAAATATGGCAAAACCTCCGATTTGGATTTGCTCAATAACCATGATTCCTCCGATCAAGTCCTTTAATTAATTGGATGGATTGAATTCAGTGTCGATAACTCGCTATATTATTTAAGATTCCAGTTCGGTTAAACGGTAAGCGCCGGCGGCACGTGAGCGCAATACGGTTCTTCGGACATATAGTCGCCGGTATTTTCAAAAGCACGCGCCCGGCAGCCTCCGCAAAATCGCAAGTAATTGCATTTTCCACATTTGCCTTCAAGTTTACTAAAATCACGTAAATTATTAAACAACTCCGAGTCCTTCCAGATTACGTCAAATGCCGTTTCTCGAACGGAACCGGCTTGAACGTCAAAATATCCGCAAGGCTGCAAGTCGCCGGTATGGGAAACAAAGACAAAGGCCAATCCTCCGAGACAGCCCCTGGTCCTGGCGTTGAGTCCAAAGGTCTGTTCATTGACCTCTATTCCCTCGGCTTTGGCTTGTTGTCGCATAATTCTGTAGTATTGTGGGGCGCAGGTGGCTTTGGTCTCCAGCTTGGTGGTCTTGCCCAGCCTGTAAAACTCGAGCAGGGTCTCTTCATATTCTTGCGGGTTCATTTCTTCGCCGGCCATGTTTTTAGCTCGTCCTGTGGGCACCAACAAAAAAACATGAAAAGCTTCAGCGCCAACATTCTCCGCCAGCCGAAGCATCTCAGCCAACTGGTTCATGTTTCTTCTTGTTAGGGTCGTATTTATCTGAATGGAAACGCCATTGCGTCTTAGACTATCGATCCCGGCCAAAGAAGCTTGAAACGCGCCTTGAACCTTTCGGAATGCGTCGTGCTCCTCAGCAGTGGGACCATCCAGACTTATGCTCGCCCTGGGTATTCCGATTGCGGCAATCTTTTTGGCGATTGCGTTATCCACAAGAACCCCATTAGTGGCGACCACGGGTCTCAGTCCTTTGTCTTTGGCATAATGGGCAAGCTCAAAAAAGTCCTTTCTGAGCAAAGGCTCTCCGCCGGTCATTATGAGTATCGGCTTACTTACTTTGGCTATTTCGTCGATCAGCTTTAGGCCTTCTTGAGTTGATAATTCATTATCTCCGGGGTCTTCACAAGCGCCCGCTCTACAATGCACACAGGCCAAGTTACAGGCGCGCGTCATTTCCCAGGCTACTAATCTTAAATCAAAACCTTTCACTTTTTCCTCAGTTTATTAAAATCACTTTTGGTTTTTGCAGTGTCGCTTTGAAGAATCCTGGCAGCCTCAAGAGAATGATAGGAAATTATTATGTCCGCGCCGGCGCGTTTAATGGAAGTCAAGGTTTCCATCATGCATCTATCATAATCGATCCAGCCCTTTTGAGCTGCGGCTTTTATCATTGAATACTCCCCGCTAACATTGTAGGCGGCCAATGGGAGATCAAACGAGTCCCGGACGCGTCGGATCACGTCCAAATAGGGAAGAGCCGGTTTCACCATGATAATGTCGGCGCCTTCCTCTACATCTAAAGCCACTTCTCGGATAGCTTCATCTGAGTTTGCAGGATCCATTTGGTACGATTTGCGATCCCCAAACTTCGGGGCCGATTGAGCCGCTTCTCTGAAAGGCCCGTAAAAAGCTGAGGCGTACTTGGCTGAATACGCCATAATTGGAGTCATTTCGAATCCGGATTCGTCCAAAGCTTCTCGTATCGCGCCTACCCGTCCGTCCATCATATCACTCGGCGCCACAATATCCGCGCCGGCCTGTGCGTGTGAAAGCGCCATTTTCGTCAATAGATCAAGAGTGGCGTCATTATCCACTTCATCTCCGGAGATCACGCCACAATGACCGTGATCGGTGTATTCGCACAGGCAAACATCCGTAACAACTAGTAATTCCGGGTACGCGTTCTTAACTTCTCTTATTGTTTTTTGAATAATCCCATCTTTGCGGAAAGCCTCAGCACCCGTAGAGTTTTTCTTTTCCGGGATACCGAACAGCAGAATTGCGGGAATTCCTCGCTCAACAGGTTCTTTGAGTTCCTTGACCAACATTTCAGGTGAAAGCTGGTACTGGTCGGGCATACCTGAGATTTCTTTTTTGACGCCTTTTCCGTAATGCGAGAAAAATGGCAGTATAAAGTCCTTTATACTGAGCTCGATTTCACGAACCATACTTCTTATGGCTTCCGAACGTCGTAGGCGCCTTGGACGATATTCGGGGTAACGCATTATAGTTCTCCATTTATTCTGCCGGAAACATAAGGTATGTTCTCTTATAATCCCCGTCCGGCATAGTGTCAACGCATCGCGGCTACGACATTGATCCTTTAAGGCGCGGCTATTTGCAAATGCGAACTGATCCTTTTCTCATAGATAAAACATCCAGGGCCAAGTTCGTTTTCCTTTTCGCGCACCCCGATGATGAAGTCTTCATCTCCGGAGCGATGCGAAGACTGCTCGATGTCGGCGCAAGAGTAGACGCCGTCTGGGCGACATCCGGAGATTATTTTAGCAGCGCCTACAAACGTGAAGCAGAGCACGCGACAGCTATGTCGATCATCGGTCTTGATCAAAAAAGAATTCATCTCATGCGTTTACCTGATCTTGGTCTGATTGCGAACCTTAACAATTTGGCCAAAGAACTTGCCCGGATTCTTCAAGATCTTCTACCGGATTACATTTTTGCAAACGCTTATGAAGGTGGTCATCCCGACCACGATTGCGTTAATTTCGCGGCCTTTGAAGCGACGCGGAGAGCCTCGATCAATCCGGTTATATGCGAATTCCCTTTGTACAACGGCGCGGGGCATTTTTATCATTGGTGGTGGAAAATAAACTCGTTTCCCACAGATGAACCTCCTTTTACTCACATTCCACTAAACAAGAAAGCCGTTATGGTTAAATATGCAATGATGAAGGCATATTCGACTCAATGGATGTACATGGCGCCTGCGCGGTTAGCTTCACCTCGTTGGAAACTATATGGTCTGGGAGAACCTTATCGGGTATGCCCTTCGGACAGGGACCATACTGTTCGCCCCCATTCCGGCCGCCTGAATTACGAACGCTGGTTTAATTTTTTCATGCGTCTGAAATTCAATAATTATCGCGAAGCCGTGATTGACGCGATGGGGAAAGCCTGAACAAAATCGGCTTATTTAGCAATTGTTGAAGCGACGGAACTTTTTCGAAATACCTCATCAAATGCCAAGATTTCCCGTAATAACAGTTCCGAAAAGCACAGGCCGGGCTTTATTACAATCGTTAGTTTAGGGACAGCAGCGTAAAGTTCTATTGATGTTCGACAGTGCAGAACAATTAAAGTGAATTATCCGTTTTCTTTGTATAGTTTCCGAGGAGACTCTCCGATTGTGCTGCGATGCTCTTATTCGATTTTTCACTCAGAATATTCATCAGGAAAACGGCGTTACGTTCGGCGCTGCCCGCCTGTTCCAGTACAGCCGTCCTGCCTTTTTCGCTTTTTGACTTGTACTGTTCGGGTCGCAGGAGAATATCCAGCGTGTATTTTAAAAGATCCTTTTGATTATAAACCTGAATACCAATTCCGACTCTCTGCAATATATCTTTTGCCTCTCGGAAATCATTCATCGATGGACCAAATAGCGTTATTTTACCCCAAACAGCCGGCTCGATAATGTTCTGGCCGCCTTTTGGAACAAGACTGCCGCCGACGAAAACAACGGAAGCTAGCGAATATACTCTGAACAACTCGCCGGTTTTATCGACTATTGTGATATTTGCGCTTCCTCTATGAACTCCGCTATCATAGGAGCTCCTGAGATAAGGATCGGGCAATGCCCTTTTGGCGACCTCTTCAATGACTTCAGGAGTCCGTTCAACATGTCTCGGCACTATAATCAGATGCAGATCAGGAATTGCTTCTAAAAGTTTAACGAACAGATCGAGTATTATCCCGAATTCCCCCGGATGAACGCTACCGGCTACGAATACCGGCTCCTGCGGTTTGATCTGCAGAATCCGCCGAATTTCATCATCCGGTTCAGTGTTCAATGGAAGGGCGTCAAACTTAGTGTTTCCTGTCACGTGAATTCTATTTTCGGGCGCGCCCATTCTAAATAAACGCTCCCTATCGAGGTTTGACGACATCAGGAACAAATCTATTTGTTCCAGTATTTTCCGGAACAGAAACTTAAGCTTGAGATACCTTGGAAACGATCGATCCGAAATTCTGCCGTTGGCAAGGACGACAGTTGAACCATTTTTCTTCAAATAGGCTATAAGATTGGGCCATAACTCGGTTTCCATAAGCACGAACAAATCCGGATTAATTGTCTTCACCACCGGATTGATTAACTCAGGATAATCTAGAGGCAAGTAAACAAAGGCGTCGGCCTCTGGAATCAGTTCACGAGCCTTGGCTTGACCGGTTTCCGTTCCTGTGGATATGACTATGGAAACTGAGGCGGTGTGTCTTTTTACGGCTTTCACCAGCGGGTTTAGAGCAACTGTTTCTCCCACGGAGACCGCATGGAACCAGAGGACGGGCTTTTTTAGCGCCGCAAAATCTACATCCTTTGGCAAGAAACCCAGTTTGCCGGCTATTGATGAGTGGTATTTTCCATTCAGAAGGATCTTGGGCGCGTAAAACCCAACCAGCAACGGCGCTACAACAGTATGCAGCAGCACATTATAAAGCGCCAACCGGGACATTGGTCAGATTACCTGCAATCTTCAATTTTCGCGGAAAAAGCGGGTTCAAGTCTGAAGTTTTTTTCAACCAGAAAAGGATTGGTTTCAATTTTATTGATCTTAACGCTAGTCTTCCACTGACCTGTAGGGGATTGCACTTCAAAACGTCTCGGCAACCAGCCGTCTTCACCTGAAGAAAAATCCGTAAAATCCGCTGTCAGATCCACATTTCCTGCAGGATTCAGTCTAACTAATCTTTTGAGATAAAGATTTTGTGGATCCAATGTGGCGCCCCACACTCTCCCCTGAAAACTCAGGCGGATCACTGTTTTTTCGGAGTCGTGCGCCAATAGCCTATCATAACGCACATCCTTCCATTGCAACAACATCAGGGGAATAAGTCCTTCAATTTCCGCGACATCAGGAAATTTGCGGCCGAAACAATCCTTACCACCTTTGATTATCTTCCCTTCGGCAGGTATGTATAATTCAAATTGATTGGCCTTGATTATCAATTCAAAAAGAGAATTGCCTCCGGGGCCCATTCCCTGAAAACGAAAGTCATTCGGCCTCCGGTACATGAGAAACCCTTTGACGTCTTGGCGGGATTTTCCTGCGTCGTACGAACTCATGATGCTGAGGGCGGCTTTCATGGCGCTGAGGCTCTTACCTTTTTTAGTCAAGTAACTGGGTATATCTTCAGCTTTGACCTGGGATTGAGCCGACACCGGGCCGTGCGCCACAAAAATAAACCCCAAAGTAAGTCCCATCAACAAACATTTAATTTTTAAAATATTTTTCACGATATGTCACTTTTCGGTCCGCAATTTTCGGTAAAACATAGGCCGCTATGATCAACGAGCGCAGCCAAACCAAGCTACTTTGAAAATTCTAATTATGCCGGCAGGCGCCGGACCATAGCCTCTGAAAAATTCGGTTTCAAAGAGTCTTTATGTTGCTGTTATTATCAAATCCTCAGCTTGCGCGCAATGGTAAACAAGATCAAACAAACGGTCCAAGACTTGAGTCTCACAATATGAGGTCGAAATTATACAATCAGTGACATTAGGATACAAGCGGCTCAAAGATTGTATATAGCAGAAATCACCGAGACTTTCGATCTAGTCGGCGCAGGGACTTTACTCCTCCGTTGACCTCCTACAGTAGGTTGAGGCACAATAGCCGATGTCGGCAAATTATTACAACAATCAGAGGCTTCAATGCAGTGGATTAGCATAAACCGGATCGCCGAGTTTGAATACCAAGAAATAGAATTGCGCGGCTGGGTGGCGAATCGAAGATCTTCGGGTAAAATTCGTTTTCTCCAAATCAGGGATGGCCATGGCGTTATACAATGCGTAGTGGTCAAGAACGAGACGCCGGAAGAAGCGTTCGATTTAGCGGGAACCATACCTTATGAATCCTCTGTGATAGTGCACGGAGTCGTTCGTAAGGATAATAGATCGTCCATTGGATACGAAATTTCCGTTAAAGAATTGAAACTGGTCTCTGAAGCCGAGCCTTACCCTATCTCAAAAAAAGATCATGGTGTCGGTTTTTTGATGGATGTTCGCCATTTATGGTTGAGGTCCGGCAAGCAGACCGCATTGCTCACTTTAAGATCCTTGGTAGTGAAAGCGGCAAGGAACTATTTCGACGAAAAGGGATTCATCGGAATCGAAGCGCCGATACTCACTCCCACAGCTTGTGAAGGCACAACATCTTTGTTTGAAGTGAACTACTTTGATCGTCCGGCATATCTGACCCAATCAGGCCAGCTTTACGGTGAAGCGGCGGCGATGGCCCTGGGAACAATTTATGTTTATGGCCCAACATTCAGAGCAGAGAAGTCTAAAACTCGCAGACACTTGACGGAATTCTGGATGATCGAACCGGAAATGGCTTTTTGGGAGTTAAATGAAGCCATAGATTTAGCCGAGGGCCTGATATGTAGAATAGTCACAGAGGTTTTAGATAAAGGAAAGTCCTATTTGGAAATTCTGGAACGCAGCGCTGTTCCGCTGGAAAAAATCTCGGCGCCTTTTCCTAGAATTAAATATTCGGAGGCCGTAGAGATAATTAACAAGTCCGGTCTAAGCGTTCAGTTCGGGGATGATTTAGGGGCTGATGAGGAAGCCGCTTTGTCCGCCCACTACGAAAAACCTGTTTTTGTGACTCACTATCCGACATCGATAAAGGCCTTTTACATGAAGGCTGATCCTACCAATCCCAACTTGGCGTTAGCAGTGGATTTGCTGGCGCCGGAAGGCTATGGGGAAATCATTGGGGGCGGACAGAGAGAGGATGATTTGGCCACACTTGAAAAAAAGATTAAAGATCACGGATTGGAACGAGAACCATTGGAGTGGTACTTGGATTTGAGACGATACGGTTCGGCGCCCCATGCGGGATTCGGCTTAGGAATCGAGCGCGTCGTCGCATGGATTGCCGGAATTCATCACGTTAGAGAAACGATCCCGTTTCCAAGACTTATGGATCGCCTACATCCTTAACTGACGCCTACTGTGCAATCCGATTTCGCCGCCTTTCTTCTGTTTTGTTTTTTTCCCGTCCTGAGAAGGTTTTAACAAACATTCAGATACAGGCGGCTCGGACGATTTTTTAATCAATTTCCAATAGGCCGGCGTTAAATTCATCTTCAATTAAAACAGCGTCATTCGCATGTAATTTTATCACGTGTTTGAGATGGATAAGAACTATCCAAGTCCATCCTGGTGAATCTCAAAGCAATACCTTCTTCATCCGTCCTGATAACTTTAGCCTCAATAATGACACGAAGCAAGCTTGCAGGGCCTATTAAATCGATTTTAAGTTCACAGGGAGTTTTAGGAGGAAATCCTTTTCCGAGGCGGATGTATGCACCACCTAAGCTGATATTGCGAAGATCTTCTGATACCAAGAGCTCATCATCGGTTGAAATGGATATTTCAGTCCGAAAAGGAATTCTCGTAAATTTCTTCTTTCGCTACAACTCATATCAGTCCCTGTTCCCATGCTCTAACCATATCATAAACAGTTGTCGGCGCAAGTTTACACACCAGCATATCGAAACAGGGATGCAGGCCTATTTTGGCGCAATTATCATGGTCATATTTCGACCTTCGAATTTAGCGGGTTGTTCGACATTGGCGACATCTTTAATCAATTCCATGATTTTTGCCACCAACACATGAGCCTGTTCAGGGTGAGTTATTTCACGCCCCCGAAACATGATCGTTACTTTTACTTTGAAATTGTCTTCCAAAAAGCCGATCATTTGTTTTGTTTTATAAACTATATCGTGTTCTTCCGTCTTAGGCCGAAGCTTGATTTCCTTGACCACAACAGTGGCCTGCTTTTTCTTGCGCTCGTGTTCCTTCTTACTCTCCTCGAATCTATACTTGCCGTAATCCATAATTTTACAGACCGGCGGTTCCACATTAGGCGCGACTTCGACTAGATCCAGACCATACTCTTCGGATCTCTTTAATGCTTCAGACAGATCCAGAATTCCTAACTGTTCGCCTTCCGGAGCAATCACTCTCACTTTAAGAGAGCGAATTTTGTGATTTACTCTAACCTTAGGTTCCGCGGGTAATGCCGCTCTTGGCCTTCCCTTCATCAACGAAGCCCCCTAAATTGAAATAAAAATAAGATACGAAATTTTCTAAGATCGCTGCTGAATTCTTTCATCAAACTCCTTCACAAATTCGTCAATGGAGAGTGTGGTCGTATTGTCCTCTCCTCTTCTCCGCACTCCAATGGAGTGACTTTCCACTTCTTTATCCCCAATGATCAACATAAAAGGAATCTTCTGATTCCTTGCTTCTCGAATTTTGAAACCAATCTTTTCGTTACGGAAATCTTCATCCACTCTAATTCCTCTGGATTTAAGGTCAGCAACCACACCTCGCCCATATTCGTGATGTTTGTCAGTGATGGTCATGACAATTGCCTGCGTCGGCGATAACCAAACGGGGAAGGCGCCGGCGTAATGCTCAATCAGAACCCCAAGGAATCGTTCTATGGCGCCGAGAACCACTCGATGTATCATCACGGGCCGTTTTCGTTGACCGTCCGAATCGACATAACTTAGATCAAAACGTTCCGGCAGGGTGAAATCGCATTGAATAGTGGCGCACTGCCACGAACGAGATAAAGCGTCTTTCAACTTGATATCTATTTTGGGACCGTAAAAAGCCCCATCACCTTCGTTGATTTCATAATCCGCGTTAATATCCTTCAAAGCTTTTTCTAAAGCAAAAGTAGCTCGATCCCAATCTTCATCGGCGCCGATCGATTTTTCAGGGCGAGTGCTTAATTCCATTGAATATTCGAATCCGAACATCTCCATGACGTCTTTAACGAAATTAATGATTCCA
Organism: Desulfomonilales bacterium; assembly: GCA_038250835.1. Taxonomy (GTDB): domain Bacteria; phylum Desulfobacterota; class Desulfomonilia; order Desulfomonilales; family Desulfomonilaceae; genus JBBSBY01. The sequence continues at coordinate 8,666 of JBBSBY010000013.1, read as the reverse complement.
AGTATTTCGGCATTTAGCTGTTGCGGTGTACAAATAATATGAGCGTCATCTTGAGTGAACTGCCTCACTCTAAGTAAGCCATGCAGAACGCCGCTTTTCTCGTGACGCAAAACTGTTCCAAGTTCGAAAAATCTTATAGGAAGATCCCGATATGAATGAATCTTAGATTTATATATCAGCATGTGAGCAAGACAATTCATGGGTTTGACGCCATAGTTGATCTCATCCACAGTGGTAAAATACATGTTGTCGCGGTAATTATCAAAGTGTCCGGACTTTTCCCAAAGTTCTCGCTTTAGGATTTGGGGACCGACAACCATCTGGTATCCGCGCTTTAAGTGTTCGGTTCGCTCAAACTCCTCAACTAAATATCTCAGCAGAGCCCCTTTAGGATGCCAAATGACCAGACCCGGCCCAGCCTCATCGGAGATTGAAAAAAGATCCAACTCACGTCCCAGTTTTCTGTGATCGCGTTTTTTCGCTTCCTCCAGCAGTTTAAGATATTTTTTCAGGTCATCCTTGGATGAAAAAGCAGTGCCGTAGATGCGCTGGAGCATTGGATTTTTTTCGTCGCCCCGCCAGTAAGCCCCTGCCACCTTGGTCAATTTGAATGCCTTCACATAACCGGAATGTGGTATATGCGGACCTCGGCAGAGATCGAAAAACTCACCTTGTGAATATAGACTGACTTCATCGGCATCCAAATCGTTGATGATTTCGACTTTGTAAGTTTCTCCTTTTTCTTGGAATAGCTGCGCAGCCTCATCTTTGGGTAACACCATTCTTCTAAACGGCAATTTACTCTTGATGATTTCCTGCATACGATTTTCGATGCGCTCGAGGTCGTCCAGAGTAAATGGTCTGGACGTATCAAAATCGTAGTAAAAGCCATCCTCAATGGAGGGACCGATTGTAATTTTAACGTTTTTGAAAAGTTCCTGGACCGCCTGAGCCATTATGTGGGCGGTTGAATGCCGCAGAATATCCATCCCTTTGGGATGTTTTGCGCCGATAAGATTAAGGTCCCCCGACTCCATGATAGGAGCGGATAAATCCATCAAGATGCCGTTAAATTCTGCGACTATAACATCTGGGGCAGTGTTCGATAAATCTTGTATGATTTCTCCAGGCGTTATACCAGGCGGGTAGGACTTCGTCGTATCCTTGACTCGGACTTCTATGGAAGGATTCATAGCGGTAAATTAGCAATTATAACAAGGGGTGCGTCCCACACTCCGTTAAGTAACATAGATTTTATCTTCCCTCCTCTGTTTTGTGCTAATGGGAGGAAGTCTCCTTTGGATTTTCATGGTAGGCGCGTGGGGATTTGAACCCCAGACCCTCACCGCGTCAAGGTGATGCTCTCCCCCTGAGCTACGCGCCTACAATAATTAAATGAATTTATCAGCCGTTATATGGGTTGTCAAGGGAAATTGCGAGCTCCGGCTGAGGCGTTCAACGCCATTCTCCATCATTTCAGGCTCTTGTTCATGGTGAGTCTTTGCACACACTCCGATGAGCTTAACTTACAGGTCTTGCTATCTGCTAATAATGATTGAACAAGCTTTAAAGCGGCTTGAGAATCCCATCTGGCTACTCCCACACTGTACGCCACAACGGCCCCTCTGCAGTCGATTATGTACGTCGTTGGAAAACCGGGAATCTCTAGAATGGCTTCTTTGTTGGGGTTTACCAAAAATGCGGTGTTTCGCCCGGAAGCATTGATGGTGCGCAGACTAAAACCCTGGCCGCCGTCCGAAAGCACAGGAAAGGGAATTCGCTTTGCGGCCGCATGTTGATCTACGTGCTGAGGAGGGTCCACCAGGTTTACCGCCAGAATTTCCAGCCCTGAAGCTCCAAAGCTGCGTTTCATTTGCTCCAACAGTGGTTCTTCTATCTTACAAGCCGGGCAATTAATCGACCAGAAATGAAGTAATACCACCTTGCCTTTAAAATCTTTGATAGAAACTCGCCGGCCAAATTGATTTTTCAATACAAGATCGGAAATTTGGACTGGACGCGGGTACAGGTATATGTTTGCGGTTGATTGTAGCTCTGTATTTTGAGCGTGAGTAAAACCTGCCGTTGCAACGATTGCCGTAACTGCTATAACCGCGGCCAAAGTTTTCAGATTCATCGATCCTCCGACTACTTTTTATTATCTGAATATTTCTATTCTCATATATCCCCGGCTTAGTCAATACTTTATTTAACATCTAATTCTTGGGAACCAACATTGATCATATTCGTAGCCCATGCTATCGTATACCGTGAGATTAATTTCGTAAAGAGCGTGCCCCTGGTCACCGAGAAATGCCTCTGCTTTTGTCAATAATAGAGTATGAGCCGTCAATTTATACACGGAGTCTTGGTTGTCGTTAAAGAAACCGGAGTTCTCATTATCGGCGAAGCCGGTATTGGTAAAAGCTCCGCAGCTCTACGTTTAATGATCATGGGGCACAAGCTGGTGTCTGATGATGTAGTAGCCATAGATACAATAGACGGCCGGCTGTTAGGCTCATGCCTTGAGAAAACCCCAAGAATGGAAATACGCGGTGTGGGTATTTTTGAAGCCGATTACATAGTCCCCGGTTCGGTTGCGCCTGCATCGCCTATTCAAATGGTAATTGAACTAGACGAGTTTCGAGATACGGATTCGGGAAAATTGGAAATCAAAGCAAAACCATATAAAATTGCAAATGAAGACAAGATCGGTGTCCGCCTACCTGTGACATACTTAGCTGATATCGGTTTCTTAATCGAATTCATAGTGCGGTTTTTCAAAGATAAAGGGATTTTGAATGGTCAATAGACGGATCGTTGTTGTAACGGGAATGTCCGGCTCCGGTAAATCCACGGTTGCGCATACACTTGAAGACTCGGGTTTTTTCTGTGTCGACAACTTACCGGTAGATTTACTCCCCAAACTTCTCGATTTGACGGAAATACGCGGCGGTGAGCAACTCAAGCTTGCATTAGTTATAGATCTCAGACAACGTAAATTCTTTCCGAACTATTCCACGATACTCAAGACTCTCGAAGAAGCGGGAGTATCATTCCAGGTTATTTTTTTAGAGGCGCGAGACGAGGCGCTTGTGAGACGTTACAGCGCCACACGACGCCAACACCCAATGGCTCTTTCCGGCAGTGTTTTGGAAGGTATCAACAAGGAAAGAACCGAACTCGCAGAAATAAAATCTCGAGCCGACTGGATCATTGACACGTCAGACATGACTGTTCATGAATTACGTGATGAAATTAAAAAGCTATTCACACGCTCCGTCACAGGTTCTCTTCATGTAGTAGTTGGTTCATTTGCTTACGGCAAAGGCATTCCACTGGAATCCGACTTGGTTTTTGATGTAAGATTCTTGCCGAATCCCTATTTTGTCGACGCTCTAAAGCGCAGGACAGGACTCGATGTCGAGGTCTCTGAATGGATATTTGCAAAAGATACAACACGTAAGTTCTTGGCAAAATTGGAAGATTTATTATTGTTTCTTTTGCCTCTTTACATTGAAGAGGGGAAACAGTACCTTACAATTTCCATAGGATGTACCGGTGGATGCCATAGGTCCGTGGTAGTCGCTGAGCATATCGCAAAATTCCTCCGGGAAAACAACTATGGAGTAGTGCAGGTCAAGCACAGGGAAATTGCCGCCTAATCCGGGTAAGGACGCTAAATGGTCGGAATATTAATAATGACTCACGGAGCATTGGGTAGCCAGTTCATACAAACTGCTAAAGTTATTGGAATAAGATCTGAGGAAGGAGTCACTTCGCTTAGTTTTGATCCGACCGATTCCCCGGAATCAATCCGTGAAAGAGTGTCAAAGGCAATCCGCACCGTTAACGATGGGGACGGAGTGTTGATACTCACCGATCTTTTCGGAGGAACTCCCACTAACATTAGCCTCACTTTTTTGGAAGAAGATAAAGTTGAAGTAGTGACCGGCCTTAATCTTCCTATGATAATCAAGGCGATAAACTCCCGTCAGGATAACCATAAGCTTCCTGTTTTGGCCAAGTTAACGTCTGAGGCCGGAAAAGAAAATATTTTTTTAGCCGGTGATTTTTTGAGACAAAGAAGGGCCGGAAAACTATCCGGAAAATAGACCTCGGAGACATTTATGCCGATCGTTTTGGTTCGTGTCGATGATAGATTCATACATGGTCAAATTCTTGAAGGATGGCTCCCCATAACCAAAGCGCAAGAAGTCCTAGTAGCCAATGATGATTTGGCAAATGATGAAATTCAGACAATGATAATGGAATCCGCCATTCCCTCTGCCATCAGACTCATCGTCGATACTGTTGAAGGCATCGCGGCAATCATCAAATCCACTACCGACGAAGAAACAAGAAGAATGATAATCGTAGATAATCCATCGGACGCTCTGAGACTAAAACGCGCAGGGGTGGCTTTTGACATCTTGAATTTAGGAAATCTTCGAACAACGTCGTTTACGAAATCCCTGAGCCGCAGTGTGTTGGTAGGAGAAGATACCTTGGAAACGCTTTGCGATATCCTTCACGAAGGAGTAAAAGTTAGTATTCAAGCGGTCCCTTTCGAAAAGGCTATTTTCCTGGATGATTTTTGTCATTGTGAAGCGCGCCGCTAGTCCCTACTCCACGTTCTTTGCATTCCAAACCAATGCCTGATCGGATAAGCTTCGGATACGGATAATATTGGATCACAACAAAAACGTATGGATGAACAGCCGGTTTGAGCGCCGACCGCAATAGAATGACGGAAGTTGCTTTGACAAACTCATTTTGACTGATCACATTTTTCCTCTTTTGAAACGTATGAACCACGACACCAGTTACGTTGAACCCAGCTCCTCTACTGAGTCATGCCAAAAAACGGCCATAGTGAGAGTCCTCGGCTGTAAAGTTAATCAAGCGGAATCGGCGGCAATGGCCGCTTCGCTTGAGCAGGCCGGCTTCTCGATTGTGGATGATTCTGAAGCTCCGGACGCCATCCTTGTACACACCTGCTGTGTCACGGAAAAGGCGGAAGGTAAATCCAGGCGGGCCGTAAACCGATTAGCCGATCTTCATCCGAAGGCATTAATGATCATTACCGGTTGCCTCGCCGAGATAAATCCTCACGTATTTTCTGACATTGCGCATAGATCCTTGATATTGGGCGCCTTTGAAAAAGACACGATTAGTGAGCGTCTGCACAGCGATCTGTCCCCGGCTGTATTAAGGCGGGGATCCCGACATTGCTGCGCTTTTTTCGACATAGGCGCTTCGCAAATACGGGGTAGATCCAGAAATTTTCTAAAAATTCAGGATGGTTGCTCACAAGGATGCACATATTGCATAGTTCCCGGCGCAAGGGGATCCTCACGAAGTTTAGCTCATGAGAAAGTCATCGAGCACGCCGGATCTATCTTGGCTGCCGGATGCGCTGAAATAGTCCTGACAGGTATTCACATCGGCCACTACGGCAAAGATTTTGATCCTCCACTCAACTTCGACGGCTTAGTTTCAGAGCTGGTTTCCACTTATCCATATGGGTTGTTCAGGATTAGTTCCATCGAGCCGCAGGAAATTACGGACCAATTGATCGAGCTTATCGAAACATCGGATAATTTATGCCCACATTTGCACGTGCCGTTACAAAGCGGAGATAACGCAATTCTTCAGAAAATGGGCAGACCATACGATTCGGATTACGTTCTGCGTACCGTTCGAAAATTAAGGAAGCATATACCTCATATCTGCCTGGGGCTGGATGTGCTGGTGGGATTCCCCGGAGAGGATGAAAACTCATACACAACAACGCTTCAATTGATAGATGCTATACAACCTGCTTACCTCCATGTTTTCCCTTTTTCGCCCAGACCCGGAACACCGGCGGCATCTATGCCGCGACAAGTTAGAGCGCAAATCAAGAAAGAAAGAGTGGATTATCTGCGCCGCAGATCGGACAGCCTGAAAGCGGATTATATTTCCAGGTTTATCGGCAAAATTCTTGCCGCTGTTCCCGAGATCAATGCCGCGCATGGAGAGAGGGAGTTGATTCTCAGGACCACAAACTACATATCGGTGCGTGTGCGGATGGGTTCGGGCAAGAACCCGCAGGAATTGGGAAGATGCCGAGTCAAAGTTGAGAAATTCGAAAATGGTAAGGTCAGGGGCAGTTTAATTTGAAGCCATTATAATCGTCGCATTGATTCACTCGATCAGCCCTGGGCGGTTCTTGTCATCCGCATCAGCTCTCTTGCTTTTAATAAATTTTCCTGCACTTTTTTGAGATTGTCCTCGGATTGATTGTGGAAGTAATCAATTAACGCGTCGCTTGCTTTGAATGAACCATTTATGGAATCACGTATCATGTTGTGGAATTCCGCATATCGATGTGGAGGGATAATTGAAAAAATTTTGGCATCCAGGATTTGCAAACGTCTCTTTAACGTATCCATCCTGACCAAAATGTCTTTTGGAAATATTGTGGAATTCGGGTCGGATGGATCGTAATCGACTACAGTAAGACTTGGGGCCTTGGCCATAATTATGGCCAGCTCCTCAAGGAGAGGGGCTATTTCTTTCAAGTAATCAAGGGCTTCGCGGCTGGTCAACGAATCGGACGCGAGCGGCGAAATGACATTCAAAGGAATGTTGGACAACATAGATTCCGGCGTATGCGGCAATTTAGTGGTTTGCCGGTCGGACGCCGAGTGTCCGGAGGCGTCGGTTTTGGTCGACCGAGTTTCCTCGGCGGTTCCGGCTTCATTGGGTTTAGTAATAGACTCCATGAAGCTTTGGGGCTTTGCGGCTGTTTTCATATCGGTAGGCGTCTTTAGGAGATCCTTGCCGAGGTCCTCACCGGCTGATTTCCGGTCCGGAGAGGACTGCGTATTACCGGCGATGTTGGACTGCTCAGGCCTTGCTGCGTCGTCTCCAATCTCATCGGAGCCGGAGGGAGTCCGGCTATCTATTTTACCGTATTTGATTTGGAGTCCGGAATCATCTATTTCTTGAGACACAACGCTTTCGCTTTTGGATTGGTTCTTCACTTGAGTCGCTTCCACCACACTCGGAATTTTAGGGGCTTTTTTCGCTACAACTTCCTTCGTGGGCGTCGGAGCATCTAGCGGAACACGTGGAGCTACTATATTCTCGTTGTGGTCTGCAGTCTGTTTGTCGATTTCAGCGATTCCACTCTGTGTGTCCGCAACTTGGCTCTTTTCCGGCTCACGTCTTAAATCTTCGGAGCCTGCGGTCACGCTTTCCCCTGGCGCCTTTTCCTTCAGCGCGTCAATTTTCTCTCGATCGATATTTTTGCCGGCAGTTTGCGGAATTTCCCGGACCTCCGGACTGCCGGAAGCAACCGCAACAGGCGCTTTTTTGAGGATCGGAGGCCGAACAACATTTACCTCACTTGATGATTCTATATTAGGCGCAGTGGGAGGGCTCAAGAATGGATGCTTCGCAGCTTGTTTGCGTGGACCCGTCTTTTTTTCAACGGTTTTTTTATTGTCCATCGGCTTTTCAGTAGTCGGCGAGGCCTTACCTACTGTAGTTTTTTCTTCATCAGCCTTGCTTGGAGTCTTATCAGGGGATTTTCCTCCAAAAATACTTTTTATATTGATTTCCGGAACCGGCACCACATAGCCCGAATCTCCAATCTGACCGGGTCGAATCATGTTTTCGTCGGGTGATGTGGCTGTAGGAGACGCCCCAATGCTGGGTGAGGTCCAGATGCAAGTGAGGAACAGCAGGATCAGCAGTACTTGGGGACGCTTAATTTCATTCATGAACTCGGCCTTAATACCAGTGGACATTGTCGGAAGAGTCTAGCTTTATATTTACGTCTTGCCAGTAATTCTAGCCTTTTGTCTTAATTTGGTCAAGTTCTGTGATAAGTTGTTCCAATTGATCGGGTTTGATCGGTCTCGTGATTACAGCATGCAAGCGGTCCAGAATACCGTTAATAAAGGCCGGGCTATTTTCAGCGCCGTATTTCTTGCTTATCTCAATAGCCTCATTGAGTATTACGCGGCCGGGAACTTCCGGAAAGTCAGTCAGTTCCGCTATGGCCATTCGCAAGATGTTTCTGTCGACCCGGTCGATACGGTGGAGTTTCCAGTTGTGAGATAGCTTTGTAATAACACCGTCTATAAGTTGTTTATTGTCCGAGACAACCTCGATCAAACGATGAGCGTATTCTTTTACAATTTTATTTATTTGCAGATCTTCATCTTCGGCATCCGCGTCAAAGTGATTTTCTAAGAAAGTCATTACTTCCACAGGATCTTCTTTGCGAAGATCTGCGGCAAACAAAACCTGCAATACAAATTCACGAGTCTTACGTCTCGAAGGCAATCTTTTGTTCCTAAATTTTTCGGGATGGTTGTACGCAGGCTATCGGCGTACTCAGTCTATTTAGCGCCAACTTTCGGCTTAAATGAATCAATCATTAAATCATTGATAGCATGCAAAAGTAGAAAAAGGTTCAATTCCCAGGCGCTCCTAAGTGAACCGCCCAGAAATCATAATCCCATTAATTTCGTCATGTATGCTGCTTTGCGTCAATCAAACGCTTTCATTAAATTGGCGGTTTCAATTACGGACATTGCAGCGTCGGCGCCTTTATTTCCCGCTTTAGAGCCGGCACGCTCCACGGCCTGTTCAATTGTGTCCGTGGTAAG
>JBBSBY010000012.1:0-59022 GCA_038250835.1 Desulfomonilales bacterium | reverse complement strand
TGTGTTTGGCTTTTTCACGCCGTTTACTTAATTTGGTTGCACAATTTTTGGAAACGATTCGCGTCCATAAATTTGTCAAATAGGTTTTTGGAAAATCCCAGACAAATCTATGGGTTGGCTAATAACTTTCTTACCAAACAATTGCACCATATCGCTCGATTTAGCATCATTACTCTATAAAGAGATTAGATTGGTCGAGAATAGCTCGACGCAGTTTGATGTATTTTGATGTACAAATTAACAGGGCCCCGGAAACTTTGGAATTACCTGATTCAGAAAATTTAAGATTCCTCCGGTAGCCTGTAGGACATCAACTATTTCGAGCAACCAATTGGAGGTTTAACATGGCTCGTTTATTTTTTATAGTTCCATTGATCGTTCTGGTGGGACTCGCAGGATTCAATCTTGATAATTCCTACGGAGCAGTTTATCAGTTTGGTCCGGAACCTCCCGCTGCCGGATTTAACTCTCCTAATTCCATGAATCAATTGCCGACTCCAAGTTCGGCCGGTCCCAATTTTAACCCCCTGCCGGCGCCTCCGAAAGAATATGTCGAACCGGCATGTGATATCGATTCAAGCCTGATGAAGGAAGAGCGTGCGCAGAACCCAAATTCAAATGTGGAACCTGGACGGCCCGACAAGAAATCCGGGGCGTTTCGCTGTACAACTTAAAGGACAACGGTTAGTTTATTAGGGATAATGTAGCTGAAATAGCACATCCGACATTCACTGAATTAATATGATTCTTCCGTCAATCAACGTAAAGATACCTTGTTCCAGAACTACAAACATTAAGAATATCCTTCTGAAATGCCCGGGTCATTCGGGCATTTTTGTTTCGTGCTTGAGAAATATTCTACCCAATTCGCCTACTAATCCGTACGTAGTTAAACCCCACGAGATCAAGGCTACATAAATGAAAATATGTGGGATTATAAAAATAGATTGTAATCCAAGGAGTTCCGCGGCTCGATAGGAACATGCCGTGTACATCCCCAAAGGAAAGACTAAACTCCAGTATTGAGGTGAATAGGTAAAGCGTTCTTTTTCAATTATATGTTTCCAGAACCCCAATAAAAATAGCAAAGGAATCCACCAACTTGCCACGCTGAAAAAAAGTATGACGGAAGCTTCAATCACAGGGCGCAAGAAAATAATTGTAAGGAATTGTTTCGGCAGCAATCCTATATTGGCTGCCGCAAGCGTTGATATGGCGACGGCGCCCATATTGATACAGTATAACGGCGCCAATTGAGTAGCCGACAATCTGAAGAAGACTAATCTGTAGAAGATTAACGTGATCAAAATTAAATACAAAAAACCGCCGATACACAACATGCAAATCGAAGCGAATACCAGTTCGGCGCCGCCCACATCAATTGTCGGCGCCAGCAAAGCGCCGAGAACGGCTACAGACTGTGTGCTCACCACCGCCACCAACCAGCCGCCGGTAATTCCCTCTTCCAACCGCGGTTTTTCTTCTTTCGCTATAAGTAGAGCGAAGACTGAATAGAGAATCACGACCCAGAGAATCGAGCCCGTTACAAATAGCCCAAGTCCAAGGTCTGGTCTTTGAGCAACAGTCACCCACTGGCTCCCGAGAACATTAGTTCCCGCGATTATCGTGAAGTAGCCCGGCGCCTGCTTGAAATCCGAAGCGTCCTTTAAAATTTTATCAGGAAAATATAGGAGTTTGCCGATCAAAAGAAGCCAGAGCACTACGTAATAAGCCGAATTAAGCCAAAGCAGTATTTCGTCAATAGGATAAAAACCGACGAATTTTGAAGCAATGGATACAATGCCGGTGGCCATGACCATCGCAAAATACACGGGCGAAAACTCTGCAAACCACAGTTTCGGATTCCATACCGTCATAGAGCATTACCAACCCTCTGAGCCCGCCATGGGAGAGCTTATACGTCAAGCTCAATCAGGCGGTTCCAAACGTCCGCTTTCTGAAAACAATCAACCGCCGAGCTAAGTAAGGGATCGGCACGGACCAAATGTGCACGAGCCGAGTGAAAGGTGATATGGCGAAGAGGAGAAAAGCCGCTAATACATGAATTTTATAGCTCCAGGGGACCGGCGCCATTAAGGACGCGTCAGGAGTGAAGGTTACAATTCCCCTGATCCATGGAGCAACGCTATTCAAAATGTCGTATCTGGCGAAAAAAGCGTTGTACGTTCCGACACCTATAACGAATATCAGTAAGACAAGAAGTATGATATCACTCAAAGTAGTGATGCGGGCAACCCGCCGATTCATGATGCGTCTGACGAAAAGCCAAATTATCCCGATTAACGCCGTGAGGCCGAAAATGGCGCCGGTAATGATAGCGACAAGGTCATGCATCTTAGCGTTTATACCAATGCGGTCTAAAAACCATTGCGGCGTAAGCAGCCCGGTGAAATGGCCAAGGAAAGTCAGTATGATGCCCCAATGAAAAAGGGTTATAGGAACCTTTAAATTTGTCTTCCCCAACAACTCGCTGGAGTGCGCATTCCAGTGAAACCGATCCGTAAAGTATCTGTAAGTGTGACCTACAACGAAGATAGATAAGGCTATATATGGAAACACGACATACAACACTGTGTGAGTATAATCCATGATGTTCCTCCGGATGATCAAGCGGATTAGTTCATTGCGATAACTTGTGAAATTTACCGACGCCGTACTCGTTGAAAACATTAACCACTATTCCCATAAGGCCGGCATAACAACTGTGAGCCTTTTCCAGATTCGATTGCAATTTAGTTACTTCACAGCCGTACTCACTCACGATGGATTTGCCGGCCTCGTCCGGGCACACTGACATAAATTCTAGAACCAAAGGCAAGTAATCCGGTAATTCGCATGAGCCGTTCTCGTAGCCAAATTCTTTATACATTCCATTAAGGCGCGCCATGGCAGGGCCTCTTGCGCGTCCGTCCCCATATTTGTGAAAAGACAAATTCAGACTTGTTTCCGGATCAAAATCAAAGCGATTCGTATATTCAGAAATCAGTTTAATGTTCGAGGTGTTTGCAATGTGAGCGGTAAACGATTCAATGATTTGACGGTATTCAGGTTCGAGACCTGAAGTGGCTTCGTCAACCTCATCCAGCGATTCCTTAAGACGAGAGTCGGGGTACAGCATCAATATAGACAATATCTTGAAAAGGTTTCGATGAGTGTGATCCATCTACCCGGCCTTTCAATCGTTGTTGCGCTCAGAAACACAATGAGCGCAAGACGAAACGCCGCCTTCAGGAAAGCCGGCTTCACCTCTAAACGCCTGTAAATTTTCAGACATATCTCTCCTGCCTGACGGCACAACGAACCTGTCATTGTATTTGGCAATGGCAAGCAGATGATAAATCTCTTTTGCGGAGTCTTCAGTTAGGCCGACTGACTCCAAAATTTCCTTTTCGTAAGATCCTTCAACTCTAAGCGATCTCATGAACTTCCTGACTGCCCCAAGTCGTTTCAAAGCTAGCCTGATCGGAGATTCATCGCCCGCTGAGAGCAGATTAGCCAGGTACTTTACGGGGATTCTCATGCTGTCGATTTCGTCTAAAATGCCGTCGGGCTGGTCGGAAGTGTTTACCACCGGACTCAATGGCGGAATGTACCATACCATTGGAAGTGTCCGGAATTCCTGATGAGGAGGAAAGGCAAGCTTCCATTCGACGGCGAGTTTGTACACAGGAGAAGCTTTAGCCGCAGCAAGGAAATTTTCAGGCACGCCGTTTGCGCTTGCGTTCGAGATCACTTCCGGATTCCACGGGTCGGCGAGAATCGAGAGGTGAGACTGATATAGCGCCTTGTCATTGGGTTCCGAAGCAGCTTCGCGAATTCTGTCCGCGTCATACAGTATGACTCCGATATATCGGATTTTTCCAACACAGCTTTCCGCACATAAAGTTGGTAGTCCGGCTTCGATCCTGGGATAACAAAAGAGGCATTTCTCGGATCGCCCAGTGCTCCAATTAATATACACCTTCTTGTAAGGGCAACCTGAGACGCAATAACGCCATCCTCTACACCTTTCCTGATCCACAAGGACAATGCCGTCCTCATCGCGCTTGTAAAGGGCCCCTGAAGGACATGAGGCTACACAGCCGGGGTTAAGGCAATGCTCACAAATGCGAGGGAGCCAAAACATAAACACATCACGAAACGTCAGGTAACGCTTGTAGTCCAGTGAAGCGAAGTTCACATCTTCACGTCCGGTAAAACAGGAGCCCGCTAAGTCGTCTTCCCAGTTTGGGCCCCATTCGATATCCATAGGCTCATTCGTCATAAGCGCACGGGGAGTCGCAACAGGTTGATGTTCTCTCAAAGGGCTTTTCGTCAGTGTTTCGTAATTATAAGTCCATGGATCATAGTATTCATCGATTTGAGGCAGATTTGGGTTATGGAATATTTCGAGCAGTTTCCGGACCTTGCCTCCGGCTTTCAGATTTAACTCGCCGTCCGAGACGGCCCAGCCGCCGTTATAGCGCTCCTGATCCTCCCAATGTTTCGGGTATCCAATTCCGGGCTTGGTTTCGACATTGTTAAACCACATATATTCGGAACCCTTTTTGCTGGTCCATACTTGCTTACATGGAATGCTGCACGTATGACATCCTATGCACTTATCGAGGTTCATGACCATGGCTATTTGCGCTTTAATTCTCATACCATATAACCTCCGCAGCTTTGCGGACCACTATGAGTGTGTCTCTTTGGTTGCCGGTCGGTCCGTAATAATTGAAATCATAGCTCAATTGGGAATACCCTCCGATCATGTGGGTGGGTTTCATCAAAGTTCGAGTAACGCTATTGTGCATACCACCGGTACTATTAGTGAGGGGACTGCCCGGTGTATCGATCGTGCGCTCAAGAGCGTGATACATCATAGCTTTTCCTCTGGGTATGCGATGACTCACGACGGCTCGGGCCAGCACCAAACCATTTGCGTTAAAACATTCCATCCAATCATTATCCGCAACTTCGATTTCAGCGGCGTCGTCATTATTGATCCAAATAACTTTGCCGCCTCTGAACAAGGTGAGCATAATGAGAGTGTCTGCATATGTGGAGTGAATTGACCACTTGGAATGCGGGGTTAGATAATTCAACACCAGCTCTTTAGCTGATGTTTTTTTGATGTCCGCTTGCTCCGCTGCGGTTAAATGCAGTGGCGGTCGATATACCGGTAGGCTTTCACCAAACATGAACATCCATTCATGATCAAGATAAAAGTGAGCTCTACCGGTCAGGGTTCTGAAAGGCACTTTTTCTTCTATGTTGACGGCATTGGCCGAATATCTACGGCCCTCCGCTTCAATGCCGCTCCAGATGGGAGACGTTATGACTTTCCGCGGTTGAGACACCACATCATCGAAAGTAAATTTTTCACCCTCCCTGCTTTGGCTCAGATGCTTCAGCTTTAAACCGGTCTTTTGTTCCACATCTCCCCATGCTCGCACGGCAACGGCGCCGTTGGTCTCAGGCGCAAGAGCAAGTATGGCCTCAGCGACTCTTCTGCTGTCCGACAATAAGGGGCGACCATTTCCGAGGCCGGGGGTATTTAATGTTCCCAGGATATCGGCTAACTCGTCGTACTCTTTCCTGGATTTCCAAAAAATTCCTTTTGCCCCGATTGCGCCGTGCTCAACATTTGGGCCTAAAGAAATCATCATGTTGTGGATATTTCGATAATCACGTTTAATTATGGTCAAGTTCGGCATGGTCTTACCGGGAATCGGCTCGACGGCGCCTTTCTTCCAATCCTTGACCACGGCTTGACCCAATTCACCAGGGGAATCATGGAACAATGGAGTAGCGACAACATCTCTCTTTTCGCCGAGATGGTGTTCCGCGAGTTCGGAGAATTTTTCAGCAATACCCCTGAAGTGCTCCCAATCCGTCTTGGCTTCCCAAGGTGGATCAACTGCAGGTGTAAAAGGATGAATAAACGGGTGCATATCCGTTGTATTAAGGTCGTGCATTTCGTACCAACTTGCGGCAGGCAAAACAATGTCTGAATAAAGCGCGCTGGTGGACATCCGAAAATCCATGGTGACCAACAGGTCAAGCTTTCCCTCGGGAATCGGCTCGCGCCAAACTATTTCATCAGTCCGCAAATCAGTTTCTTCCCCCAGCACCGAACTGTCCGCGCCAAGCAAATGCTTGAGAAAATATTCGTGCCCCTTGCCGCTTGACCCTAGAACATTGGCTCTCCAAAAAAACAAGTTGCGTGGAAAATTTACGGGGTTATCCACATCTTGGACGGAAAACTCCAAGTCTCCGGACTTGATACGAGATACCACGTGATCTAAAATTTCAGAATCGGCGCTCGCACCTGCTTTTTCCGCCTCTCCGCAAAGTTCAAGAGGATTCTTATTAAATTGTGGATATGACGCCACCCACCCAAGGCGAACAGCGATTGCGTTGAAATCCGCCGGATGTCGCTTTATATCCGTATCGGCCAGCGGCGATACTAGGGATTTAAGGTCTATTCGTTCGTATCTCCATTGATCAGCCGCAAAGTAATAAAACGCTGTGCCGTTCTGACGTCTTGGCCGTTTGATCCAGTCCAGGCCGAACGCGAGAGTCGCCCAGCCGGCCATTGGACGGATCTTTTCCTGCCCGGTGTAATGCGCCCAACCTCCACCATTCTTGCCCTGACAGCCACACAATGTTGTGAGATTTAGTATGGAACGGTAGATCATGTCGCTATGGAACCAGTGATTGACGCCTGAACCGAGTATGATCATGGATTTGCCTTTCGTCTTCTCTGCATTTTCGGCGAACTCCCTGGCTACCCGAATAGCGTCTTGTCTATTCACCCCTGTTATCGCTTCTTGCCATGCCGGTGAGTATGGCGCCGGATCATTATAATCGGACGCTATATCTCCGCCGTGTCCACGGTCGATGCCGAGATTAGCGACCATGAGATCGAAAACCGTTGTTACAATGATTTCTTCGTTTCCGAATCTGACTCGTTTTACCGGAACCATACCGGTTCGCAGTTCGGATGATTGGAGATTAAAAAAAGGAAACTGAACAGGCAGCCAGTCCTCTGCAATTTGATCTAAGCTCAGAAGTGGGTCGGCGCCCTCCCCGGTAGTCGAATCCTCCTGTTTTAAATTCCATTTGCCGGATTCATCCCACCTAAATCCGATTCCGCCGTTGGGTATAACAGCGGAAGACGAATTGGAGTCAAAGTACGCGGGTTTCCACTCGGCATTCTCAATGTCGAGCCCCATATCGGAAGCCTTGAGAAATTTCCCCGCAGAGTACGATTCTTTAGTTTTTTCAAGCTTCACCAGAAATGGTAAGTCGGTAAATTGTTTCACATAAGAGGTGAAATAATCGGATTGTCGCTCTATGTAGAATTCTTTGAGCACGACGTGGGTCATGGCCATTGCCAGAGCTGAATCCGTGCCGGCCTTTGCCGGCAGCCAAGTGTCGGCAAATTTAACGTATTCGGCGTAATCCGGCGCAACTGACGTAATCTTGGCGCCGCGATAACGAGCTTCAGTAAAAAAGTGGGCGTCAGGAGTGCGCGTCTGAGGAATATTTGAGCCCCAGGCGATAATATACGAAGCCTCGAACCAATCAGCGCTTTCAGGGACATCCGTTTGTTCGCCCCAAATCTGAGGGGATGCCGGGGGCAAGTCCGAATACCAATCATAGAAGCTCAACATGGAGCCGCCGATTAGGGAGATAAACCTTGCGCCTGAAGCGTACCCCACCATTGACATCGCAGGGATTGGAGTAAAACCGACGATCCTATCGGGCCCATATTTCTTAATCGTATAAACTAGAGACGCCGCTATTATGGTACGGACTTCTTCCCAACTGGTCCGAACCAATCCGCCTTTGCCTCGATCTTTCTGGTATCTTTTCCGCTTTTCAGTATCCTCCATTATCGTCGCCCATGCCGCCACGGGTTCGACGCCCTCGGCCCGTGACGTGTTCTCGCCGCTGCCCACTTGCGCCTGAAGAGACTCTCGCCACATTTCCAGCAAAGAAGATTTTATGTAGGGATATTTTACTCGAAGCGGACTGTAGATGTACCAGGAGTAGGTTGCCCCTCTCGGACAACCACGAGGTTCATGGTCCGGCCAGTCGGGTCCGCCTGAGGGATAGTCCGTCTTCTGAGTTTCCCAGACAACTATGCCGTCCTTGACGTAAACATTCCAAGAACACGAGCCGGTGCAATTGACACCATGGGTTGATCGGATTTTTTTATCATACTGCCACCTGCGACGATAATAATCCTCCCAGTCCCGCTGATTACATCTTATTTCGGCCCAGTTTTCAGCAGTTTTCTCGGTCTCACAGTCGGATCTTTTTTTCAAAAAGCGGAAGGAATTCAGAAAACGATTTACGGCCATATACTTCTCCCATCAAACAGCAATTAGTTATTAGGTTTACTATTAAGCTGGAGGAGATAGGAAGTGAAACAACAGGTATTTCGATACGCCGGCCACTTAAAGCGGCTGATCGGGATTGCCGACCAACTCGTTCTGTTCAATAGAGTCATTTGCGTTGTTCAGGACAAGGTAATTAGGAGTCAAGTATGAAAACAATAATATAGTTAATGTAAGTGTACAGTTTTATGGATCGACCGTCAAATCATCGTATAGTACCTGTAAGTAGAACCAATCGTGGTCGTCTGAATTTAAAGTCCCCCTGCTAAGGGGGATTTAGGGGGTTGATGTCGTAGTGCCATGCTAAGCTATTTTTTCCTTGTCCGCGCTTTTGTATTCATCGAAGCTAAATTTCAGGCTTATCACCCCGTCTCCTATACTTTTGTGTAGGACATAGGGCAGATTTTCAAAAACCTTTAACATGGGTTTGTTGGAGAACAGTACATCAGCCCTGAATCCTTTGAATCCGCGTTCTTCCGCAATCCCGATCAAGTAGTTCACCAAAGCCCCTGCAATTCCCCTGCGCTGGTAATCTTCGTCAACCATAAAAGCCACATCGGGGTATTCGCTGTTCGGTTCAATCATGAATCGGCCTTCAGCGACAATTTTGCGGTTTTCACGAGGCCCAATCGCCACAACCAAAGATATGCCTTCGTCTTCTTTTAAATTGCAGTATTTCTGAAGATTTGAATGCGGCATACTGCGTCTAGGACTGAAGTACCTAAAATACACAGAGCTCTCCGAAAGATTGTAGAATAAATCTCTTAACATGGATTCATCTGTTGGTTTGATGGCTCTTATGTGCGCTTTAAGGCCCCCTTTAAATACTCTGTCCGCGCGTAGGCGGCGTCTGGTTTCAGGAGACACGGTTTCAAAGTACACTTGATCCGAGTAGGCGTATCCAAGCTCTTTGGCTTGCTTCATCAATTCTTCTCTATATTTTGGATGCGCTATTTCAATCAAAGCCATAGCGCGATCTCTAATCGATTTACCGCCGAGGTAAGCCGCCCCGTATTCGGTGACAATAAAGTTGGCTTCTCCACGGTTCATAATCACTGCCGATTGGGGGCCGAAATTGGGCACAATTGTAGATTTGCCGCTACGTAGAGATGTGGAACGGAGACACACTATTGACCGGCCTCCATTTGATAAACTGGCGCCACGCATGAAATCGTTATCGCCGCCGGAGCCCTCAAATGCCGTCCAAGTGGGACTCCCCTGTCTCACTTGGCCCCGTAAATCTACTTGAAGCGCCAAATTGACGGCCACCATATTATCATTTTGGGCAATAAATGTTGGGTCAAGCACATGATCGGATGGGTAAAGCTCAATGAGAGAATTCTCGTGAACAAAATCGTATAGACGTTTCTTACCCATGCAGCAGGTGGCGATGGACTTGCCGCGGTACATTTTTTTTGTGCTGTTGTCCACCACTCCAGATTCAATGAGATCAATTATCGGGTCACTCAGAATTTCAGTATGTATACCCAAGTTCTTGTGGTCTTTCAGAAAATCCATCAGACCCTGGGAAATTCCGGCAAAACCGAATTGCATAATTGAACCGTTTCTGATTAACTCGCTGACGTAGCCGCTAATAGCCTGTTCCGTATCCCCCAGCACTTCTTGGTTCAATTCATAAAGTGGCTCAGTCGCGTCCACCATCCATTTGATCCTGTCAGCCGGAATAAACGTGGCGCCGTGGATACGCGGCATATTTTCATTTACCTGCGCTATTACCATTCTTGCGGATTCCACGGCTGCAAGCGTCACATCGACCGAAATTCCGAGGCTTACTTGTCCGAATCTATCCGGCGGTGACACCTGAACCACCGCGACATCAATGGGGATGCGTCTTGTGCGAAAGAAACCGGGAATTTGAGAGTGAAATAGCGGAATATAGTCGTGCTCAGCCAGAGCTCTTTCCGTGTTGTGCAAACCCCGCGCTCCAAGAAAAAAGCTCTTCATGAGAAATCTTTTCGAACTTTGAGCCGCTAATGCCGTTGCTTCAACACCGCTGATGAACTGCACCATTTCGACATCTTCGACATAAGATCTGCCGAGCGCCTGAATGATTACTCTCGGTTCCGAGCACAAGCTTCCAAGGTATACACGATCACCATTCTTTATGTGACGCACCGCTTCGTCGGTGGATACTATTTTTGACGCATATTTATGCTTCCATTGATCCATATTGAAAAGCCCTCCAAAGCGACTTTGTAATTGGAAATCGTAGCGAGAAGATTCGATCATTCGAAGACTCAAGTCAAGCGGTTATGGAAATCCCCGCACACCATAAACACTCAACTAATTTATTGACATATATCATAACATTAAAGTATAATTATGTTTATGGATATTAACGCTGACGGAGCACCCGATGACAGTATTCAAAAAACGCGCAGCCTCTTTGTTACTTACCCTTTTCTTCTTTGGATGGATTTCTTATCCGGGATGGTACAACCAATGGTATTCTACCTCACCTGAACAGTACGCATATCCGGCGAGTCTCTCCAGTCCGCATGATCCGCCGTGGGGCTTCTGGTACTGGTGATCGGCATTTAAACTGAATGATGCTCATAGGGACATTAATTCAAAAAGCTCGGCGACGTGATGAACCGGCTGAGATCCTATTTGTTGACTCTCATTTATTGATTATCCGTAAACGTCTACGGGTTTAAGTATGCTTCATGACGCTCTCTGCTTTCGCGAGAATCGATCGCTGTCTGCCATGTGATCAAATGAATTGCCAAAAATGTAATGGTATTACCGCTTATTTCTTTTAATTTAATGTCATGGAATTAGGGATTTAATATAGTATCGTTCAAAATTCGAGATTAAATTTGTTTCACAGAGAGTGTCTGTAGAGCATACAGGGAAAGCGACCGGCTTTCCCTGTTTTTTTTTGAGATCACAATGTAAAAGTGAGTATTAGCTATTTGCCTTTCAAAAGACCCTTTGCATAAAAATAGTTAAACACAATCAACTGATCTATGCCCGTAAGTTCCGCCACTTTGAAAACCGTGACGGACTGTCGCGCCATTTTCAATTCATTGATTACTCGAGTAATACGTCCGTAGACTTCGCTGCTTTCGTTTATTTCCATTGAATGCTCCTGTTAATTTGAAGCAATGTAATCGTCTAAAATTTTTACCGCATTCGCCAGCGCCTCTGGGTTTGACCCGCCGGCTTGGGCCATGTCCGGACGACCTCCGCCCGAACCTCCCACCACGCCTGCCGCTGCTTTCACAATATTTCCCGCATGAAAACGCTTCGTTAAATCTTTTGTGACAATTGCCAGCAAAAGCGCCTTGCCGTCGGCTTCAGCGCCGAGCAAAGCGACCCCTGATTGTAGCGTGTCCTTTAATCTATCTGCAAATTCCCGAAAATCTTTGGGATTAGAAATGTCTTCAACCACCCGGGTGATTACTTTTATGCCGTTAACCTCCCGAATTCCTGCCAGAATATCTGTAGCGCCCCCGGAGGCTAACTTTGCCTTCAAAACCTCTATTTCTTTTTCTCTACTCTTCTTTTCTTCCAATAACTTATCAAGTTTTCTGCTTAATTCACCACGAGGACCTTTGAGCTTATCGGCCAATTCTCTAAGTTCTTCCTCCAGCGATTGAACATAAGCTACAGCGCTTGTCCCAGTCACCGCTTCAATTCTTCTTACACCCGCTGCAATTCCACCTTCCGCAATAATTTTAAACAAGCCGATGTCGCCGGTGCGGTTCGTGTGAGTTCCCCCGCATAATTCACGACTAAAATCACCTATGGTTATCATTCTGACTTCCGCGCCGTACTTTTCCCCAAAAAGAGCCATGGCGCCCCTTTGCATGGCCTCATCGATTGACATAATTTCAGCGTGCACGGGAGTGTTCTCCAATATTCTTGAGTTCACCAAATCCTCAATTGAGGTCAACTTCAGAGGACTTATGGCGGAGAAATGCGTGAAATCGAATCTCAATCTTGAGCTTTCCACTAAAGAGCCGCTTTGCTTGACGTGGTCTCCCAAAACCTTCCTGAGCGCCCATTGCAGAATGTGAGTCGCGGAATGATTGGCCATAATCGATTTGCGAAGATCAGGGGAAACTTTCAGCACAACCTCATCATTCACTCGAATTGCGCCCGACTTTATAAAGCCTTTGTGCACAATCAAATTGGGAGACAGTTTGGACGTGGAGCTAACTTCAATTTCAGAACCATTTCCGGATATAATCCCGTGATCACCCACCTGACCACCGGACTCGGCATAAAACGGAGTTCGATTGGTTATAATTTCGATCTTATCTCCGGGTTTGGCTTCATCAACGGTTGCTCCGTCCTTCACTATGGCCAGCACCAATCCGGAATCTTCAAGAGTTTCATATCCAGTGAATTCGGAATGAATTCCATTGTGGGCAAGATTTTTCAAAACTTCATTGTCCGCTTCGTGCATTCCTTCCCATGATTGTCGAGCCAATTGTTTTTGCTTTGCCATTTCACGGTCAAAACCCTCTTGATCTATAAACAGACCGCTTTCTTTGGCCATGTCCGAGGTCAAATCAGGGGGGAAACCGAACGTGTCGTATAATTTAAAAACCACATCTCCCGGCACGGTGTTCGACCCGGAATGTTTAATTCTTCCGGCCTCTTCTTCGAAGAGAGTTATTCCTCTGGCAAGAGTTTCAAGAAACCGTTCTTCCTCGGTTCGGATGACTTTGGAGATTAAGGCGGCATGTGAATTGAGCTCGGGGTAAGCGCCGGACATATGATTGATTACCACCCCCGCCGCGTCAAACAAGAAGGGTTTGTTGAGTCCGATATATTTCCCGTATCGTAACGCCCGTCGCAGAATCCGCCGCAGTACGTAACCTCTACCTTCATTGGAAGGCAATATGCCGTCGGCAATCAAAAACGCCGCGGCTCTGCTGTGATCGGCAATGACTCGGACGGCTATGGTGTCCGAAGCCGAGCTTTGTCTCTTATTCGCAAGATCTTTAATTTTACTAATTATTGGGACAAACAAATCCGATTCCCAATTGCTGGATTTACCCTGAGCTACCGCGGCCAAACGTTCCAGGCCCAATCCGGTGTCTATGGATGGTCTGGGCAAGGCCGTCATATTGCCGGCGGCGTCCCGCTCATATTGCATGAAGACTAAATTCCATAGCTCCAAGAAACGGTCGCAATCGCATTCGGGTGAGCAGTCGGGACTGCCGCAGCCAAACGTCGGACCCTGATCGATGTGGATCTCGGAACATGGTCCGCAAGGGCCGGTATCGCCCATGGTCCAGAAATTATCTTTTTCGCCCAACCGACCTATGGGGTTTGCGCCGGAGCCAAGTACTTTGCGCCAAATTCCGTAAGCTTCGTCATCGTCTTTATATATTGTGACGTGCAGATCAGCTTTGTTAAGTCCCACCACTTGGGTTAGGAATTCCCATCCAAAGGCTATCGCTTCGGTCTTGAAGTAGTCTCCGAAAGAAAAATTACCGAGCATCTCAAAAAAGGTGTGGTGCCTTGCCGTGTGGCCGACATTCTCCAGATCGTTGTGCTTTCCGCTGACCCGGAGGCATTTTTGAGCGGTCACGGCGCGCTTGAAAGGTAGCGTTTCGTCCCCGGTGAAAATACTCTTAAATTGCACCATTCCTGCGTTGGTGAACAGAAGAGTGGAATCTCCGGTAGGTACCAACGAAGAACTCGGCATTTTAGTGTGGTCGCGTTCCACAAAATAATTTAAAAAGCTTTGTCTGAGTTCGGCGCCGGTCATATTTCCTCCGGAGTTATGGAATGCGGCACAAATAATCGATGCGGGTCGTAAACAGAATCAGCCCGTTGTCCTTTCAGGTCTTCAGATGCAGATTTAAACAAAGCAGGGCGTTGATTCTCAGGCTCGATTAAACGGCGAGCAATTCGAGACTCCCTTTAGCTAATATTTTCATTGAGAATATTTATGCAACTGAGGCGACCGTTCGTATTACGGTCTACAGGTAACTATTTAAATTATCATACAACCGGTAAGTATTGCAAGCCTTTGCGGCAGGGGAGTTGTTTGGCTGCGCGCCGATAGAAGCGTTATTAAGGAGTGTAGATTAAACACTACTTATCTTGCGATACGATTCCAACCAATCTGTAACAATCATGTACTGGTTCATCCACTCATGACCCGCAAAAGACATGCGGCACGATACTAGGGCCGATTCCAGCAAATTAATGTCCAGTATTCCCTTCATTCCGCCGGATTGCTCTATAATGCGAGTATGGAGCTGGAGCACTTCGTCAAGAGTCAGGAAACGCATTAGGCAAGCCTTTGGTAAAGCTCTTTGTTCTATTTAAGTACGTAGCTTGCCGCCTATCGAATTCCTCATCGGGACTTTGAAGCAGGGGGTCAATACTTGCTGGTAAGAGCGCTTCCGCGCTTATGCCGTACAAGGCGGCCTTTTTCCGGATCTTGGCCGGTTTTTCTTTTGGGAGACTTATTGTTACGTTGGTCATGTCAGCCTCACTGAGAAATGCTTCGCTATAAACTATGATACCATTTCTCCCGTTGCTTAGTAAAATCCTGTTGAAGATCCTCTCCGAGTATGCAGTGAAAACAGGTAGAATTTCGAAATGCTTTTGAAAACACTCGCAAAGATTAGGAGGCGCACTAATGATGACGCTCCGGCAGCTTAGGATCAAACCTGAGGTAATTCCCGCCTTAGCAGCTTGGTCTTTAGCGGACATCGGTGAATTTTTCGGTAGACAAGAGCTTTTCACGCGCGAAGCTCCTCAACGCCTCCGAGTCTTACGAGAACACGCTGTCATTGAAAGCGCCGTTTCCTCTAACCGTATAGAGGGAATCGAGATTGACGCTGCTCGTGTCGGAACTGTTGTATTCGGTAAGCCAATGCTTCGAGATCGAGATGAAGAAGAAATTGCCGGTTACCGTGAAGCGCTTCAGCTTATTCACCTGGACGCAGCTCGGTTAAAGACAAATAACGAGACAATCCTTAAACTTCATCAACTAACCCGCGGTCAAATCTGGGACGCAGGACACTACAAGGAAAAGGACGGCGATATCATTGAACGATATGAGAACGGCAAATCGCGCATCCGTTTCAAGACAGTTTCCGCTATTGACACTCCCATGTACATGGGCGAGCTGATCAATTTATGGAATGAGTCATTGGAAGACTATTGGACGCATCCACTCATCGCTATGGCAGGTTTTAACTTGGATTTCATTTTGCATTCACCCGTTCCGAGACGGCAATGGTCGTGTGTCGCGTCTATTAATGCTGCTACAATCTTACCAATTTGGATACGAAGTCGGTCGCTACATTAGTTTTGAGCGCATTATTGAACAAAACAAGGAAAGGTACTACGAAACCCTTGCACAGAGTTCAGTGGGATGGCACGAAGGGAAACATAACCCTTGGCCATACATTATCTATCTTCTATACATCATGAAGACCGCGTATCGGGAATTTGAAGAACGTCTAGCTCACACGCAAAGCCCCCGGGGCGCGAAAACTGCACTAATTGAGAGCACCATCAACGCCACGTCCGGGGAATTCACTTTGAATCAACTTGAGCGAACCTTTCCAGGAGTTAGCCGCGACATGATACGGCGAGTCATTCGTCGACTTCAGAAGGCCGGCCACGTGGAATGCTTAGGACGTGGTCCCGGAACTACGTGGAGAAAAAGAGGGTAATAACTTTAAGAGAGGGTAATAAAGAGGGTAATAACACTATTTAGCTTAATCTGTAACGTCCTGTTGAAGATTGTCTTCTTAACCTACTCCAACATGGGCATTAACTATTAAGGATTGAAGCAATCCTTCGTTGTGAGTCGATGAATGCGGTTTAGGACTCAGAACTTGGGTTCGACCGGGAGAGGATTCGATGCGGGCGGGTCTACAATTTCACAGGCTTTGCCGGTTTCATCTTCTTGAAGACTCTGATTAAGGCGACTCACCGGAATTCGTTTTACTACCAAAAATGATTCAAGTTTCTCCTGATTTCTATTCCATGTGTATTGTTTTAAATCCACCATTGGACCGGAAACATCGTAAAGCATCACCCACCATTCGTCATCCTTAACCGAATAACAAATTTTGATCTTTTCAACTCCCGGCAAATCTTTAGTAAATTCCAGGGCCGCGCTTCTCACCTTCTGATCTTCCCATTCCGTGGGCTCTCGTTTTCGAGAACTTGGAGCGGGAGGAGCAGTCGATTGAGGTTCGGTGAGCGGCGCAGGAGTAATTGCCTGTGCCGGCGGCTTTGCAGGCTCCGGCGTCGGAACATTTTGGAGTGCCGGCTCAGTTGGAGGGATTACAGGTGTAGGAGAATCGGAATCGCCGGCGCCCGAAGGGGCGATCTGATCTTGAATAGTAGGTTTCAAAAGCTTGCCCGATTGCGCATTGCCTGAAGAGTCCCGAACCTGAGGCTCAGGCTCTTTTACATTCTGCTGAGACGGAATAACACAAGAAGCCGTCAATATGCTCCAGGTTATCATTGCTATTAATGGGGCCGGCTTCCAACGGATTATATTTTTCAACCTACATCCTCAGAGATTATATTCTTACGAGAAGATAATGGTTTATCCTCTTTTTTAAAAACCTTCCAGCTAAAAATGGCAACCGCTCGTTAAAAAGTAGCTGGAATACTTGTTTTATGATGCTTTGATTATGTACGCCGGAATAAAAATCAATGTTGACCGCGTGGTCACGCTCAACGAGAAGGATTTCCTTAAATTTCTCCTCACTTTGCAGACCGGCTCAGTGGACCATAAGGACTTTATTGAATGGGCAAACGTGTGTAATATGATAATACCTGCCTCAGAACTTTGCCGATAGCTTAAATTATGGTGACTTACAATCGTTAAATAATCGCCGTACGCGCTACTTCAGATTTTGTCCGGGTATGACTTCGATGTTGCACTGGTCCTGAAATGCCGCTTCAAGTTCATGCTCCAGCGCTTTTTGCCGGGCCTCAGTTTCCATCTCAATGATTAGCTCACCATTATCGAAACATTTGAGTCTGCCGTGCTCTTCCAGAATGTTTATTGCTCTCTTTGCGTCTACGGTAATCCAGCCTTTCATTCTCTTTAAGAGTTCGGATCCCGTGAATTCTCGCTCAATCGTTAGATCGATTTGTCGGTTTTTACCGATCCAGCCGATTATGGCGGGGCTGACGAGAATAGGCATAACCGGATCGTGCATCGCGGCGCATCTGAACCAAACTTTAGCTCTAATCATCTGATCTCCTGAAGAAATTTGGATGTTACCGCAATATATGTTAGGCTTTTACGAACAAATTGGATAGTCGGCAGCGCTTACAATTAAATTTATTTTTGTCATGGCCGCCGAAGGTTCATCATTTCAAGGCGTAATAATTATTCCTTCCCAAATTGATATAACTGTGATATAGATTAACTCAGTAACTGATCAAAAACACACAAATAATAGCTTTTAGGCTGCGTTTGTGTAGAACAAAGGGAGAAATATGCGATTTCGGGATTCAGCCCTACTGTTGGTGATATGTCTTGTTTTCACCTTCTCAATAGCTGTCGCTGAGACCCAGGCCAAGGATAGACCAAGAAGCCACTCAAAGACCGCGCTTAAGTCCAAGAGTCATGCGAAGCACGTAGACAAAAAGAAGCGAAAAAGAGTCAAATCGTCGAAATCTTCTCGCCACAAGAAAGGAGTTCAAGCGAAAGCCGTTTATTGTGTGAACCTCCGAAGCAATGAGACCTTGTTGGCTCGTAATCCGGACCAACAGTTGCCTGTGGCAAGTCTAACCAAGCTGGTCACGGCCATGGTCACATTGGACAAGTTCAAACCGGATCAAAAGGTTTCAGTCCCTGACCACATAAAATCAATCCCGAAATCCGTTGTCGGTTTAAAAGCCGGCGATAAGGTGAGCATTGAAGACCTACTTCATGGTCTGCTTATTGGATCAGGTAACGACTGCGCGGAAACTTTGGCATGCTCCTACCCCGGCGGAAGAACCCGCTTCATTTCCGCCATGAACCAAAAGGTTCGAGCCATGGGAATGAAACGAACCAAGTTTTATACCCCCAGCGGCTTAGATCACAAAACCTGGACCGATGACGACACATGTGACGTGGACTCCAATGTTTCAACTGCTCGCGAAATTGCGGGCATAGCAAAGGAGGCATTTGAGAACCCTACGATTCGCAGAATATCCCAGAAGAAACATTTTACCATGGCCAGCTCTATCGATAAGGATGGGTATCAGGTAAGGACGACCAATAAGCTATTGAGAGATAAGCTGCCGTTGGTCGGCGGCAAAACAGGGTTTACTTCTCGGGCAGGGCACTGTTTGGCAACTGAGTTTCGACCCGGCAAGAATGTCTTTGTTATCGTGGTGTTGGGAAGTCCGGATCATTTCGGAGACACCAGGTTGGTTTATAACAAAGCTTTAAAAGAAACCACCAAAATTCGTTACAAATCCGGCGGCTCCTCAAAAAGAATGGCCGCGAATTAATGAAATCAACTGAACTAACCAACTAAAGGTCGGGTTCCTCCCGGCCTTTTTTGTTTCGCCGAATTTATCTTTTGGAACAAGTGAGCGCATAAATGTTTATAGTGAAGTAGCCTCTCATTAGGCGCTTGAATTATGAGGTAAATTAAGAAATGATATCTATCATATGGATTGGTAACGTCCTGTAATTAGCGCGGAAATAAATAAAATAAAGCTTTAAGTCTTTTTTTTGCTTGACTGGGGATTACAGTATGATAAGAGGATGCCACTTCTCAACATACTTTTCCATCCCAGTGGAACACACGCAAAACGGCCATTTAGATGCCGTTTTCGTGTTTTGAGGCATCTATTAATAAATCTAATCAGTCTTCTTCTCATTTCCGGCAGAGCCGGAACCCATATCCATTCCCAGCGCCCTTATTGTGTATATCAGTTTGAATGTCAAGCTTTTTCTATTGTTATAGATAGATATAGTGATTAGGTGTGAAATTAGATGATCTATAACGAGGGCTTTAGTACTTATTGAATGATATATTCCTGAATTTGTTGTATTATCTTCAGATATCACTTAAAAGCACGTTGAAGTTTTCGTCATTTTTTGCCTAACTTTTACTTTTCACTTGCAAAGAAAACATGTGTTTTCTATACTCTCGTTATGATCACAACACGAAAAACACAAATCCTCGAGTTTATCTCGAATTATCAGGAAAACATGGGTTATCCGCCGTCCGTTCGAGAAATTTGCAAGGCTTTGGGGCTCGCCTCCCCCGGAAGCTTGCTTAAACATCTTCGCTCGTTGGAGGATGAAGGATTCATTGTCTCCGATCCCCATAAGAAGAGAACATGGAAATTAACGCGTGGTCCGGCAAAAGCTAGAATCCCTCTGATAGGACGGATTGCCGCGGGCGCTCCAATCCTTGCGGAACAAAATAAGGAAAGCGATCTTTCCATTGACCCTCGCCTCTTCGGCGCGGATGAGGTGTTCGCTCTAATTGTTAAAGGTGATTCAATGATAGACGCACAGATCAGAGACGGGGATATTGCCGTCATAAAACCGCAATGCGACGCTGAAAACGGGGAGATTGTCGCGGTTATTGTTGAAGGATTGGAATCCGAGGCTACCTTGAAAATCTTTCACAAAAAACGAGGGATTATCGAGCTGCGCCCGGCAAATGACAATCATCAGATCAGAGCCTTTAAAGGGGCTCAGCAGAGTTCAGTGAGAATAGTGGGAAAGTTGATGGGCATCGTGCGCCCAAGACCGTGAGGCGTTATGGATGAGTTTGTTCACCTTGAACACATTCAGCCTTTTCTTTTCTTTGGGGGACAAGCGCTCCTGAAGATTTGGTTGGCTCCGTTCGTGAGTTGGGTCAAAAGGCCGTCGTCTTGTGACTATCTTAACGAATGACTTGTCCAATTCCGACTGATTCACCTCGTTAGTGATAGATTATTTCTACAGAATTATTTTATCCTCTTGTTTACACAAGGATAACAAGGTTCTTTACTTTTTTTCGACCCGCGACTAGGAATGTTCCGAGCGGCTTGAGCACATTAGCTGAAAATATCCAAAGCTTGCCTAGGTTATCCCAGTTCGAGATTAATCTAAATTATTTATCAAACTGACCAATGATTCCAGACGGCGAACATTCAACGTGACCTTATGGAATTTTGACTCGCTCCCGACGTATAGAGCAATTAACTCTGAAGCTTTTCAGAATCGAATTATCCTTATAGCGGTTCTCTAAAGTTCTGTCGGAATGCCGCGAGTCTTAGCATTTTCATATTGGCGTTCAATTAGCCAATTCAGAGCTTGAGTGAATCTGTCAATCAGTTGATCTTTTGTTTTTGCATAAAAGTCAGAAAACCACTCGGCTTTCATTATTAGCCATAGGCGTTCAATGGGGTGTCTCCATCCTTCCGTAGTCGTCTTCCAACCGTTCTATATCATCTTCTCCGAAATAATCACCCATTTGCACTTCTATGAATACGACCGGCTCACTTCCGGGATTCGCGACACGATGTGTGGTTCCTTTGGGAATATCAATGGAGTCGCCGGGCTTCAAAAAAAGTTCTTCAGCGTCGCGAACGACGAGTGGATTGCCGCTGACGACGGTCCAATGCTCCGCCCGTTTCCTATGGCGTTGCAGGCTAAGGCGCTTGCCGGGATAAACCACTATGCGTTTCACCTTGTGGTCCGGCAGGTCGGAGAGAACCTCATAATAGCCCCATGGTCGGTGGTCTTCTCTTTTGGTTTTTTCTACGATTTGACGGTAGAGTTTGATGTATTCGTCTACCATACGGTCTCTGGAAAATCGCGTCTCAGCTATTTTTCGGCACTCGGCGCGAGAGATCTCTCGGATTCGCTCTACTGCTTCAACCGCCGATGACTCGTCCTGCACGAGAAAACCGTTGACTCCATTTACAATAATTTCAGGCATAGAGCCTCTTGGGTATGCGAGGACCGGCGTGCCGCATGCGTTCGCTTCAACCACCGACAACCCGAAGGGTTCCTCGAACTGTATAGGATGCAAGAGCGCAAGGCTATTTCCAAGGAGTTCGTTTCGTTTCTCAGGACCCACGCTGCCTATATACTTGATACGGCGCCCGTCCAGTCTGGGTTCTATCTCGGAACGAAAATATTCCTCATCCTGGATAATCCCGGCTAAAACAAGATCTCGCTTGCTTTGTGTAGCGATTTTAATAGCCTCAAGGGTTCCTTTATCAGGGTGAATGCGTCCGAAAAAGAGCAAATAATCTCCCGCACGATCTTTGTAGGTGAATGATTCAAGATCGATCCCGTGATATACGGTAGCCAGATATGTAAGTTCCGGCGAGCGGTCCGCGTCGCTTATGGATACGTAGTAAGCCTTGCCATTGTATTTTTTGTACACCGGGAGAATCTTTTGAGACGAGAATCCGTGAATGGTGGTAAGCGTAGGGGTGTTCGTCAGACCCGAATAGCTGAGCGGAAGAAAATCGAAGTGATTGTGGATAAGGTCAAAATCATCAGCAGACTCGTAGAGTTTGCTGATATGGAGGCACTCCCATACCTTGGGATCCAGCGTCTTATCTTCCTCATAAGGTCTCGGCGCAACGGAGCGCAACACAGCGGATGTTTCTGAATCCTTTGTCGCAAAAAGAGTCACTTCCACTCCTCGCTTCACCAGCCCTTCGGTGAGAAGCGAGACAATCCTCTCCCAGGGCCCATAGTGCCTGGGGGGAGTTCGCCACGCAATGGGCGCAAGCATTGCTATACGCATATAGGAAACCTCCTGTTTGTAAAAATACAGCGTGTACTCGTAATCCTGATTATTCAGGATCTCATACGAGTTTTCAACTTCCCGGGCTCGGTCTTCCCGCAAAACATCAGGCATGCGGGCGCCCCTCATTATTACCGATATACGATATGTTATAAATACCTTCGACAAAATGGCGTAGTGCCGCGCCTCACGAATGTGATACTCGACGTATCCGGTGTTTCTTTTTGAGAGACGTAGCACGCCATGGAGCAAGAGTTTAGAAGAAGGCGAGGCGAGCCCCTCTTTTCAAAAGGTTTTCTTTGAGTATAATTTGGTTGTATGCTATTCCGTAGTTGAACCGTCCCCTGTCTGACTAATCAGCAATTTACAGCGTATGCGCATATGGGAATTCCCATACAGTTTTGTGTAAGTGAATACGAAATTAATTTCTGATTGGTTTGACGCAAAGCCGATTCAATTGCACAACTCGTAAGAACATTTGAGAAAATCCATGGAGGTCGAGCTGGTGTTGGAGAAAATTGCATGAACGACTCACAACCTATCATCATGATCTCAAGTTGTCCGCCGCGGCTCTGCGGTATCGGAACTTTTACTGAGGAAGCGCGCGAGTTTATCCAAAAGGCCAATCCCCAGAGAAAGGTCCTAATCATCAGTCACACGGACGGTCGTGGAGAGGGCGTAATTCCAATCATCGATATGTCGCAGAGAGACTGGTGGGTCCCGGTGGTGGAAAAAATCCAGGAATTGCAGCCGTATGCAGTCCATCTCGAACATGAATACGGATTGTATGAATATGTGGACCCCCGAGGTTGCGGTGACGGCAACGAGGGCGTCCTGAGTCTTCTCAGTGCGCTAAGCCATTATCCCACAGTGGTGGAACCTCACACCATTCACGGAAGATTAACCGAATTCGAGGCCAATTTTATTTATGAGCTGTGCTTGCGGGCAAGTATTGTGCTCTTCAAGTGCCATTATCAGAAATGGCGACTACGCTGGAACTTTGAGGGTCGGCAGTGGGAGACACCGCGCAACGTCATGGTGGTGCCGCACGGGGCGCGGCCCGATCGACGCTGGGGAATAAGAGATGTGCCGCTTCTAAGAGAGGAAATCGGCTTAAACAATTTTCCTTACATTGGGGAACACATTATTGGGCTCGTGGGCTGGATACAATCCAATAAACGCTGGGACATTCTAACTTCGATGTGGGAGGAAATCCACGACATCATACTTCAAGAAAGCGGCCAAGATTGGGATCTGCTGGCAGCGGGCACAATGAGAGACCCCAATCATTTAAAAGATTACCAGGCGTACCTCCAGCAAGTAGAACTCTTAGAGCGGAAGGGGTTGGCCCACTATTTTGAGTTCATCCCCAGAGGGGACATTTATTATAAGGTAATGGCTGTTTGCGACTTCATTGTGCTTCCGTCCATTGACGAGACCCAGTCAGGGACCTTAGCACGCATAATCGCCCTCAATAAACCATTCATCACGACCGCTCCGATGGAGGGGCTAACCGCTCAGACATTGGAAAGCAAAGGCGGGCTGCTGTTCACTACTAAAGCCATGTTGAAGGAAAAGGTTGTGCGTATGGCCTGTGACGAAAACATGAGATTGGAAATGGGGGCCAACCTGAAAACATACCTTGACGAAGTCGTGTCATGGGAAGTGGTTGCAGAACAGTACAACGAAGCTTACCGGCTGGCGCAAGAGTCCATTCACACCGGCAAGCCTATAAGTTTGCCCCTGGAATTCTGACTCGCTTGGATTGAAGAATGAACGATGAACAGGTTTAGAAATCCTGGACTGTTTTAAAGACACCAGAGCAACCCAATTTCACCGCCGAAGATCGGCCCTACCCGGTAACTCGCCGCTAACGACATCGTAATGGTCGAGGGGGAAAATTCTTTCTTCACAATGGTGGAGGATCGAAGAGGCATTTCACACCTCTGTAAGCGCGGAGCAGGGATGCATCGGCGCCTTCCGTCCCGAACAAGGTGGAGAACCGATACCATCCACCACTAGACGCCCCACATGCTCGCAAACAGGCAACCCCCCCAAATCCAGTTACCCATGCACGGGAAGGGTATTGCTGAGTGGACGTTTCACGGAAGGAGAGATAATCCAGAACGAGTCAACACCGATGAATACAATCAGCTTTTTTTCGGTTCTCCAGGAACTCCTTTGTCGTCCCATCCACGTTCATCATAGTATTCCGCCAGCATAGTATTCATTTGCTCACGACCTATCACTTTCCCCGTTTCAGGAAGGGGTTCTGTGTAAAAACGTTCGGGGAGTTGATCCTCAGAGTAATCAAGGCCTTCTCTAATGTTGAAGCGTCTTGTGCCGTCAGCGATCTCGCCGGCAATTTTTCTCATTGCCGTGGTGTCCATATCTAAACCTGTGACGGCTTTGATCATCTCAGATAATTCATCCCACTGGTAAAGATCTCTATAGAACCGACACAGGATTAACGTGTCGAAGATCGTCAGTCGGTCCTCCCATTCAGCCAGCATCGCCGCTTTCCCCTCAATTTGCTCGGGATCGATCATTTTTGACAGTTCAGGTTTGTAAAAAGTCGTCCGCAAATGGCAAGCTCCCCGATCACTTATTCCGTATGCTAATCCCATGCCTTTTAGAACTCTCGGATCATACCCTGCAGGCTCCAAACCTTTTACATGAATGGCTTGGTCCTCCATATCGAATTCCGCTGCAGCGTACTTAATTCCTTTCGCCAATACTGCTCCCAGTCCTCTATTATATGCAATATCTTTCAGTAGTTTGACGATTGAGTCTACGTCCGCGTATTCGATCCGGTGATCAATTTTCTTCCGGCGTGACGCCTCGATGGTGAGCGCGGCCAAGTTTCCCGCGGTGA
This sequence comes from Desulfomonilales bacterium, assembly GCA_038250835.1. Lineage (GTDB taxonomy): Bacteria > Desulfobacterota > Desulfomonilia > Desulfomonilales > Desulfomonilaceae > JBBSBY01. The sequence goes on along the minus strand of JBBSBY010000012.1, from coordinate 34,006 downwards.
TGGTGTCCATGCCGAGCCGATCACAAACGTCATTTAGGTATGCTATTTCCTCAATGGAATCGACTTCGCATAGACCGCCAAAGGCATAAATGGTTTCGTATTCCGGGCCTTCCATTCTCAATCCTCTGTGTCTGCCGGTTTCAACAGTGCTTAATCTGCCGCATGCAATGAAACATCTCGAACAAGCGTGGGGTTGCACCTTAAGCCTGCTGTGGAGAGCCTCGGCGTTGATACTTTCCCTGTGTTCCGCCGTTCCTTTGCTCCAATATCGGGTAGGGAAGCTGCCCACATTCGACATTATGTCCACCATCATGGGCGTCCCCAGGCTCTTGTACGCCTTGACTCCAGGATTATCCTTAGCCGAGTCAGCCAATTTTTTCGCTAAGCTTTTTACCACACCCGGATCAGCCAAGTCTTTCTTTCGGCTGCCCCAAAAAGCAATCGCTTTAACCTTTTTGGAACCCATTACGGCGCCGGCGCCTGTTCGACCGGCGGACCGCCACAGATCATTTTCTATCACCGAGAATGTTGTTCCATTTTCACCGGCAGGTCCTATTACGAGAACGGTACATTTACGAGCCTCAGGTCTGTTTGCTTTTACCCAGGTTTCGATTCTTTTTTGGGTCTCATAGGTATCGAGGCCCCAAATGTCGTCAGCGGAATGGAAAGTGACGCCGGCGTCGCCTATTTCCACCCAGATAGGATCGGAGCTTGCCCCATTTATCATCACGGCGTCAAATCCTGTAGCCGCCATGTATTCAGCGGCTTTGCCCCCGGAATATGATTCAGAGTAGTATCCGGTCTGGGGTGATTTAGTGTAAACACCGTAACGGCACGATCCCCAGACACCAGTTGCCGTAACGGGACCAATGGAGAAGATAAGATGATTTTCGGGGCTCAAAGGATCAACGCCCGGTGGATTATTCTTCAACAGAAGGTGAGTAGCCAGACCTTTTCCGCCCAGAGTCGTTTTCAGGAGTTCGTCCGAAATAACCCTGATATCGTACGATTTCTGTGTGGCATTGATCCTTAAAACGAGATTATAGAAGCCGAACATTTCTGGTATTCTCCAATTTTCTATTGAGTATCCCGCTAAACCGATGGAAAGCTGATAGTGCAATGAAAGAAGGTTTCCAAAGTCATTCCAGCTAAAGCTGAAATCCAGGAAGATCTGGGTCCCAGCTTTCGCTGGGACGACGAAAAAGCGCCATTCCGACAAAGCTTTTAAGAACCGCTATAGAAAAGCGTTTGATAAGGATGATGAACATTAGTGAAAACGGTTTACGTCATCAGTTCAGAGAACTTGCCTGTAAATCTCTTCCGCATCCTCTTGCTTGAGTAGTCGCGGGTTGTTTGCCAACAGTCTCGTGACTTTCAGCACGCCGGCCGCGAGGCCGGGAACGTCATCTTCCTTTACCCCAAAGTCACTGAGTCGAGCAGTCATCTTGAGATCTTCCGACAATATGCTGATTACTTCGATAGTTGTTTCTGCGGCGTCACGATCGCTAAGTTCTTCCACGGATTCTCCAAAGATTTGCGCCATTGAGGCAAACTTTGACAGATTTCCCAGCATGTTGAATTCCATTACAGGCGCCAACATGATGCTGTTTGCCAGACCGTGAGGAATATGGAATTCAGCGCCGATAGGATATGCAAAGGCGTGAACAGCGGTCACTCCGGCGTTGGCAAAAGCCATACCGGCAAGCATGCTTCCTTCGAGCATTTTGGCCCGGGCTTCGAGATTGGAACCATCGGAATAGGCGGTCCTTATATTTTCAAATATCAATGTCATGGCTTCTATTGCAAGCATATCCGTAATATTAGAGGCATTCTTGGATGTGTATGACTCAATGGCGTGTATAAGGGCATCCATCCCGGTGGCGGCGGTTACATGATCAGGTAAGCCGAGGGTAAGTTCGCAATCGAGAATGGCGCAATTGGGGAACAGATATGGGCTTACAATGCCTTTCTTCAACTTTTCATGATGATCTGAAAGAATAGCTATGGGAGTAACCTCACTGCCCGTGCCCGCCGTGGTTGGAATCAGAATCATCGGTAATCCCGCTTTAGGCACAAGATCTATTCCGAAATAGGCGCCTATCGGATCAGTATTGGTAACCAGAATTGAGGCTATTTTGGCTATGTCGAGCGAAGATCCTCCTCCAATACCAATGATGGAGTCAGCCCCGGCGTCTTTTACAGCTTTCGCGGCTTCAATGGCCAATTCATACTTGGGATCAGGCTCTACCGAATCGAACAGTTTCCATTCTAAAGATGAGGAAGTAAGCATGGACTCGATTCCATTTATCATCCCGGCATTTACAATTCCTGGATCGGTAATAATCATTACTTTTTTTCCGCCGAGTCTTTTAACTTCTTCGGACAACTTGTTAAGTGATCCGGCTCCCATTACGATTCTCGAAGTTGTCTGGAATAATCTTGGAATAATCATGTATCACCTTTCCATTATGGCCTGTTTAAACTGCCAGATATTTCTTATGTACGGATTCATTCTCTTTAAATTCAGATATAGATCCTCTAAAGACGACGTTTCCCTTATCAATCACGACGACCCGATCAGATACCGACATTGCGAATCGGATATTTTGCTCTGAAAGAAGAATGGTAGTTTGGGTCTTCTTGAGACCAACGATCAACTCTTTGAGCACAGAAACTATGACCGGCGCCAAACCTTCCGTAGGTTCGTCCAGAAGCAACACTTCCGGATTTCCCATCAAGGCTCTCGCTATAGTAAGAATCTGTTGTTCTCCACCCGATAGAGTTCCACCCGGTCTGTCCAATAAATGTTTTAGCATTGGAAATTCCGCCAGAATGGTTCCCAGGGTCCATCGACCTTTTCTTCCGGGTACTTTCCCGAGGGTAAGGTTTTCTTGTACGGTGAACGGTCCCAGAATTCTTCTGTCTTCAGGGACAAATCCTAGTCCTAATCTAGCTTTCCGGTATGCGGGTGTGCGAGTACAATCCTTACCCTTGAAAATAATGGTACCGGATTTTGGTGGAGTTAGGCCCATCAAAGTTCGTAGTGTAGTTGTTTTGCCGGCGCCGTTTCGTCCCATGAGACAAAGAGTTTCTCCCGGCTCTATAGACAAGCCGAGATCGAATAGTATGTGGCTTCGTCCATAAAACGTATTAAGATTTTGGGCTTCAAGAATGGCGCTCATGTAAGATCCTCGCCTAAATACGCGGATATGACCTCAGGATTGCTCCTGATTTCATCGGGAGTCCCCTCAGCTAATAATCGTCCGAGTTGAAGCACCCTGACTACCTGGGCTATGCCGAAAACGGTATCCATGTCATGTTCAATGAAGATAAGCGTCAGATCGAATTCTTTCCATAATTTGAGGACGAGATCTCTTGTAAGCTGCCGCTCATCGGGCGACATGCCCGCAGTAGGTTCATCCAGCAATAAAAGTCTCGGTTCCAGGGCAAGAGCTATACCTATGTCCAATAACTTTTGATCACCATGGGCAAGTTCAAAGGCCTTTCTTTCCGCATGTTTCTCCAGTCCGAGGCTCTGGAGAATAGAAAAAGCTTTATCTGCGGCAGTAGAAAAGCTCCTGACGGATTTTAGCGGCCTGAGTCCCTGATTGAGTTTTGACAAAACGACAACCCTGATATTGTCCAGCACCGTTTCCTCAGGGAATATGGATGTAATCTGAAAAGCTCGCCCCATACCTTTTTTTGTGATTTCCTGTGGGGCAAGCCCTGTTATATCTTGGCCCGCGAAAAAGATTTTGCCTCGATCAGGGGTAAGGTGGCCGGTTATTTGGTTGAATAACGTAGTCTTGCCCGCGCCGTTTGGTCCTATAATTGCCGAAATTTCTCCAACTTTCACGGAGAAGCCGACCGATGAGGTGACTCTTAAACCGCCGAAAGACTTATTGACATTTTCCAGTTTGAGCAGTGTCTCCATGAATCCATCATCCCCGGCGTTCAGATTTGAAACGAGCGCTTAAAGCTTGAATTTCCCCTACAACTCCTCGCGGAAACATCATGACCATGATCATCATTATTATTCCAATTATAAGGGGCCAGTATTCGGTTTTGGCGCCGGCATAATCTTGAAGGACAATTATGGCGCCGGCCCCGATCAGCGGGCCGAAAAACTGACCTATTCCTCCCAAAACCGACATTAATATGACCTCGCCGGATGTGGTCCAGTAGAACATGTCAGTGTGTATCGAACTATCCATTCCCGCCATAAGGCAACCCGCCAAAGCCGTAAAGAATGAAGAAATCATGTATATTCTCAGTTGGCTGAATCTGACTGACTGCCCTATAAATGGAATCCGGTTGGGATTCTGTCTTATACATCTAAGCAACAATCCCATAGGTGATAGAGAAATTCGTCGCAGAATGAACAGTGAAGCAACGACCATTGAGAGTGTGAAGTAGTAGAAAACCATCTTATTGGACAAAAGACCTGCGGGAATGATTCCCTGTATACCGTCGTCTCCACCTGTGAAATGATACCATCTGAAGGTAATCTGCCATACCAGTTGACCAAAGGCTAAAGTCAAAACGGTAAAAAATACGCCGCTGACTCTTATGATCAAAAGCCCCACGAGAGCGGAAATTATGATACTGCCTATTAACCCGAACAACAGACCCTGGGCAAACCATGCAGGTCCCATGTACTTCATCATGAGCCCCACGGAATACGCCCCAAAACCGAAATACAAAGCCTGTCCAAACGAGAGCATTCCCGTCACGCCCCAGAGCATATTGAATGATATTGCAAAAAGTCCCCAGATAAGTATGTGACCGGCGAGCATAATCTCATAACTCGATGTCCCCAGAAGCGGGATTAAAGCAAATATCGCAAACAAAATTCCGAAAAGAAGAAATGTTCTTGTAGCTTTTGAATCGAGCATTACGCCCTCCGGACAGAACGAGGAGCGAAAAGTCCCTCGGGTTTGAAGATTAGCGTCAACACCATAACCACATAGCTCACGACGGAAGCCCACTCCGGAACGAACACAACGGCAAATGCGATGACCTCTCCGAGAATGAGAGCCCCAAGCCAGGCTCCCCAGAAATTTCCCATTCCTCCAATGACGACTACTATCAGTGAATCAATAATAACTTCTATACCCGCACCGGGAGTAACTGAACGCATTGGAGCGGCCAGAGCGCCGGCAAAACCGCCTAACGCAGTGGCGATCCCGAAAACCAGGGTCATCGTCAAAGGCACGTTAACACCCATTGATCCAAGCATTTCACGATCTAGGGCAACGGCCCTGGCCACTCGACCCGGTCTCGTATGCTTCAGTATGAACCAGGCTAGAATGACTACCAGCAAACCTATTGCTATTATTGCGATGTTGTAAATCGGCACTATCAGCCCCGCGACATGCGCTGATCCTGTGAGCGTCGGAGGCCTCAAAAGGGATTTGTACTCGGTTCCCCATACAAGCTTTACAATATCATCGATAACGAGAATAAAGGCGTAGGTCAGCAGTATTTGAAAACCGGCTTCTTCAGTTCGGCCGTAAATTCTTCTCAGAAACAGAAATTCCGCCGCCATCCCTACAATGCCCGCCGCCATTGCCGCCAGCACGATTGCAATCCAAAAATTGGTATGCCACATGGATGCCGCCTGGTAAGCGAAATAGGCGCCGAGCATGTAAAAAGACCCATGAGCAAAATTGAAAACATTCCCAACTCCGAATATCAGCGTGAGCCCGCTCGCAACCAGGAAGAGTAGGGTAGCCATAGTGAGCCCACTGATAAGCTGCGCGGCTATAAAGGAAAAATCCATCATGAATCTCCGGGGGAGATTACCGGGAACTGCGTCCCGGCAATCAGCGAAACTATTTTTTCTTTTCGAAAAACTCTTTCGGCGGGAGCAAATCTTGGGCTTTATACACTTTCCATTTCCCCAGCATTCGTTTGGCGGGAGGGAATTGATCATTGGCGACAGTTACCCCAATTGCCTGTACCTGCACCACCTGATGACTTTCCGGATCAATGTATGAGGTGAAATCGTCAGGATCTTCGGGCAGTTTAATTTTCATGCCTTTCAGGACCTTCACCAGCGCTTCAGTATCATCGGGATTACCAACTTTTTCCACCGCCTGAGCTATGGTGAGAATTCCGGCGTAAGCGCCTTCAGCCGCATATGTGGGGTATCGCCCTGTTCTTTGGAAGAACTTTTGGACATAATCTTTATTTGCCTGTGTTTCAGGCCAATTATCGTGATGCCTTGCGCTGAGAACCAGCCCCAATGGGAGCTCGGCGCCCATGGCGCTCATAAGTTCGTAATTGCCGCCGGCGTCCGGGTGAAAATACAGCATCTTCTCAAACATGCCGTAAGGTTTAGCTTGCTTTATAAACGCAACCGTATCGCCTCCCCAGAATCCGCCGACCAGGATGTCGGGATTATCCCTCATCATAGAAGTGATATAGGGAGTATAATCGGGGGCGAAAAGTTTTGGCCAGTATTCGCCTACAACTTTGTAAGGCACTCCGAGTTTGTCCAGGTTGAACCTGAGCTCCTCCCACTGATCATGACCATACGCGTAGTCCGGACCGATATACGCGATCGTCTCCCAGGGCTTGGATTGCTTTAACTCCTTGAGATACAAGGCTCCTGCGGCCATTGATTGAAAAGTATTGTTTGAGACTCTGAAATAATAAGGCTGCAGCTTATCGCCGGTAAGCTGAGTCGACGCATGGTCGGTCCCAATAAATATTTTTTTGTTTTGTTTGGAGATTTCAGTAACGGCCAATCCGACTGCGGAACTGACCACGCCGAATAGGAAATGGACTTTTTCTTCATCAATCAGGCGTTTTGCTAGTCGTACGGCATAATCGGGCTTCGCCTTACTGTCATTGTTGAGCAGTTCCAGTTTGTATCCGGCCACACCACCTTTGGCATTGATTTCAGCAATAGCCATTTCGGCGCCGTCAACGGAATCCAGCCCATAAAGCCCCGCGCGTCCCGTCATAGGGAACATAGCCCCGATCTTGATGATCTTTTCCTGCGACATTGCCGCCGAAGGACCTATAATCAGTGACAAGCACAGGATCACCCCCACCAGAATGGATAGCACGTTCAGCATTCCTACCTCCTTGAGTTTTAAATGGGCCCGCATTGATATTGCTCGTCTTACTTCTCGACCGAAGACGATTATCAACGTGCCGTGGATTGGAGAACACGGGAGTTGCAATCCATAGAATACAATTAGCATGCCGGCTGGATGAATGAAGCTACTTTGGGTGTCAAATTGTTTTCACAAGCCTTCCAGCAGTGTTTCTACGGTGTTTTGGACTTGCGTGAGATTGGAGTACGGGCGGACATAGAATGTGCAAAATTGCAAAGCGAAGGTATGTCCTAACATGGGAGAATCGTCAAATGTCTTGAATATATGTGCAAGTAAGCTGTTTGCAAAACAGCAAGGCTATTGCATATCTGCAGTGTTGTCAGCGACGTTCACGATTAATTTTGCGCCATAAGGTTGAGTGATGCACACCAAGCGCAGCAGCAGCAGATGAAAGAGTAGGATGCCGCTTCAGAACGGCATTGATGTACCTGGATTCCAGCACTTGCATGGCGGTTTTCAAGGACATGCCTTCCAGAGAGAGATCCTGGACGGACGGCAAGTTCTCTCTAAGTTCACCCGGCAGTTCATTCACGGTTATGACTTCACCTTCACTCATTACAATTAATCGTTCAATGAGGTTGATCAATTCTCTCACATTTCCGGGATAATCGTAGGCCATCAAGCGATCGATCACCTCAGGTTCAAAGCGCTTGCGATATTTCGGATTTTTTCTAAATTTTTCCAAAATATTATTAATGAGAGCAGGAATATCTTCCGGCCTTTCTCGCAACGAAGGCACCAGTATTGGTATAACGCTTAGCCTATAGTATAGATCTTCCCGAAAAATGCCGTTCTTGACCAAAGCTTTAAGGTCCTTGTTTGTGGCGGCGATTATTCGGACGTCCACGGATGTGGGCTTGATTGCTCCTATCCGGGTAAAGGTCTTTTCCTCCAAGACTTGCAGAAGCTTAACCTGCATGGATGATGTGAGATCTCCGACCTCATCCAAGAACACTGTCCCCGTGTGCCCGGCCTCTATTAAACCGGCTTTTCCATCAGACAAGGCGCCCGTAAAGGCTCCTTTTTTGTAACCAAAAAGTTCACTTTCCATGAGGGACTCTGGGATAGCGCCGCAGTTTATCTTTACAAAAGGTCTCTCTTTTCTGGGGCTTAGCAGGTGAATAATCCTTGCGAGCATACTCTTGCCGACTCCTGATTCTCCACACAGAAGCACGGATGTCTCAACGTCGGCAACTTTGACTGCTTTTCGTACGACCTGTCTCATAGCCTCGCTCTTGACGACCATGTCCTCCAGAGCATAATGGAATTGCTCCTGTTCAAGCAGGGACTTGTAATACCTTGAACTTAGACGGCGGCTCTCTTGCAGTTCGTTTCTCAATTCGTTGAGGAGGGTAAGATCTCTGACGTTTGTTACGATTAGAGCGATATCTCCGTTGTCGTCGAAAATGGGTGTTCCCGTAACCATGACTTGCGTATTCCCTTTGATGTTCTGCATCATGGTCACTTGCTTCTTCTTCTCTATCACGGCCAATGTGACGGAGTGGTCGAAAATCCTCTCCTTTACGAGATCTCCCATACTTCGACCAAGGACATCTTGGCGACATAAGCCCGTTATTCGCTCATACGCAGTGTTGACACGTATTGTAACGGCTTTTCCATCGGTTATGTAAAGACCATCGTACGATGATTCGAAGATTGCTTCCAATTCTCTATGGAGTTGTTTATAACTTTGAAGCTCGGAAGATATTGCTTCGTACTCGGAAATATCTTGAAAAATGCTAATGACGCCTACTACATTGCCGTTTTCAACAATCGGATTTCTGTTCGCAATAATAACCGAATGCCTGAGAGAAATTCTCTTTCCGATTTGAGGCGTGCCGCTCTCAAGTATTTTTCTTAAGTCGGGCCATGCTTCGGGCATAACCTCCGCGAGCCGCCTTCCCACAAGCCTGTTGGTGTCGGGTTGCAAGAGTCTGACTGCGGATTGGTTGTAAATTAAGATGATGCCCAGCGCATTAATAACTACAATTCCATTACTCGATGAATCCAGCATATTAGCGCAGGTTATTGAAGAACATTCAGGCAAAGAGTCGTCACTTATTATCATGTGCTTCTAACGGAGGGGATTATTCTGTCGAGAATCATACTTCGGGTAGTTCGATGAGGCAAGAGGTCTTAAAGTAATGGGAGGAGCAGTCTGCACTTTGTGATCAAAGCAGGCGGAGAGATCAGCCGATCGATTTTGTGCGATTATCCCTATTTGCTATTGTTCAGATTATTTAGCATCTTATTCGAACCGTTGCGTACAGATTAACTCAAGCTTTTAAGCGATGGAGATCGCCTCCGCTGGTCTCAATCCATTCCAAAGACTTTCCTCTGGCGTTTGATTTAAAAGTGTGAAATTCTATTCGTGTTGGGAACAGGAGAATGTATTAGGAGATTAATCAATGAGTAATCAAGATGTAGCTTCCAATCGCGTGCATTCCTCAATGCAGAGAATGCGAAAGGACCTGCCTCAACTTGAATCCATTTTTATAGCATTCGAAGATTTGCTTGCTGAAACGGCTCAACTTTCTGAAGAGTTGACCGTGAGCGATGCCGCTCCATCGGATTTTGATCACTTAAAATTTACCTCAGGAGTCCCACTTCTAGGGGATGATGATCTAGCCCCTCCTAAGAACATCCTCATACATATTGCCGACCACATTTCCCTAATATTGGAGCGATCCTTTCCCGCCATAAAACAACAAGTATCAGTGGTTGCTTCAGCGCTGCAGTCCGACAAAATTACGCCTGATATTGCGATTCTTGCAATTACCGGTCCTGATTCCGAACGGTTCACATCCTGTGCGACTGATCTGGAAATCGAACCGAGCATATTATCCTTTATCCTCAGTTGGTTCGTAAAACCTTTTGCGATCAAGACGGCGCGACAAATAAAAATTCCTGAAGACTACCATTGGAGTAAAGGCTATTGCCCGCTTTGCGGGTCATGGCCGGAGCTTAGTTATTTGGAAGGAAAGGAGGGGCACAGGTTTTTAAGATGTTCCTTTTGCTCGAATGAGTGGGGTTTTCCCAGACTTGAATGTCCTTTTTGCGAGACTGAAAATCAGCAAACTCTTGAACTCCTCTATTCGGATGATAGACCATATGAGCGGGCTGAAATCTGTCACGAATGCAAAAAATACATTGTAGGGGTAGACACGAGAGCAATGGCTTTAGACTTGGTTCCGGAAACGGCTGCGATTGGCATGGTCTACCTGGATATTTTGGCCCAGGAAAAAGGATATGCGCCGGGGGCCTTTTGCGGCTGGAATGTAGTGGACGAATAGGCGTGTCGGTCAAGTACGCGGATTTTTGAAGGAAACGGTCGCTCAAGAGCTTTTCACCAGAAGACCACTCGTTTGCCTAATTCAATGCCTACAAGGGTCTCCTCGTCAACTGTATCCTGAACTCCCGAATCCAGGAACTCCGGTATATGTCGGTGCTGACGCACTCTTGAGAAAACGGGAGTATCCGGCGCCAACAAACGAGATTGGCGTATCATATCCAAACCTGTGCGATGGTCCGGCACCGTGACTACAACCGCCCGCGCCTGAGCAATACCTGCGTATTCAAGTATCTCCGGTTGTGTAGCATCCCCGACAAGGGCCGCAACACACTGGGACGATTTATCATCATTCGAGCACAAGTCTTCCACCCGTGAAATAAAATCCGGATTCAAGTCTATGACCGCTGTTTTGTAATCCTCTTCACGCAGAGCCTTGAAGACCTGCTCGCCGGCCGGTCCGAAGCCAATAACTATGGTGTGGTTTCCGTAAATTGATCCTTGAACTTCCGTACTTGGAGCGGTTATGATTTTTTGGGATGACTTGAATTTCCCCACAAATCGGGCCACCGGAGACGCATTAGCCACCATAAGAGGCGTAATAAACAGTGTGATGGCGGTCGCAGATGACACGGCAATTAATAATGAATAATCTAGAATCTGTTGATTATACGCCATTTGGATTAAAACAAAGGAAAACTCACCCGCTTGAGCTAATGTCAAACCCGTGGCCACGGCGTCTTTAGTGGTCGCTTTGAAGATCAGCAATACCAGCCACACAATAATTAACTTAACGCTGACGATAATTACGACCAACAGGGCAACGTAACCTAAACCGCCCTCAATTGATCCAAAATCAGCCATCATTCCTATAGAACAAAAAAACAAAGTGGCAAACAACGCTCTAAACGAACTTATATCAGCTCGAATCTGAGTTGCGAACGGAGATTCGGATAAAAAAATCCCGGCGGCAAACGCCCCCAGGGCCGGAGAAAGTCCTACATGATGAGCGCCCCAAGTTGCGCCTGCAGAAGCAATCACAGATATGAGCACAAACAATTCACGATTTTTGGTTACGGCGATCATCTCCAATAGTTTCGGAATCCCGTAATTGATGATCAAAAAAAGAATCACCATCAACCCTACGGTTATCAGAGTTGTTTTTGCAAAATCTATCAGTATTTCAGTAACCCCACCGGGTGAACTTAAGGCGGCCATTATGATGACCAGGGGGGCTATAGCGACGTCTTGAACCAATAATATTCCCAAAGAGTGGCGACCGTGCACACTGTCCAGCTCGGCGCGATCCCGCAAGAGCCCCATAACAACGGCAGTGCTGCTCGGAGCAGCCGCTATTCCTACGGCAAGCGCCGTCTTGGTATCAAGTCCGAACAGCATAGCTATACCGGCAATTGCAATGATAGTGAATGTGATTTGAAGTGTTCCGGAACCCAGGGCCGTTGCGCCTAGACTCCGAAGGCGGCTAATAGAAAACTCAAGCCCTATGCTGAACAACACCAGCGCTACGCCCAGTTCGGCGACATTTTCAATTAGCGATTTATTATCTATTAGATTAAAAAGACTGGGACCAAGCAGAACGCCGGCTATTAAATAACCTGAAATTGCGCTCTGTTTGAATCTTTCGAAAATGATGCCCAGGATCATTGCCGTGATAAGCAAGACTACAATGCTAATTAGATCCGACCAAAAGGCCATTGATTGTCCATGCCTGTGATTTTGAGTTGTTTACGCGAGGAGCTCAAGCGCCCTACGAAGGGTCCAATACACACGTAGCTTAAAGCACAATTATCGCAGAATTCATAGAGGTGTGAATATAGACGGAGGTATAGGTAACCTAGAATGGGAGAGTCAAACAATGTTTCCTGGGCTTTTCCACCCCATGAACTGTGAAAGTAAACGACCCGTTCAAACAATCGTGAGCATAGAACAATGTGGCGCAATTCGGTAGCTGAGCTGCTCAGCTTGCCCTGTGTCGACCATTGTTCATAATCGGAGGGTTTTTGAATTAAAAAAGGACTAATTTCACCGGTTTGGCTAAGCTTATGAATGTTCCGTTCTCAGTCTCGCCCCTGGTAGTCGTACCCACGTACATCTTTAGAGTATTTGCCAGTTCCTTGATAGTCCTATTTAGAAGTCGCACGCAACCATGTGACTGGGCGGAGCCTACGCTCCAGGGAGAATCGGTTCCGTGGATTCGGTATGTCTCAGTGTCCACCATTGCGAATTTTGGCGCAATATTATCCAGATCGACAATTAAATCATCCTCCTTATCCTTTTGAGCTTTCTTTCGGAAGAACGGCAGCATGTGTCCGCCATAGACGGATCGGCTCGGCCTCTGACCATATGCCCATTCTCGTTGAGCAGGGGGAATCCACAACGGCTTATGATCAAAAATTGTGAGCACATAATAAGATCCACGGGGAGTGGGAAATTCAGGTGATCCTAAACCGGCTTTGCATTCATAAAGTAGTTTTTTGGCTGCCTCGTTTCTATATGCATAAAGTTGAACCGTATATGTTTTAATATTAACGTAAATTATAAAGTCATTGTACAAATCAACGGGAGCACTGACCAGCTTCCCAGCAGACTCCAAAAGATGATTGTCATTCAAATTTGCGAATTCTTTGCGAAACGACATCTTAATAGGGCGTAAAGACGCTAACTGTTTCCTATTCTTTGTGAGTAGCTCAAATGTCTCTCGCCCTGGAAATAGTTGTTCACGTAATGACGCAATGTCAGCATCTTTTTCAAGGCCGGAATAGTCAGCGCTGTAAGGGATCTTAAATTCTACGGCCTTTGTCAAAGGTTCAGCAAGAAGTTTTTCTAAGTTCGATTCTTCAATAACAATTTTTTGACTAACGTCGCCTGGACGAATCAAGCTTAGAAGGACATCCTTTCCACCGGCGCCGTGAGCATTTGAAACTAAACTCAAAACTAATATTGAAACAATCAAAGCAATTCTATGTAATCCGGACCTCATATTTCATCCTCGTAAACTTGTCATGAAAAACAGCGTCTGAAGTAAACTATTGAAAATTCATAGGCAAGCGCATTTGCTAATCATAAGATGATATTGATCAAATTTCAATCAAAATACCGGATAAATTCCGAATCACGTGCGGCCATGTACATGAAACGACAACCATCGAAGTAAGCTCTGTTGGAGTGAATCCCGCAAAATCATGATAATTTGGAAGCCAAGCTTTGCTCAGATGACCGTAAAAAAGCAGGCGACGCCTTCTTGCGCTCCAATATTTTCATAACATTTCCACCTAATATGGCTCTGCGAATCTCCAGCTTTAAGTCCGCGACATCCAATTGTTTAATATATCTCGCCAGCGACAAGAGAGGGTAATCACTACCGAACAGCACTTTGTCAAATCCCATTATATCGCAGGCAATTTCCAACACTTTGGATTTGTATAAATACGGCGCCGCAGCGGTATCAAGATAGGTTCGAGCCAGCACTTTTGAAATTTCCGGCATGAGGGCGTAAACAAATACGCCGCCTCCGAAATGAGCCAGTATAAAATCGAGGTCCGGATGAGCTTTTATGAGCCGAACAAGGCCGCGGAAGTCCACCGGTATCTTACCGGGATAATCATGGCCGACAGGCTCATTCACATGGATAACAACCGGAACCTGGGCATTTTCAGCAATTTCCAGGCTCGGGGTGAGCGCTTCAAAATCAGCGAGACTCCAGCCGCCGCGGTACATCGCCAACTCGCCTAAACCGGCAAATCCCGCGTCAATTGTCCTTTCAGCTTCTTTGTGGGCTTCATCGCCTCCCAGAGTTGATAGCACGGCAAATGGTATTATTCTATCAGGTCTTTTCGCATGAAAATTCCAAATCTCGTCGTTGTTCATCCTCACAATTTCGTGATCTTCCCAGGGAAAGCCAAACACTACGGCCTTGTCTATACAGGACTGATCCAAATAAGTTATGATATCGTCCTCTGAGGCAATCTTCGCCTTTTCCTTCGCGTAAAGAGTTGAAAACGCCGCATCCTTGGCGCAAAAAGCCGCCCGATTGCGCCGCGCCTTTCTCGGCAACAAGTGAATATGAGAATCAATAATCATAGACTTTAACTCGATTCCATTCGCCCAGCGTTGCGTCTCTCCTGATAATCATATCAAGATTCCAAAGAATCAAGGCGTCGATTGAAAATTACGTGTAACAAACCACGATTTTTGACCGGGACATGTCGCTTTTCTATGCTTTAAACGCATTATAAGACCATTCTTATTGAATCTCAAATTATGTCAATGAGGATTTTGCATTTACCTCGGTAGGCGGCTCGTCATCCATTTTTTGCCGGCCTTGACATAATCCTTATCGTTCATATCTGTGAAGTTGAGGAAAATTGATTATACTTTCATCCAGAGATGGATTATTGATTTCTGAGGAGCAGGGCTCATAAGCAGGACAGTCACTTTGCCGGATGAAATCTTGGCATAATTAACAAATGAGTTCTGCTATAATTACCACCGACTGAATAGTATAAATGTCGGCTTAATTGCATGGACGACTTCTAGGAGGCTTTTATGGCAAAGGACCTCTACTCGGTTCTCGGAGTTAAAAAAGACGCTTCATCGGCTCAGATTAAAAAGGCATATAGAAAACTCGCTCGAAAGTATCATCCGGATGTCAACCCTGGTAACAAAGAAGCTGAAGAAAAGTTCAAGGAGATATCCGAGGCTCATGACGCGCTTTCTGATCCTGAAAAACGCAAGATGTACGATGAATTCGGAGCGGACGCTCTGAAGGGCGGATTTGATCCTGAACAGGCTCGGAAATATCAACAGTGGCAGCAGTCAGGCGGATTTTCTCCAGGCGGCGGGACCGGGTTCGGCAATTTTGGGGATCAGGGCTCGGCACGTTACTCGGGTTTCGAGGATATATTTTCGGATCTATTTGGTCAGAGTCAAGCTAGATCCAAAGGGCCTCGCAAGGGCTCCGACGTGGAATCACAGTTGGGCATAGACTTCTTGACGGCCATCAAAGGCGGGACAACCCGAATAACGCTTCAGAAACATGAAAATTGCGCCGCTTGTGGAGGAACCGGTAGAACATCACAAGGAGCCGAATCGGTTTGTTCAACCTGCAAGGGGACCGGCCAAACTAGAGTCGCTCAGGGTCCACTCAACTTCAGTCAAACCTGCGCAGATTGTGGAGGAACCGGAAGAGCCGGGGCGCCGTGCTCTGAGTGCCGTGGCGCCGGAGTAGTATCTGCAAATCAAACCATTGATGTTAATATTCCGGCAGGAGTGACCGATGGTTCCAAAATTCGTTTGGCGGGCAAAGGAGAACCTGGTTTGAATGGCGGACCTACAGGCGATTTGTACATAATCACCAAGGTTGCTCCGCATCCTATCTTTAAAAGAGACGGAGATAATCTCACGCTTGATATGCCGATTACAATCGGTGAGGCTTTGAAAGGAGCGGAGATTACAGTGCCGACGCCGACAGGGTCCGTGCAATTGAAAGTGCCTAAAGGAACCAAATCAGGCCAAAAGCTTAGATTGAAAGGCAAAGGGGTTCCGAACCTAAAGACAAAAACTCCCGGTGATATGTATGTCATAATCCGGGTTCAGGCGCCTGTGACCGATGATCCTAAAGCAATGGAAGCGGCTTCCATCCTGGACCAATTTTATAAATCGGACTTACGGCAAGCCATACACCTATAAACAATACACTTTGCATTAGCTATTGTAAGACGTTGTGTTCGAAGGGCTGTCCAAGTAGTAATAGGAGTGACCCTTAATTCCATCTCTTCATTTCTTGTTTGCTACAATTCCCTTGGGTTTATCTACTCGCGGTGCGTGAATGAAATTACAAGTTCGACAGTGTCGCATGACAATGGAACTACAGCCGATCGTCCCGTCAAGACTCTTTATTATTCGATAAATATGTGCTGTGAAATTAAAACACGAAAGCCGTTGAAGAGGCTTTATACGTATGCTATGACTAAAAAGTTATGCAAATTCGTTTGCCGTCGCCGGAGCGCTTAAAATTGCAGTAATTTGAGCTGTTCATCCGGAACATACAGCTTTTTGCGACTCACGAAGCTAAGCTCCTCAAAACAACAATATCGGCATCTTATCTGGAGGAATTGTGAACCTCAAATATAATCCTGAAGTTATTGAAAAAAAATGGCGTGAATATTGGTCGCAAAAAAATACTTTTAAAGTCAATCTCGACCAATCTAAAAAAAAATACTATGTCCTCGAAATGTTCCCATATCCTTCAGGACGAATTCACATGGGCCATGTGAGGAATTATTCCATTGGTGACGTGGTCGCAAGATTTAAGATGATGCAGAATTTCAATGTGTTGCACCCTATGGGATGGGACGCGTTCGGTATGCCTGCGGAAAACGCCGCCATTAAAAATAAATCTCATCCCGCCATCTGGACCATGAACAACATAGATGAGATGCGCAGTCAGCTTAAACGTATGGGCTTTTCCTATGATTGGGACAGAGAAATTGCCACATGTC
This sequence comes from Desulfomonilales bacterium, assembly GCA_038250835.1. Lineage (GTDB taxonomy): Bacteria > Desulfobacterota > Desulfomonilia > Desulfomonilales > Desulfomonilaceae > JBBSBY01. The sequence continues at coordinate 17,069 of JBBSBY010000012.1, read as the reverse complement.
ACCCGGATTATTACAAGTGGGAGCAATGGCTTTTCTTACGTATGCTGGAAAAAGGCCTCGTATACAGAAAAAAATCCATCGTCAACTATTGTGAGCCCTGCGCAACGGTTTTGGCCAACGAACAGGTTGAAGACGGCGCTTGTTGGCGCTGTGGGACAACGGTTGTCCACAAAGAGCAAGACGGCTGGTTCTTTAAAATCACGGATTATGCTCCGGAATTGCTCGAATCGACTTACAAAATGCCTGGATGGCCCGAAAAAGTCTTGACCATGCAACGTAATTGGATAGGCCGCAGCGAAGGCGCAAAAATTCTGTTTAAACTCGAAAACAGCGATGAACACATCCAGGTGTTCACCACAAGACCGGATACTCTTTACGGCGCAACCTTCATGAGTTTGGCTCCCGAACATCCGCTCTGCTTAAAATTATCCAAAGGCGCCGAACAGGAAAAAAGGGTCAGTGATTTCATAGGTAAGGTCTTAACCGGAGATTGGCAGAGCAGGGTTGGTGATCAGGCTGAAAAACTCGGTGTATTTACCGGGGCGTATTGCGTTAATCCGCTCACACTGCGCAGAATGCCTATTTATGTGGCCAACTTCGTTTTATATGAATACGGCACCGGCGCCGTCATGGCCGTGCCGGCTCATGATCAAAGGGACTTTGAATTTGCGACTAAATACGGCTTAGATGTGATTGTGGTTGTTGAGCCCCAAGGAGAAAAGCTTAACCCCGGGACAATGACCCAGGCATATGAGGACGAGGGAACTCTCGTCAATTCAGGTGAATTCGACGGTATGCCCAACAACGAAGCCAAAAAGGCAATCGCTGATAAGCTGGCGGGAATGGATCTCGGCGGATTGACCATTAATTACAGAATACGCGATTGGGGTATTTCCAGGCAAAGATACTGGGGAGCGCCCATACCGATCATCCACTGCGAAAAGTGTGGGCCGACCCCTGTGCCTGACAAGGACCTCCCGGTAAAGCTGCCCATTGATATAGAATTCCCTGAAAACGGACGTTCGCCGTTGCCGACACTAGACTGGTGGGTAAATGTGGATTGTCCCGTCTGCGGCGCCCCGGCCAAACGTGAAACCGACACCATGGATACTTTCGTGGAATCCTCATGGTATTTCGACAGATACGCATGCCCCAGGTACGAAGAGGGGATTATCGATCCCACTGCCGACGGCTATTGGCAGCCCGTGGATCAGTACATCGGGGGCATCGAGCACGCGATTCTACATCTCCTGTATTCGAGATTTTTTACCAAATCTTTGAGAGACTTAGGTATTAAAAAATGGGATGAGCCTTTCTCTAACCTGCTTACTCAAGGTATGGTAATTAAAGACGGCGCCAAGATGTCCAAATCAAAAGGCAATGTCGTTGATCCCGAACAACTTATAAAAAAATACGGCGCAGACACCGTCAGGCTATTCTGTTTGTTTGCCGCCCCGCCGGAACGAGACCTTGAATGGACGGCTGAGGGAGTGGACGGCTCGTATCGCTTCCTGAATCGTATTTGGAAACTGGTCCTTGCCCACAGTCATCGTAAGTCACAGGAAACTCCACCCGCATCCAAAAGAGCAAAAGCCATAGTTCGGTTGACGCACAAAACAATAAAAAAGGTCACCGACGACATAAACAATCGTTTCCATTTCAACACTGCCATCGCGGCAATAATGGAAATGAGCAACGACCTGGCGAAAGTCACACCACATGAAGCGGAATCGGACCCGGATGTGGCCTCAGCTGTAAACGCCGCATTAAAAGCCATGGTTCTGTTGTTATCACCATTTGTGCCTCACATATGCGAAGAATTATGGCACAGATTGGGCGGCGCCCCCGGAATGACACGGCAGCCGTGGCCTACCTACGATCCCGACATTTTGGTGGAAGATCGCGTGCTCATCATAATTCAGGTGAACGGCAAAAAACGTGGTGAAATTAATGTTGACGCCGAAGCTTCTGAAGAAGAGATAAAAACGCTAGCCTTTGGCGAGCCGAATGTGGCAAGATTTTTGGAAGGTAAGAATATCAAGAAAACGGTTTTAGTTCCGGGTAAACTATTGAGCATTGTAGTAGGTTGACGCAGTTTACGGTATGAGTTTTAACTATATTGTTGCTTCTGACGGGCCTTCAATAACGGCATAGGCTTAGGGCGTCGATCTTAGATGGATTGTATACAATCAGCAGAATAGGTTTAACTAAACTTTCATAGCGCGCCGGTTAAAAGAAAGAATGAATGAGGCTCAAAAGCTTTGCCGCAACGGTTCTTGTATCAATGTTCATCGCGTCATGTGGTATGCGGTTCAGTGGGGGGCCCGGAGACAATCCATTTCCTTCCGATCTGAAAACCGTTGGAGTAACGAGCTCCGTCAACAACACCACTATAACGGGGATTGAAACGGAGCTTACGAACGACCTGCGACGAGAATTTGCCCTCGGTACTCGGTTGTCTCTCGTTCGGACCGGCGGAGACGCTATCCTACGCACGGTAATCGCTTCGTACGAGGATACCCCGTCAACATATAAAGCCGACGGCAAAGAATTAACACGCATCGGAACTTTAGTTATAAATTGTAGACTCCAGAGAGGAGACAACGAAAAAATTTTGTGGAAAAGGGACTTGTCGGCATCGACCACTTACAATGTCACAGACACAATTTCCGGAACTCTCACGAACCGTAGGGCCGCCATTGCAACTATGATTAGAGATTTGGTCCCTAGAATACATAGATCCATGTACGATGATTTCTAACAGGAGGACGGATATGGGTAGAAAAAAAATTACCGTGGTGGGGTCCGGGAACGTCGGAGCGTCGGTTGCGGCATACGCTTCCGCTCAAGAACTTGGGGATGTCGTGCTGGTAGACATCTTGGACGGCATACCCCAGGGCAAAGCTTTGGACATGTACGAAGCTACTCCGGTTTTGGGAGTTGATACTCGTATAACCGGGGCCAACGATTATGAGGTCACCAAAGACAGTGATGTGGTTGTTATAACTGCGGGGATTGCTCGTAAACCCGGAATGAGCCGCGACGACTTATTGAATACAAACGTCAAGATTGTCGCTGATGTGGCGATGAAATGCGCAAAATACTCCCCGAACGCGATTCTCATCATAGTCTCCAACCCGTTGGACGCCATGGTTTATACCGCTTGGAAGAAATCCGGTTTCGATCCCCGTCGAGTCATCGGCATGGCCGGCGTGTTGGACACGGCGCGCTTCCGATCATTCCTTGCTGAAGAAATCGGCGTTTCAGTTGAAGACATTCACGCCCTTGTTTTGGGCGGACACGGCGACACCATGGTCCCGTTGACCAGGTACTGTTTTGCCGGCGGCATCCCTATTACCAGTTTCATATCCTCGGAACGACTGGAAGAAATTGTGCAACGGACAAGACAAGGCGGCGCCGAAATAGTCAATTTGCTGAAAACCGGCAGCGCCTACTATGCGCCGGCGGCTTCAACCGTGGAAATGGTAAAATCCATTCTCCGGGACAAAAAGCGAGTGCTTCCGGTAGCGGCTTACCTGAACGGTGAATACAACGAACGTGACGTGTTTGTGGGAGTTCCGGCAATTGTGGGATCGAACGGCGTTGAAAAGGTTCTCGAAGTAGACCTCAAGGCGGATGAACGAGCGGCCTTCACTAAGTCCGTCGAGGCGGTGCGCGGACTGGTCAAAGATGTGGAAAAAATCCTGAACGCTTGATCATGAAAATTCCCGTCCTTCATAGTCCCGGCGCGCGCCGAGACTATGAAAGTGCGCCAACCACACGCAATCGATGAAAGGTTATAGGATTTTCAAAAGTTCTGTTGAATGAAGCCTCTGACCCGTCGTCCCAGCGAAAGCCGGCGACCGGATCTTCCTGAATTTCAGTTTGCGCCGGAATGACGAGGATAGCTTTGAATCCATCACAAAGCTTTATAGCTTTCAGTAATTCCGATAGCCGACTAATCGAAGAAATTATCTTCATATCCGTGATTACTTTAGAGAACCAGTGTAAAGGGCGCCGGCGCCCAATTTTCAATTGTCCGAAAATTCCATTCCTGCCGCGGTAATGGTTTTAAAGAGATTCAACGCTATAGATCGGCCCCTCTGAGGATTGAAGCTTTCGTCTGCTTGCTTTATCTCGTCAAAAGAAATGATCTTCTTGAATGGTTTATACCATTGAAAACGGATCACAAGCACCTTACCCGCTTTCGGTCCTGTCTGGGCAGCGTGCTCCACGATATCCGCGGGATCAAAAAAGCTCATTTCATCAATTTGGTTAAACAAGTTTTTCGGCTCATCAAGGTAGAAATCCTCTATGCGCGCGATGCCGACGGCGCCGATTTTGTTGACGTAGAATAACAAGGGTAGGCCTCGCCTCACGTGATTGTAGGCGCCGGGCAAACTCACAGCGAGATCATTGGAAAATAGAGAGCGCCTTCGCATAGACTCAGGGTCAAATAAGCTGTCTTGTTTGGATTCCACGTTAGGCAGCTCGATGGAAAACTCGGCGCGCTTCTTTTCCATCGGCAATAACAGAGGCTTTTCGCCGGCCATCAAAATACGTAGGGGATAAAAAAGCGTTTCTATCTCGTGCATTTCAAGGACTCTTGCCGGCGGGTGAATGATAATATCAGAGCCGCTGCGAGTTATCCTATGCCACGGGCTGAATATAAAGGGGAGTCGATAATCGTTTTTTAGCCGAAAACCGAAACCTTCGTCTTCCGGGCGAATCTCGTAACCCAGGGTGGTTAAAAAATCTTTTAGGAAATCGATGACTTTGGAATGCTGAATTGTAGTGTACAAAAAATGTTTACAAAGATGGACTCGCGGAATTTGTTTCGGACCGCAGCATGAAGAAATTCCTTCAAACATGAAACCGCTGGTTTTCAGAGCGTTCAAATAGTCATCGGCTAAAGGTTCAGGCAGCCGGGCCGTCACCTTTGTCATACGCATTTCACTCCATTCAAGAACGGCTTCTCGAATAAATCTCTGGTCATCTCCGGTTTCAGCAAGCCTTGGGTCCATACCCAAAGCCAAAATTCTGACCTCTCCAGGTTGTTCCTCAACCCAAAGCATTGCCGCAGTGACGCTTTTGTCCATTTCAAGAACGCGATACCGCGCGTCGGCGTGCTCTCCTGGGGCCGGCACGGACTCCAGATCCAGAGTGCATGCGTCTGCCGATATCCAACTTTTGAAAAGCCTTTTTATTGATTGCTTATCTTTCTTTACTGCGGGTCTAAAAATCATTTTCGTGTACATTATGTGACTCGAAAACAGATCAGATCTGATATATTGAAATATGCGACAAAGCTGAGCGGCTCGACTGAGCCGTGTTTGATCGAACTCTGCGAAACTCGGTCGGGCAGTCCATACTATTGCGTTTGTAAGCGCCGGGGACTGAGTTTAAACCGCTGCTGAACGTCCTGTATAGGAATCGCAACGATCTGAACAGCCGCCGTTTCAGCAAAAGACTGTAGACTACGAATCGTTAAAAACAATTTAGCGCACTTGAGATTTAACACATAGAAAATGCTAACGGCAACGCAAATATTATCGTATTGCAAAAAACATGTGGGGAAGTGGAATTTATCCAGCTTATCTCTGCTTCAATTTGGCCGCCATTCATTGACTAATCTGATACAATGGCAATTGCTACACTATAACTCTATGCGACCGGCTTTTAGGAGGTCCGGAGAAAATGTCTGTTGAGCCTCTGATCTCACATCCTCAGATATTTTTGCTCCTGCTTTGTATTCAATTAAATTTAAGTCGCGCAAAAAAGTTTGTCACTTCTGGAGAAGCGCTAATATGAACGGAAGAGTACATTATTGGATTGTTTACGACGCAGTCGCCTATATAAAAAATTACGGCACACCTTTACAAAAGCGAGCCTTGCAATCTTTGGAGCTAGCCTATGGCCAACGGAAATCCATTATTGAAATCCCGGCATCAGAGAGCGCAGTTGAACGATTGGCCGGTTTTGAATCCTGGCACACGGACAAATTCGGCGACTTCTCTTTACGAATCCCAGGGTTTCTATGGAGATCCAAACGAAATGTGACCGGCCTTTTCGGCCATACTTTTTCGCCTTTTAATCATTTTATAAATCCGTACCCCGACGGCGCCAAACAGTGGTCGACTTCCGCCGGATATTCTTACAGTTCTTCTTCTATGCAGGGTTTTGACTCTTTTGTAATAAAAGGAATATCGGTGTATCTTAGAGGATTCGTAGATAAAGACAACTCACTTGTCCTGGACCGGATCCGACCCGCGTGGGCCAAGGGCGGTTCCGAGTGGAAGGATAACTTCGGACGCGAAATTATCAACACATCCTTCGCTCCTTGGAGCGTGCTTGTCAAATTCTATTACTCGCATTTTCTTCATCACCAAAATGAACCGCTCGAGGTCAATGGCCCGAATAAACATTTGATCGGGCTTCAGCTACTCGGACCAGTCTTTCACGCGATTGCCGACGCTTGCTCTCCGCAACACGTCAGACCGGCTTTGGGTTTCGGACATCAAGCCTGGGAAAATTATGTTCAATCTAGAGTTTACACCCGACAAATTGATGTCGACCCTGTACTAATATCGAATATTATGAATGAGGCGGCGTTTAATACAGAGCTGAAGGCCCCACAGGGCGAGCTCCAGGGACAATTCGATATCGAATCTTTTGTTCTTCAATTGAGCATGAAAACAGCGGATACCATGAGCAGATCAACCGCTTCCACCTGGAGTGAGCTGTACAAAGCCAGTGAGAACTTCTGGAAGTGGTATTTGACTGGAGAACGAATGGAAGATGATTCCACTTACCTTTACAATCAGGCGGTGGCGGGAACTGTTCACGCTATAACAATGGCTTATCTGGATTTGGCGCATCTTGGCGTCGTGACTGATACCGGCCTGTGTGGCTGTCCCGACTTGTCATGTATGGAATGTATACAGTATACCGGAATCGAAATGCCCGAAAAAAAGCATAACGATAAAGATGCGCCTCCGGAGGAGACAAGACCGGATCCGTTACGAAAAGCGAATCAAGTACTGGGTTTTGAGCCCACCGGCAAAGGGGAAATTCAAAAGCTTATTGATGAGTTTGAGACGCTCTATACCAAAACAGGACGCAGTAATCGAAAAGGCAAAGAGGTTGCGGGTCTCCTGGGGAAATTAGAAACATCTCTTGAGCAGGAATACGGGCTTCAATCACAGCGAGCCAATAGCGAATTTTGTCCTTTGCGACATGGCGAACATATACCAATTGATTCAGATATCAGCGCCCATTTCGGAGTAGAAACTTATAGATTGCCGTCAGCGGCGGAATGCAAGGATTCCCATCGTTTCTCAGATTATATGGATAAACTCGATGAACATTCGGATGTGGCTCATAAGCTCGAATTGACAATGTGCGCCGCTTCTCTATGCCGGCTAAAGTCTACAAGCGATTGCAACGAATCTCAGTCAAAGAAATTAGATGAACTGATCGATACACTTCATCATGAGCGAGATGATGACATTGATTAGTGTCTTAATCTTCTAATGACCCATCCAGCGGCGGTTTCAACCGCAACGACAGTATGGCCCCGAGTATCGAAACTCCAAAAGATAGTAGAAACGGGTACATGAAGGATTGAGTAACGTCGGCCAATCTACCTCCAATATATGGTCCAAGGGCCTGGCCTATGCCGAAAAACAAAGTAATGAACCCCAAACCGGCAGGGGCAAGTCGTGGCCCCACAAAATCACCGGCGGCGGCAGCCATGATTGTAGGTATGCTCCAGGCGGTGAGCCCAAAAATGATGGCCGATAGGTAGAATCCTGCCGTTGTTTGCAGGAGAGCTATGATTGCGTATGAGATCCCAAGAACCAGATAAGCGAGGCCGGCGCCGAAGGCCCGCCCGAGTTTGTCGGACAGCCCACCCCAAAGCACACCGCAAAAGATGCTTAAGCCTCCGACTATTGCCCAGAGTCTCCCGGCTTCGGCGGCGGGCATGCCCATTTGCTTGACCAGGTAAGCCGCAAAAAAGGTCATGTAAATGATGTACGAAAATCCGTACATGAAATACACCAGCCCTAAATACCAAACGCCTCCGATTTTATAGACCCGGCCCCAATTAATCGGCGTCGCAGCCGACGGTTTCGGCCGATTGATCTCCTGGTTGACTTCTACGGCGCCCACCTGCTTGAGTCCCATTTCACCCGGCGAACTTCGGATCAATATGGCCGCAATCCCGGCAATTACGAGGACAGCGCCGCCCAGATAGTACCATGCGAAACGCCACCCTTCCGGTCCGTACGCCGAAAGGATGATCGGCACGAGGAGGCCGGAAATCATGGTTCCGCAGCCTATACCGGCCGAGACAATGCCGGCGGCAAACCCTCTCCGATTTACGGCAAACCAACTCGCCCCGAGAGCCATGGCAGGCACAAAAGAAGCTCCGTTGCCCAAACCGGTAAGCAGCCTCATGGTAAACGCGAACGCGAAGGTTTCAGCCAATCCCGTGATGATCATGGTTACACCCATGAGGGCCAACGCCAACGAGATCACGATTCGCGTGCCGAATCGTGCGGCCAGAAATCCGCCGATAATCGCCATCAGCAAATAACCGATGAAATTTCCTGTCCCAAGAAGCCCGAGTTGTGTGTAGTCGAATTGGAGTCCATCCTTCATAGCAGGCAAAATGAGAGTGTAGGACATCCTACCAAACCCGTGAGCTCCGATGGTTACAAGGAGCCCCGTGAATATGACTATCCAACCGTAATGGAATCTCTTTGCCTGCATAAAACACCCCCAGGAGTTATATGAGAAATGCTGTGGAGAGTAAGTCGAAGTATGATAAAGTTATCTCGGTCAAGGTGTAGATTACCCGAGATAATCCAATAATCGCGTTATGCTTTCCGGATTGTCCAATAAAGCCGGCGTTAGCCGCTTTGCATCAATGGGGCTCAGCTTAACGCGCATCATAAAACCGTGCCATTTAACTATGCTCCATTTGAGCGTTTGCGGTCAATGTAAATTATGAAAGGAAAGTATTGACAAAAATTTTCATTGACGCCGATGGATGTCCCGTGAGGAACGAGGTATTTAGGGTGGCGCTTAGGTATAGTCTCAAGGTGTACGTGGTATGCAACTCCAGAATGAGAATTCCACCGGATAAGCTGTTTAAGCTCATAATCGTTAATGAAGACGCTGAAGCTGCGGATGATTGGATTGTTGAGCATCTTCGAGAAGACGATATCGTCGTGTCCGCCGACATTTTGCTTGCGGCCCGTTGCCTGGAGAAAGGCGCCCGAGTGCTGGACCCCAAAGGAAGGGTTTTCACTGATGAATCCATCGGCGGAGCGCTTGCCAATAAAGAATTTACGGCTTACCTCCGTGACATGGGAAATCTGACTGGAGGACCGGCCCCGTTTGAAAAGCGGGATCGTTCACGTTTCCTTCAGCAGATGGACAATCTCATTCAGGCGGCTTTTCGAGCAAAAGAGCAGAGGACTCACCTTGCCTAAACCATCGGGACCCGGAAACAGACTTCTTCCGAAAGGGCTCGTGATCGTTTACGAGGATAAGGACATTCTCGTGGTGGACAAACCGCCCGGCCTGTTGACCATGGGGACCGACAAGGAAAAATCAAAGACGGCTTACTTTATTCTCACGGATTATGTCCGCAAGGGCCAATCGAAGTCGAGACGGCGTATTTTCATCGTTCACAGGCTGGATCGAGACACGTCGGGCATACTTGTATTCGCGAAAACTCCTGAAGCGAAGCATTTTCTACAGAACCATTGGGATCAAACGAGCAAGAAGTACCTCGCCGTCGTTCATGGGGTTCTTGATAAAACATCGGATACCATTTCCACGTATTTGGCGGAAAACAAAGCGCTGAGAGTTTACTCAACATCTGACCGATCGAAGGGACGACTCGCCCATACTGCTTACAAAGTCCTCCGGCAGACGGAGGAATTTGCCCTCTTGGAAATTGATTTGCTGACGGGTCGAAAGCATCAGGCTCGTGTGCACCTTGCCGGAATAGGAAACCCCATTGTCGGTGATGACAGATATGGGATGAAGGGAGTTCGCAAACGACTCGCCTTGCATGCTATGTCACTTTCCTTCACCCATCCGTTCAGCGGCAAACAAGTTACCTTCGAGACGACGGCGCCACGATATTTCACCCGACTTATCGGAGGCCTGGAATAAGGAGAGGCTTGGTATTAATCGGCATGAGAGTTCCCGGCAAATTCCCCCGAAGACAATCAACCGGTCCCACCATATTTGTCATCCTATTTTTTTGAGGGCAAGCTTTGCGGCAAGGTGTCCGCACATGCCGTGCACGCCGGCCCCGGGCGGCATGGATGATGAACAGATGAAGTAGTTGGGGACCGGTGTCGAGTATGCCGACAAGCTCCCCAGTGGTTTCACAAACAGCCTTAAAAAACCCTGAGCTCCGCCGACAATGTCGCCGCCGATGTAATTGGCATTGTGCGCCTGGAGGTCCGATGGAAACATCTTGTGTCGTTTGATGATAGTGCTCTGGAATCCTGGAGCAAAGCGCTCGATTTGGTTTTCAATTCTCCCTGTCATGTCCTCCGTGCAGTCGTTAGGAACATGACAATACGCCCAGCCAATGTGCTTGCCTGACGGGGCTCGACCGGGATCAAATAAAGTCGGCTGAGTAACCAGCACGAATGGCTTTCTAGCCGGCCGACCTTCCCAAACGGAGCGTTCAGCGGCGGCTATCTCTTGGAGGCTCCCTCCGACGTGCACGGTTCCCGCTGATGGGCAATCCGCGTCTCGCCATGGAATCGGGGCATTCAGCGCCCAATCGAGCTTGAATACGCCGGGGCCTTGTTCGTGTGTTTCCAATCGGTGACGGTAATCAGCAGGGAATGCTGATCCGGATATTTTCGCTATATTTTTTGGAACCAAGTCGAAGAGCACACTGCGGGCGCTCGGGATATTGTTAAGCGACGTAATCTCAACGTTGGTTTGGATTTCACCGCCGTAAGAGCGCAAACACGCCACCAGAGCGTCAGCCAACTTTTGAGATCCGCCGGCTACAATGGGCCAACCTATCGCATTTGCCATAATGGCAAGCATAAGGCCAAAACCCGCTGTGGACCAGGAATCCAACGGCAACACGGAATGAGCGGAATTGCCGGCGAATATTGCTCGGGCCCGTTCACCTTTAAACGAATGGTTAGCGAGATGGATAGCGGAACTCATGGCCTTGGGTCCAAATTTCATCATCAGGAGCGGATGCCTGGGTAATCCCAATGGTTTGAGCAATTCAGCAATCAGGTTTTCCCAATCTTTGACTAATGGGGCAAATAGTTTCAGATAATTATCACGATCTGTCCCCATGCCGTCCGCCGTTAATTCCAGACTGGAGTACAGTAATACCGGCGGTTGGTCATCCAAAGGATGGGCGAGGGGTAATTGTGGAAAGATCCACTCAAGGCCGTATTTTTGCAAGTTAAGTGTTCTGAAGAATGGCGAAACAACGGCAAGGGGATGTATACTAGCGCATACATCGTGCAGAAAACCGGGAAGGGTAAGCTCCTGAGATCTAAGGCCTCCACCCCAAACAGGTTTTGACTCCAGCACAAGGACCGAACGGCCCGCCTTAGCAATGGTGATCGCCGCCGCCAACCCGTTGGGACCGGAGCCGATTACCACGGCGTCATACTTTTCCGAATTGGAGTGATTGGCCACACCTGATCCTTAGACTCGTCGAAACCATCGCAAAGGTTCCTGCAAAAGAGTCCGAATTTGCGCATTGTAAAAGAGATTGCGGGCTTGATCCCATTGGTAATTGGGGTCTATGCAGACAGCCTCATGGGTGATCTTAGGGGAAACGCCAAGATAAGCGGCTAATGATTGCAGCACATGGCTCCAGATCTTAATCTGTATGTTGGACCCCACAGCCTGGAAAGCCACTTCATACATGGGGTCATTTGCCCTGGCCAATCCGGTTATCTCCACCACCGTTAACCCATCGCGTCTTGAGGCGCTGAAGCTCACCCAGCCGGACTCGGGATGCCCAACGGGGGTATTGAAAGTAAAAGACAAATCATCCGCGTACATGATCATTACACCCGTGGACACCGGACCACCCGGAGTCATGCTGTCTATGAGCACAATTTCGCCGGGCGCTATTCCGTGCGGCCCTGCATAAAATTTATTGAACGTGGGCTGAAATTCCGGAAAGTTTTCCTTCAAGGCTTTTACTGCAGTTTCCGGGCTTATCGAAGGATCCGGTATTTCAAGCTTGTAGATCTTTTGCCAAAATTGGCCGAATCCATTGACAGGCCCTCGAGCGGCCCTGCCGCTAACATTTAAATTGCGGGCCTCTTTGGGCATGTCCGGCAGAGTAAGCATTGGATACGGTTTCGCCCAAGCGTCAATGTTTTGGATTTCAGCAGCTTGAATCGCTCCATCCGTTTCATCGGGCGCATGATTCCCAAGGCCGGCTAAAGCTTCCTGCTCTGTTTCGTGAAGCGAAATAACCTGTTCAAGCTCAGTGACCTTGAATATTTCGCGCAGCCCCTTAGGTATTCCAAAAGCCGTGAGTTCAACATTGCGTCGTTTCAGCGCAATATACAACTTTAGCAGCATCCCCGCGCCTAAACCGTTAATACGCCGCATTCCGGAAAAGTCCAGCGCAACATTTGGGTGTTCACCGGCGCCCTCAAAAATTTCCGCAAGGAAGGGTGTCTCCGAGTGATACATGAGCGCTTCGGGCAATTCAATAATTACTGCATTCCCCTTCCGGCGTTTGCCGGCGGGAGTCGGTAAAGGGCTGGAATCTCCTTGGGATTGTTGAGTGTTGGTTATCATCTGTTCAGCTCCGGGCTCATCCTTTTCAGCTAATCGGTCTCTGGCCGTATCAAGCTTATTGGACAATCCCGGATATGCTTTCAGCGCCAGATTGACCCAGAAGCTACCTCCCATCTTTTCAAGAAACGCCAACTGGGAGGCTCGTCCGACCAAAGCTTGAGAATAAGTTGGATAGGCGTGCGTGACCATGTTTAATTTGTGAAGAGGTTTTTTTAGCGCCTTGATTATTTGAATTTCGTGGATGACCTCGGCCGCGGCTTCCCCTAGGATATGGGCGCCTACTATTCGGCCTCTTCCATCGGTTAGGATTTTTGCCAGTCCGGATGTGGTTCCATCAATAATAGCTCGCCGCATAGTGGAGTAATCGAACCGATAAACCTTCAGCTTTGTGCCGTATTTTTTGAGCGCCTCGTATTCCGTTAGCCCGATCTGAGCTATGGTCGGTTCAGTAAAAATCACATAAACATTATTGCTGTAATCCACTTTGGATTTCACCGGCGAGACGGCGTTTGTCGCTGCGGTAATCCCCTGGTATTCCGCTGTTGACGCAAGTAGATCCGGGCCGGCGACATCCCCGCAGGCGTATATGTTAGTAGCTGTGGTCTGAAGCGTGTTATTTGTGACTATTCCCTTAGGACCATACCGGACGCCCGCTTTATCGAGATTTAGCTCTTCAAGATCAGGCTTTCTGCCGATTGTCACCAGCACTCTTTCGGCCCGTATTACATCGTGGGTTCCGTCTGGTTGTTCAATTTCGAGGGAAACGCTCCCGTTCTCACTGCTGAATGCTACAGCCTTACTTGAGGTCAATAATTGAATCCCATCAGAGGTGAATTCCTGGGCCAAGTGATTCGCAATTTCCGCGTCAACCGCAGGCAGAAGCCTTGGCGCCATTTCCACCACCGTGGTTTGCACACCGAGTCTGCCAAAGGCCGAGGCGTACTCCAGGCCGTCAACTCCGCCGCCCAGAATGATTAGGGATTTTGGTAGATCGTGGAGATCGAAAACATTCTCATTAGTTAAATAATCAATGTCATGCAAGCCGGGGATGTTCGGCACAAGAGGTATAGTGCCTACGGACAATATGAATTTTTCGGCGGATATTCTCTTAGAACCAACCTGAATGGTATGGGGGTCCAGGAACTCGGCGAGTCCGTCAATGATTTCTATGCCTATTCGCTCGAAAGTTTCAGGGACATCTTTTTCATAAGATTTTTGCACGATGGAACGAACATGACTCATTATCTTTGTTTTATCGATACAATCAGCTGTAGAAGCTAAGATACCGAGTTTTTCCAGACGAGTCAAATCATGAGCATAGTGGCCCATACGAATAAGGGATTTGCTTGGAATACAAGTCAGATTGGTGCAATTGCCGCCGAATTTACGTTTTTCTATGAGGGCGACCTTTTTCCCCAATCCATTTGCCGTAACGGATGAAACTAAGCCGGCTATACCGGCGCCTATTACAATTAAATCAAAGTCGTATTTTTGAGCCATAAGCCGCTCCGAGGGAGGATATTAGATCGATAATGTGATAATAAGGAGTAAACTCCTCACTCTGCCGGGGGACTCAAAGAGTTTGAAATATTCGAGAGTCTATCCGAGGCTCCTACTTCTGAACCGCTCAAAGTTCACGAAAGAGGGAGACACCGAATGGAATAATTACAAAATTTAAGCCACACGGTGTGGGATTGCAAGTATCACTTCGTGTGGATTCCGAAATACCGCAAGGAGGACGTGGATAGGGGGCTGAGAAAGCATCTGGGAGGCATCCACAGGGAACTGACAGTGTAAAAGAGAGCAGCATAATTGGAAGGGCGCCTCATAAAGGACCACATTCACATGCTCGTCTCGATTCGCCTAAGCATTCCGTGGCTCAGGTGGTTGGTTTCAAAGGGAACTCGTTTAAAATAGCACTGAATCGTCTTTGCTCACGGCCTCACACTAAACTCGACAAAGTTCAATTTATATGCTTACTGGATGGATTGACACTTCAACTTGTGGCCGGCTATAGAAAGCAATGCTTGGCGTCTTCATGTTTTCAGAACACTGGTTCTGAGTAGATCTCCAGCGCTAGGCCGCTAGGCTTTTCAGAAGCTAATGTCTCAGGGCAAGAAGGCGCCAATATCTGTGCCGAGAACTCGCACTTACCCATAGGGTCTTGCGCCTGTCGTCGGTATCAAAGGAGGAATATATGGATAGAAGAATGGCTCAATCAGCAATTCCGGCGCTCATTGTTGTTGTCTTACTGAGCATCATGCCGGCCACTGCACAGCAGGTCACCGGCGAGATGGGCTCCCCGAGCGCGACCACGACCATCAAGGGAAAACAGCTCCCTTCCCAGGATCCCCCGTTCGGGGGAGTAATCAAGGACAATGCTTTGCAGTCTAAATACTGGTGGGCGCCTCGCATTGTGCCTCCCAAGCAGGCGCCAAACATCCTGCTGATTATCACGGATGACTCCGGTTTTGGCGTGCCGAGCACATTCGGTGGCGTTATTCCGACGCCTACTATGGATCGGGTTGCGGAGACTGGATTACGCTACAACAACATCCATTCCACAGCCCTCTGCTCACCGACTCGTGCCGCCTTAATCACCGGACGCAACCATCATTCGGCCGGCTTCGGGGTGATCTCGGAGCAATCAACGGGTTTTCCGGGCTACAACAGCATTATCGACAAGGACAAGGCCACCATAGGCCGTATCCTTTTGGATAATGGCTATGCCACTTCTTGGTTCGGTAAAGACCACAATACTCCGGCTTTTGCGGCTAGTCAGGTGGGACCTTTTGATCAATGGCCGACCGGTATGGGGTTTGAATATTTCTATGGTTTTGTAGGCGGTGACGCGAATCAGTGGCAGCCCAACCTGTTCCGCAACACGACCCAGATCTATCCGTTCGACGATAAACCGGGTTGGAATCTGACCACCGCAATGGCTGACGACGCTATCGACTATTTGTATCGCATCCATCAGACCTTACCCGATAAGCCGTTTTTCATCAAGTACGCTCCGGGCGCTACGCACGCGCCGCATCATCCGACTAAGGAATGGGTGGACAAAATACACGCCATGCATCTGTTTGATGATGGATGGAACAAGCTGCGGGAACGCATTTTCGAAAACCAGAAGCGTCTCGGGGTTATTCCCCAGGACACCAAACTCGAGCCTTGGCCGACGCATGTCATCAAAAATTGGGATGACTGTACCCCCGAGGAAAAAAAGCTCTATATCCGACAGGTGGAAATCTTCGCAGCTTATGCGACCTATAATGACCACGAGATAGGCCGAGTTATAAAGGCCATTGAGGAAATAGGCAAGCTTGACAACACACTTATTATTTATATCAACGGTGACAATGGTACCAGCGCTGAAGGCGGACCATTGGGCACACCCAATGAAGTGGCGTTCTTCAACGGTGTCAGTGTCCCGGTAGACGTTCAAATGAAGTGGTATGACGTCTGGGGCACGGAACAGACTTACAATCACATGTCGGCGGGCTGGTCTTGGGCTTTTGATACGCCGTTCACATGGTTCAAGCAAAACGCCTCAAAGCTCGGAGGTATCCGCCAGGGTATGTGTATTTCTTGGCCCGGTCACATCAAGGACAAGGGCGCCCTCCGCGATCAATTCATGCACGTCATTGACGTAGTACCGACCATTCTCGAAGTGACCGGCATCCCTGCGCCCGAATACGTAGACGGCATCAAACAGGCGCCCATTGAAGGTACGAGTTTCGCCTACACTTTTGACGCGAAGAACGCCAAAGAAGCGTCGCGGCATAAGACCCAGTATTTCGAGATGATGGGCCAGTGGGCGTTGTATAACGAAGGCTGGTTGTTGAGCACCAAGGTGAACCGCGCCCCCTGGGAGGCTTTCAGCGCGGCTAACCCCGATCCTCTTAATAATCAGGTTCTCGAACTCTACAACTTAAACACGGACTTCAGCCAATCCCAGAATCTAGCCGACAAGCATCCGGACAAATTGAAAGAATTGAAGAAGATGTTTATCGAAGAAGCGAAGAAGTATAAGGTCTTCCCACTTGACGCCTCCGTCGCCGCTAGAATTGTGGCTCCCCGCCCGAACATCACCTCCGGTCGCGATGAGTTTGTTTATACCAAACCCATGGTCGGCCTGCCGCAAGGTGATTCACCGTTCCTTCTCAACAGTTCTTACACGATCACGGCAAACATTGAAGTTCCGGAAGGCGGCGCGGAGGGGATGATTCTAACAT
>JBBSBY010000011.1:0-59923 GCA_038250835.1 Desulfomonilales bacterium | reverse complement strand
TCAGTAAGTGAATATTTCAAAAACCAATCCCAATCTTAACTACTCTGGTGTATTTTATAAATGTTAGTCTAGCTCTTCACTAAGAATTGACTACTATCCAAAAACTACTATACTTTATTCGTCAACCAAACAACAGCGGAGACGCAATATGAAATTTTGGCGCCTTCCCCTCGATTCGGAAGCACATTCAATACCCAAAGGTGAAGTTCACATAATCGAAAGTCGCTGCAAAGGTTGTGGTTTTTGCATCGAATTTTGCCCGAACGGCTGCCTCAAAGTCAGTAAAATATTTAATGCAAAAGGTTACCACCCGCCTGAAGTGGTTTTCCAAGCTGAAGATTGCGTCGAATGCGGTCTTTGCAGTCTTATCTGCCCCGAGTTCGCTATTTTCACGAATTTGAAAGAAGCGAAAAAGATCACCGAAGACGACATACAAAAAGTCACGATTCGCTACTCAAGAAAAGATAAGCGATTTATAAAATCCTGAGCCCAGCCTGCATTGGATCAAATCATTCAGTCGTGGCCGGCCGCAGGTGAATCTTGCGGCTCATTGAACATAATTTTTCATTACACCTTATCCAGGGAGACATCCCAATGGAACAGCATGGTAGGTTTGTAAATGGCCGAAAAAGATGTGCTTACGGGCGAACACTTTATACACGGTGACGCCGCTTGCGCTGAGGGCGGATTAGCGGCAGGTTGTCGATTTTTTGCGGGCTACCCTATAACTCCGGCCACTGAAGTGGCGGAGCGCATGGCGCGCAGATTGCCTCAAGTGGGCGGTGTATATATCCAGATGGAGGACGAGATCGCATCTATGGCGGCCATTTTAGGCGCCAGTTGGGGTGGCGTTAAGTCCATGACCTCTACATCCGGACCGGGTTTTTCTCTTATGATGGAGAATATCGGGCTCGGCATGATGACTGAAACACCATGCGTTGTAGTGAACATTCAGCGAGCCGGCCCATCCACGGGCTTACCCACGCTCGTGGGTCAGGCCGACGTGATGCAGGCCAGGTGGGGCTCTCATGGCGATTACGGATGTATAGCGCTGTCTCCCTCTTCGCCTCAAGAATGCTTTGATTTGACCATAGAAGCTTTCAATCTTTCAGAAACCTACCGTCAGCCGGTCTTTGTCTTGGCCGATGAAACGATAGGCCACATGACTGAACGTGTGATTATCCCACCCAGGGAAAAATTGAATGTGATCAACCGAATCACGCCAACCGCTTCACTCAAGGATTATTTACCTTTTGATTCCACAGGACCAATGCCGGCGCCCATGGCGATTGCGGGCCAAGGGTATCATGTTCACGTCACGGGTCTTACCCATGACGAACGCGGCTATCCGGTGATAACCGACGTAGTTCAGGAGCGTAATGTTCGCCATTTGGTGGACAAGATTAAGCTCAACGCGGATAAGATCATTCAGTACGAAGCTATAGGTCTGAAAAACGCCGATGTTGTTATCGTAGCGTACGGTTGCACGGCTCGAGCGGCTCGTCAGGCTGTGGAAAACCTGAGAAATAAAGGGCTCAAGGTCGGTTTGTTGCGACTAATTACGGTGTGGCCCTTCCCATCGAAACTTATCAGGCAACTTGCTACGCGAGTCAAAGGATTTGTAGTCCCTGAAATCAATTACGGGCAAATGGCTTACGAAGTCGAGAGAGCTTGTCGCGGAGCCTCAGAAGTGACGCTCATGGCTCTTATGGGCGGCTCCATGCATACACCCGTTGAAATTGAAGACGCAGTTGGGGAATATCTCTAAGATTGGGGCGTACTCGGAGCGACAGGAGAAATAATGAAAATACGCTTAAGGGAATTACAGCCATTCGATAAAAAAGCCGCAGAGTTCTCCATTCAACAGGATCACGGGCTCCATCCTGATGACAAGTATTTAAAACCCGGACGCATTCCACACATTTGGTGCCCTGGTTGCGGACTGGGAGTTGTGCTTACGACCTTCATCGAGGCGATCCGACGGAAAGGACTCCCTGTCGATCAATGCGCCGTAGTTTCCGGCATTGGCTGCACGGGAAGAGTGGCGGGCTACCTGGATATGGACACCTATCACACCACCCACGGACGGGCCATTCCTTTTGCGACCGGACTAGCGCTGGCGAAACCGGATCTTCACGTCACTGTATTTTCCGGAGACGGAGATTTGTTCGCTATCGGTGGAAACCACTTGATCCATGCGGCTCGACGCAACGTGGACATAAAAGTGCTCTGCGTGAACAACTTCAACTTCGGGATGACCGGCGGCCAGGCCGGGCCCACAACTCCGCTTGAAGCCAAAACTTCCACCACACCCACAGGAAATGCGGAGCCCGGTTTCAATCTCCCCTATGTCGCGCACGCGGCCGGCGCTATTTACGTGGCCAGGTGGACGGCTTTTCATCCTAGACAGTTGGCGCACTCAATTTCCGAAACTTTCGACCGCAAAGGTTTTACCTTTATAGAGGCAATTGCGCCGTGCCCCACCGGCTATGGCCGTCCCAATAAATTGGGCGCGGGTATTGATGAAATGCGTTACTACCGAGACATGGCCGAAATTAGAAACGGGGCTGATCTCAGCCAGGCTGATATACGACTGCGCGAAAAATTTATAGTCGGCAAGTTTGTCGACACCGCACGCCCTGATTTCATGCAAAATTATAGAGAAAAGGTGATAGCACGAGCCCAGTCCAAAGGAAAGCCCCGGGAGAAAGGTAGAGCCGCATGAGCGACAAACGTGAAGTGAGATTAGCCGGCTTCGGCGGACAAGGCATCATTCTTTCAGGCCATATTCTCGGTAAGGCCGCTACACTTTTTGATAAAAAGAACGCTGTTTTCACTCAAAGCTATGGTCCGGAAGCCCGCGGCGGTTCATGTAGCGCGGACGTGCTTATTGATACCGAACCAATCCATTACCCAAAAGTGATATCGCCCAATGTGCTGGTAATCATGAGTCAAGGGGCTTGGACAACTTACGGAGGGGCGATATCGGGTGGCGGGGTTCTAATCATAGACGAAAATCTGGTTCAAGTGACGGATGTCCCCGACAACGTGACACTCTACAAAGTGCCTGCAACAAGGATAGCCGAGGAAATGGGCCGAAAGATTGTGGCCAATATTGTGATGCTCGGAGCCATAGCCGCGTTGGGAAAAGTGGTCGCTTACGATTCCCTGCGGCAAGCCGTGTTAAGCTCGATACCACCCGGAACTGAAGAGCTGAATATTTCCGCTTTTGACAACGGCTATAATTACGGTATGGGCATACAGTCTTCCGTGAATTGATTGCTTTGCTTTAGTTTGTGAGCTGATAGGAGATCAAGTCCAATTGAAAGACAATATAAAAAGTCGTGAGCTAAAACCAAACGATCTGAGAATAGGCGTGTATGTATGCCACTGCGGTAAAAACATCGGCGGAACCGTAAGGTGCGCTGAAGTGGCTCAGTACGCTGAACAACTCCCTGGAGTGACCATATCAAAGGATAGTCTTTATACCTGCTCTGAACCCGGCCAGG
Organism: Desulfomonilales bacterium; assembly: GCA_038250835.1. Classification (GTDB taxonomy): domain Bacteria; phylum Desulfobacterota; class Desulfomonilia; order Desulfomonilales; family Desulfomonilaceae; genus JBBSBY01. The sequence goes on along the minus strand of JBBSBY010000011.1, from coordinate 56,414 downwards.
AACAAATTAAAGCGGACATCAAGGAGCACAATCTTAACCGCGTCGTAGTGGCTTCATGCACCCCAAGGCTCCACGAACCGACATTTAGAGCCGCGTGCGAAAGCGCCGGCCTGAACCCGTATCTTCTGGAAATGGCCAACATCCGAGAGCATTGTTCATGGGTGCATCTCCACGATAAAGACGCCGCGACCGAAAAGGCCAAAGATCTTGTGGCAATGGCAGTGGGAAGAGCCGCAAATTTAAAGCCGCAGCTCGAACTTACCGTGCCGGTAACCAGAAAGGCTATGGTCATCGGCGGTGGAGTAGCGGGCATTCAAGCCTCATTGGATATGGCGGACGCTGGTTACAAAGTTTATCTTGTCGAACGCACGGGCAGTATCGGCGGCCGAATGGCCCAAATTGACAAAACCTTCCCTACCATGGATTGTTCAATTTGTATTTTGGCCCCTAAAATGAGCGAAGTGGGGCGTCACCCCAATATCGAATTAATGACGCTCACTGATGTTAAGGCCGTTGAAGGCCATATCGGAAATTTCAAAGTTACGGTTGAGAAAAAAGCGCGGTACGTAAAAAACGAATGCACCGCGTGCGGAGAGTGTATCGAGGCTTGTCCGCAACTCCTTCCTGACGAATTTAACGCGGGTTTATCCATTAGGCGAGCCATCCACATTCCTTTTCCTCAGGCGGTTCCTTCCACGTTCATGATCGACATGGACAGATGCTTGAATAATCATGGAATTGTCGCCTGCGACCGCTGTTTTCAGGCGTGCTCGAAAAAGTGCATCGACTTTGCGGATCAGAACAAGACTATCGAAGTTGACGTCGGCGCTATTGTTGTGGCGATCGGAGTCGATGTTTATGATCCTACGGCTCTTACGGAACTGGGCTATGGTAAATTCCCTAATGTTATTACTACACTCGAATTTGAGCGCCTGATAAACGCCGGAGGCCCTTCCGGTGGTGAACTGATTCGCCCCTCGGATAGAAAACTACCCACCAAAGTGGCTTTTTTGCAATGTATAGGCTCCAGGAGCAAACGCAGTAATCATTATTGCAGTAATGTTTGCTGCATGAATACCATTAAAGACGCCCTACTTATCAAGGAACATTGGCCTGAGACAGAGATTTACGTTTACTACATGGACATTAGAGCTTTCGGTAAGGGATTTGAGGATCTCTTCCAAAGGGCGCGCAGAGAAGGCGTGGTGTTTGTGCACGGAATTCCAGGAGAAATAATCGAGGATATAAATTCGGGCAATTTGACGCTCCTCGGGGAAAATACCTTGCTGGGAGCCCCATATAGATCCGAGATGGACATGGTTATTCTGTCCGTCGGCATTAAGCCGCAAAAAGACGCCTCGGACCTTCAAAGACTATTAAATCTGTCAACCGACACGGACGGGTTCTTCATGGAGGCGCATCCTAAGCTTCGCCCCGTTGACACCACCACCGGTGGAGTTTTTTTGGCAGGCGCAGCGGAGGGTCCAAAAGATATAAAAGATTCCGTTACTCAAGCTTCCGCGGCCGCAAGTCGCGCCAATATCCTCATGAGCAAAGGCGAAGTCAAAATTCCGGCCATAACGTCCAGGATCGATCCGGATAAGTGCATCGCTTGCGGACTTTGCGCAAAAGTTTGCCCGTACCATGCGATTGAAGGCTCCAAGGAGCAGGGCTATTACGAGGTCATTCAGCCTGCTTGTCAAGGCTGCGGCGCGTGTGTCCCGGAATGCAAACTCGGCGCCATAGATCAAACGCACTTTACCGATGCCCAGATTGTCAGCCAAATTGACGAAGCTTTGGCCAACAATCCCGGAGAAAAAATTCTCGCGTTCGCCTGCAATTGGTGTTCATACGCCGGCGCTGATTTTGCCGGTGTTTCGAGAATGCAGTATCCCACAAACGTGCGGATCATCCGGACCATGTGCTCAGCCAGGGTTTCGCCAAAATGGATAGAGAGGGCTTTCCTCAAAGGTGTGGGCGCGGTTCTGGTTTCCGGTTGCCATCCTGCGGATTGTCATTACAACAATGCCAACAAGCAAACCGCTAAACGTGTGGAACGCTTTTGGAAACGCATGGAGAAAATCGGCGTGAATAAAGATCGCTTACGGCTCGCCTGGGTTTCCGCCGCCGAGGGCTCACAGTTTGCAAAGGTAATCACGGAAATGGCGGCCGGCATTCATAATCTTACTCCGAACCAAATTCAAAGCTCGATTGAAAAATTCAATAAGTCCCTTACCAAAAAGGCTGACGCATAATGACGGCAAAATTCTGGAAACGTTTTCCAAGGAAAGATCTTTTCGAATGTTATCAGTGCGCTCGTTGCACAGGTTCGTGCCCGGCTATGGAAGTTCTTCCCGCCCTTGGACCCAGGGAAACAATATTGAAGTGTCTGAATCACGGACATGACGAAGTGGCCCGGGACGAGAAAATCTGGATGTGCTGCACGTGCAATGTCTGCGAGGACCGTTGTCCCCAGATGATTCCCATTACTGACCTGCTGATAGCTCTCAGAAATGCGGCGGCTCGTAGGGGCAACGTGCCTGACAAGTTACTCATGGCCATTGAGTTGGTGGCGAAAACCGGCCGATCGATGATAGTGCATCAATTGGACGAAATGAGAGCCCATCACGGTTTAGATCCATTGCCGCCCGCGCCTGTGGATGAAATACGAGAAATTCTTAAGAAGACCGGGCTCGACGAAGTCGTTGAACTCTAAGCCAACTTCGTCGGCTGAAAGGTGACTATGAAATACGCTTTATACCTGGGGTGCGCAATCCCCATAAAATATCCTGGTTTTGAGGCCGCTACCCGATTGGTTTGTGAGAAATTAGGCATCGAGTTGGTCGACCTGCCCTTTTCTTGCTGTCCACCTCCCACGAGTATGAAGATGGTTCATTACGATTCATGGATGGCGCTTGCAGCCCGAAATTTATGCTTGGCTGAAGAGCAGGGTCTCGATATTATGACTTTGTGCTCCGGTTGCGTAAATACGCTTAAAGAAGCGAATCATATCCTACGCACGAATGAAACGAAAAAGCGCAAGGCAAATAAAATACTGGAAGAACACAACCATCATTATGAGGGCTCGATTGACGTAACCCACATCCTTGACGTGCTCTATGAAGATACCGTTGTTGAGCGTCTCATCAAGCATAAAACTCGTGATGTGCCTCTTAAAATGGCCTGCCACTATGGATGCCATTATTTCAGGCCGCCCCAGGTTATGTATCGGGGTGAGCTGTCTGCGGCCGAGTCTTACGTTCCGGTGAAGATGGACCACTTGCTGTCCATAATTGGTGTGGAGCCGATGGAATACTCACGCAAGTTTTTATGCTGTGGATCACCGTTAGGCGCGAACATGGATTCAGACGCGGGTTATGAAATAACGCGCCAAAAACTTGGGTACATCAAAGAGCGTCAAATTGAAGCCCTGTCCGTAATTTGTCCTTCGTGTTTTGAACAATTCGATATGGGACAAATCGTGCTGGCAAGGAAAGGCAAAGAAAAATACAAGATTCCGACATTTTATCTTACCCAGATTTTGGGATTGGCTCTCGGTCTATCACCGCATGAGGTTGGAGTTGACGTCCACAGAATAAAATCCAAAAAATTGCTCGAAGGCATAAACATACAGTAGTCTCATACGCGTTTAGTTGGGTCCGGAGCTTTCGAGTAAAATGTTTATCCTATGGCCGCCTCTTCCAGGCGGCTTTTTGTTTTATGTGCGTATATTAAATATTGAAGTTTTGTCCGATTCCAGGAGATTGGTTCATTGCGCCAGACATTAACCCCTAAATCTCCCTTATTTTTGGGACTTCGTAGCCCTTTGTCGCTCATTCCATCTTTGTTTTCAGCTAAAGTAAGCGTTCTCCGGTAGCCGGGAGATGGTTTTGTATAATGCCGGCTAACCGGTTGCTTTTAAGAATACTTTACCTCATGGACGGCGACTTTCGTCGCTATGGCGAAAAGGTGCGGATAATAGAATTTGCCTCATCGGAATTGACGATTATGAATTTACGGCACAATATAGAGTAATAAATTATTCCGTACTCTGATAATTACAAAGGTAGGAGTTTATGACTGAAGAAAAGAAAAGATTAACCAAAGAAGAATTGGAAGAATTGCGACAAGATCTCATGGAAACAGACACATTGACGAAAATTGAGAATACTTTGATGGTGCTTTCCGGGAAAGGGGGGGTAGGTAAAAGTACGGTTGCAGTCAATCTAGCGGCGGCGCTGGCGGCTGCGGATAAACAAGTAGGGTTGTTGGACATAGATCTCCACGGCCCAAGCGTTCCGACAATGCTTAACCTCGAAGGGATCCAGGCAAAGGGCTCCAACGAAAAAGGTTTGGTTCCCGTAAGATACAACGACAATTTGAAAGTCATGTCCATCGAGTTCGTTACAGGAGATCAGTCCAATGAGGCGGTGATTTGGCGTGGTCCGTTGAAGCATCGTATGATTCATCAGTTTATCGCGGAGGTCGATTGGGGTGAGCTGGATTTCCTGATAGTGGATGCGCCCCCTGGAACCGGCGACGAACCGCTGTCAATATGCCAAATGGCGCCGCCTAGATCCCAGGCTATAATCGTCACCACCCCGCAGCAGGTTGCTCTCAAGGATGTGAAGAAGTCCATACGTTTCTGTAAAAATCTGGAGATGCCGGTTTTCGGCGTAATTGAAAACATGGCTACTTTTGTTTGTCCGGATTGTGGAGCGGAGCACCAAATATTCAAGTCAGGCGGGGGGGAACGCTTGGCAAGGGAAACCGGCTTTCGTTTTTTAGGCCGCATACCGTTTGATCCCAGGATGGTAATATCCGGAGATGACGGCAAGCCGTTTGTCCTGGAACACCCTACTTCAAAAGCGGCTCAGGCGTTTGAACAAATAATCGGTCCAATACTACGGTTGGCCCCGCCACGCATGAAGAAGCACTAAACAGTGAGGCCGATATGTTTCCATTAAGAGACAGCACCCCATCCGGCAGCTTTCCAATTGTTACTTTTATTTTGATAATTGTTAACACGCTGGTGTTTTTATATGAATTGTCTCTGGGGTCTTATCTTGAACACTTCGTCACTGTGTATGGCTTAACGCCTGCGCATGTAACGGCCTTTCACCATTTCCCCGGAGGATTCAGCCGCAATGTTATGATTCCGATGTTTACCTCAATTTTTATGCATGGCGGCTGGATGCACTTGATTGGAAATATGTGGTTTCTATGGATCTTCGGAGATAATATCGAGGATCGATTAGGGCACTTCAAGTACCTGATTTTTTACTTGCTCTGCGGTATCGGCGCGACATTAATTCACGTTATTTTCCACCCTGCTTCAAATATGCCGACAATTGGGGCAAGTGGAGCTATTTCGGGAGTTCTTGGCGCTTACCTGATTAGTTATCCGCACGCTCGAGTTTACACATTGTTATTTATTTTCGTGATAGTCAGATTTGTGGAATTACCCGCATTCCTCTTTTTGATCCTCTGGTTTGGTTTTCAGCTTGTGAGCGGCGCAGCGGAATTTGGCGCTGCGGCGAAAGACACGGCGGGAGTCGCTTACTGGGCTCATATGGGAGGCTTTGTCATAGGTATTGCGCTCCTGTTTCTTTTTCCGAAAAACCCCAATGTCACAAACGCCGCGTGGTATGATGGGCGTTACGGCCGAGGGGAGGCGCGCTAACCTTCACGCCGAGTTATGAGACTCTGCTTTGGAAGTGTTATTAAGGTGTCGTTAATGCTATAATAATGCTTAATGGAAATCGTGAGGTTTATGATTTCGGATTTGGAGAGGAACATATCCAGGTCCCATTTATTATGAAACCGTCTTCGTTTGACATCTCCGTAGGTCGGCTGCAAGATTGCAAAGATCAGAGACGTTGACTTAGTTCATTTCTCTTTCTACCTTATCGAAAAGTCTCCACGTAATTCCCTTTAAAACTGAAGAGGGATACAAAGGATTACTACATTTACCTGAGTTACGGATCTAGTTTTATCACTATTAGTGAAATGATTACGCGAGACAAAATCACCAAAGGGCAATCCGCCCGGGATCATTAATGGCTAAGAAACGTAAACCCTTCTTTAGGCGCCGCAAATATACGGACGATGATTATTACATCAATAAGCCGCCCAGAAAGAAAATACCGTTAAAAAAGGGTATTTTCATTCTGCCTTCGCTGCTGACATTGACAAGTATTTTTTTTGCTTTTTACGCAATTATTCTTTCCACCAAAGGACAATTCGCTATAGCGGCGGCTCTCATTTTAGTTGCGGGTTTTTTTGACGGAATAGACGGCAAGGTGGCTCGCTTAACTAACACGACAACTCGCTTCGGCTTGGAGCTGGACTCCCTGGCGGATGTCATCTCCTTTGGTGTTGCTCCTGCCGTAATAATTTATATATGGGCTTTGGCTCCGCTCGGCAGTTTTGGCTGGGCCAGTTCATTTTTATTTGTCGCTTGCGGCGCGCTAAGACTAGCGCGCTTCAATGTCCAATCCGGAGTAATAGATCCTAAACGCTTCAATGGCTTACCGATTCCGGCCGCGGCCGTAATGATGGCTACTACGGTTCTGTTTTTTTATAGGATGGAAATCAATCCGGATGAGTATCAAATATTGTTGCTGATTTTGAATACCACCATGGCCGTTTTCATGGTGAGTTCCATAAAGTTCCATGCGTTCAAGGATTTAACTATAGTTCGCAGGCAGCCGTTCAGTTCGACGGTGGCCTTTGTTTTGCTCATGGCTTTAGTTGCCGTTGCCCCGTTTGTAATACCATTTTTACTCTGCGCAGCTTACGTAATTTCGGGACCAATATTGACAATAGTCTTGTACGCGCGTCGTCGCAAAACTCGAACGTCGTCATCCGCTCCGCCTGCCGCTGACGGCGTCGAACAGCAATCTCTCAAAACGGATGATCCGGTTGCAGTAGAACCAACACCTGTCGATGAGCTATCTAAACCGTGAACCTACTCGGATATTCTAATGAAAAGACAAATTAATTCTAAAGAACTTCTGAGCGATATCAGATCCGGGATGACTGATTTGGACATACTCAAAAAATATAATTTTAATGCCCGAAGCTTTCAGGCGGTCCTTAAACAGCTTGTTACTACCGGCATGCTTACCCCTGCGGAGCTTGATGAGCGGATGCCGCTTACGGAACATTACGTTGCCTTTGAGGTGTTCAGATGCCCTGTGTGCAAGATGCCGCAGTTTTTCAAATTCGACGAATGTCCTCAATGTGGCGTTATTCTGTCGAAATTTGATGAAAAGCAGTCCGAATCCAAAACGCATGCGCAGATGCCGGCGCTTCAGACCGGTTCAACTGTGGGCAATCTCAAAGCAGCCAAACCTAAAGCCATAGACGCATTCGATGGTAACGAAGAGGTGGACACATCCCAGTGGACGGCATACGAATCGGTGAAATCCAAGAGCACGGAGCCCGTGGAAGCACGAACTTTTTCAACTAAGAAAAACCATATTAAAATTACCGTTCAGATTCATATAGATTTGTTCAATGAATTGAACGCCTTAGGTGGAGATTTATCCGAAGCCGTTTCCGAAGCTGTTGCCGTGTACTTGAAACAGTTTGAAAATAATGAGATATAGGTTGTTTACTCATTTGGGCAACGGAATTAGACGTCGGAAGATTCTTTCCTAATGTGACTCTTCGTTATCAGTCCTTCCGTTTATCAAACATTAAACTCAAATCTCTACGGCTAGTAGATTACGGCACATCGTTGGAGGATCCAATGTCGGAAAAAGTACTCATATTCGACACTACTTTGCGTGATGGAGAACAATCGCCCGGCGCGACAATGAATCAACATGAAAAACTGCAGTTGGCTCGGCAATTGGAAAAGCTTGGAGTTGACATAATCGAAGCGGGATTCCCGGCAAGTTCCGAAGGAGACCGCGAGAGTGTCGGCAGAATATCGAGAGAACTGAAGAAATCTCGTGTGGTAGGTCTTGCCAGATCCGTGGCCGAGGACATTTACACTGCGTGGAGAGCCGTAGAGAAAGGCGCCAATCCGGGAATCCACACTTTTCTGGCCACCAGCGATATTCATCTCCAGCATAAGCTTAGAATGTCCAGAGAAGAGGTTCTCGATCGCGCGCGGCAGGCTGTAAAACTTGCTCGGTCCTTGAGTGATTGGGTAGAGTTTTCCTGTGAAGATGCCACCAGGAGCGATCCCGATTATTTGTGTCAAGTAATCCAAGTGGCTGTTGATGAGGGCGCCGGAACAATCAATATACCCGACACAGTAGGGTATTCACACCCGGAGGAAATCTTTGCGCTCGTGAGCAAGGTTAAGTCCACGGTCAAAAATATCGATAATGTGATCATTTCGGTTCATTGTCACAATGATTTAGGATTGGGCGTCGCGAATTCTCTTGCCGGAATCAGAGCCGGCGCACGGCAAGTGGAATGCACCATCAACGGCATTGGTGAGCGCGCAGGAAATGCCGCCCTTGAAGAAATTGCCATGTTCCTTAAGACTCGCAAAAATGTTTTAGATGTTCACACCGACATTGTCACTGAACAAATCTTTCACACGAGCCGTTTAGTTACCTCGATAACCGGGATGTCCGTCCAGCCCAATAAAGCCATCGTCGGCGCCAATGCGTTTGCCCATGAAAGCGGCATTCATCAGGATGGAGTGATCAAGGAACGCACTACTTACGAGATCATAGACCCCGCGTCGGTGGGCATCGCCAAATCGACGTTGATTCTTGGAAAACATTCGGGTCGGCACGCCTTTAAGGAAAGAATTAAAACCCTTGGCTATGACTTGACTGAAGAAGAAACCAATAAAACTTTTACACGTTTTAAAGATCTTGCGGATCGAAAAAAGACAATCTTTGATGAGGACATCGAAGCGATCATCGCTGAAGAGGTTTTAAGAACCACCGAAACCTATAAGCTTTTGTCGTTGACGGTAATGTCGGGGTCGGATGTCGTGCCTACCGCGACTGTGCGGATGCTGGTGGAGGGAACCGAATTCCACGGAGCAGAGCTTGGAAACGGACCTGTAGACGCCACTTATAACGCAATATTAAAGCTTACCGGCAGACGTCCGACTCTAAAAAGATTCGCAATCAGCGCAATCACCGGTGGGACGGACGCATTAGGCGAAGTCACCATCAGGCTCGAAGAGGACGGCGCAATAAGCACGGGTAAAGGCGCTCATGAGGATATCCTTGTCGCAGCCGCTAAGGCTATGGTGAACGCCTTGAACAGATTGGATTATTTGTCCAAACGACAGCTTAGAGCCCCCTCTGTGCGTCTATAGAATTATATTCGGCATTTAAAACGATAGAGTCAGCGCCGTTGCAAGGATTTAACTCCCCCTGACAAGGGGGATTCAGGGGGTTAATGTATTTGCGCAATGACGATATATTTTACTACTGTATTCTTCTTCCCCCGTCACTCATGTTCATTTTCAAGTTTGGTTGCTTAGTCAGCGCCGGTGGCTTTCGCCTGCAACACTAAAAGAAGGCGACCACCCACAGCGTTTTGGAGAAGGGCTGTAGATTACTTATTAAAACCACACGTGAATTTGCCTCTTGGAATTATGCGTGGGGAAACATTATCGGGTAGGGGTTTGTCCTAAAACAAAAGTTATAAGCACCACAAACCCATAGAGGATAGAATGAGAAAAGAATTAAATCCAGTGAGCAATTGGCCAATTGCTCATCCGGAGAATTATATGGATTTTAAACCTATTGAAATTATTGATAGATCGATCTTTATGGAATATCTTCATGCCGATCCTCAGGAGACTTCGGAAACAACATTTACAAACTTGTTCATGTGGAGGAAACGTTATGAACCGATGTGGGCAGTCTCAGGTGATTTGCTTTGTATAATTATGCGCACGGATGATGGAGATTACTTTGGTTTGCCGCCGATTGGTCTTGGAGACAAGCAAAAGGGGCTGTTTCATCTTTTCAACAAATTAAGACAATTGTCTCCTGAACCTCGCATCGCAAGGGCAGCCAAATCGTTTGTGAAAACAGATGTTGATAGGGATTTATACGACGTAGTTTTAGATCGTGACAATAGCGATTATGTGTATTTGGTAGATGAATTGACTAAATTGCGAGGAAACAGGTTTCATAAAAAGAAAAATCATATTAATAGCTTTAAGAAGAAATATCAATTTGAATACAAAGACCTCAAAGGTGAAATAATAGAGGCGGCTTTGGCGTTGCAGGAAGACTGGTGCGAATTCAGGAACTGCGCTGAAAGCGATGACTTGACTGAAGAAGACAAGGCGATATATCAGGCGCTATGTAATTTCGAATTTCTTGAATTAAAAGGCGGCGCTATTTTGGTCAATGGTATGGTCGAGGCCTTTACTTTCGGCGAGCTACTTAACCCTGAAACGGTCGTTATCCACGTAGAAAAGGCAAACCCGAGAATTCGGGGGCTGTATCCACTTATTAACCAGCTCTTCCTAGTAAACGCCTGGCCGAATATTAAATTCGTGAATCGTGAGCAAGATTTAGGAGTGGAAGGACTAAGAAAAGCAAAGGAATCGTATTTTCCACATCATATGGTAGAAAAGTTTAACATATACGAGAAGAATGACTCGAAAATGCAAAATGATTAACGGACTCTTATAAATCTGGCAAATAGTCCCGGATCGGAGCAATTCTCAAAGACTTCAACAGAGGTAAACTGATTCGGGCTATCAAATCTCAGATACAAAACTTCTTCCTTTGGATCTTGCGCCACTTTCTGGCGCAGCTCCTTTCCATCCAGTTTCCAGGTCCCTTCTTGCGCTGTTTCATTGGCGCCGACTCTGGAAGTACGCTTAAAAGTTCCGTCATTCTTGTAATCAAGTATCAGGGTAAAAGCGTTCTGACCTTTGCTCACAAATGGCCTACCGTTATATGACGCCGCATATGGCTTACCGTGCGCCTTGGTCTGATAGATTTCCCACACACCCACCAGAGGGTTCACTGGATTGTCGGCTGCAACCACTTTCTGATGATCTTGAACATAAATTACCGATAAAATGACGAAAACTAAAACGGAAAAAGCAAGAAGTATAGACTTACGTGAAAAATTCATGACAACCCCACGATCAAGGCGTTCGGAAGTTTTTAACTGAAGTAGCGGACATTGGCTCAATAGATGAGTCTATGTTGAAGTAATGGAAGTCGCGGACTTTCCGGCGCTCACACTTACTCTGTTTTTCGGAGCGCGATTATTCATTAGCATTATGGCGGCAGAATGTATAACATAATCTGAATTTACGCGCAAATATCAACAATGATAATGCCTTCGAGGACGCTTAATTTTTGATCTCGTTTGATGATACCAACCTCTGGGGTATGTGTGCGAATGCAATTATGTAATCGTCTGGGGGCTGATCTTATGTCAACCGCTGATAGAGCCTGGCTTTTGCTGGGCGGCCGGACACTTTTTGGATTGGTTTTCATCATCGCCGGGACACTAATAATGTGGGATGGTGTTGCGACAGTTAAGTCCCTATGGACTCAGTATTCTCCATATCTTCCATTTTCACTCCCGCCCGACATAGGTCTGAAAACCCAAAAATCAACTCCGCTGATTTTTGTTACTTTTGTGCGTGTCGTAAGCTCATTAATTGCCGTGATCATCGGCGGTATTTGGATAATTTCCGGTTTGTCGGAAACTCTGGGCAGCCTTCGAAAGGACTCCGAAGTCACGGATTTTAAAGCCGAGGGAACAGTCGCAGAATCATTGCGCACCGGCGAAGCCCAGTACTGGAAAGAGTATTCTTTTTTCGTCAAAAAGTTATCTGAAATGTGGGGGCAGGCACGAGCTTTGAGCCCTTTATCTTATGAAATAATCGGCGTCATAGCAAAGTCGTGTGTAAAGATTTTGTTCTTAGGGGTCTTTATTTTCCTAACCTATTCGGGATTACGAGCGCTGCCTGCGCTCATTTCTAAATATCTACACTCCAGCGTTACCTATTACGTGCCTGCGCCTACTTCATTGTATGCGCTCATAGGAGTCGTCTTAGTAATCAATCTCATAATAATGATTACACAATTCCCACTTCAACGTAGATCGTTCAGCCGGAGTTCTCATCGATTTTCGGTTTACGGGACGGGAGCCCCAAACATGTTTTTGGCGATGTTCGAAGAAGGTGGAAAGTTGCTGAATCCTAAGGATTTCCCGGCCAAGAGACCAATCCGATTGAAATCGATGGAATCCCCTCAGGTGTCAGGCGCTTTGCTCGAAACTTCAATTCGCGCCGTGCGGACCACGTCGGGATTGGCGATCTATCTTTATTTGCCGCTAATAATACTTTTTACAAGTTTTGGCTTCTCTCGATTAACGCATTTTAATAAGCCGGTTATAGAGATGCCGTACAGTGAATTCCTTAAGCTTCATTTTTTCGCTTATGTGCTGGAAGTTGCTTTGGGGATTGGCCTAATCCTTGCCGGCATATATTTTGCCGAATGGGCGCGCAGACTATTCGATTGTAGGAGATATCGATCAACTTTGATTTTCGCCGGACAACAAAGTCCGACGCCGAACGAGCAATCTGAATCAATTCATTGGATGGAAGAGTCCGAAGCGGATGAGGGTTTTGCGTCATGGGCAAGAAGTCCGGATGTTCAAACATCATTCGATATGGAAGTGTACTGGGCCTCCGCTCTGTCCGAATCGACATCGCCTGGGGCGCCGAGATTCTTGTCCCAGCTCGACCTTGAGCCAAGTTCGGATGAGACAATTATAAAAATCATCGAAATGCCGTTTCACACATCGTTCGGTCCCACACCGCAATATTTTAGAAAAGAGGCAAGCAATAAAGGTGAGAAGGTTTCAGAAAAAGAAGAAAAGAATGTGGAATGGTCAATTGAGTGAGAGAGATTCCCCTCACAAAAGCAAGGGGAATAGATACGATATTACAGATCCAGCCATGAATGTGAATAAAGTGTTTGTCCCATGAGCAACTTAGTGGTTTTTACATAATCCAATTCTTTTTTGCCCATGCCCGATGTGTCTACTTCTTCACCGTCAAAAACTCTGCCAACCAGATTTTCTAAGTCCAGTGCCTGATCATGAGCTATCTTGACGATTTCTTCGTCGAAGCCGTCCATAATAGCTGAGGTGAGTCCACATTTCTTGAGAATGCAAAGATAAACCTGATTGAGAATGTCCCTGAGATCATCGGGAGACCCGTTGGAAACATTGGACAATCCGCAAGTTGATTTGCAACCCGGCGCCAGATCAGGTAGCCATCCCATAAATGTGGTGCATCCCCGAAGCTCTTGTTGCTGTGAAGACACGGGTACAACAATGGGGTCAAACCATATTCTTTCCAGCTCGATTCCATGTTCCGAGGCTTGGGTCATCATAGTGTCCAGTAGCAGGGCTCTCTCGTTTTCATCACGAGGAATTCCGTCCGGTCCCCACATCAGTCCAACCATGTCGCAGCCATACTTTGTAACGAGCGGCATTTGCAGAGCCATTCTTTCAGGTGTGGCCATGATCGAGTTGATTACCGCCGGACCATCTTTGACCGTATAAACTTGTAGGCCGGCTTCTACAGCTTCACTGTTGGTAGTATCCAGAAATAGAGGTAAATCGGTAACTTCCTGAACAGTCTTGACGAGCCACTGCATCATTTCCGCACCGCCCTTACGAGCAGGGCCCAAGTTCAAATCCAGTAAATCGGCGTTTTTCTCCGTAAGCTTCACGGCCCATTCCTGAATAGGCTTGGGATCTCTTTCCCTCATGGCGTTTCCGGTGTACTTCGACATTATGTTAATGTTTTCTGCGACAACCTTTATCATAGACAGCACCTCCTGATATGATTTCACTTTATTTTAATAAAAATAACAAATAGCATAGTCCGGGATTTGGACAAAGGATAAAAATCATGCCTACTAAATTGAAAAAGGAAAGAGTTAACTCTCTTCCCTTTTCATAAGGATTTAAGCGTAGTTTTGACGCAGATAGGAAGGAATATGCGCGGCCTCTCGAGGGCCGATTGCAATTTCCCATCCGGGAAGTTCTTCTTCCAAGTCACCGCTGATAATTGCCGCGGCCCCCGGAATAATGAGCTTTCTTGTTTTAGCTTTGTCCTCTATTCCGGATTTTTTAACGAACGGGCCTATGGCGTCCCCAACGAATTTGCCGGCCGCCCAGGCCGTCAATACGGAAAGGCCATCAGTATTGAGCACCATCAGCCAAGAAGGAATTCTGCTGGATTCAACCTCACCTGAAACTATAAAGTAGGTTAGGGAGAAGTTACTCGTAATCAATATAGGCGAATTCTCGGTTGGAGTTCCAATCGGATAGATGCCTTGCTCCGTCGTCATTGGACGCTGCGGGTCAGTATAAATATTGAGTCTTTGGAGCAGCAAGGGGAAGAGCGTCTCACCGCGCAGATCACTCAGGACTAATATACCCGCATATTTAGAAATGAAAGTGCCTGCCACCAGCGCTTCATCGACGGGGTTATCGGCCATTTCATTGGGGAATACTATCGTCGGAAAACCGAGAGGGCGATACAGGCTTTCCAAGGCAAGGCGACGAATCATAACATTATCGCGAAGCAGCTCGGATGGTTTACGAGAACCGGAATCCAGGACCAAGTCCTTGAGTCCTTTCTTTGTCAACTTATCGCTCAGTTTGGCCAGATCACCGACTTTGTCGGCTTTAATAGCCAAAGGACAATCGAATTCCTTAGCCAAATCCGCCATGGCGTCGGCATTTGTGTCCGTTGCGGCATACAGGAGCGGCTTGTTCTTGCCGACTTCAGCCAAAGCTGCTTTAAAGTTGTCAATATTGTCGCTGATAAGAATCAGAGCGGCGCCGGCGTCGGAAGCCTTTTTAGCGATTTCAGTAAAGCGTTTGGCATCACCCGTGTCCTTAACTGCAAGAAAATCCGATTTCAAGATCAAGCCTACGCGCTCATATCTGAGTTCTTTGAAGGCATTGATTTTCGAATCCACGGACTTGTCGTCTTCCGAAGCGGAAATCTGACATCCCAAAAGCGAAGGATTATTAAAGGTCTTTTCATGTCTGTAAAGGACCGTCTCGCCTCCGGTTTTAGCTGCGCTTTCACCTACTCCAATTTGCACTGTTCTGATTGGAGGCGCGGAAGCCGAAGCCAACTGCTCTTTGGCCGTATCGGAAACATAGGGGCAGGCGGATAGCTCAGCCTTACCTGCCGCCAAATTCATAGCAAAAGCGAGGCAGGTCGGCACACCACATTCCCCGCAATTCTTCTTGGGCATTAACTTAAAAATTTGAATTCCAGTAAGCGCCATAAGATTTTAACCTCCCTCTCGGGGTCCAGCCTCGAGGAGAAAAATTGATAACAGATTATATAATGTATATGGGGCTCCGGGGAAATTGGAGCCCCATAAGCGGGAACTAAGTGAATTAATCTATCCTACGATGGAGTCCATGTTCACTGCAGGATGCTCTTTTTCCTGAAGGAAGGGCATGATCTCATCTTCGGTCACACCAACAGTCTCGTCGGCGATTCTATCGGCCAGGTTTGATACACCCCTTTCCTCGCCCAAACGGTTAATTTTGTCCGTGAGCATCTCTTTAAGCGCCCTGGGCAACCAGACCAGTCGGAGAATACCGCCCTCAGCGGCCACAAACTTTTGCGAGCCGATGTAAAGCTTGCTGTGTCCGACGAATCCCGGCGTGATATTACCGCCACCTGCGCTACCGGCCAGTGTCGTGAACTTCATACCGCAAGGAGTCGGGCCCTTGTAATCGCGGTCGACCGTCATGACGCCGTTGGCTACGGGGAGCACTGCCGCGATGCACTCGAAGCATCCGCAAGAGGTCATGGGGTCTTCCATAATGGAATAGGCGTTGTATTTTTGGACCTTGCCCCTGGACGCCTGTTGCACGAAGTTGTTGACGCCCTCCCATTGGCCGAGTCTCTCGTCAAGGGTTTTGCCCTTTTCGATGGGCTGGTTCGGGCCTGTGGGATTAATTTCAAAAGATGCTTTGCAGTCCAACCAGTTGTAAGCGCCGCAAAGACCGGTACGCTCGGGGGTTACCACGCACACGTGGGACGGCGCAAAACTCTGGCACAATGTGCAGGAGTAGTAGATGCTTTCATCTTCATCCGTCATGCCTTCAACACGAGCGTCCCTGACGGTATACTTGTCTTTGGCTTGCGCCAAAAGCTCGGAAACTTTGTCTTTGTCAGTGAAGATCTTGACCTGAACTTTATCCAAAACTGATCCAAAATCCTGATGATACTTGGCATGAAGAATCGAACCAATGTGGCTCAAGCTGAAACCTTTGTCCACTGCGCCTTTTCCAACTCTAACCCAGGCTATGTCTCTCTGTCCTATGTGCATTAGACCCTGGGCATAGTTGATTAAATGGTGGATCTGTCGTTCAAGGATGGGCTCGAAGTCCGACTGCATTTTACGACCGGCGACTTCAACGAGAATGCCTAGAGGAACACGGGTTCCGGGCTCAATGTCCTTTAGATCCGGACCGATTACTTCGATCTTGCCGTCTTCGACCTCGTTCATGTCCTTCATAACTGTAAGCTCAACGGCCTGTGTTTTGCCGCCGCCCGCTTCCATGTAGATGTCCTCGCCGCGGATTCTCTCCCCTTCGAATGCCGGACCGTAAGCGACAGGAACCGGAACTTCGGTTACCGTGACTTTAAGGCCGCGAACTTCGATGGCTTTAGCGACGATTTCTTGATGAGGAATATTGGAGACAACGTGTTCATATGTGCAGACGCCTGTGGGCAGAATCTGAGGAATGGGCGTATCCGCGATTGTGGGGAAGCCGTAGTTGATACAACCGGCCGCAGCCGCGTACCATTCATCACTTACATCTCCCAAAGCCAGTACGAAAGCGAAAACGCGGTCTTTGTTGTAAATAAGCACTTTTCTATAATCGCCGGGCTCGATACCGCCGAAGCTCAAAGCCGCTCTTGTGGCAAATCCCACTGCAAAAATCGCTGAAGAAATATCAGGGCCAAAGGGAACCAAACGTGTGGGCCAGCCCACCTGAATACCTGCTTCACGAAGCTGTTGGCTAAAGCTGGTACCGTTATGGTCCGCGGCCATAAACACATAGAGGTTTTTCTTTTGCAGTTCCAGCGCCATGTCCGCAGCTATTTCCTTTGTAGGAGCGGAACCTACGATAGCCGCGAAACCAGGGGCCGTGCCGTCCACGAACTCGACGCCACGTTTCCTTAGAATGACGTCGTCGGCAGCGCCCAGCCAAAGTTTATCGTCCGTCGGATCTTCAGCAGGCAAATAAAAATCCGGATCTTCCAGGTAGCGAATTGCTTCAATTATTTCGTAATTGAAGAGTGTCGCCATGCCACTGTCCAGAGTCGGGCCCAGGTAAGGAAGGTGAGCCTTTTCACGCGGAATAGGCGGAATCAATTCCTCGGATCTGTCGAGGACGAGGCCAACGTCACCGAGATTCTTAACAGGGAATCCAAGAATTCCGTAGATAACCGGCAGGTAATAACCGGTGTTCGGAAAAGAAACTTCTTTTTTCTTGCCGTATTTTTGGACGGCCAGCTCATATTTCTTCCGGGCTTTTTCGTAAACTTTGTGAGCGCCGGTTATAACGTTCGCTGCTATAATCTTAGACACTTTTGAATTCCTCCTGATGGAAATTACGATTGTCGTATGAGGGAAGGCTTTCCGCCTTCCCTAGTTTACTAAAGCTCAAACTCACGTTATCCGGCTATTTCCCTGCGCATTGCCATATCCATAAGGACACGATCTCTCGCCTTGTCGATTCCAAGAGCTTTTCTCTTCTCATCTATCTGGGCGATACAGCGTCTGGCCATTTCGTAAGGATCTTTCTCCACGAAATCCCATTTTCCGCCATAGGTCTTTTCAATGTCCTTGAACAGGTAGTTGGTGCAGACATCCTCATTAATGGTCGGGAAACCTGCGCCTAACAGGACGTAAACTCCTGAGGCAACAAAGTACTGACCAATGGAGATGGCCTTTTCACTCATCCATTCGGGGGCTACGCCGACCGCAGGGACATCCGATATGTCGTCACCAAGGCCGCCGTCTCGCACAACCGCTGTAGCGGCCATCAGGATGCGGCTGTTATCGACACACGAGCCCATATGCAAGCAAGGCGGAATACCGACCGTCTCGCAAACTTCGGCCAAACCGGGGCCGGCGTATTTTGTAGCGGCTTCCGGAGTCAACAGGCCGGCTTTTCCCAGAGCGATTGCGGAACATCCGGTGGTCAGCACCAACACATCATTCTTGATAAGCTCTTTAGCCAGCTCTACATGTAAGAAGTCATTCTTGACACGGGCGTTACCACAACCGACGATACCGGCTAAACCTCTGATACGTCCGTTAATGATGTTGTCGTTCAAAGGCCGATAGCTCGCTCTGAACATTCCGCCCAGCATGTAGTTTATGGTTTCATGGCTGAAACCGACTACCATATCTTGTTGCTCGCTTGGAATGGAGACTTTGTTCTTATCACGGTTGGAGTAATTTTCGATGGCATCGCGCACAATAGCCTTGGCTGTTTCTATCGCGTGCGCTTCGTTAAATTCATAATGCTTATGGGCGCCCTGCATTTTTGCAATCGGGCTGGTGGTAACCACCTGAGTGTGGAAACATTTGGCCAGTTCGGCAACACCCTGCATGATGCACTGGACATCAACAACCATTGCTTCGAGCGCGCCTGTAATAATGGCCAATTCCTGTTGCAGGTAGTTGCCGGCAATCGGAATACCATGGCGCATCAAGATTTCGTTTGAGGTGCAGCAAATACCGCCGAGACTGATACCGCCGGTTGCGCCTTTGCTCTTTGCATATTCTATCATTTCAGGATCTTGAACAACCTGAACTATGATTTCGGACAATGAGGGCTCGTGGCCGTGAACAATAATGTTGACGGTGTCTTCTCTCATACATCCGAGATTCACTTTGCCCAGGATTGGAACAGGCGTTCCGTAGAGAATGTCCGAAAGATCCGTGGCGATCATTGAACCGCCCCAACCATCAGCGATTGCGCATTTGGTGGCCAAGCGAATGATGTGTTCCATTTCCTGGTTCACACCCATGTGGGTCATGTGCATGACTTCCACAACTGGGCGATCTATTCCCGCGGGAATTACGCCCTCATTACGCCAAATTTCTTGACGTTTCAGAGGAGCGCGCCTGACGGGAAGAATCTCTCCGTCTTGCTGACCATATTGTCCGAGACAAACTTTACCCAACTCAATGGCTATATCTTTAACTTCCCGACCTTCAGTTTCGATGCCGAAATCCATCGCCACGGCCATTAGCTTGGGAATGTCTTTGATTGAATAATCGGGCAACTTGCCTTCGGCGGCGTGTAGAAAGGTATGGGCAACGTGGCGTCCGTGGTCACTGTGCGCCGCTGCGCCTGCCGCGACCATACGAGCGAAGTTACGGGCGGCGATTGTTTCAGGAGTTGCGCCGCAAAGACCTGTTCTTTTCTTTCGCTCTTCGGGGGTTTCAGTCTTTCCCTTGGGTGGAAGCACTCGGCATGGGCCCATGTTACAGATCTTGCAGCATGTGCCGCCTTTGCCGATGGGGCAAGCGGTCATTGTTCGGGCTCTGTGGAAAGCCGTGGAATACCCTTTACCTTCTGCGTAGTTAAGCATCTCCAAACTGGCGGTGTCTATTGCGTGGTCACTCCAATTAACGGGTTCAAGTTCTTTTTTCTTAGGCGGGGCCGCCGGAACGGCAGCTTCAGCTTTTGCCGCCGGCTGGGCGGATTTGGCTTCCGGGGCGGGGGCTTGTCCGGAAAGGGCGCCAAACATGTTTTTGGCCGCGAGCACTAGATTAGCAAGGTCTCCCAATGCTCCAATCTGGTCTTTATTTAATCCCATTACTTCTACCTCTTCTTGTGCCGCCGGTTTTGCCGCGGCAGCAATCTTAGGCGCCGGCTTGGCGGGTTCAATTTTTGGTTCAGGTTTAGGTTCAGGTTTGGGTTGAGCGACCGGGGTTTCAGCTGCCGCTACCGGTTGAGGTTTAGGCGCTTCAACAGGTTTAGCCGGTTCCGGTTTGGGGGCCGGAGCCGCAGCTTTCGGGGCTGCAGCGGCAGGTTTGGCCGCAGGCGCAGCAGCCGCTTTGGGGGCCTCCTGAGCGGCTAAGCTCATGTCGACGCCCATCGCCTCCAGGTTGGTGTCAACCATAATATCAGAGAGATATTTACGTATATGAGTCAGTGTTTTGGGGTGTCTTAGGATCAGAAGATCCGACCCGGCCTGGAGGGCGCTCAGGGCTGTAATGGCTTCCAGGTTTACGCCGCGCACAGACGCGTCGCCGAGCTTAGGATCACTCTCGGTCGGAAGTTTAGCTTCTTTTGTCTTCCAAACTTCCTCAGCTATGTTGTTGATGATAGGATACTGAAGTTTATCGTCATTCTGGGTCAGGGCGGCTTGCCGGATGCGCTCCATTATGGAGTAGCAATACTCCATGCCGTAACCGACGGAACCCGTTGTCGGGTCTATCAAAATTTTGTCGTTGGGCACGCCGAGATTTTCCAGAAGAATATTCAGTTGTTTTGCAAGGTTTATATCAATGGGGGAGTTAGCGGCAACCACATGTTTGTAAGCAATAGCGGCCGCGCCGATTTGCTTGTAATTATTTTCCGTTATAGGGCCGATAACGATGTTCAGGCCTGCGCACGCCTCAGCGACGGCTTTCAAAACTTCAACGTTTTTGTCATCGCTGGAAGTTCCCCAAACGATTAAAGGAACATTGATCGCCTCAGCGACCTTTTTAGCGACATCCGCCGCATGTTCCGCGGACAAGTTTTTACCGTTCGGATCGGTTCCTTGAAGCCAAAGGGTTACTATATCGGCTTTATATTCATCAACACATTTTTTTGCCCAGGCTACGGGATCGCCAAGCACATCGCTAAATGGCGCTTTGGCTTCCTCAGCCCACTCTTCCGGCTCAATATCCAAAACCTGAAGCGCCAACTTAGGAGGATTCGGGTTTTTACCTTCGAATGAGTAAAAACTGTAACCGGCCTCTCCTCCTATTACGACTTCCGCTCCAGGCTTTCCTATTTTCGTTTCGCGTATTTTACCCGCGTATTTAACTTTTGGCAGTTCAGCCATTAGCCACCTTCCTTAGTCTAACGAGTTGAAACAATTAATGTGATCTGAAATGACTTAGGCAGGGTTTTTTCGTTTTTCGCTGCCGAACCATTCTGAAGGTTTGGTGACGAAATAGCGTTCCGCCGCAACTAAGTATCTTTTTACAGGATGGCTTTCATCACCGATGTTGACACTTTTAATGTTATTGCGCCAAGATTGGCGATCCTCTTCAGGACTGGGGCCATAAGTTGGAAGAAGTATTTTAACTTTTTGGCCGTCAAACCTTTCCTTTTCTTCGTACTTTTCTGTACTCATACTGGGACTCCTCTATTCGGTTTTGAAGAAAATAGACTCTTCTGTTTTGAAGAACGATAAACGCAATACGACAAAGCTGCCAAGGGTATTTCCCGAGATTCCGAGATGCGATGGGTAAGCCCATACATTATGTAGGACGCATGGTTTGATTGCAATGAATTTTTTTCAATAATACTGCGATATTACGTTTTTTAAAAACACGCGCGTGCTGAGTCGGCGTAATGCAGATATGCCCATTCGGGAATTGTATCGCCCGCGCGCTCCTCTACCTAAAAGACACTATATTGAACGAAGTCAAGATGTTAAGGTGGATTCCGGTTCCAGTTAAACTCAAAGATGTTTCCAAAACGAAAACACTGTCTACCGTCTGCGTGAATGATAATTTACAAAAGAGCAGTAGAATCGCACGACAACCGTAGGGCTGAGGGCGGATTGGTAAAGCTACAATCATCATTAGCGGCAAACAATGTAAATCCACTGACTTCGTATTTTTTTAGAGGACGGTATTTCGATACACCAATAGTTTAATCGGAAATTTCCCGGAAAACAATAGGTGCTCGACCAATTTTCCTGGTTTTTTTAAGTTTTTACAACTTTATATATGCTACAATTGTAGGAGGTGTGCTACTGAGATGCGCTTTGGAATCTCCCGCCTTTCTTGATCTCACTCCTCAAGTACCCGCTCTCAACAACAAAAATCCCGCCAGCAATCCAAATAAAACATTGGCCGCCCAGGCCGCTGCAATCGGCGGCAAATATCCAGCGTGTCCTAAGGCTATAAAGATGGTATGAACAATCCAGTAGCCAAAGGCTATTATGAGAGATAGCCCCAGCCCTACGGCTATTCCGCCTCCTCTTGGACTCACCTTCACCGCAAACGGCACGCTTAAAGAAGCCATAATAATGCAAATAAACGGAAAAGCAGTCTTTGCGTACCAATCCACCAGGTATCTTGCGGGCCATTGCCCTTCCGCCCTCAATTTGGCTATATAGTCTCCAAGCTGAGTCATGTTCATCTCTTTGGCATTAGGTTGAGCTTTATCAAAATCATCCGGCGTCCGATGGATGGAAACGTACTCGAATGGGGACGTCTCCACTTTGAACTGATTCTCGGCAGTGCGGATCGTGTGATTGACTCCGTAAAAGATCCATTGATTTGTCCACCATTTTGCTTTGTCCGCAAAAATTCTTTCAGTCAAGTTGTAATCTTTATCCCATCGCACTACGGTAATATTCTCAAGAAGAAGCTTCGACTTATTGAATTTTCCAATGTGAACTATGGATTCCGGTGTCCGTATCCACATCTCATCGTGCTTTATGTAAGTTGTGTCAGGCTTTTTGGCAATTTCAACATTCTGAATATATTCACTGTATTTATTGGACCATGGGATAACGGTTTCATTCGACACAAACATGATCACGCCGGCTATAAGCCCCACCAAAACGACGGGACGGGCCACCGTTAAAGCGTCTATACCGTTGGCCTGCATGGCTATGATCTCGGAATTCTTTGCCATCATGAGCAGGGACAGCATACCGCCCATTAAGATACTCAAAGGAAGAGCAAAATAAAGATAGCTTGGTAATTTCACAAGGAAATACTTGATCATCAAGCGACCCGGAGGATTGTGTTCAAAATAATATTTGATCTTGTCGGTGACTTCCACCAGCAAAAAAACGAACACGAAACCCACCAAACATATGGCAAAAACCTTCAAAAATTCCCTGATGATGTATCTATCAAGTATTTTCAATTTCTATAATGTCAGAGGCCTGGAGTTCAGCAGCCATTCATTTTCAAGCAAATAATTGACCGTCCGACGTACTCCCTCGGCTATAGGAATCGCAGGGGCAAAACCAACGCGTTTCATCTTGCTGATATCCAAATTGACGAAAGGACTATCACCAATCCAACCGCGGACGCCGCCTCCGAAGCTATAATGCACGTCAGTCTGTCCCATTTCCGCGCAAACTATATCAGCCAAATCCGTGACATTCATGTAATCTTCATGGCCTAAATTCAGCACATTTTTTTGATCCGTAAGATGTTCCAGGGCAAGGAAAATTCCTTTTATGCCGTCGTTTACGTGCAGGTACGATTTATTTTGTTTACCGTCACCTAAAATTTCCAATTCATGAGGGTTTTGCCTTAATTTATTCACAAAATCAAAGATCACGCCGTGCGAATAGCGTTCACCGATCCAGGATACGAAACGAAAAATGTAGCTCCTCATATCAAAGTATTCGCAATAGGCTTGAATCATGGCTTCGGACGAAAACTTTGAGGCCCCGTAAAGTGAAGTTTGCATTGGAGCGTAATCTTCAGGAGTGGGGAAAACATTTGGTTCGCCATACACTGTGGCTGAACTGGTGAATACTATCGTTCCGACCTTTGCGTCCTTCATCGCTTCCATCACGCAGTGAGTGCCTATTATATTTTGTTCGAGATCGACTGCCGTATTCCGCAACCCGCCTCTAACATCAGCGTTGGCGGCCAAATGGAACACAATCTGAGCCCCTTCCATAGCCTTGGCCAGCTTATCCTTATCCAGCACATCGGCCACAACAAGCGTAACCTTGCCTGATTCCAAAGCGGAAGATAAATGGCGTTTAAAACCGGAAACGAAATTATCGTAAACAGTCACTTCATAATTTCGCCGGACCAGTTCGTCTACCAGATTACTACCGATAAATCCGGCTCCGCCGGTTACAATTGTTTTCACTGTATTCTCCCTCAGTTCCGAAATGCGCCTATATGGTGGGATCATTCACCGATATTAGCCCATCTTCGCGCCAAAGAATCAGATTCGCGCAGGGATTCGATTATGTATAGGGGTCTCTCCCTCGATTCTTCATATGTTCTGACAAGGTATTCTCCAATTATTCCCAATGCGGTGAGCAAGATCCCGGTCATGGACATACCCGAAAAGATTATCACGGCGCCCATCCACCGAACCGAGGTGGTGGAGGCAATTGCAATAAAACTAAGCAAAAAACCGGCAAGTCCCAATAATGTTATTACTAGACCCGCAACGAAAATTAATCTTACGGGAGTCCTCGAAAACGGCACAATCCCGTCCATTGCAATATTGACCGCGCCAAGAAGAGAAATTTGGGCTTTTCCGGTCAGTCTCGGGTCACGATCGTAATCGATAATGTCCGTTTTAAAACCTACATAAGCGCTCATGCCGCGTAGAAAAGCGTGTCTTTCCCTAAATTTGCAAACCCATCTTAAAACCTTGGCGTCAATTAAGCGAAAATCTCCTGTATCTTTAGGAACTTTCACATCGGAAATTCTATCTAAAATACGGTAAAACAATTTTGCCGATTTTAGGTATAACCACTTTTCACCCTTTCGTGATGTGCGGCGAGCAATTACCACTTCGGCGCCTGCCCTCCATTTTTGAACCATTCCTTCAATGAGTTCCGGCGGGTCTTGCAAATCTGCGTCGATAATCACGCAGGCGGCGCCAAGGGCATGATCCAAGCCGGCGAGCAATGATAAAGGTTTTCCGATTCTTCGGGAGAAAACTATCAGTCTTATGGGAAATCCCTTTTCAATCAAGTTCTCAATTAGCACCTGCGTTTGGTCCGGGCCTGGGTCCAGGGCAAAGATCAATTCCCAATCAACGTCCAGCTTCCTGAACACGGCGCTAAGTCTATCCACAAGGGGTTGAACATTGTTCTCCTCTTTGTAGATGGGTACGACTACGCTGATTAGCTCTTTGGAAGGGGTGTATGAGTTCAAGGATTCCTCTTGGCCTGTCGATCTTATTGTGTGTGGGCGTCCCCCCGACAACCAGGATCAAGAAAGACTTCTCACAAACGGCGTGAGTCTGTTGTGATTCGGCTGCAGGTATGGCTCACCAGCGCATCACGACATATACAGGGACTATACGCGCTTACCGACTCTAGGCATAGCGTAAGGCTTCGATTAAGCCGGTCATTTAATGAAAATCCGGACAATCATCGGGCGTGAAATCATAACATTTTTAATAAAACCAAAACTACAGCTTTTTATCAGAGGAGCATTGAAATTGCAAGGGAAACCGGATACGCGTTATAGGAGCGCTACTTCCCTTTTGGGGCTGCTTGCCCTATAATACAAATAATGTTAAACCAAACAAGCATGGAGAACCGAGGGTGTTGAATTTACCGGGGTTACTCGCATTGAATGTAATTTTATGAGAGTGAAAGAGGAGCAATGACGACTATACAGGTGGAAGATCTTAGCAGCGTAAAGAAAAAGGTTACGTTGGAAGTGCCGGAGAGCAAAGTTGCGGAGGTAATTGATTCCCAGTATAGGGATCTGAAAAAAAACGTGCAACTTAAAGGCTTCAGAAAAGGCAAAGCGCCTTTGGAAGTGATTCGCAGTTATTTTAAATCTCAAGTCGAGGAAGAAGCCGCGCGTAAACTTATAGAAGAAACCTTTCAACCGGCGCTTGATGAAAAGAAAATAACGCCTGTTTCAGTCATTAAAATTGACCCGGAGAGTCTCGAACTCGGTAAACCATTTAAGTACACGGCGGAAATAGAAGTTCCACCACCTATAGATGTTCAAGATTACAAAGGTATCGAACTTACCAAGAATATTCGAAGCCTTGACGAGAAACAGGTGGACGAAAGATTGCAAAATCTTAGGGAACGAAACGCCAGACTGAGCCCCATTCCTGATCGACCAATCCAAGAAGGTGATCACCTGGTAGTGGACATAAAGTCGGAGGTGGATGGTCAAGTTGTGGATTCCCTCACTGTAACCGATTACCACATCGAAATCGGCAGGGATTTTTATTTGCCGGAATTCGATAAAAACCTCACAGGCATGAAAGTGGACGAATCTAAGCAGGTTACTTTGGACCTTCCTGAAGATTTTCCTAGAAAAGCTATTGCCGGAAAGACGGCGACGTTTGATATTCTAGTGAAGGAAGCCAAGGAAAGAATCCTGCCTGAGCTGGATGATGATTTTGCTAAAGACCTGGGAGAGTTTGAAACTTTAGAAGCCGTTAGAGAAGAAATTCGGAAAGATATCCAAGAGAATTCAGAAAATCAGACGAAGCGTGAAATCGAAAATGGGATTATAGATTTCCTTATTGAGAAAAATGAATTCGAAGTTCCTGCCGCCATGGTGGAACAGCAGGTTGAACAGACCATAAAACAGTCTCTGCAAAGTTTAGTGATGCACGGCATCGATCCCAAGCAGATGCCGGCGCCTACCGAAGCTCAGCGGATCAAAATGCGTCCCGCTGCTGTTCGAATTGTCAAAGCGGGTTTGCTGATTAAAGCCGTGGGAGAAAAGGAAGACATCGAAGTAAGCGACAATGAGCTTGAAACGGGAATTCAAGAAAGAGCGGAACAACTTGGGATGAGTGTTGACTACTTAAAAGATCAGCTCGAACAAAACAGTATGTTGGAAGATATGAGAGCGGGGATTCTTCAGGATAAGATTTATAAATTTATAGAAAAAAACGCGATTATTACCGAAAAAGAAGTATCTGAATTACAAGAATCGGCTGAATCGGATACTGAAACAGCCGGGAAAGAGTAGCAAAAATGCTGGTACCAATTGTTGTCGAGCAGACAAGTAGAGGGGAAAGATCCTATGATATTTATTCGAGGTTGCTGAAGGAAAGAATCATATTCCTAGGCACGGCTATTGACGACAATATAGCCAACCTCATTATTGCCCAGCTTTTATTTCTTGAGAGTGAAGAACCGGATAAAGATATTAATTTTTATATTAATTCACCAGGTGGAATCGTAACTGCTGGTCTGGCTATTTACGACACCATGCAGTACATTAAGCCGGAGGTTCAAACTATTTGCATAGGTCAGGCCGCCAGCATGGGGGCTGTATTGCTCACAGCCGGCGCCAAGGGAAAACGATTCTCATTGCCTAACGCTCGGATATTGATTCATCAGCCCATGGGTGGATTTCAGGGCCAAGCCAGTGATATTGAGATTCACGCTCGGGAAATATTGCGGATGCGTAGTGAACTTAACAAGATTTTGGTTAAACACACGGGCCAGAACATGGAAAGAATCTCTGCCGATACCGAGCGAGACTACTTTATGAGCGGAGAAGAAGCCGTCCAATACGGCTTAGTGGATAAGGTGATCAGTCGAAGAGATCTGACGGCTGTTCAAAGTTAACACCAGCGAGGACGGCTAAACTCGACGGTCAGGAACTTTAGCGGTCTGCCTGCGAGGACCGGTTCGCAAGGAGGAATTTAATGGCGGGCAGAAAAGGAAATTTTTCATCACTATATTGCTCTTTTTGTGGGAAGAGCCAAGACGAGGTTCGTAAACTTATTGCGGGCCCGACCGTATACATTTGCGATGAATGTATCGAGCTTTGCAATGAAATAATTGCTGAAGAGTACGAAAAAGAGGAGTTGGGTCGGACCCGATCCCAAGTGCCTAATCCCTCGGAGTTGAAGAAAGCCTTAGATGAATACGTTATCGGCCAGGAGCAGGCCAAGAAAATTCTATCGGTAGCAGTTCACAATCATTATAAACGCATTGATTCCAAAGCGGATCTCGATGGAGTAGAGTTGCAAAAAAGCAACATACTCTTATTGGGACCGACGGGATCCGGGAAAACCTTGTTAGCCCAGACCCTTGCGCGAATTTTGAATGTTCCCTTTGCCATCGCCGACGCCACAACTCTGACTGAGGCCGGATATGTCGGAGAGGATGTGGAAAACATCATTTTGACTCTGCTTCAAAACGCCGACTATGATATTTCCCGTGCCTGCCGAGGTATTGTTTACATTGATGAAATTGACAAGATATCTCGAAAGACAGAGAACCCGAGCATAACTCGAGACGTTTCAGGAGAAGGTGTTCAGCAAGCTTTATTAAAGATTGTCGAAGGGACCATGGCTAATGTGCCCCCAAAGGGCGGCCGCAAACATCCCCAGCAGGAATTCCTCCAGGTTGACACAACGAATATATTATTTATATGCGGAGGAGCTTTTGTAGGCATGGACAAGCTGGTCCATCAGAGATTGAATATGAAATCCATGGGATTCAATGCCCAGATAGGCAGCCCCAAGGATTTGGACACGGGAGTCCTTCTCGAGAATGTTCAGCCTGAAGATTTGATTCATTATGGCCTGATACCCGAATTTGTGGGACGCCTTCCAGTAACGGCAAGTCTCCACGAGCTTGATGAAGACGCTTTGGTCAGAATATTGCTTGAACCTAAGAATGCTTTGGTAAAACAATACAAGAAGCTGTTTGGATTTGAACATGTGAAGCTGCGATTTACTGATGAAGCTTTGCGCGCAGTTGCCCACGAAGCGCTTAATCGTAAAACCGGCGCCCGTGGATTGAGATCCATCCTGGAATCGGCGATGCTCGAAATTATGTATGAGCTGCCTGAATATAAAAACCTCCAGGAAGTTATCATAAACGAAGACGTAATTTTCAAGAATGCCCCCTGTATTCTTGTTTTTGAAAAAGAAGCCGAAACCGCATCATAGATCGCCTTCATGTCAAATGTGCGTGCTCCGTCACGCTGAAAATCGTCGGGGAGTTGGTTAAGCCGACTTCCCACCTCAATCTCCAACCATGAGGAATAAAAGATGTTTTTTGCAAAGAAGGATGAACTTCCTTCCAACCCGGTATTGTTACCCCTTCTGCCGCTCAGGGATATAGTTGTTTTTCCGCATATGGTTGCTCCCCTGTTCGTCGGTAGGGATAGATCCATAAAAGCGCTGGAATCGGCGATGAAAGCCGACAAGATGATTTTTTTAGCTTCCCAAAAAAATGCGCAACAGACAAATCCTCAAGAAGAGGACATTTTCTGTACTGGGACTATCGGACAAATAATTCAGATGCTTAAACTGCCGGACAATACGATAAAGGTATTTGTTGAAGGCAGAAAGCGTGGCGTCATTAGGCGTTTCGCGGACAAAGACCGCTTTTTCAAAGTCGAAGTCGAACAAATGTACGACGAAATGTCGGAACGAGAAATCGAAGTTCAGGCGCTTGTTAGAGGATTAAAAGGGGTATTTGAAAGCTATTTAACTCACAACAAAAAAATTCCCCAGGAATTTATTTCATCAGTGCGGGGAATGACCGATCCCGTGCGCCTTGCCGACACTATTGCAGGTCAGTTGAGCTTCAAAATCGAAGATAAACAAGAGCTGCTCGAAATGAGTTCCGTAAGAGAGCGCATCGAAAAAGTGCTTGAACTGATGCAAAGCGAAATCGAGATAGCCGAAATCGAGAAGAAGATTCGAGATCGCGTCAAAAAGCAGATGGAAAAAAGTCAGAAAGAGTACTATCTCAGCGAACAAATGAGGGCCATTCAAAAGGAAATGGGAGAGAAAGACGATTTCAAGAATGAAATCGCCGAAATAGAAGAACAGCTCTCCAAGAAACAATTGCCTGCGGAAGCGGAAGCTAAGGTTCGTAAAGAGATTCGTAAACTCAAAATGATGTCTCCGATGTCCGCTGAAGCCACCGTAGTTCGTAATTATATCGACTGGTTCCTTGTTTTGCCCTGGTCTGAAATTTCCGAAAGCGACCTGGATATAGCCGAAGCGGTGCGCATCCTTGATGAAGACCACTACGGACTGAAAGAAGTAAAAGAACGCATAATCGAATACCTGGCGGTCCAGAAGCTGGTTAAGAAAACTAAAGGCCCGATCCTTTGCCTGGTCGGCCCTCCCGGAGTCGGAAAGACATCTCTTGCTAAATCCGTCGCGAGGGCAACCAACAGACAATTTGTGCGGATCTCTTTGGGGGGTGTGCGTGACGAAGCGGAAATTCGCGGCCACAGACGCACCTACATTGGGGCATTGCCCGGTAAGATCATCCAAAGCATGAAAAAGGTGGAAACCATCAATCCCGTGTTGCTTCTGGATGAAGTGGACAAAATGAGCATGGATTTCCGAGGCGATCCTTCGGCCGCCTTGCTTGAGGTATTGGACCCGGAACAGAATCACACGTTCAACGATCATTACCTGGACGTAGATTATGACCTGTCCCAGGTTATGTTTATTACGACTGCAAATACCCTGCATGGTATTCCCGCGCCTTTGCAGGACAGAATGGAGATTATCCGACTCGCAGGGTACACTGAAATTGAAAAATTGCACATTGCATTGAGATTCTTGGTTCCCAAACAAATCGAAGCGAACGGTTTGAGCTTGGAGCAGATCACCATAAGCCGAAAAGCGATCCTGAGGATCATCCGAAGGTACACCCGAGAAGCCGGCGTAAGAAATCTTGAGCGACAAATCTCGAAAGTCTTCAGGAAGGTCGCCAAGGACGTTGTGGCGGGGACAGCTAAGGGCCTTATTGAAATCGAGCCCAGCCATACAACGAAATTCCTTGGGGTTCCAAAGTTTAGGCATGGAGTCAAGGAAGAGAAGGAAAAGGTAGGAATAGCCACTGGGCTTGCCTGGACTGAAGTCGGCGGTGAACTGCTGATAGTGGAAGTGGCGACGATGCAGGGTTCCGGCAAATTAACCGTGACCGGTAAACTTGGTGAGGTTATGCAGGAATCAGCCCAGGCGGCAATGAGTTACGTTAGGTCCAGAGCATGGGGACTTGGCCTGAAACCTGAGTTTTATAACAAAGTGGATATTCACATCCACGTTCCGGAGGGCGCTACCCCCAAAGATGGGCCGTCGGCGGGCATTACGATGTGCTCGGCCATTATTTCAGCTTTAACCAAAAAGCCGTTCCCTAACGATCTGGCAATGACCGGTGAAATAACCCTGAGGGGCCGAGTGCTGCCGATAGGTGGCTTAAAGGAAAAGCTGCTTGCGGCTAAACGAGGATTGATTGAACGCGTCATCATTCCAAGTGAAAACGAGAAAGACTTACGGGAAGTGCCAGGTAGAATTCGTCGGGGCCTGGAGATAATCCCAGTGGAACACATGGATGATGTGCTGAGGATCTTATTCGGAAATATTGAGCCGGCGGTTTTCCCTGAAAACAATCTGGCGGCCGAAGAATCATTCCATTTGAAACAGTAACCATCTAACTGATGTCGTAAAACCAAAGAGAGGCGCCTTCGCCTCTCTTTGGTTTTGTTCCTGTTTATCCAAATTTTGGGGACACGTTCTGAATACGATAAGGTCAATGCGGAAACAGTGAAGCTGTTTTAAGCGGGAGGATCTCGGATGTATATTAAACCTATACGTAATAAAAATGATTATGAGTTAGCTTGCAAGCGTATCGAAGAGATTCTTCAGGCTGAACCTGGGACCCCTGAGGATGACGAGTTAAATTGTAGGCGACCGTTGACTCTTGGTGATATACGTACGCTGAGTAGAGTAATGCAAATACCAACGGAGATTTTGTCCCAAGAATATTCGCTCAGGAACGCCTCGTCGAAAGACACTTCCAAACGACGCGGCAAGTCGCAAGTTCTTAATCGTCAGATCGAATTGAGTGGAAGGGGCGCATCCATAATTTCAGAGTATCCAGGGTATGGACAACGAGCCGCTGCTGAGCCTGGCGCTCGTCCGACTACTTTATCGAAATCGTGGGGGAAGCCGCTTCACATGTCTCTGATGAATGTAAAGCCAGACTCCCTCACCTTCCGTGGCTGGACATCATCGGGATGCGGAACAGACTTGCCCACCTACTTTGACATCAACATGGACATAGTGTAGCTTACGGTAGTGAAGTTTATGCCTGATCTAATCACAGCCCTCAAAACAATCCTTTCCGAGGATTATAAATAGTGGGTCTTGCCATTTTCCCATCTGTCCAGCGTTTCGAAGCTAATAGGTCAACCGACTTTGTATACCGTATACGTTACACAAACGCCCTGATCCGACATAAAAGTAATAGGAACTTGCCGACTCTGCAGTGTGTATACAGTGTACATCAGTCCTGGAGATTCAGCGGGTCCCCGCTCGGCAGGCCCAACTCCCAGGCTCGCAACACACGCCTCAGCATTTTTCCGGACCGTGTTCTAGGCAAATCTTTTACGAACGCTATTTCAATCTCAGTGGCTTCACAGTGCAAATTATTTTTCAAATATTGTATCAGGGACGCTTTCAATTCTCCGGAAGCGGAGAATCCTTCTTCAAGTTTTATAAACGCCTTTATGGTCGGCGGCCCCGGATCAATAGAAGTGGCTATAACAGCGGCTTCGGAGACGGACATATGTGATCTCAGCACTTGCTCAAAATCGTACGGTCCTACAAAATTAGTCCCTATCTTGATCATGTCGTCATTACGACCCATGTGATAGTAATAGCCTTCTTCATCTTTAATAGCCATATCCCCCGTCATAAACCATCCATTTTTGAAGTAAGCGGCGTACCTCTTGTCATCTTTCCAAATGCCTAAGGCCATCGCAGGCCACCCGACTTTCAAAGCAAGCTCACCGAAGGTCAATATCGATAATTCTTGACTCTGACCGTCGATTATGGCCGCTTGAACTCCGGGTACAGGCCTGCCCATTGATCCCGGTTTAACGAGCTGCGAAGGGAAATTGGCTATACAAATCATTCCTGTTTCGGTCATCCACCAGGTGTCGTGCGGCGAACGCTTTAGATGCTCCCGGATCCAGTAGAACGAATCCGGAGTCAAAGTTTCGCCAACCGTGGCAATATGCTTGAGTTTCGTCAAATCGTATTGTTTAACAAGATCCGAGTCCGCGGACATCAGCTTTCGAATGGTTAATGGAGTCGTATACCAATTGGTCACCGAATGTCTTTCAAGAGTGCGGTACCAAAGTCCCGGGCGGAAAGCGGTGGCCTGGATCACCGAAGCCGCGCCGCAAAGCCAGGGGCCGAATGTTCCATATACGGCGCCGGTTACCCACGCCGGCGGTCCATCGGTCCACAACACTGAAGACGGGGACAAATCCAAAACGTATTTTGCCGTAGCATATATGCCGTACATGTCCCGATGCCCGTGAACAACACCTTTAGGCGGACCGGTTGAGCCCGAAGTGTACAGCAGGTAAAGTGATGTTTCCGGTGAGACGAAACGAGTCTCGCACTCCTCGGGCATGTGCTCACTCACGACGTCGAGTTCGGTTTCCGTGCGAAAAATGCCGGGTCTGGGGCCTGAGACCAGTAAAATGTGCTTAACATTTTCAGCCGCCGTCTTCGGCAGCTTAGAGACTAAGGAATTGTCGGTAATTATGCCGCGCGGTTCAGCGTCTCGAAGTCTCCATTCAAGTTCCTCGCCACTGAGGTTGGGATAAAGTATTGAGTAGATTAATCCCAATCTGGCGCAGGCGAGCATAGCGAAATAGATTTCAGGACTTGTCGGCAGTAAAATAAAAACTCTGTGACCAATCTTAAATCCGTACTTCGTGAGCAGATTAGCCCATTTCGATGATTTGATTTTAAGGTCATTGAAAGTATATGCACGCTCAACACCGGCTTTTTCATATATTAAAGCGACATTATCCCTGGTGGTGGGGTCGTTTGCCCATTTGTCAATGCTGTCCCAAACAATATTGATTGCGCCTGATTCAGTGTGGTAGAATTCCGCTTTCACATCTTGCCAATCAAAAGAAGTGTAGGTTTCGTAGTAAGATTTTAAGTTCGCATCAGGATTTTCAGCCCGAACTCTGGCTTTTATCATGATCGTCCTTTGACCGGATAAACTAGCCGACAGTTTGCTTTTGGGATTATGCCGTCCAGATGTTGTATTTCTTGTGTATTTCTTTGACTTTGCCGACAATTTCAGCGCTTCGACGTGTCTTTAAGAGAGGGATCTGTTCTCTTCTTCCTTCATAAGTCAGTACGTTCAGCACCTGTCTTACCGAATTCACCAACGCCCATAAATCATAGCCGCCTTCCAATGAAAATAGAATAGGGGCGCTTCTCACGGCTTCACTTAATTGCAGGATCATCTGTGTCAGCCAGTAATAAGCTTTTTCACTTAATCTTGTTCGGCCCAGAGGGTCTCTTTGATGAGCGTCGAATCCTGCCGCAACCATGATCAACTGGGGTTTATATCGCCTGACGACTGGGGTCAAGATATCTCTGTAGATGTGAACTACATCGTCGTCTTCCATCTCTTTGGGCACGGGGATGTTGACATTATAGCCCACAGCCTCGCCGGCGCCGTTTTCCAGCCAATCGCCGGTATGCGGAAACCAACCCATGTAATGAGTCGAAAGATACATGACGCGTTTATCATTATAGAACAAATCCTGAATAGCGTTACCATGATGAATGTCCCAGTCGATTATTAGGATGCGTTCAATTCCGTAATGATTGATAGCGTGTTTTGCGGCAATCCCGATATTGTTAAATATGCAGAAGCCCCCGGCCCTGTCGGTTAACGCATGATGTCCGGGTGGCCTTACCATGCAGAAGCTTACTCTGAATTCTTCTTTCATGAGGGCTTCAAGACCTTTGATGCAGCCACCGGCGGCAAGCCAAGCGGCTAAATATGTGTTGGCGCTAACAGGGGTGTCGGGGGCAAGGGTGGTAAAGTCTCGGCCGGCTGTGTTTAGAATTTGTTTTATGTAAGCGGGAGTATGGACAAGTTCAAGTTGTTCTAGAGTAGCCGGCTCAGGTTGTATTGTAGTGACTTTGTCAACAAAATCCTTGTCGAGCATTCGGTACAAGCTGCGTAAACGCGACGGACTCTCCGGATGCACCAGGCCCGGCTTGTGTTCAAGGAATCTCATGTCTCGGACAATTCCGACATTAAGCCCCAAGAATCACCTCATAAATCCAGTTGCATTGTACGTTCGAGTTCGCCTTCATCACAGAATTCAAACCCCACTTTTTTGTAAACCCTTATGGCTCTAAAATTGTAAGACTCGACGGTCAACCAGATAAAGTCCAGTTTTAGATTGATTGCTTTCTTTACGGACAACTCCGTCAGTTTGGATCCAATTCCACGATTCCGGAATTTATCCAGGATGAATATAATGTATTCACCTTCTTTGTATGCGCCATCCGGAATTATTGCAGCGTGTCCTATTATTGCTTTTTGATCAAATGCGACAAAGTTTAAACCTCTATCAACCAGATTCTCCACCCACAGACGACGATTTAAATCGTCAACCGGAGGTAAACCTTGCGTCAGCGCTTTCGGGGAAAACAAGTCATACATTGTGGTCAATTGATCCAAATCGTCGCCGTGGCACTCGCCTACGGTCAAGCGAGAACCTTTCTTGTCCACAAAATCAGTGAAATTCGAGGGCATCTTGAACGTACCCGGCCGCTAAGAATGATCACGATGACCAGGTATACTTATATCACTATGCAACCCGGCTGTTCAATTTATATGAAGCGGCGCAGTGATTTCGGCCTTTTTTTGTACGATTAGATTAATCCAGCAGGGATAAACGAATGGCGCTGATACCTTCCCTGGATTTGAGTCGGTTGACAAGCTCATCGGCTTCATGTTCAGATTTGAACTTGCCTAGGTACAATTGGTAAATAACACCCATTTTGGGGCGAGCCATGGGCTTAAGAGTCACTTCAAAACCCTTTGATTTCCATTTTTTTGCCCATTCCACCGCAATTGAAGGTTGAGAAAACGCGCCCACCTGGACTGTGTACATTTTCCCTTTCACATTAGGCAAAATAACTTGATTAGCAGGTCGCCCGGCGCTCTTTTGCTCCTTTGAAGCGACCTTACTTTTATCCAACTCAATCTTGCATGTCCCATCTGGGTCCTGGACTTCTTTTGCCGAAACAACGTCGGACTGTTCGGACTTTCCCGGCGGCGCATCCAGCGTCTTGAGCGTATCGTAAAAAGTAATATCGGGCCTTTTGGACGGGACTCCGGTTTTGACGGGGTTATTGATTTTAGTTTCCTTGATAGGCTCCTGTGCCTCGGAGGCTAACATAGGTCCGAAAGCTTTTTTGGCTATGGCGGGGTTGCGTATGAAATTAATGTTGAGAACGGCTAATATAATCAGGATTATGGAAGCTCCTAAAACCGCCAACGTCAAACGACCATTCTTAGGGAGATCTTCGTCATGAGAACTCCCGCGACGCTCATGGCCAAATTCGGGCGCGGGGGATTCACGAACGTCCGACTTCCGGTCTACGGACCTGCGTCGATTAGGAAAGAGTTTGACCTTCAAAAGTTTAAGTAAAAACTTCACATGCGCTCCGGCGCCGAAACGCCAAGTATTCCCAACCCGTTGGCAATAGCAAGCCTCACAGCTTCAACGAGCCGCAATCTGGCTTTCTTTATCCCCTCCTCCTCAGACAGTATGCGATTATCGTGATAATATGAGTGGAATTTTTCAGCCAATTCAATAAGGTAAAATGTAATTCTGTGAGGTTCAAGGGCATCGGCGGACTCCAGAATCACGTCGGGGTAGTCTGCAAGACGTTTGATCAATTCAGTTTCTTCCGGAAGCGTTAAAAGTGAAAGGTCCGCGTCGTCGATACGCACGTCTATGTTTCGTTCGGCGCCAATCCTGAATATGCTGGACACTCTCGCGTGAGCGTACTGCACGTAGTACACCGGATTATCTTTGGATTGCTTTTTGGCGAGATCCAAATCGAAATCTAAATGACTATCTGATCGCTTTGTTAGGAAAAAGAATCTGGCCGCGTCGGACCCGACTTCGTCCAGGACCTCCCGTAATGTGACGAATTCGCCCGACCTAGTTGACATGGAAATTTTTTGGCCGGCTCTGATGAGGTTGACGAACTGCACAAGAAGAACCTTAAGCATGGCGGGGTCTGCGCCTAAAGCCGCCATAGACGCTTTAACCCGCGGCACGTATCCATGATGGTCCGACCCCCAAATATCTATGAGAACATCAAATCCACGTTGAATTTTGTCCCAGTGGTAAGCGGCGTCCGCGGCAAAGTATGTGGGCTCCCCGGTAGCTCTGACTAAAACCCTATCCTTTTCGTCTTGGTCTCCATCCATGGCGAACCATAAGGCCCCGTCCTTTTCCTGAGCCTTACCCCTTTGCCGGAGTTCGTTCAATGTAGCCTCGACCGCTCCGGATTCATGGAGGGATCGTTCGCTGCAATAATTATCGTAAGTGACTCCAAAAAAGCCGAGATCCTCTTGTATGCCCCTGAGTATCTGATCACAAGCATACCTCGAACATTCTTCAACAGCCTGGGATTCATCCTGCAAGCTGAGAATTCTAGCAGCCTCGGGAGTTTGGCTGAACCTTTCCGCTATTTCGATCATGTAATCGCCGACATAATGGTTTTCGGGCATCTCGATACTTGCGCCGTTGGCGTTCCGCAACCGCACCAGCAAGGAACGCCCCAAAATTTTCATCTGATTGCCGGTGTCGTTGACGTAGTACTCGGTTTCAACATTATGTCCGGCTGCCTTGAGCAATTTCGCCAGAGTATCGCCCACCGCTGCGCCGCGTCCGTGACCAACGTGCAGAGGACCTGTGGGATTTGCGCTCACAAATTCCAGCAAGATTTTCGGAGACTCTTTAGCAGAGGCGGTACCATAGCGCTCCTTCTGCTCTATGATTTGATCCACCACTTGTAGCCAAACAGATTTAGCCAGTGAAAAGTTAATGAAGCCCGGTCCCGCAATATCAATTTTCTCTACCAAGTTGTCGTCTTTAGGAATGTTGGCTGCAATCTTTTCAGCCACAGCCCGTGGCTTCTGTTTTAATGGTCCCGCCAACAACAATGCAAGATTGATCGCGTAATCTCCGAAACGGGGATCTTTGGTCTTAGTTACTTCTATTTTATTAAACCAGTCCGAATAGGGCAGGTCCAGGTCTCCGTTGGCGCAGGCGTTTTTCAGCGCCTGCCGGACCAGATCGCTAATAATTTCTTTCATAAAGACCTCAAAGTTAAAATATCCTATATTAAAGAAATTTTGAGCAAAGTATATGATACGTCAAGCGGTCGGACTCAGACTTTAGGTTCTTTTTTTGGCTCGGTATCCTCGGTGGCCTGAGATGAGCTTTCTTTCAATAGTACATCTCGTGTATAATCAGCGCACTTGGTCGTCGTGGCTCCATCCATGAGAAATTTTTTATTACAGGTCATGCGCCATGCGCAAATCACGCATAAACTTTTTCCATCCGACATGGCATCCTCCTGAATTTGGTTTATCAATTCTGAAGCTTAGCGTCAAGATCTTTAATCATACTTTATAAAATGAGAAATTATCATCGATTTAAGAACTATTCTTTTACTTGGTTGACAACATATTAAGGACCGGGATCAAAATGATTTTGACATGTTACTCTTAGGAGCGAACGAACACCAGTAGCTTTTCGGTATAGAAGAGTATTTTGTGTCCGCTCGTACGCCGTTATATACGTGATAATCGATTCTTGACTCTCGACCAAACAGCGTTACTCTGCCAATATATTTTGAGGAGCCAAAGTAAATGAATATTATTAACCCGGAAAATATAAAGCTGGTTCCCGGCCAAAGCGTAGAGGCTTTGTTTGAACCCGCGCCGGAACATCCCGGCCAGGTGGGCTTCTTCGTAAGATCGCTCTCGGGGATTATAGCTCCAAATGGAGGAATTGAAATTCGGCAAAGGGCGGGCATTGTGCGATTTGACAATGTTCTGCTAGTATTGACAATGCTTAGGGTCGAGGGCCATTTACCTGAACTATTCGATATTTGGTGGAATTATCATTCAAAAGAAGGCAAATCTCACTTTGACCGGATCGCCAATCAAGATAAAATAACGATTCATTTTTATGATGAGGAAGGCATTGGGTTTTCTCTTGATCAAAAGAACAGCTTTAAAAAATTTTTTGAATCGGCGCCGTCCGTCCTTGATACGATGCCTCCATGGACGGACATTGAGTTCGACAGGGCCGTCAGGGGCTTTTGCGCTCAATCATATCCTAAAGAGAAGCTTTGGGATTTAGTCGAAGCTCGAAAGCCGATTGAAGCCCCGTCGTCCTTACCGCAATCCCCAGATAATTATAAAGGATATCTACCCGAGGAACTCAAGCGCTATTATGTCTATATTGCGGGGGAGGGGCACTGCGTAAGGGTTATTCCTTCAGCAATGGAGCGGGATGCTATTCTTGGTGATCCTGAAGAGCTGCTTTCTCCCGCTCCAATTAGAACGGTTCTAAGGTGTGGTTTACGATGGGTAAAGGGCTATCCTATCGCGCCAATTCCATTTATACCCGGACATGGCTTGGCGGTTCCACCGGAAGATAGGGAATATTAATCTTGATGTTTTGAGTCTACCTGGAGCCGACCGGCTCTTCGAATTTCAGCCTCATCTAAATTTAATATCTTCACACTTTTCGTCATCGTAGTTGCAGAAGCGCAAAATTAGGCAAGCCACGAGAATGGCCACTGACACTAAGACGTCTATTTCCCACCATTCCATTTGGTTTCTCCCAAGAATTCGGAATACATTGCACGGATTTGGCATAATTATAGTGATTCTACTAAGTAATCCAGCAAGTTTCGTAACATCCTGTTGAAGATCCTTCTCCAGTGATGGAAGGGGGCCAAAGGACTAGGAAAAGCAATAGTCACTGGAGCTTTATTCCACACAAAAGCTATAAAGTTGCGATTTCCATTCTTAGATCCGCCGAGATTTTTTTAAGTTTAAGTTTAGGCGGCAAAGGCGACGTGAGTGAATATCTTATGCTTGACAGGAATTATGGTGTTGATCATAATTTAATGTATGCGTGATAATCTTGAATTCGCTCAACGGTAAATACCAAAGCGTAAATTCCAAGTCAGAGATTGATCAGGTTAGTATGCCCTTACTCTCATTGTATAAGGGATTTTTATAATAAGGTATGATAAAGCCACTATTATTAGAGGAATACGATTATGATAAAATCCAGTAGTGAAGAAATGAAGAATTTTTGCGCTACCTTTTTGTCGGAAGGACAACAAACTGAAAGAGAAGAATCCATAGAAAAACTGGAAGACTGTCTTGACCTGCTTGCGGTGCTCCAATCCGTCAATGAAGTATCTGAAACAGGTGAAATTTCGGATTGGGATGATTTTGAAAAAGAGCTCGATGTGATGGAATAAATCTAGGCATGACTTATAGCATCCATATTCTTGGACACGCAAACGCAACTTCAAAAACCTACAAAAGTTTGAACGCAGAATTGCTCGTGATTTAATTACGCCATTAAAAACAAATCCCCGACCATTAGGATGTGAACCGGTTGCAGGATATAAAAACGTCTTGCGGGTAAAACAACAAGACGTCAGAGTTATTTACGGAATTTTGGATGCTGCAGGTATGGTATTCGTTATTGCAGTAAGAAGAAGGAATGAAGCCACATACAAAATTATTCCCATCAAAGCGCTAAACTCGGCTATTACGGAAGCAATTGCTATGCTGAAGACCAAGCCGAAAGATTGTTGAGCGCAGATTCGTTTACTCCAACTTCACAGCCCCCCCAATACCTATGGCTTCACCTCGGTCGAATTTAAATACACATCCTTGTGATTTTCGCGAATCACCTTCTTGTTTATTTTTCCCACGCTGGTTTTAGGAATGGCGTCAACGAACAGCACTGATTCCGGCAACTGCCATTTGGCAAATTTTTCAGCTAAATGCGCGGTTATATCAGCAGCCGCAATCATTCCCTCACTCTCCGGCCTTAGGACAACAAGAGCTAATGGACGCTCCTCCCA
The DNA here is from genome assembly GCA_038250835.1 of Desulfomonilales bacterium. Lineage (GTDB taxonomy): Bacteria > Desulfobacterota > Desulfomonilia > Desulfomonilales > Desulfomonilaceae > JBBSBY01. The sequence goes on along the minus strand of JBBSBY010000011.1, from coordinate 15,479 downwards.
CTTTGGATGTTTTACCCCTACAACAGCGGCTTCCATGACACCGGGATGGGAAACTATTTCGTTTTCCATGTCGACCGAAGAAATCCATTCGCCTCCGCTTTTAATAACGTCTTTGATCCTATCGGTAACTTTGACGTATCCTTCTTCATCGACTGTGCCTACATCTCCGCTTCGCCAATAGCCGTCTTCAGTAAATTGAACTTTGCCTTCTTCGGAATCGTGGTATTGACCTGCTATCCAAGGACCTCGAATCAGAATTTCGCCTTGAGTCTTTCCGTCTGCGGGAACTTCAGCGTCCATGGGATCAACGACTTTGAGATCCAATCCGACTACAGTGTAACCTTGTTTCCGCTTTTGATCCCACCTTTCTTCGTCCGAAAGCTTATCCTCCATCCATGGTTTAATGCGGTTGACGGTAACCAACGGAGTTGTTTCAGTAGCGCCGTAGGCGTGGATAACTTCTGCCCCTGTGAGATCATGATAGCCCTTCATCATTGCAATGGGAGGTTCTGAAGCTCCTGATAATAGTCTAACACCTCGAAGGTCAGGCTTTGAATCGAGCTTTCGGATGTATTCCAAAAAGGGCATGAATATCGCCGGAGCGCCCGCGCTGACGGTCACCTTTTCACTTACGAAGAGCTCGGCCAAACCGCCCAGTGTTTCCAAAGTGTACATTCCTGAAAACACTTGTCGTGCTCCCGCCATTGTGGCCGCTTGGCAAAGACCCCAACCCAGAGCGTGGAACATCGGCACGATTTGCAGTGAGCAATCCCTTAAAGTGATTTCAGCGTTTACGGCCATTGCGCAACTGTGAAGATATACATTTCTGTGAGAATAATAGACGCCTTTTGGTTTGCCCGTTGTCCCTGTGGTGTAACACGCGGCGTACGCAGAGGTTTCATCCAGGTTAGGCCAATCGTAGGAGCTAGATTGTTTCTGGAGTCCGGCTTCGAAAGAGAGCGCATTGGGTAGTTTATCGTGAAAGGATTCGATCGGCTTATTCGTAATGACTATATACTTTTCAACAGTCGGGCAAAGAGGCGCAATCGCCTGGGCAATCGGGACCAACAGCTCATCCACTATAATGACCTTGGCGCCCGAGTGATTTACTACGTAAGACAAATCCGGCGGCGAAAGACGTAAATTGAGAAGCAGCATTACCGCGCCCATTCCGGGAACACCAAAGTAAATTTCGTAGTTTTCATGAGTGTTCCACGCTAAAACGCCAACGCGGTCGCCGGTTTTTACACCCAGATCATTGAGGAAGTTTGCCAGTTTTCCAACTCTCGCGTATGCGTCCGCATAAGTGTACCGGAACATCGAGCCGTCATTTTTTCGTGAAGCGATCTCCTGTCCGCCAAAGCTGCGAACAGCTTGTTTCATGATGTTGAGCACGTTGAGTTGGTAATCGTCTTGTGACGTGGCCGGAAAACCTTTGATCTTTTGCATTTCGGCATCTCCTCTTGAAACAGTCGTGGCGCCGTGCTTTTCCGCTGCGCTGTGGGTTGGAGCTGTTTTGAACCCTAAAACCGTTGTATCGATTGTTATGAGCAGGAGAAACCTGCCTATTACCGGTCCAAAAGCTTATGTGAGGCCAAATTGTTTGTGGAACTATTAGATTTGCAGAAGTGAAATATAATTAACGTGACCGACAAGGTAAGTTAATATTACTCACCTAACTAAGTCAAGTTTTTTCGGGCTAAAAAAATAGTTGAATGCTAAAGCGCAATGCGTGGTTCAGAATTGCATCATGGTTGTTGGATCTGCAATTGAGGTTGTAAAAAGCTATTACGAAACGCATAGAGTGGAAAAACCGCCCACAAATAAATGGAATTCTTTTCAATCCACGCCCCGCGTGCAAAAAAAACCCTCGTGAAGTTTGCTACCATTACAGCCGATCAATAAGCTAAAGCTTGTTAAAATGTAACCATTTGTAAAATATACCTTTTTCATTGTTTATCCAATTGGCACGTTATATGCTTGTACTTTCATTACAAATGTAAAGTGAATTGATTCAATTGACAATGAGTTTGGCTACGACAGTGATTCGTAACATGAGTGGCGACGATTTAACATTTTCTTATGAGTTAAATTGCAATTCGTTCATTATCTTGCCCAATGGATGTTTAAGTATCGATAACCGGCGGCACAAATCTTGATCTTTTGAGATTTGTGAAGTTACAAAGGAGAAAACATGTTTTCAACACTTTTACTCGTGATTTTGGTGCTGCTGTTGATCGGCGCATTGCCCGCATGGCCATATAGTAGAGGTTGGGGTTATTATCCCAGTGGAGGATTGGGTTTGGTTCTTGTCGTTATTCTCTTGTTGCTGTTGTTTGGCGCAATTTAAATTGAGTTGGAGGGGGCGTACCGCTCCCTCTTTTTCTTTTGCTTGCGAATTAATCTCTGTTTGCCGATTGGTCGGCGCATCTTTAGCACTACATCATTCGTAATCAAAACGTAAATCAAACCTTTGTTCTATAATTGTAGATCCCCACTGTTGCGCTTCATGTTCCTCGCTCAGCGTGAATCCAAGCTCTTCGTAAATATGTCGGGCGCAATCGAGCCCGCGAAATGTCCATAGATGTATCATAGACGTTCCTGACGCGGAGCAAAAAGTCATAGCCGCATCCGCCAATTTGCGGCCTATGCCGGCGCCCTGGAATTTGGGATCTACGATGAACCACCGTAGCCTCGCCCCATCGGGTGTGGCGCCGTCTATGGCAACCGATCCGGCGAAATGGTCGTCGACAAAGGCTGTAATGATAGCGTCGGATTCAGGATCAAATCTGCTTAAAAAAGCTGAAAGTTCAGCGGCCACCTGGATCTCGAATGAAATATCAAAATTCCAGCATTCATGATAGTAAACGGCGTGGAGTTCGGTAACTTTCCCGATAGCTCCAGGGAAGTATCCCATTAAAGTGCAATTGAGGTCACTTTTCATATCATGGTTCGATTTCAGGTTTTAAATAGCCGCAAAACTATACAGTCTAACGCGACCAAAGTTAAACTACAACCGAAATTTGTTTAACTCAAGTGGTTGTATTCTCTGCGTTGTTTGCAGATTCAGCGGGAGGAGAAACACCAAACTAAATACTTTGAATAACGACACAGTCCCCTAAATCCCCATTGTCAGAGGGACTTCAATCCCTCAGGCGCTGTTGTGCTATGGATTTCAGCTAAACTTGGCGCTCCTTGGAGGATAGCCGGTATTCAGGAGGATCTGGGCCCCGGCGTAATGTTGAAAGTGGAGCGGTCCCGACAATTGTGGCGAAACCCTATAAATAATGTTTTACTCTATGAATCAAAAGAAGAGACCTATAGTTATTGGCCGAAGTTACTGGTATAAGTGATTACTCAGTTGTATTCCTCAAGATTCGTGACCGCGCTTTTCAGGTTTTTCAATTCATTTCAAAACCAAGGCGGAGACATGGCGGAAAAAGAAGTACAAGGTTTGCGGTCCGTGCTCAAGGACATGATTCTTGCCAAGACATCGTTGTTGTACCTTTTATCGGATGAAGACCGACGTTTGGAAAGAGAGATTAAGGTTCTTGCGTCGGCTTTCAAGCCGCCGTTTAGGGTGTACGTTTGGTCATGCACCACCGGAGTTACTCTGGACGACGAGCCGGTTATGCCGACGCCCTCCCTCATGGACACGCTGGATTGGTTTATGGATCTCAACGAATCAGCGTTCCTGATTCTCAATGATATTCATGTTTTCTTAAAAGATAATCTCCCGGTGATACGTAAGCTGAAAGACACTGCGAAGCGTATTGAGCACACCTACAAGGCAATTTTCATGATCTCTCCGATTCAGGAAATTCCTCCTGAAATAAGCAGCGACATTGTGCTTATTGACGTTCCATTACCCAGACCCGAAGAAATCGACCGTATAGTCGCTCAGGTCGTTTCAAAGGAAAAGCACCGCCATGAGTTGAAAGCCGCGATGACTGATGATGTCCGAGATTTATTCATTAAAGCCGGAGCGGGTTTGACCAGCCAGCAGGCCCAACACGCATTCAGAAAGGTCTTGGCCGGCAAACATGCAATCGGACCTACGGAAATTGAATCACTTTTCGAAGAGAAACGGCAAATCGTAAAGAAAAGCGGATTACTGGAAGTATTTATCCACAACATCAACTACAATGATTTGGGCGGATTTAGTAATCTGAAAAAATGGCTGGACATGCGCAAGGACATTTTCTCCAAACGCGCCCGGGACCACGGCTTGAGTTTTCCGAAGGGAGTCCTCATGATGGGAATCAGCGGTTGCGGAAAGAGCCTTTGCGTAAAAGCCATTGCTTCATATTGGCAATTGCCGTTGTTGCGGTTGGATATGGGTCGCGTTTATGACGGCATTCAAGGAAGCCCCGAGGAATGTTTACGCAAAGTCCTAAAAACCGCCGAAGCTTCGGCCCCTTGCGTCCTATGGATAGACGAAATTGAAGCCGGTATTGCCAATGCCAGTCAGAAGAGCTTAGGCGGGTCCGCTTCTCGAATTTTGGCAGCGTTTTTGACTTGGATGCAGGAAAAGATGTCGCCCGTATTTATAGGAGCGACGGCAAACAATATAGAGCTGCTGCCTCCGGAAATTCTCAGAAAAGGGAGGTTTGACGAACTTTTCTATGTTGAATTGCCCAACGACTCAGAAAGAGAGGAAATCATCAAAATTCATCTTGCTCGACGGAGTGTGCCGATCAATATCATGAACAGCTACAAGGACGTAGTCAAAATTACCGAAGGCTTTAATGGAGCGGAAATCGAGCAGGGGATTATAGGCGGCATCTTCAGAGCATTCAGCGACAAACGACCGCTCACCCAACATGATATTCAGGTTGCGCTGGAAAGTATCGTGCCTCTTTCAACGACCATGAAGGAGGATATAAAGAAGCTCGAACGCTGGGCATTTAATCGCGCCGTGCGCGCCGGCGGCTAAATAAAGGTGTTCCGGTTACACTCCATTGCCTTTAGGTTCTCACAATCCGTCTGCAAGACCCTCTCCCTGAGCTTTTGCAAGGTAGAAAGAGAGTCATAATTCTCTAAAGTAATCTCGGATTAATATGATGAGTCTCTTTGATGTCCGAGGGTTCGGTTCAAGAATTAATCTTCCTGAAATCGGTTTTTCCCACGTAAACGAATTATGGCAATCTTATAAGTAGAGCAGGTACAGGCGGCGAAACAGGGTAATGAAAGTATGACCGCATCTTCGCCACATGGAACTGAACTATTTGGATTGCATCCAGCCGTTACTTTGCTTCCCAAATATTATACCTACCATCCTGGTTGCGGAGTAAATTCAAAAGATTTTGTTGCGGGAGCGCTCGTCAATACCCCTGAGTATTTCGTTTGAAGCGGATGGGCAATCGAGTTAATATTCAGCGTTCTCAGTTTTTCGGCGACCGGCTGATTTTACAGGAGATTGATTTGAATAACGATATTACCGATGTGCCCGGAATCAAAGTTGGTCATGCCCAAAGCGCCGACAACTTCACCGGCGTAACCGTTGTGCTGCCGCCCCCTTCAGGAGCTCGGGCCGGAATACACGTAGGAGGGTCTGCTCCCTCCACTAGACAAATGGATAGTCTGAACCCTCTGCACATTGTCGACCGAATTCATGCCGTTTGCCTGTGCGGAGGCAGCGCTTTTGGCCTTGACGCGGCAGGCGGGGTTCTAGCGGGTCTCGAGGCCGACAAAGTGGGTTTTCAGGTGGTAGGCGTAACAGTGCCTATTGTCCCCACAGCGGCTATCTTTGATCTGAATTTCGGTTCAGGAAAGGTCCGTCCAGATTTTGCATTGGGATTATCGGCTTATAAAAATGCGGGCGCCGGCCCCATAGCGCAAGGTTCCGTAGGAGTCGGCGGCCGGGGCAACGATCGGTAAATTATTGGGTATGGATTGCGCCATGAAGGGTGGAGTAGGCTCAGCGAGCGTTCAATCCGGCGACATTATTGTTGGGGCTATTGTGGCTGCAAACCCATTTGGAGATGTGTTGGACCGGACGGGCCGCATTTTGGCGGGAGTCCGAGCGGCAACGGATTCTGCGGAATTTGCCGATGCTGCTCGTCTGTTGGAAACAGGCCGGGTTCAATCTCGATCTTTGGCGGTTGAAAATACAACGCTTGCCGTTATAGCGACTAACGCTCTCCTGGATAAACCAAGCGCCGTTAGAGTGGCGGCTCAAGCAACTCTGGGATTGGGAAGGGTTATCCGCCCATTTCACAGCCACATCGACGGCGATTTGACAATCGTTATGAGTGTCGGCGATGTCGGGACGGACGCAAATCGCATTGCCCTTTTGGCGCAACAGGCGCTTCAGGATTCCGTCCATAATGCGGTAAGATTTGCTGATGGGCTGGGTATTTTACCCGCATGGCGAGATTTAAATTTACGGTAGGGGACACTCACTATTAGGTGACTCTGACACTATCCTGGGGCGTCGCGTTCAAACAGTATCCGTGTGGTTACCAGCCGCTGCGCGATTGTGCACGTGGGCCTCAGAAACATAGGTTTGAGTCGTTGTTTCGTTCATGTACCTTTATCCAATCCAATTTATTCTGCTGTACTTTTCTTTGTCCATGTGTGTACATAGTAGGCGGCCTGCCTCAGCGCCTTTGAAAATATTGAACGTGAGGGCTTCTTTCGACTTTCCGCTGAGTGTGGGCGTGAATCATGTACAACATGTCGGCGCAAAGGTCAGCTCCGTTAGGCCGGATAAGTCCACTTGGTTTTTTGCTAAGCTCAACTTTCTTGAACAATTCTTCATTTCTCAATGGCACGAAAAGCGATCCTCTGAGGTAAGGCTTTAGATCGAATATTCTCTCTTCGTCCCCGTCAAAAGTAAGTTGAAGCGTATAATTATCTTTGGGTATAACTGATAGAATATGGCGCATCGTTTTAGCACTCCTCTGTTGGCTCAAATCTCTCACCTGCTGCATTGCGCATGGCGCCTACCGCGAGTTTTCCGGCATAAATCCAACCACGGATAAATGCCTACCGGACGCTGGACCACTTCTCCTGTGCGAAAACAACTTTTGAGGCGAACAGCATGTGCAGAGGTTTCCATGCACAATGTTCCCCTTTTTTACTCCAGCCTCCATAAGGTCCGAATAGTTGGCGCCGGGCAAATCGAGCCGAGTCGAAGTTCTTCCTTTTACTTCCTGACGCTTTATAAACCTTTCGGCTTTTGAATAACTGCGCCGGAACGGTTCCAACACCGCTTCATCTACTTCATAACAGCAAACATTGATACAAGGGCCCAGCGCGACAACTAAGTTATCGGGGTTTACTCCAAATTTTTCCTGCAGCGTATGTGTTACTTTTCCGGCTATTCGCAATACCGTGCCTTTCCATCCAGCATGAATAGCTGCGCAAACGCGGGTCTTAGGATCTACGATTAGTATCGGCAGGCAGTCGGCGGTCATCACAGCAGGCCGCCAATCGGGATTAATGGAAATAATTGCGTCACAGTTCGAGATCGGCGGTTTCTCAGAATCAGCCACTAGAACATCGGCGCCGTGGACTTGATTGCAGGTTACAATGGATTCGGATCGAATTCCCACAGAGCGGCTAAAGATTTCAAAATTACGGGCCACATTCGTCGGAGTATCGCCCACCGTGGTGGAAAAATTCAGTGTGTCAAATGGGGCGGTGGAAATTCCGCCCAACCGGGCGGAAAGGGCCATTAAAATTCCGTTTTCCTGAGCGCGCGGCGAGAAATAATGATTTCCTTGAAAAATGATCATACAGGCTGGAAGACGGGCATTTTGGCGGATTTGACTCTTTTTTTTGTCTTTATCTTTATTAATGGGGACGATTCTGCGGAAATGATGATGTTCCATCCGAGTCTATTGTAAGGAAAGACATACCCAAGAACCCGATCGATTCGACTTAGGCCGTCCACCCTCATGTACTTTTGGTTGAACGTCAGGCTTTTAGAAAAAGTATACGGCACAATGTACACCGATCGGTTCTTCTTTACAGTGTATCCTGCGGCTTCCAACTTGGCTCTTAAACTCATAGGCGTATAAAACCGCAGGTGAGTTTCATCCCAGCCGGTCCAACTACGATTGCCTTTTAAATAATGCTGATATAAACCCTCCAGCAGATAATTGAGAGATAAAGCATTCTGAGTGCTCACCACCAAAAGCCCGCCAGGAGTCAATGCTTCGGAGGCTCGTTGGAGCAGCAATCTATCATCCTGCACATGCTCAATCACATCCTTCATCAATATCACGTCAAATCTAGTGTCAGTGAGCAACTGAGGAAATTCCGGGCTTTGTATAAATTTACATCTATCAATAACACCTTGTTGTTTGGCAAAATACCCGGCGGTATCCAATGCCGCGCGTTCAGCGTCGATCCCCACTACTTCTAAAGCTCCATTCTGCGCCGCATAAACGCTAAACCACCCTGCGCCGCAACCATAATCTAAAAAACGCTTGCCCTTGAGGTTACCGAGCAGTTCCTTTATGTAAGCGTTCTTACGACGGCTGTAGGCTTTACTTTGCTGGTCGCGATATGCGGCCAACGCTTTTTCATGATCCGTTGATCTTAACCAATGGTCCTCGGGGTATCTTTTTAATTTATCCATTTCCATTTAATTTTGACGAGAAGGAATTATCAATAGTCGATACTTGGCTATTATAGCCAATATATATGGACAATTCAGTTGAGCAATAGATCTCACATGTTCATTTTGGCTCGAATAACTACAATAATCAAGCTCTGATAATCAATCAATTTCCTCGTAAACACTCTTCCAAGCTTCACGTTCAACTTCTTGGGAAAAAAGTTTCATCCTTTCGCTCGCCGCTCTGCCTAAACCAGCGGCAAGTTTAGGGTCGTTGATGAGCTTTTCCAAAGCTCCTAAAATCGCCGTCGAATCGCCCCAGGGCGCCAGTAATCCTGAGCGTCCATCTTCTATGAGCACGTCATTTGCCCCTGTCCGGGTGGCGATACAAGGTAGTCCTACCGCAAGCGCTTCCATCAAAATATTTGGACAACCTTCGGTCAAAGACGGCAAAACAAATATATCGAGTCCACGCAACCAATTAGGTATTTCATCGTGTGGAATAGCCGGTTTCAGGACCAGAACGTCTCGTAAATCGGTTCTATCCGTCATCCATTCCAGCATTTCCGCTTCGGATTCCCTTACCTGGCCAACCAATTCAAGGGTAATATTGTGACGTTGGACTATCTCTCCGATAGCTTTGAATAAATAAGGCAACCCTTTAGCGTACTTAAAAATACCTGCGCACCCAACTACAATATTGGAATTGCGCCCTTTAGCCCAAATATTTTGCGGCTGTTTCACCGAATTGTATATAATTCTGCTCTTATCATGAATAGGAAAGAGAGCGTCCGCCATCTCCACCAAATCCGCACTTAGAGCTACAACGATATCTGAATTCTCCAAGCCGCTTTTGCAAACGAATGCCTTTTCGGGGCTGAATATATATCGTTTCACATCATTACCAACAATTGTGACGATGTGTGGAAGCTTAAAGCGTTTTGACAAAAGGCCGGTAACGTATCCCATGGGATAAAGAAAAAACGAATGCAACACATCGAAATGTTCTTCGTAATGCAGCTTCTCGATACACTGTCCCATCATCTGAAGAGTTAAATTGTGGGGACAGTTCCATAAGGAAGGTTCCGTGCGCTGGATTTCTCTGCCAACGGTGATATGGTGTACAATCAGTCCGTCACGCTCTTCGACAAATCGGTTCTCATCCAGGAGAATAAGTGGGTCGGGCACAATGGAAAAGTGCAATACGTGAACACAATAGCCAAGATGGTTCAGGTGCTTGGCAGTCATGTGAACGGTTTTCGCAAGTCCTCCCCACTGATTCGGCGGGAATTCCGGGGTAATGACGGCAATTTTCTTCATGCGGCTTCAATCCAAGAAGATTCAGTGTATTTAATTGGTCAAGTAGTCCGATTTTTAAGCGGGCCGCCCACTCATCTTTAAATCATAAAATGTGAAGACTACATGAGAATAGGAGTCGTGTTCCATAAAAATCCGTACGCCCCTCCAAAAGGCATAGATTTGATCAGATTGCGCTCTATAGTCCGCGGCCTGATCAAAAAGGGGCAGGAAGCGGAAATAATAGCGCCTGTTGATAGGGATGGTATGATCGAGGACATCATACCCGTTCGAAGGCTTTCCGGTCTCGACTTAAACCGCTATAACATTCTGAAAACCTCTTACCATGAATCAATTAAATACGTCGACAATTTCGATGGTCCAATTGTATCAAGGATTGTGCGGGTTGTAGACGAAAAATATCCCGAACGAGATGAGCGTTTCAGAAAGAGCCTCTTGCAATGTCAGGAGGTGATGGCTCAAAAATCGGCCGGCATGATTTTCAATAACGAAGCAAATGCGGAACGCTGGCGCCGTGACTACGGAAATAGACAAAAAATTGCGATAATTCCCTCGGGATGTCCAGCAAAAATACCACCGAAGGGAAAAAATCCCTATTCGACGAGTTCGCCCGTTCTACTGTTCCTTGGGAGTATAGCCTCAGAGAGAATGCTAAACATGTTGAACGACGCAGCCGCCCGACTCGCAGGCGTGGCTGAAATTCACTTCGTAGGCTTAAATAAAGTTGGGATGTACGGCGCCGCCTCACCTGCGACGATTTCAGAGGCAATCATCAGCCATGGTGAGTTACCGGAAGCCGAAGTCTGGGACTACATACGATTTGCTCAGATGGGAGTTGCTATAGCGGCGGGCCCGCACCCGTTTGATAATGATCTTTCTAAAATGTTCAGCTACTTACGCGGAGGCCTTCCAATATTGGCTGAGGAGAGAATCGCCACAAATTATCTGATCAAGGAGACCGGCCATGGGTGTATTTTCAAATATGACGATCTTGACGGTCTAGTCGCCAGGGCGCTTCAAATGAATACGACGGAACTGTCGCAAAGAGCTGAAAAGGTAATGAACCATATGGTTCGAAACCATTCGTGGACGCGGCGAGTAGAAGCGATGGTTCAACTTTTTAGGTCATTATTGTAGTAATAGCGTTTTATCTTGTTGGGAATAGGATGTACAATACGAATAATATATATAATACTTCGTTATCGGGTTGGCGTAATTTTTATTAATATGGTTTTAGGCTAAATACCAATTTCTTAGAACATTGCCGGCTCACGGCGAATCATAGCTATTCTCAATAGTAAACACGCAATATAATTCAAGTGTGATTGCCGTAGGTATTATAGAAAAATTCAGGACAACTTTTCGAGAACCACTTTAGATGGTCGGGACTGATCACTTGTGTTTACTGGAAGTAATATTTAATCAGTTTTAACATTTTCTATCAGCAGCGGGTATGTTATACCTAAAATGTTTAAGTCAAGAATGTGCTTCAGGCACAAATCTTTTCTCCTCAATAGACGGAGGCCCTAGGTCAGTGTCAACCGATGGATCTCAAAGCGACGCGTCTTATCTTTTATTTATAGCGACGGGCCTAGTTTTTTACTGTGTATCACTCACGGTAATAACAGGGGACATTGGTTTCACGGGTGATGATTGGTGGGTTCTCGCGTATCCTTATTGGAACAGCTTCACAGACTCACTGGTTTTATATTCACAAAAATTTCAGAGACCCCTGGAGGGATTTTACTGGACCGCTTTGTTCAAATTATTCGGTTTCAATCGGATGGCTTTCCATTTATTTTCTCTTTTACTGCTCGCCGGATCGGCTCTCGCAATGGGAGCTGCGCTTCATCGTGTCTTTCCCGGACGGCGGCCGCTTGTTTCAATAGCTGTTTTAACGGCATTTTTCTTACCGCCGCTTTCCTGCCTCACATATGTAATATTCACGGACAATTCACGGCTCAGCATGTTGTTATTTTGGATTTCAGTGACGGCTTTTCAGCGCTGGGCGTGGAAACGCGCATCCTGGAGAGGCTTGGCCTTACCCGTAAGCCTTTATTTGGTTTCGTTCCTCACTTACGAGACCTCGGCATTCCTCATTCTCATAATGCCTTTCTTTGCGTGGCCCATCCATCGGCGAATTGCCGATAAAGGTTCGCATCGTGAATTTCTGATCAAGCTCTGTGTGGGAACTTTAGGATCTTTGGCTCTGGCTGTGGCAGTGAGATTTTTATTTATGGGCGGCGGGGCCGTTAGAAACAACGGAATTTTACCTCCTTTCGAATTGATTTGGGCCTACCTGGCATTATTACCCTGGTATTTGGTTTCGCCGTTCACATCTCTAACACAAAATGGATGGGCATTACTTATAGGTGGATTGGTTGCGCTAAGCGCAGTTGCAATGTTCATGACTTCTAGACGCAGATCTGCCGCGCCGATTAATAGCGCCCGCTGGTTCGATGCGGATTCTCCCTGGTATCCTGTCGGTATCGGCATTGGAATATTATTTCTTGGAATGCTTCCTTACCAGCTTGCCGGATACGGAAGTTTTTATCCAAATATTATGGAAACACTGTTGAACAAGTATGGGTTGTCCTCATCCGGAGACCTTGCGTGGTTTAATTTTACCTGGTCCAGCAGAATATATTCGTCCGCTTCATTCGGCATCGCCATTTTGTTGGCTGCGTTATTTAATACAGGCCGAAAGCGATCGGCCGGGATGATTGCCAAAGCCTTAGCCGTGTTGATAGTGGGGATGTCGGCAGTTTTCCACGTTGGGTTAAGCCAAGACTGGCAAGAGGCTTCAGAGATTCGTAACGATTTAATACGTGACTTAGTGACGCAGGTCCCATCAGTAAAGTCGAACACCAATTTTATATTTTTCGATCTCAACTGCTCCCATAAGCGTGCGGAAGTCATCCGGAAAGAGAATGGTCTTAATGATCTCATTCGTATGCTATATGGAGACAGATCTCTTGCCGCGTGGCGAGCCTATTCGCATATGGACGTGATTCCCGGCCGACCAAGTAGACAGGCAATGGCTACGCCCTCCGGGTTCATTACTCGGGATGGTCAGAGACAGCCTGAACCTGCTGCGCCTGATAATATGCTCTTGTTCAAACGAGAAGGCCGCAAATTGATCCTATTAGACAAGATTTCCCAAGATGAAAGTTTGGTATCAAGCGGTATTCAATGGCATGGGGTCAATCAACTTTCATCCAATCCTGGGTTGATAGAGACTTGGTCGGATGCGACTTCACCGAAAACGCCAACGGCTCGAAACGCATGGGGTTCCGGACTTATTGCAACATTCCAATTGACACGACTGAAATTCACCCTTTCCGCCTTGAAAAAACTCAAGTACATGTCAGCTCGAGATATGTTTCCTCGCCGGCTATTTAAAGTACACTACAATTCTGCAATACCTCATTTTTAAGCAATTTACCGCCGACGGATTGCTCCTAATTTTAAGGGCTTGATGAACCAAGCTGCTTCAACGTAGATCGTAAATTATGCTATTTTACATAAAACCTCTTCGGCAGCTTTATGTGTTGGCGCTTTTTGGATCCGCCATTATGCGCCGGTCATAGATAATTATCTTTGAACTTAAAATTCCGAAACGATACAGAATAGAATGTAACGAGCGCGGTATGATGGATATGTCGCGGATGCAAACTATAGTGGCGCTTGATCATGATCTAAATAGATTACGCGCGTTTTGACAGTCATAATATTCTTTGGTGAAGGAACCCGGCGGCTGGAGGAAATGGATGGCTCTTGAAAGCAGATTCTTCAGAAATGGGGAACAACTTGGAGAATTAATAGCTAAACCTCTTTCGGCGTTTCTTTCATTGGAAGCCTCGGGCGGCGTGCTTTTGGTAGTGGCCACCGTATTGGCCCTGATTTGGACCAATTCTGCCTGGGCGCCTTATTATCATGAGGTATTCCATTCTCACATACAGTTCGCAACTGAAGGTTTCACGTTCACCCAGTCCGTTCATTTCTGGATTAATGATGGTCTGATGACCATATTTTTCTTTGTTGTCGGGCTTGAAATTAAAAGAGAATTCTTAATGGGCAGCCTGACTTCAGCCAAAAGGGCCGTTTTGCCGCTTAGTATGGCTCTTGGTGGAATGATCTTGCCTGCCGGCATTTATCACGCTTTCAATATGGGTAGCCCCGGCGAAGGGGGATGGGCTATTCCAATGGCCACGGACATAGCTTTTGTTCTGGGCGCCCTTACCGTCCTGGGGTCTCGCGTTCCGTATTCATTGCAGGTGCTGTTGACCGCTCTTGCTATTGTAGATGACATAGGGGCGGTTCTGGTTATAGCCATGTTTTATACTCCGAGTTTGTCCGTAACAAATCTGGGGTATGCGGCCTTATTGCTGCTTTTACTTGTTGCGTTCAATTTATTGGGTTACAGGAGAAAAACTCTGTACTTGATTGTAGGCGCGTTCGTATGGTGGCAAATTTATTTGTCCGGAGTGCATTCCACAGTGGCCGGAATACTTGTGGCTTTGACGATTCCCACCAGGTCCCGTTTTGCTACATTGACCTTCGTAGACAAAAGTAAAGAATTGCTTTCCACGTTTTCAGACGCGGACAATCGCGAGTACACACTTTACACAAATGAACAACACCAATGCGCCGTTAGATCATTGGAACGACTTTGTAAGGATGTTCAAACTCCGTCACATCGCATGGAATACCTGCTCCATCCCTGGGTCGTTTACTTTGTCGTGCCGCTTTTTGCCCTGGCGAATGCGGGAATAACCCTTGACTGGAAGATACTCTCTGCGCTCACCCAAACTCCTATTGCGCCCGGTATAATTATTGGTCTCGTCCTGGGAAAGCAAATCGGCATTGCCGGCGCGGCGTGGTTGGCGATCAGATCAGGATATGCCTCTCTTCCGTCAGAAATTAGCTTTAGTCAGTTATATGGCGGAGCAGTGCTCTGTGGAATAGGTTTCACGATGTCCTTGTTCATCTCCAATTTATCGTTTACTGATGAGACACTTCTGGAGTCGGCAAAACTCAGTATATTTATTGCTTCATTTATAGCTTTAGTGGGTGGAATAATAATACTGCATGCGACATCAAAAGGAAAAACTCAAAATACCCGTGAGAAGCCGACATGTGCCGTACTGTAGAGCTTTGTGCACAGTCATAATAATCAACCTTTACTTATTTCGTATCCATTTTCTCAATGTTAAAGAGGCTTACATAAAAACCTTCAATGGATGTAATGAAATACGCTAAACTGCATTAATCATCTTTAAAGAATCCGTCGAATTTTTCGACGACGCTTGGTCGATTCGCCTCGAATTGACTGGTATCTTTTTCGAGAATAAGACCATCACCATGTCGAAAATTTGAAGTTCAATCCAGTGTAGTATTTGTTGAATTAACCACTTCAGTAATGAGATCGGCAGCTTCAAGAATTTCTTGCGGAAAGTGGTCCCCCGTCAGCAATACATCAGCATCAGTTTTTTTATTCTCCAACAGCTCACACAATTCAGAAACATATTTGGGGTTATTCATTAAGCGGCCTACATCATGCAGAAAAAACATAGCATAGGAACCGTCCTGA
>JBBSBY010000010.1:0-60186 GCA_038250835.1 Desulfomonilales bacterium | reverse complement strand
CCCACAAGCCGAGCTTAGTATCCCATTAATCCACAGCATCGTGTGCATACCGGCATTAAACCCTTTTCTGATAAACTCTTGCGAAATTCTCTATACTTAGGTGAGTTCCACAATTCAGTTATGGTGTGTTCTTTGACATTGCCCACGACAAAATCATGATAATCCCTGCACGGGGACATGTCGCCATTAGAATTGATCTCAACCGCGGAAAAGATGGAAACACATTTATCGAATCCAAAAGTGCAGTCATGGTCCGAATAGTATCTTTCAAGCTCTTTGGGATCAGTTAAAGGCGGCATTATTATGATGGCGGGGCCGCTTGATTTTGCTGCAAGTTGATTCAATGTAGTTAACTGACTTGATAGCTTTTGCAAATCCGGCGGGCGCCACGCGCCAATCCAGC
Source organism: Desulfomonilales bacterium (assembly GCA_038250835.1). Classification (GTDB taxonomy): domain Bacteria; phylum Desulfobacterota; class Desulfomonilia; order Desulfomonilales; family Desulfomonilaceae; genus JBBSBY01. The sequence goes on along the minus strand of JBBSBY010000010.1, from coordinate 59,783 downwards.
CGTAGTGTTTTTCAGGTTTATATCCGAAGCGTTGTTCAAAATCCTCAGTGTGTCGCTGTGCCGAGGCCTCATCAATCCACCAGGCCAGATAAAAGACGCAAACATCCACCTTGTCTTTAAAAACGTCATAAATATCAATCAATTTGTCATAATTGACATTGTTTATGGTGGTGAGGCCCGCTATCAGAGGCAGCCTTTGTCCGCGGTCTTTGCGAATTTCCCTTAATCTGTCGATTGCTTTGGTAATGGTGGCAAAGTTGTTGATTGTGGGGACGGAGCCAGGTCGGCTGGCGTTGTGGATCTCGGCGTTGGGACCATCAATGGAGATTTGGATTACAAACATCGGAGCGTCAACTAAACGCTCGGCATGTTCGGAGAGCCCGGTCGCGTTTGTGGCAATGCTGGGCGGCATGCCCAAATTTGCGGCTTCCTCAATAATTCCCACTGAACCTTTGTACATCATCGGTTCCCCTCCCCAGAGATACAGGGAAGGTGTGTGGCCGTGCTTCTTCAGATCGTGAAGCAGGGCTATGTATCGTTCAGAAGTCACTTCTTGGGTCTTTAAATCTTTAAGTGAACACGATCTTAAAAACCCGCTGTCACCCCACTGACCACACGTATGGCAGCGAAGATTGCACACATCGGTGATGCGTATGCTGCATTGACGTATCCGGTTGGCGGAGCCTTCCTCCGCGCGGGGAAATAAATTTCTGAGAAACTTATCAACCTGAATCATGGCCAAGTTCTTGGCGTAAACGGGACTTTCCAGAATCTTGGGGGCGGTTTTAAGTATGGTGGTAATTGGGACCCAACTTTGACTCATTTTGCCTCGACGTCTATTAAATTTGTTACAACAGAAGTAACAGTAAACCTATAGTAATTCTCGAAAGTAATCACGGATAAAAGTTAGTGTCTCCAATCACAGCTACCAGGGTTTCTTAGGGCTATGAGCTTCGTCATTCATTCAAGCCCTGCAATACGATCAAGCTTCATAACTTTTTGATGACACGTATGGTCGACCTATTCGAGAATCTTGGTCATTGAATGCGTGATTAGTTTCGAGAACCAGTATAAGTTACCTGAGCAATCCCTCACGAACAAGGATGATACAACCATAACGACCATTTCGCAAGCCGACTCCGGCTTAAGTCATGACCAATCTATGGTATTGACCGGGTGGATTTCTTTTGAGGTGGGACACGCAAGTTTAAAGAATGCTCAGCTATGACTTTAGGCGTCTGATTCGCCTGAATATCAACAGGACATGCGCACTCAGGTCAACTCGCATTCATGCTCATGGGGGCGACGAGAATTTCAATGTTATCTAGAGTGGGGTTGCCCCTGAGGTTCAACATATCTTCAGCGCCGATCTTCAAGGATTCCATAAGTTCTTCCCGCGTTTTCTCTTGAGCATTAACGCCCGGAAGATTAACAAGCCATCCAATCCACCAATCTTTTGTCTTTTCTATGTACGCATAATACCTCATCGTTACCTCACAAAAGGGATATTCAGATCCCTACAAATCTTCCGTGCTAAATTATCATCTATTTCCGAGTGTCTTGGAACTTGGGTTACGTCATCTCCTCGCTGGTAGATGGTATGTCTGCTTCCTTCTCTCTTGAATTCTGCTCCATTCTTCTCGATGTGCTTAATAAGAAATCTTCGTTTCATGCTCTCACGGAGCGCAACGATGTGTCGTTCTTGACTTTGAAACTAGAAAACTCAATTTGGCCTTAACGCAATACATTTATATAGACGCCTCATTCCGAAACACGGTTCCACATGATCCCACGACCATTATCCAACTTTCTCTACACGGCAGGGCACATAACGATGCAGCGGGGTCGCTGCCAGTCTGTCTCGATGATCTGCCGCAGTCAGTCTGTTCACGTTGATACCGCGCGATTCATTTTGAAATACTAACCCAAAGCCGTGAGGCAGCACGACTTGTCCGCGCCGACAAGCGTCTTCAATTTTAATTTCAATGATTTCAGAACCTGCTTTTGTTGTTATTCTCACCTGATCTCCATCGCTCAATTGCATGCCTGCCGCATCGTCGGGGTGTATGGCCAGGACGCACGCTTTTGATCTTCCTGTGTTCCATGAAGGATCTCGCATTATCGTGTTTGCATTTTCATCAATGTGTCTGCCTGCCATCAGAATGAATGAGTAATCGGGCGACAATTCCAATTCCCGCAATTCTATTTCAGGCGTTATTTCATTAACCCAGTCGCTTAATTCGGGTATATACAGATTGACTTTCTGGTCCGCAGTTTTCAATCCCTTCAGATTATCCGGATCACTTTGGCCGATCCAAAGTCCCTGTGGCGATTCCATCAATTTGTCAAAAATTTCTTCACCCATTTCTAATCCGGGATCAAAACCGGCGCGGGCAGCGTTCGCTCGAAAATCCGCAGGAGCTGTCTGTAGCAATCCCCAAAGGGCAGCCTTATTCATGGAGCCGAGCGCCGGGCCGAGTGTCTTGCCGACAATGAAAGGTAAAACTTTTGCAGCATTAGGCTTAGCCTGGATGAAGTTGAGCAAGGCCATTGCAAATTCGCCTCGGCTCGTCTGAGCTGCGACATACAATTCTTGTGGTATGTCAGGCAAAAGTCCTAATTTTTCCGCTAAACGAGTATCAATTTCGCTTTCCTCCAATTGTTCGCCCGACGCCGCTATTGCCGGAGAGCGCATTTGGAAATATATTTCAGGGAAATTCCAGGCAAAAAAAGTGGCATCCCATTTTTCATACGCGCTCTTTGCCGGCAGCACGTAATGAGACAACCTCGCCGTTTCCGTCATAGCCACTTCAATTGTGACCAATAAATCAAGTCGCGAAAACGCCTCCTCATATCGAGTCGTGTCCGCGTAGGATCGCAATGGATTGGATCCGCTTACGATTACGGCTCGCAGTCTTTCAGGATTTTCACTCAAGATTTCTTCGGGCATAACATTCGGTGGAAATGTGCCCATAATGGCCGGAAAATCTGAAGTAACGGTCCTCCAAGTTTTTGGAGATCGTTCATCCGAGTGCGAGCCCAACGGCATAAGATGACCGGGCGTAACAACTCCCCCGGAAACTCCAATTCGGCCGCAAATTCCGAGAAGTATAGCTTGCAGATAGGAGGTCACCGTACTATGCCGGTTCATAAACACGCCGAGATCCGGATGCATAGACGATTTGCGCGTCGCAAAAAGCCGGCTCACCTTGGCTACATCATCAAAACTTAATTCACAGACTTCTACTGCTTTTTTGGCGTCAAAGTTTTTAAACCACGGCAATATTTCTTGGAAGCCCGAGCAGTGCTCCTTTATAAATTGGGTCTGTTGTAAACCTTCGTCCAAAATTATTGAAATCATGGCTTTGGTGAGCAATGCGTCCGTACCGGGTCTTATCGGCAAATGAATGTCGGCCAACCGTGCAGTCTCAGTCCGTCTGGGGTCGATGACGACCAGGAGCTTATCAGGATCATTGGAAATCTTTTTGAGCGCCCTCCTCGCCTGTGGCATTTGGTGGCTCATCCAGCCGTTCCAGCCCCACGCGACCAACATATCGGTGTTGTCGTGATCCGGAATCGGGAGGAGGTATTGGCGGCCTAATACTCGACCCTGGACCCAAAACATACCCGTAAGCTCTTGGGCCAGTGCGTTATAATGGTATTGCGATCCTAAAGCGCGCAACAAACGCACTGCAAAAGCTGCTTCAAAATGGCAACCCTGGCCGCCGCCACCCATGTAGGCCAATGATTTCGGCCCGTGGGTGTCAATCAACTGCCGTAGCTTCGAGGCGATTTCATCTATTGCCTGGTCCCAGGAGATTCTTTCGAAGTTTGAACCTACTCGCTTCAGAGGATATTCAAGACGATCCGCATGATGTTGGTAATGGCTGATGCTCCAACCTTTCCTGCAAACATATCCTTCACTTCGAGGGTTATCCTTATCCGGTTTGACTTTGATTATTTGATTATCTTCGACCAAGACTTCGAGTCCGCAATTTTGCGCGCAACAGACGCAACTTGTCTTATGCCATTTTGACATGGGTTCTCCAAATAATAGGTATACTGCAAGGTATCACAATGGCTCACAAAAGTTGATGATTCTTTACAAAGCCCAGCGCTGCTTGGGCATGGATAAAATCCCGATTCATTTGCATGTCGGCAGTAAAAAATGAGCCGGTAAGGAACTGCGATTTAAAAAATAATTTATCAGCTTCACGCAAAGCGATCATCGCAAAACAAATTGATTTGCAGAAGGATTAGTTTTATGCTGCATAGTTTATGATATGCGGCATCCGAATTGTTTTGGTGACCGTAGCCGGGCAACTTCAAAGAGTGAGAATGCCGATGTGTTTCCCTATCTGATTGAGAACACCCAGGCGCACGCTGATGTTGAATATTCGAAACGGTAAAGCGCCATATAAAACGATTGGAGTTTTTTATGACCGCAGAGTTGATCGACAAATCCATATTAGTAACCGGCGGAGCGGGGTTTATAGGCAGTCACTTAGTTGAAGATCTGGTTGCTGATCAATGCCGCGTGAAAGTTTTCGATAATTTTTCCTCCGGAAAGATGGAAAATTTACGCGATTTAGGTCCTAAAAAGTTTAACGCCGGCAAAGACTTTGAACTCATTGAGGGCGATATTAGAGATTTGGATCAACTAATGACTGCCGTGAAAGATGTTGACTACGTCTTTCACCAGGCGGCCCTTGGCAGCGTTCCACGATCGGTTGCCGACCCTATTACGACGGATGCTACGAACGCCGGCGGCTCTTTGAATGTATTTTGGGCGAGCCGACAAAATAAAGTAAAACGAGTGGTTTTTGCGTCTTCGTCATCAATTTATGGGGACAGCGAGATTTTACCTAAAAAAGAAGGTCAAGAAGGCGCTCCATTATCGCCTTACGCTCTTTCAAAAAAGATAAACGAACAGTATAGCGCCTTGTTCAAAACACTTTACGACGTGGAAACGGTTGGATTAAGGTACTTTAATGTGTACGGTCCGCGGCAAGATCCATTTTCCCAATATGCCGCAGTGATTCCACGCTTCTGCGAGGCTCTAATTAAGGGGCGGCCCCCCACAATCTATGGAACCGGTCTCCAGAGTCGAGATTTTACTTATGTTAAAGATGTTGTTCAGGCCAACATCAAAGCGATGCTCGCGCCGGCTTCGGCTACCGGTCTTTCATACAATGTAGGCAGAGGGTCTTCATCCACTTTGCTGGAATTGTTGGATGTGCTGAAGCAATTGCTCAAATCGGACATAGAACCAGTGTTTGATCCACCAGGGGCCGGCGATGTGATGCATTCCACTGCGGATACGAATAAGGCTTTCGAAGTTTTGGGCTTCCGTGCAGGCTGTGACCTTAAAACAGGTTTGGAGAAAAGTATCGATTGGTTCAAAAACTACTTTGCAGACAAATGAAAACCCGGAGCGGGGTCAGGCAGGAGCGCCGGGTTTTCGACCATGCTCAGCCGTGAGGCTGGTTGGTAATTCTTAGGAATACATATTTGGAATATGATGTCAAGCTTTACCTCAATTATTGCTGAGTTGTTAATTTAATAATTGGATCGAAGCCTTACCATTTAAACAATTTTGGCTCACACTACTGTGGAACACCTGATGAATCGTTAAATCTTTCAATTGAAAAAAAAGGACATAATTTCGTTAATCGTTTCGGCCAAGCTCCCAACCCGCCGGAATAACTTTACGTTCGCCTGGCGGCGCAGGGGTTAACGGCTTTACTATTCCAAAATCGTATAGAGCGGAGGCAATGTACTCCTTTGTCCTGTAGTCGGTTTCTCTGGCAAAAGCTTTTTCTAATATAGGTAAACTGCTTTCGGGATCTCTCTTTCCGATATTGTGCAAGGACATAAAAGCCGCCATTCTAATATGTTCATCTTCATTCTTTGCCGCTTCTTCAAGAATATCGATAGCGCTTTTTGAAATTAAGGGGAAAAATCCAACAGCAGCCAAAGCTACAGTCCGGACTTTAGGATTATCACTTCTCGTCAATTCAATTATGCGATCTCGAATTTTCTCCTGGTCAGAGGCATAACTACTTGCAGTCTTTATGGCAATGATCTTGTTTTGGTCATCTTCATCCGCCAAAGCGGTACTCAGAAATGGAAGAAAAAAGTCCCGATGATTCGTTAAACGAACCAATGAATTTATGCCTTCTCTCCGGACTGTGGCGTCGTCTTCTTTGAGAGTCTTCCCGATAATAAGGGCGCTATAATTCCCCAGTGTGTCCTGATTCAGTATTGTTCTTGCCAATATTGCTCGATTTGATGGAGCTACGGAATCGTACATTTTGACCAATTCCGGCAAGACCCTGGTTCCCTTGTTTCCGGCAAGACCGAAGACCCTTATGACATTTCCTTGTAAAAATGGATTATTGCCGTGTAACGCGCCCAACATCTTTTCCGTTACTGCAGGAAAAGAAATGATCATTTTCGCGAGCGCCGATATAGCGGGTGTCGCATCCTGTTCATGGGACAAGGCAATTATAAGGCTCGGAACTATATTCTCGTCTCTATTACTCAAACGATAGAGGGCCAAAGCCGCTTTACCGGCAGTTGACGGATCAGGATCGGATAGAGCCATATTTAAAGCTTCAACGGCCGGGTCGGACCGTCTACCAATCAGGCCCAGGGCGCCTATTGCCGCGCGCCTGACTTCATCCGATTCGTCATGAACCAACCTTATTAGAGGCATAATAGTTTGATTGCTATAGGCCGGAAAATTGGAAAGAGCTTCCGCAGCGGACTTGCGCACATTTGCGTCGGGATCTTTCAACATTTTTAACAAAGGCTCAACTGCCTCTGCATTCCGACTTCAGCCTTTTCCAAGAGTCGTAGCGGCCCTGATTTTGTCTTCCGGTTTAGTAGAAGTTGAATCTTCAAAGACTACGGCAAATGCCGGGGTTAGGAAATAAACACACGTCAAAAGGAGTAAGAGTATCGTTTTCATATGTATCTCGTCTCGAGAGTTATCAAATGTTGAGCTTTTGTTTGTTGAATACGGCGCCTATTCCGAAATCACCCTTATCAAACGCGACAATAGCAAAGGACACAAGCAAAAGCGTCGTATCCCGCAGCAAGTGATAAGGGCCTATCTTGCCCTGAGACTCCGTGGCCGATCCAAAGCAACCGCAGTCTATATCCAAACCGATGCTGTAAGCATATGAAATTGCTCCAAGAAAGATAGCCAACATTGCCGTGGTCAAAAAGGCGGAGGGTCGGACCTGAATACCCACAATCAGGAAAAGTCCCGCAAATAATTCAATCCACGGGAGTGTTAATGCCGTAAAGTTGGAATACGCCGGAGGTAGTATTAAATAATTGCGAACCGCAGGGGCAAACGCAGCCGGGTCAATGACTTTATACCAACTTGCGTACACGAACAAGCCGCCTATAATGAGTCTCGCAAGCATAACTATATACTTCATCTTCCGCTCCTACTCAGACTCGGACCGGTTCTTGGACTTTGCTTTGGCGATAGGGTAGCCGGCCTTTTCCCAGGCTCGATAACCCGTGTTCATTATCATGAGCTTTGTGTAACCCAACCTGCCTAAAAAATCGGCAACCTTTTCGGCCATATCGCATTCCGGTCCATAACAATAAAGAACGATAGGGCTTTCTTCATTCAGTAAGGGCGCTATTCCGGGGAACTCATCCTCTATTGAGTCGGGATTCAGCAAGAGAGCGCCTTCAATGTGCTCTTTCCCGTAATCTTCAGACCTCCTCGTATCCAAGAATACGGCTGATTCACTGTATAACTCGTGGGCTTTATGTTCGTTTATTAGAGGAATCGCAATGCTTGCCGTTCTTATTTCTATCGGCGGCTCGTAAATTAACGCAAGTGGATTTGGCGAGAAGTAGTTCACGACAAGCCCTATTCCACCAGCGGTTGCGGCGATAATAACCGCCCGCAATACAATACTGAAAAATTCCTTCATAAATAGCAGATTACTCCGAAAATCGTACAGCTTACAGGATGCTCAAAAGAGCGCCGTTCAAACGTAAAGTAGAGACTCTCTTTATCTAGGACAAACCTCAACCGGTCATCCTTAAAATTCATTGTACACCTAAAACCATTTGAGTAAAAGACTAGTTGCCCAATATCACTAAAATAGAATGTCTCGAAAGTTCTGTCGAATACTGCCTCTGAGCCGTCGTCCCCAGCGAAAGCTGGGACCCATATCCTCCTGATGCCGGCTTGCGCCGGAATGACGTTGATGAGCGCCGATATATGATCAAGCTTCATAGCTTTTTGGTGACACGTATGGTCGACCGATTCGAGAATCTTGGTCATGGAATCCGTGATTACTTTCGAGAACCAGTCTAATTGAGATTATTAACGCAGCCGTGGACTCAAAATTTAGTAGTTTAATCCAAGGTGATCTTCTTTATTGATTGAATGCGGCCTGTTATGACTAATTACCGGAAGTTTACGCTCTTATCAAGCTCATCAAACGAGCTGCGTCTTTTGCCGCAAATCCGGACTCATCGTTATCGAAATAGCAGTACACTGACTTATTCGCTGAGAGTTGTTCGTTGAAGAACTTAGCCCAAACGGTGAGTTCCTCATCCGAGTATTGTCCCTGGTAAGGACCGCCCGGTCCGTGGAGTCTCGCGTAAACAAAATCTGTTGTTACTATCGGTTTCGTTTCCCGCCCGGCAAAATCGAAAAGACATAGCGCTGCATTGTAGTCGGACAATAATTGATACGATGAATCGTTTAACCAGCGGGTATCTCGAAATTCAAAAGTGAACTTGTGATTGGATGGGAGCGCCTCAAGGAAATCTTTCAATCTTGCTTGGTCGAAGGGCCATCTTGGCGGCAGTTGAAAGAGTATTGGCCCAAGCTTTTCTTCGAGAATAGAAGCCCTTTCCAGAAATCGGCCAACCGATTCATGAGCATTCAATAACCTCTTAAAATGAGTTATATATCTGCCGGCTTTAAGTGAAAAGATAAATTGTTGGGGAGAGGATTCCCTCCATTTTTCGAAAGTAGATTCCGACGGCAGGTTATAAAAACTATTGTTTACTTCAACAGTTTGAAACTTAGTCACAAAATAGGCAAAATAATCCCTTTTCTTAACATCCGTAGGATAGAACGGCCCTTTCCAATGATCATAGTACCAGCCGGAGGTGCCTATATGTGCCCTGCCGTCCATTATTAATCCTAGAATAGCGGCAGCTAGTATCTGAATATAGCCGCTATGTTCCGATCACCGGGAACGCTATCCAGATCTACGGCGTAAACCGCTCCGCCGTTTAAGAACGTCTGTATTGCCGCCAAATCCAGCAAGTCCTCATCTCCGGGCATACGTTCGGAATGCCCTTCTACAGCGTTTTTCTCGGAGTTGTATACGCCCCACCTTTGAATTCCCAGCGCAACGAACAATGTGTCTACTCGCCCGTTTATCGCCGCTTCCACTACTTTGTTAAGATCACTCGATGTTTTGCCTGTCCCCGTTAGAGCGGAGAATTTAGCCATGGCTTCGGCTTCAGCTTTTCGGAAATGTGGTTCGATAAGCTTCCATGCCTGTTCATGAATTTCATTAGGAGTCAGGTTGTCCGGATTACCGGAAATCCATTCATCGAGTAGGTGAGGATACGTATTCGCCGATTTGTAAATTGGTGGAAGTGACTCAACACAAGCTAAGGTTAGCGGGATGTTGTCATTACCGATTATGTTTTTTAAACCTCGGTCTACATCCCTAAGAAAACGCAGCACCTCATTGTTGCTTTCATCGGCTCCGGCGCCATGTCCGTGCATTATACCGCCTTCCCTTTTACGCACTTGAGCAGACCTTTGGCCATGCCAACTGGTTTGTTTTTGGAATTCATCGTATTTCAGGGTTTCATCAATACTTGTAACCATACCGTCTAGCTCGATTTCTTTCATTGTCAATTTATCGCCCTTAAAGAGTCGCACGTTTTTTTGGCTTAGAGCAAGCACATAAAAAGAACCCCGGTCACGCAGCAAAGGCATTAATGGTTTTAAATGGAAACGGTCCAGGACCACGACAAGTTCGTTGCATTTGAATGGTAACTTCAGCGTCTTGAAGTAACTCGGAGCCGAGAAAATTGCCAAACCTTCATCTTGATATGACCAGTAGCGATTATCGGCAAGTAGATCGTAAGCAGGTTTCAGAGGTCCCCGAGCATCCGAATTCTTTACTCCGAGATCCCCCATTAATTCTTCAGCCTTTTTAAGTAAATTCTTAAGACGTATGGGATCTTGCTGAGTTTCCGGGCCCATTCTATGTGTGGGGAGGTAAATGGATACGCAGTTTTGATCACGTTTCAGCATAAGTTCCTGTAAATCCGCTGCGTTGAAAGTATCCATATAAAATACGCTCCTTCCTTTTAATTAAATTTTACCATCTCAAATTTAAAATTATTCGGTATCGCAGCATTCATGAGGTTGCTGAGAGCATTAAAATCATCGCCGCTGAAAGTAAAAGCACATGGCGTCTATCACCCACAAGTCGGAAAATCATAATAGCTCATGAACATTGCCGGCAAAGAAACGCTTGGAGTATGGAGTTGTTTTTATGTCGACAAAAGATAAGCTAACCTTTCTTGACATAAATCAGTTCAGTTTTCTACTCGCCGGGTCCGTATTTTGTCTTAGGTGATCGCGCTACATCATAGGTATCCAATAGACCTCCCTCGTCCGCAGTTACGGGATCCTCCGATCGCGAATCTTCAGGACAAGAAACACACATTTCTCCGCCTTCTTCTACCCGCACCAAACCACGCCTAACCGCTTCACGGTTGGCAATTAAATCATCCACCTCTTGAGAATCGCGAGCATCGTCATCTGAGTCCGGATTGGCAAGTGAGTCGTTAATTTTCTCATTCCATTCTGATACTAATTCATTAACCTTCTCTTCATATTTACCGGTATCACTCATATTTGCCCCCGCAAATTTGTTTTAGGCGCCTCATACCGATTAAGTTTCCTTATTTCGGTTGAGCATTCTTAAACTTAGAATAAGTTCTCGTTGATAATATGTCAAAGTGAGGCGGTCAAAGACCTGAAGCTTAGGTTAATCGTAGAATTCTATTAATATCTTTTAGAGAAAATATTTGCGCCGGTTTCACATGCAAAACAGCGGAAATAAAGCGCATAACATTCCGTGAATGTAACATTCCGGCAATGACAATTAAACCGCAGCTCTGTTTATTATATGTAGTTCCAGAGATGAAATGGCTGGCGTCACGGTTTTTCTATTGAATAATTCCGTTATTAAAGACTGTTACATCTGAAATGTTGTCCATTACATAAATAAGTTACTTTAATTTATCATTTTACTTATCTAATATATTGACTTATTTGTCGGTATTTGCTATTTTTCACCCACGCGCCGCTCTCTTGTCGCTTAACTTCGAATCGACGTTTTGCGGCCAATCTTTTTAAAGGGATAGCGAGATTACCATGGTAGCTTTAGTTTTTCTAAAAAAAGGACGATCCAATCACAATCTTCGTTCAGCCGTTCTATTTTTGTTTTGCGCACTCCTTGTTTTGGGATCATGTAAGCTTGCAATAAGTGATGATGTCGCAAAAATAACGGACGTGAGCGTGACACCGGACGCTAGAGCCGTCCACATAAAATACCAGGGTGAGATCGGCAAACGCTCGGCTTTTGTTATAGAAAAACCATACCGTTTGGTATTAGACATTGAATCTGCAGGTTTAGCGAGAGTTCCCGGCAGAATACCGGTTTCCGTTGGGGGCATCAATGAGATCCGCGTTGGATCGACAAACGGCAAAGCTCGCGTTGTGTTGGACTATGGCGTTAACCCTGTGCCTCCATTCAGTGTTGAAGAAGCGCAAGAAGGTCTAATGATTGCCCTGGGAGGCGGCTTGCCGCCAAATCAGGTTAATAGCGCGCCTCCACGAGCTATCGAGAGACCGGCGCCTCCTGTCAGGCGGGCTATCCCCATACCTGAAAAGAAGGCCAAAGCTCAGCCGATGATCGCGACGCCGCAGCCAAAGTTGCTGGTGAAATCAGCCACAGTGGATAAAGAGGGCCTCAACATTGAAATAGCCGAACCGGGCAATAGATCCGGCAATTGTAAATTAGCCATTGCTTACGATCATGACACAAAAGTTGTGAACGGCGCCACGATCACTGACGAATCCGGAAATGTCACAAAATTTTCATTTGCCGAAAATGCCGCGAATGAGGAAGAGTCTCAGACGCCCCAACAGCTAGTCAAAAATGGCCCAAGAAAAGAGACGACGGATAATACTCCAACATCTCCAAAGAAGTTTCAGTGGGGACTACGATCTGATGTTAAAGAGATTTCGGCGCCCGCGCCTAAAATTACGTCAAGGGCGCCTCTTCGGATGGAGAGTTATGAGCTGAAGTTGAAAAATGCAATGAACTGAATACTCGGAAGAGAATGCCGCTTGTAAGTGTGGTAATCACAACTTTTAATAGATCCCAAACCCTGGCTCGAGCAATTTCGTCCGTGCTCGCTCAGACATTTTTGGATTACGAAATAATCGTCGTGGATGACGGCTCAACCGACGAAACAGCCGGCATTCTGGCGGATTTCGGCTCCGCCATCAATGTTGTGACGCAAAAAAACAAAGGAGTTTCAGCCGCTCGAAACGCGGGAATCAGTCGTGGTTACGGAGAATTATTCGCCTTCCTGGATTCAGATGATGAATGGATGCCCCATAAGCTTGAATTGCAAGTCGCCGGATATAGAGCCGGCGCTCCTTTCATCTGCCATACCAATGAAATTTGGATGAAAGAAGGTAAACGGCTAAACCAAAAGAAAAAGCACCGTAAGCAGGGGGGGTATTTTTTTGAGAGGGCATTAGATCTGTGTTTAATTAGCCCGTCATCAGTAATGATTTCAAAACGCTTATTCACAGAAGTTGGCTTATTCGACGAAAATTTGCCTGCCGCCGAAGATTATGATCTTTGGCTCAGGATCACTCCATTCCACTATGTAGAATTCATAGACGTACCTCTGGTCATCAAGCACGCAGGCGCTCCAAATCAACTCTCCGTCACCACACCCGTTATTGACAAGTACAGAATACAGGCTATCCTGAAAATCCTGGCTAATCACGGCTTAAAACCCGAATACAAAGCCGCTGCCCTCAACGCGCTTAAACGCAAATGCGGTATCGTCACCGCCGGTTATCTAAAACGGGGCAAAAAGGAAGCCGCAGAGGTGTTTCGTGGATTGGCGAAGTCGGACACAACTGATTACCCTTGATATATCTCAGGTAGATCTTTCCGATAAAGATTATCTAATTCCATCCTACTCTCCATTGACACGCCTGGAATCAAGTATTTCAGCCGTAGGGATATTGAACCCGCCTTTGGTAATGATGCAAGATAGGGTTTACGTCCCGATTTTGGGCCGCCGACGTTTGCAGGCCGCCGTCAATCTGGGAATTTCATCAGTTTCAGCCGGCGAAATGATGAGTTCTTTGGATGATAGGTCGCTCTTCGAGATTGCCTTCTGGGATAATATCGACAATAGACCGGCTAATCCTGCGACTACGGCTTATCTGGTGAAGCGACTTTTGGATCTTTTTGAGAAACGCACGGCCGCTGAAAGATTCTTTCCGTCTCTCGGCGTTTCGGCTTTTGGACCAAAAATTGAGAGGCTCCGTATGATTGGCGGTCTGGAAAATGTATTTCTCAACGCGCTCGCCCAGGGACATATCCAGGAGAAAACCGCTTTCATATTTTCCAAAATTTCCTACGAAGAAAGAGTCTTCGTCTTAAATGTTATTCTCGAACTGGGCATGAATTCCAATAAAGCCGCGGAAATAACGTCTCATTTTTTCGATTTGGCGGCCTTTTCGGGTGAAGCCATCCTTGATGGTCACGGCGCAAAGCTCATAATTGATATCATGGCGACGGCAGAGCCGAACCAGGAAAAGACGGAGCGCGTCCGAAGCGCTCTATTTGCGCTTAGGTTTCCGGAAATTGCAGGAAAACAAATCGAATTCAGCAACAAAATTTGCAAATACCGCCTTACGAAGAACGTCCAAGTCAAGGCCCACCAGGCCTTTGAATCACCGGGCGCCATCATAGAGGTAAGGACCGACTCTTGGCATACCGCCGATTCCCTTTTGGAAATTCTTTCCGAGCCCAAAAGCAATAAAGAATCATGAATTTTAAAATAGATGAAATTTGGGTTGAGTCCGATGCCCTGGAAGCTCCTCTGACGGAAAAAGTAATTGGCCGGCTTCCCCACGCAAAAGTGGTTGTTGGCAGCGATATAATTAAAAAAAAAGCAGAGCTTCTTTTGAGCAAAGATCCGATTTCCCGCGGTAAACGGATTTTAAAATTGCTTCAACACAAAGGCGCATTCCTGAAAAAGTGTCCAGGCACAAACGAATACGTGTGCTGCGGGCTTGAAATTCTTCACACAGGACAGGGCTGCCCCATGGATTGTCGTTACTGCGCTCTGCAGGCATATTTCAATCGTCCGACTCTGGAGATGTTCATAAATACGGATGAAATGATTGAAAGTTTCAAAACGGCTCTTACGGATCAACAGAGGTTCAGGAGAATTTGCACCGGGGAATTCACCGATTCTTTGGCTTTAGATCCGCTGTCGGGATTGAGCGCTCTGTTGTTGGATACATTTTCCGGAATACAGAACGTGTCTTTGGAGTTCAAGACCAAAACCGATTTCATTGAACCATTACTGAATTTCCGACCTATGGGGAATATTGTTTTGGGCTTCTCTATGAATGCGCCTCAAATAACTCTGACCGAAGAATTAAAGACAGCGTCGCTGAAACGCCGACTCGAAAAAGCTAAATTAGCGTCTGAGCACGGATATAAACTGGGCTTTCACTTCGATCCAATAATTCCTTTGGGCGATTGGCGCACTGCTTACAAACAAACCGTTGATTCAATTTTCCGCTCAGTTGACTCTGAAAGCATAGCGTGGATATCAATGGGGGTATTGCGTTTCACTCCGGACCTTAAAGAAATAGCGACTCAGCGGTTCGGCGCAATAAATTACTTTCATGATGGTTTTGCGCGAGGTTTAGACGGAAAATCGAGGCTGGAAGTGGATCGCAGAATAAGCATTTATAGATACATTGCGACTCAAATAAGATCCCACTTTAAGGATGCTCGAATTTATTTATGCATGGAATCCCCACACGTGTGGGAGGAAGCTCTTGATACGCGTATGGAGACGGATGAGCAGCTTGCCGATTACCTATCTGCGGCTTTTCGCTCGTGATTGGACGCGTAAAGCGGCTATCAGCACATCGTGCAGAGTGTGAACGGCATTGTCGAAAGCCTTTAGAAAATGGCGCCTTTGATAATTTAAAGACAGCTTTCTATGCAATTCCCTAGGCTTTCTCCAATCGAGCCGAACCTCGTCTGGTGCGGGTGGCGCCGGGGTATTTATATCATCGGTAATGACTCTAACGGCGCAGAATGGAATTCCCATTTCATGGGCTTTCAGCGCAATAGCGTGAGTTTCCATATCCACCGCCACCGCCCCGGTCGAGGCGTTTAAGCTCAATCGATCCGACCTGGGGAATACCGGATTCGCGCTGGTCACGAACTTGCCGATGTGGGCGGTAATACGCAATTTCACGCAAACGTCTTTTAGCGTGTCCAGCAAATACGAGTCGCACGGTATGGAGTTTTGAGGTTCATCCTTGAAAATTGACTGAGAAGCCAGCACGATATCGCCAACATTCATGTTAGGAATCAAAGCGCCCGCGGCGCCCGCACAGAGTATAAGACTCGGAGGAAATTCCAGGAAGTCCAGCGCCCTGGAAGCTCGGAGCGGCCCGACTCCACAACGCACAACCGTGATCAAGGCGCCCTCGAAAAACGCTTCACGGACTGAGGCTTTACCAAAACGCCGGCTTTTACGGATTTCCAATCGGCGTAAGAATTGATAAGCTTCCATCCCCATAGGGAAAATTACGCAGGGCGGATTATCTTGTTTGTAGGCTTTATTCACGGCAATATATATTAACATAATTACTTTCAGGATCGGCGCCATGTCACACCAAAAATTGGATACCTTAGATAAGAGAATACTGTTGGCATTGCAGGGGAATATCGACGATTCTCCTGAACCGTACGCTAAAATGGCGGATAGCCTTGGAATAACTGAGGGAAATGTCCTTGATCGCATCAGAAAAATGATTGACTCCGGGGTTATTCGGCGATTAGGGGCCATGATACGCCACATCGAGGCGGGTATTGGATTCAATGGAATGGTTGTTTGGAAACCGTCTCAGGATTCCGTGGAAAAAGTCGGTGAAATTTTAGCCTCTTTCCCCCAGGTCACCCATTGTTACGAACGTCCCCCTTTCGGCGCCATGGGCGGGACACTGTTTACAATGGTTCACGCCGAATCGGAAGAAGAGTGCATGAAACTCATAAATGAAATGTCTGAAAAAACGGGCGTTGGGGAATATGAGATTTTATTTAGTGAGCGCGAACTGAAAAAGGTGAGTATGACGTATTTCGAAGAAGACGTTTTCTAAACCCCAATATACTACTGCAAGGACTTAATATGGCAAGTAATCAAATTTCGGAAGCCCTTCTAAAAGAGGCTGAAAAAATAATTCCCGGCGGCGTTAATTCTCCCGTGCGCGCTTTCAAATCCGTTGGAATCACGCCTCATTTCATTAGATACGGCAATGGGGCGAGGATTTATGATGAAGACGGCTCAGAGTTCATCGATTATGTCGCGTCCTGGGGGCCGCTCATTCTCGGACACGCAAACCCTGAAATTTTATTCGCTGTAAGAAACGCTCTGGAGAACGGCACTTCGTTTGGGGCGCCGACACGTCTTGAGGTCGAATTTGCAAAAACCATCGTCGAACTCGTCCCTTCAATCGAAATGGTCAGGCTTGTCAGCTCGGGCACCGAAGCTGTAATGAGCGCAATTCGTCTGGCCCGCGGATATACGGGACGTGACAAAATCATTAAATTTGCGGGTTGTTACCACGGACACAGCGACGGATTGCTGGCCAAAGCCGGCTCAGGGGCCGTCACATTTTCGCTGCCGGACTCCCTTGGAGTGCCGAGCAATGTCGTTGAGCAGACTGTTATTGCTCCTTATAATGATTTAGACGCAGTGCGAAAAAAGTTCGAGGAAAACCCAAAAAGATTGGCGGCCGTAATCGTTGAACCGGTGGCCGGCAATATGGGAGTCGTGCCTCCCGAGCCGGGTTTTTTGGAAGGATTGCGTGAACTTAGCAATCGAGACGGCGCTTTGCTGATTTTCGATGAAGTAATTACCGGCTTTAGAGTTGCGCTTGGAGGAGCTCAGGAATTGTATTCCGTTATGCCCGACCTGACGTGTCTGGGCAAAATCATAGGAGGCGGCCTACCTGTAGCCGCATTTGGAGGTCCCAGGGAAATTATGCAGTCTCTGGCCCCGGTCGGCGGTGTCTATCAGGCCGGCACTTTATCGGGGAATCCGTTGGCCGTGACCGCTGGTTTAACTATGTTGGCTGCTCTGAAACGTGACAATCCATATTCAGAGTTAGATAGTAAGGCAAAAGCTTTAGCTGACGGCGTGAGTTCGATTTTGCAACAAAAACACGTGCCGCATACGGTGAATAGAGTAGGATCCATGCTCTCCGTGTTTTTTAATCCCGGTCCTGTCCGCAACTACGAGGATGTACTGAAGTCTGACAGAGAAGCGTTCAGCCGGTTCTTCGTGAATATGCTGAATCAGGGAATCTACCTGGCGCCTTCGGCTTTTGAAGCCTGGTTTGTAGGGACGGCTCATACGGACGCGGATATCGAAGCCACGCTGAAGGCGGTAGAGCAGAGTATTTAACCTGCCGTAAATTCATATTACTGTTCATAGGCGTAGCGGGCGCAATCCCGATGTTGAACGCTTTTAGCGTGCGACGCTCTACAAATAATTTGTTATTGGCGTTATACTGATGGAAGGGCCGATAAGCTGCGGCGCAAAGTTCATGGCCGGTAAACCGTGGGGATTAGGTTTGATAGTGGTTCTCGAAAGTAATCACGGATTCAATGACTAAGATTCTCGAATCGGTCGATCATACGTGTCGTCAAAAAGCTATGAAGCTTAATCATATATACCAGCGCTCATCAACGTCATTCCAGCGCAAGCGTGGTAAACAACGCGGGTGTTCAATACCCAAAGGAGTAAACGGTTAAATGTTACCAACTAAGAGAGCCCCATTGTGGCTCTCTTATTGTTTCAGAGCTGTGGGTGGGAATTCACTACATTCAATACGGGCTGGATTGATGGTACGGCGCGCTATTGCCTTTACGGAAAAATTGTTCAGAATTGACGCAAATTGGCCTCTATCGCCCTAATTCTACAGTTAATGCAGTGAGAAAACATGATTAATCAGCACGATGTCGTTATTATCGGCGCCGGTTTGGCAGGTCTTAGAGCCGCCATTGAAGTGACCGGCCTCGCCGACGTGGCGGTGATAAGCAAGGTTTACCCAACCCGTTCTCATTCCGGAGCGGCCCAGGGGGGAATCGGAGCGGCCCTGGGCAACGAAGAGCCTGATTCCTGGGAATGGCATATGTATGATACGGTCAAGGGCGGGGATTACCTCACCGACCAGGACGCTGCCGAAATTTTGACCAAAGACGCTATTCGCGCCGTATATGAACTCGAACACATGGGCGTGCCTTTTAACAGGACGCCGGAAGGCAAAATCGCCCAGAGGGCTTTTGGTGGACATACTCGCGACTTTGGAGCAGCGCCTGTAAAACGCGCTTGTTACGCCGCGGACCGAACCGGGCGCGTAATACTGGACACTCTCTTTGGTGAATCCCGAAGACGGGGTATCAAAGTCTACTCCGAGCACCACTTCGTGGATTTGCTTATAAGCGACAATAAAGTTCACGGAGTAGTTGTATACAATCTCAGCAATGGTTCAGTTGAAGTAATCAAGGCGAAGGCCGTAATAATCGCCACCGGAGGCTTCGGCAAAACGTACTCCACCACTTCAAACTGTTTCGCAAACACCGGAGATGGTATTTATTACGCGTATCGAGTAGGCCTGCCCCTGCAGGATATGGAGTTCGTGCAGTTCCACCCAACCGGCATCTACGGCATGGGAGTATTGATCAGTGAGGCGGTTCGCGGGGAAGGGGGAGTGCTCCGGAACAACGAAGGCGAACGCTTCATGGAACGCTATGCGCCGACTATCAAAGATTTGGCTCCCAGAGACATGGTTTCCAGGGCGATTATTTCTGAAATAAGAGCAGGTCGGGGGGTATACGGCAAACACTATGTGAATTTAGATCTCACTCTTTTGGGAAAAGCAAAGATCCAGGAAAAGCTTTCCGACATTTCCTCTTTTGCCAAAATATACCTCGGTATAGATACAGCCGAGGCGCCGATTCCGGTGAGTCCCACTTGCCACTATATGATGGGCGGAATACCCACCGATGTGCACGGTCACGTATTAAACCACGAAGGTGAGCCGGTGACAGGTCTTTACGCGGCAGGGGAATGCGCGTGTATTTCGGTTCACGGCGCCAACCGGCTGGGGTGTAACTCACTCTTGGATTTGGTTGTATACGGCAGGAGAACCGGAAAGACCATGGCTTCCGAGATCGATAAGTTGGAGCACAACGGCGTCATAGCAAGTGAATCAGCGGATCAGATTAAGGAGCGAATAGCGGCCATTCTTGACCGTTCGGGCGGAGAAAAAGCTGCGCCCATTCGAGAAGAAATGCAGAAGATGATGTCCCTCGAATGTTCGGTTTTCAGGACCAAATCAGGCCTGGAAGATGGATTGAAGACCATTCAGGACCTTAAAGATCGATATCGATCCATAACGATTGACAACAAAGGCGCCAGTTTCAACACCGATTTAACGGAAGCTCTGGAACTTGAATCATTACTTCATCTATCCGAAACGATACTTCGATCCGCCCTCGCAAGAACCGAAAGCCGCGGAGCTCATTTTCGAGAGGATTATCCGGAGAGGAATGACCGGGACTGGCTGAAACATACGTTGATACGGCGGACGCCAAGTGGACCCGAAATATTCCACAAGCCGGTAGTGATAACAAAATTCCAGCCCAAACCAAGAACATACTAAGGAATACACATGGAACTGAAGTTTAAGATCTACAGGTTCGATCCTACGGTAGATCAGGCGCCGTACTATAAAAATTACGTAGTTGAAGCTGAGAGCTTTGAACGAATACTGGATTGTCTAAACCGAATAAAGTGGGAACAAGACGGAACCCTGAGCTATAGAATGTCGTGCGCCCATGGTGTTTGCGGCTCCGACGCGATGAAGATTAACGGCCGTTGCGCTCTGGCGTGCCAAAAACTCGTCAAAGATTACCACGGCGAAGAAATCCTAATTGAGCCCTTGCCCACTTTCAAAGTGCTGAAAGATTTGATAGTCGATCTAACTCCGTTTTATGAGCGTGTGGATTGGATAAGACCCTATTTGATTGCTCCCGATCCACCGGAAGAGGAACGGATCCAAATGCCGGAAGGTCGCAATAAGATGGGGGAAGCTATCCGTTGCATATTATGCGCTTGCTGTGTGGGAGCTTGTCCAATTACTAATGAAAACGAACGCTTCTTAGGTCCGGCCCCTCTTGTCCAAGCTTTCAGACGAATCTTCGATACTCGAGATAAAGAACAAGCTCAAAGAGCAGAGCAGCTCAATTATGACGACGGCGTCTGGGGTTGTGAAAACAAGTTCGAGTGCACCAGGGCTTGCCCCAAAGAAATACCCGTAACCAAAGAAATTAATCAAATTAAACGCTTATTGAAAAAATAGACACTACGGTTATGCGTGAGAAGATATAAGATATTCATTACTCATGTTTTGTCAGTAGAATAGAATCCCGAGCTATATGCAATGGCAGCTTTCTGTCTGCTAAGCTCATCCTAAACGAAGTTCCACAATGCGGTTGTCCGTCCAAGTTCATGTGAAGGCCTTCAGACGTTGCAATTTCCACCCACGCGACTTGCTGATAGACGATTTCCGACAGATTAGGATCATCTCCTAAGTTCAACATGTCGGCCAGCAAATCGGGAAGAGAATCGATTGACACATTGGGGATAATTGTAAGATCGAGCAAGCCGTCATTAATTTTTGCATTTGGGCAAATTTCTATTCCGCCGCCTGCTTGACGACTATTTCCAACTCCTATAGCCAAAAGCTCACCTTGCCATTCAAAATCCGGCGCCTTGATGATTGCTTCTCGAGTGCTAAGCGTCTGAAATCTGGCTACCCCCGTAACCATATAAGCAAACTTGCCCAACCAATCCTTCAGGACTGAGGGCGTTGTCGCCGTGATCTCAGCGCCGAATCCGCCGCTTGCCATATTCAGAAAGTAGTGATCATTCATCCGGGCCACATCTATTTCGATGGGGGTGGAAGAAAGTATAAACTTAACGGCTTCGATAGGATTGGATGGTACTCCGGCAGCGGCTGCAAAATCATTCGCCGTCCCGAACGGGACAATACCTAAGGCTCCGAATTGGGGATTTGGGCATCCCATGATCCCGTTCACTATGTTCCCAAGAGTCCCATCCCCCCCTACGCTGATGATTAAATCGAATTCTTCGCCGGCCAATTTGATTGCGTGATCGATTTCCTCATCCTTACGAGTAATGTGATTGATCGAGACGTCGCAATCTTGATTGTGAAGAAACTCAACGGCTTCAATAATCGTTGCATCTTGGCCGTCTTCTTCTCCAATTATCACTGCAAATTTACGTTTAGTTTTCAATTGGCTCAATTTTAGGCGCATCATCGACTGATTTAAAGTCCCCCTAATAAGGGGAATCTAGGGAGTGTGTCGTTATGCTATACCAAACCTACACGGTCATAACAATGGCTACTTCGGCTGAGGCGCATTCCTCTTCATTACAGTACACTGAGCATTTTATTGTTCGACTTTTAGAACCCTTGTTGGTTCGTATGGCCTTTAGCGTCAACTCACAGTCCAAGGGTATTGGTCGAAGATATTCGATATTCATAGCGCGAGTCCAACCCGTCGGCTGATCAGGCGTAGAAACATCAACACCGTTGTCTTCACATTCCAAAGCATACGCGGTCCAGGCCGAATGGCAATCCACAAGAGTAGCCGTAACGCCGCCGTTCAAATAACCCGGGTAAGAGCAATGGTGAGGAAGCGCTTTCCAACGGCATACGCCGACGTCTCCCTCAAGATGGCTCTTGATCTGCATTCCTTGTTCATTATCCGCGCCGCAGCCGTAGCATTTCCTGATGGGCGCCTCTTTATTGATCAAATCCTGCAACGCTGATTCGTTTTCCATCGGAATCTCCATTCCTGGATACGGCTTCGCCGTCTTTCGGCTTCAAAACGTAAATGGCCGCATCTTTTTCCATTAATCGATTTATAGGAAATGTGTGGATTACTTCATAATTGGGCAATGGACCCATGGTAATCACATACTTTTCATTATTTACCCACCACCAACTGATACCGTCCCTGGGTTTGTAATCTTTTTGATAGCAATTATAACCGGTAAATTCAAATCCACCATCGAAATCGCATGGTTTTGTACGTAAGTCGTTCATTACAAAGTTCTGCGCCTTCATGATTGTCCGTTTAGTCTCCATAAAATCATGAACCATAACAACGCTGATAGTTCCAATGAGAAAAACCGTTATCAAGCCTGCAATGATCGGACGCCGGCCTTTGATGGATTTTCCGCTCAGGTAAGTTACCGTAAGCCATATGGTCGTCAGTATAATCAACGGAATTAGGTATCGGTCAAAAAACCACGTAATTCCGATAATGAGCCAGTAGAGTATCGCCGATGTAAAAGTGAGTAAAGAAATAAACGGGTACGTGAATTCCATTTTTTTAAATAGAGAGCTAAAAATGTGGCGTAGATACGCTCCGACTCTAAATAAAAGGACCAGGGCCGAAACGGCGCCGACATAGGCTAAGCT
The DNA here is from genome assembly GCA_038250835.1 of Desulfomonilales bacterium. Lineage (GTDB taxonomy): Bacteria > Desulfobacterota > Desulfomonilia > Desulfomonilales > Desulfomonilaceae > JBBSBY01. Next base: position 36,838 of record JBBSBY010000010.1, on the reverse strand, counting down.
GTAGTAAAGGTAAGGAGGCAGCGCAAAAGTGCGTTGAATGTTAAGTAGGTAAGTATCCTTCAATAAAATGGGACCGATGCCGAAATTGAAAATTATGTTCCTGTGAAAAGGGGTGGGAAAGTCCACAATGTTCAAAAATAAAATAGCCTGAACTACCACAAAGCCGAAAGTCACAATTGCTAGCGCCGTCAACAAAGGTCTATTGGATTTGATCTCGCTGTAAACTGCGGCAGTTAGAGGCGTAACGAAGATTGCGGTGTAACCTATCCCAATTAGACCCATCAACATCAATAGATATTCCAGATATCCCCAGAAACCTTTGGACATCGGGATGCCGAAAATATCGGCAATAACCTGATGTTTAGTAAGCGGCGTGCTCCCGACACGGCTCAGGAAAAACTCAAATCCGAACCACGGAATGAAAACTATTGCAATGGTGAGGAGCACAATTTTAACTATTCCCATTTTTTTACAAAGCGGATGTATAAATAGCGTCGCAAGTAAACCCAGGGGTATTATTATGCCGATTTGCCGAGTCAAGATCGACAGCAGCGCAAAGAACAAACCGATTGATAAGACCGTTGTTTTTTGTTTTTGAACGCCAATATCGATAAATAGTAATGAAATAATTAATAAAGCGGCAAAAGTAATATCCGTCATGAATGTGAAGCTAAGGGCCATAAATAATGGGTTTGAGAGAATTACCAGAGCCGCCAAAAAAGTGATTGCCGGAGCCGTATTGTTGCGGGCAAGTAATATTACAAGAACCGGCATGGCCAAAAAACCTACGAGTAGAACGGATAATCTCAAGTTAGTAAGCGAGAAGCCGGCTATAGATGTAAACAGCTTACCCCATAGAACATGAACGATTGCCGACGGCCCACCGGGTCCCCAACCGGTTGGGATCACCTTGCCTTGATCAATGGCCTCCACGATTTTGACAAAACTCCAGTCGTCATTGATCATAAACTCACCCGTGGGGTTTACAAACCAGATGACGAGTCCCCACAGAGCCGCTAATGCTACGATAGCTAGGATATACGTTGATGATTTACATGTTGAATTTGAATGTTGATTCATACGAGTGTCTGTGTCAGGAAAAAATTGCTCTGAATTCAAGAAGACGAGGATTATGGCTGTGCTTCCCCGCCGTCGCAAGCGTCAAACAATAACTTGATCCCGATTCCATCCGTCCAAGCAGGATAATTGCCGGAGATGTCGGTTCGCCGAACCATACACCGACATATAGGGTTTCTAGAAAGTTCTGTCGGAATAGAACCTCTTACCCGTCGTCCCAGCGGAAGCAGGGACCCAGATCTTACTGGATTCCAGCGTACGCTGGAATGACGTTGATAAGCCCTGAATGCATGAGCAAGCGCCATAGCTTCTAGGTAATTCGGAGCGTCGAACAAATCAAGAATCATGATCTTGAATCCGTGATTAGTTGCGAGAACCTCTATAATCGCGCTATCCAGCCGGCGAACTCGTTGCCGGAGCCGGTGCTAATCAATAAATCATTTGGCGCTGTATAAAAATAGCAGACCTGACTACTTTATACCAACCATAAAATCTACAATAGTAGGACACGACGAGGGCCAAACAGGCATGATTGTGTGTTGATTAACATCTTTACATTTGTGGCTAAATGAATTTGTCCCTGAATCGGATTTTTCTTGCTCCGTTAACGGATTTGCCTGTATGATCGCCGGACTATGAATAAGGGACGTATCTTAATCGTTGATGATCAAAAAGAGATCCTCGAGTCTTTAGGCGCTGTTCTCGCGGACGAGGGGCATGAATTATTAACCGCAGGCGACGGGCAAGAGGCCTTGCATATCGTGCAGAGCGACGCGCCCGACATCGTTTTTCTGGATATCTGGATTCCGGGTATCGACGGCATGCAGACGCTTAAAGCCATAAAGAAGATCGACCCCGACTGCTCAGTGATAATGATGAGCGGTCATGGAACAATTGAAACGGCTGTTAAAGCCATTAAACTGGGGGCTACCGACTATCTTGAAAAACCCCTAAATTTAGACGACATCCTTCACCTTGTGGAGAAATCCATCTCCGAGCGAACGGTTAAGTCAAAACAAGAAAAAAATTATCGAGTTGCGGAATCTCTGCTTGGAGTTTCACGGCATGCGGCCAATTTGCGAAAAAGCTTGGAACGAGCTTCCGCTGATCACGCCAATGTTTCTATGATTGGAGATCAAGGCGTCGGCAAAGAATTCTTGGCTAGAATTCTCCACAGGCTCGACGGCAAAGACAGAGCCGCCTTACTAAAAATTCGTTGCATCGATCTGAATGAAACGAATATGGAAGCCGCCATAGATAAGTTGGATTCCAAAAATATTGGGAAAAGTAAGCGGCAAAGCTCCGGATCTCTGCTGTTAATCCGGATCGACCGGTTAGAGAAAAAATTACGCAATGGATTGTTCGAATTATTAAAGGACTATACGTCGAAAAGACATGGCGGAGGCTCATTCAGGATAATTTCCACTTCGACCGTAGATTTGAACGATCTGGTCAAACAGGATGACTTTCCTAAAGAATTCGCCGATTTTCTTGGGCGCAGAGTTGTCCGAGCGCCTGCCTTGAAAGACAGACCCGAAGATATTGCGCTCTTGGCGGAATATTTCATCAAAGAAGCAGCGGATGAATTCGACAAAACAATCAACGAAATAGATCCTGAAGTCATCGGCAGGTTAAAGGAGTATTCTTGGCCCGGAAATATTAAAGAACTAAAGATAGTAATTGAACATATGGTCATGAATTTACCTGATACCAGAATTTCAGTTCATGATTTGATGATGCCTCTCGGCCAGGAGACGGAGGAACAAGCTGCAGGCGCTCCCAAAATCACCGTAAAAACAATCGAAACTTCTTTCTCGAGCGCCAATTACGGCAGTGATCGACGCCCCGGTCCCGGCGCAGCGCGATTCCAAAAAAGTCTACGAGGCAAAGTCGTCATGTACGGCCAGGGGCTCCATTCCGGAGGCAAGACCGGTTTAACGCTGTCACCGTTACCGTGCTCCGCCGGCATTCTTTTTGGGCATATTACTGCCGACGGAACGGTTACGGCGGTCTTGGACAACGTGGATTCCACGGGATATTCAACGTCTTTGAAACGAAACGGCCTTGTGGCTCGCACTATTGAACACCTCATGGCGGTGTTTCATGTCTATGGCCTAACAAATGTTTTGGCCAAAATCTCCACTGAAGTTCCTATTATGGACGGTTCGGCTCTGGAATTCTGCAATCTGATAGAAAGCGCAGAGATAATAGTTCAAGATGAATCCGTTGACGAGATTAGAATAGTTGAGCCCATTGAACTGCCGATAGACGACGACACGACAAAAAGCATGCGGATCGAGCCGTCCGACTGTTTGGAGATAGAATACTTCATGGATTATCCTAAACCTATAGGCAAGCTCAATTTTGCGTTTAAGCTTGATAATCCTGAGTCTTTTAAGACACAGATAGCGCCGGCTCGCACCTTTGGATTTGTGCGGGACATGCGCATGATGGATGAAATGGGATTGGCAGGCGGCGGCAGACTCTCGAATGTGATCTTAATGGACGATGAAAAAGTAATTAACCCGCCCCTGCGATTTCCGGACGAATTCGTGAGACATAAAATACTCGATATTATCGGAGATTTTTATCTTCTCGGCAGGCCGTTCGTGGGCAAAATTATTGCGAGACAAACGGGACATACTGAGAATATAGCCATGCTGAAATTGATTCGAGACAAACTGGGGCTGTGATTTGTTTGGCCACCGGCGGGAAGCTGACGATGCTCTTAAAGGTATGAAACATCGGTGAGCCTCACCGGTGCGTGTACATGAGTATTGGCTATTGTATACCGTATACACGGGCGTTTGCCGGCTCGTGGTTTTGGTAACAACGCAGGCGGCGCCCCTGGGGTTTAATGTGTTATGTATACCGTATACATTACACCGGCGAGTAGTCACTTTGCGGATTACAGGACGTTTTATTTGTTAATGTATTCGGCCACAACGACTATAGATCACGATACGCAAATCCCAAGTTCCTTCTAATTATCCCATGTGTCGCAAACCTGCGGAAATGCTCAGCCTGGTAGCTCGAATTACAGGCGCTATTGCAGCGACTATCCCCAGTATCAAAGACGCGACAAGTATTAGACCAATGGTATTCCACGTAACCTGAAATACCGGCAGAAAAGATTGTAGCTGATGTTGGAAAAGTTTTCCTCCCGGTATAATTAATATCGAGCCTAAAACTCCCCCAATCATTGCTATGAAGACGGATTCTCCGGCTATGATTGTAAAGAGATATGACGGCTGGAATCCTAGAGTTTTCAGGACGGCATATTCGGCGGAACGTTCCCTGGCGGTCATTGCCATAGTATTGGCCAATACGATCAGTATAATTGCGATAACCACGAATGAAATGATCTGTATGGCCGCTAAAATTGCCTCGGTCATGGCGACAAATCCCAACTGAAACGCTTTTTCGGTCTCAGTAAGCGTCTCGGCAAGAGAGTTTTTAAACAAAGCGTCTATATCCAGCGCAACTTCCGCCGCATGAGTCGGATCTTTGACTCGAACCATATACCATCCAACTTTGTCGGCGCGGTCCGGATTCGTTTTTTTGATGATCTCGTTTAGGAAATCCCACCTGAAAAAAAATGCCGTTTCATCAACATTTTTTCTAATACCCTTGTAAATCCCCACCAGCTTAAGTTCAATATTTCCAGGAAATATTGTCCCTTGAAGTGGAATCATGTCGCCAATTTTCCAATTATATCTATCCACCAAGGTTCGACCGGCGATTGCGGCATTGCGTTCGAGCTGAAATGCTTTTCCCTGGTCCTCATTGATAACGAACTCGGGAAACAATTCCAGGTAATCCATCCCGCTTACGGCCAGTTGAGGGAAAAAGTTTTTTTTATCCTTGTAGATGCCACCGTACCAATTACCGTACGCTACTCCGGAAACTCCTGAAACCTGAGCTATTTTGTTCTTGTATGCCAACGGTAAAAAATAGATAAGCGATATCTTGTTTCGGGTGACAAGTCGGTCCGCCGCGGATGTTTCAACTCCTAAATACCAGGCTCCAATGAGAGTTCGAAGAAGTCCGAAAGCGAGCATCGCGATAGCGACCCCTAGGATGGTAAGAATCGCTCGCAGCTTATGTCTGAATACATTTCTAAATATGAGAGTAATCGTTTCCATGGGATGCTAATGACAAATTCGGCTGGAGGAGTAATTGCTCTTAAAGCTGCGGGCGCCGGGATTTTTGACTTTGCTTTTCATCGAGATTGACATTATTCAGTAGCGTCATACCTGCCTCGATTTTTTCAAGCAGTTTACGTTTATTCTCAAAAAATTCTTCCACAGAAAGACTAATTGATCGAGCTAAAGCATCAGTCGCCATATCGGCGATCCTATCGGCCACAGCATTGATACGTCTAAGTCTCCGGGCTGCGAGTATTAAGACTATTATTACAAGCCAAATCACCAGCGCAGTCACGCCGATTAAACCTTCAGTCCCAAATAAAGTTGTAGCGACATGGAGAGCCGCTTTTATAAATCCGCTGAAAGAAACCCCAGACCAATCATCATTAAGGGACACCCCGGATAACCTGATTAGCAGGAATATTACCGGGAGAATAACCCAAAACCATTGATAAGCTCTTCGCAATCTTATTCTAAGGGATGATGCGGCTGCGAACCTTATGTTGGCTTCGATTTTCCCGGAAACTTTGTTGATTATGCTATCTACTATAGAATTGGGGTCCGTATGTCTCCCGGTTTGGGTGATTCCGTAGTAGGTCAATTCCGTATCAACCTTGGACATTACATTATTATGGATCAGCCCTGATGCTTCAGCCAGTTTAACGGCTATTGCTCCTATTTGGTCAACAGGATTGCTAAAATTACCGGCATAACTGAATGATTTGAAACGTTGCAGAAAACTTAGCCCGGCTCTAACCGGTCCAATGGAATTTTCCCGCGCCAATAAGTCTGAAGCAATGCATGCCGCAAGGGATTCCTTAGACGCCGCTATTGCGATATCCGAGAGCTGAGAAGGTGATGCTGAATCAATCAGAGCCGGCTTAAGCTTTTTGACAATGCTCAGCTTATCGTTGACGTCAACGGCAGACTTTACGTCATTAATCAAATCAGCGGCCTTGATAAGCAGATTCTTAGTCTTGATGCCGGCTATTTCCTTTGCGTCACGTCGAGTGCTGAGAAAGCCGCGCAGATTGTTGAACTCATCGTTCAAGATGGGAAAAGTGCGAGCGCCGGTAAACTCCAGCATCGCTGAAATGTAAAAGATACGCGGGTCGGTAACGCCGGCCCACTGATGAAGTCGTATTATGAAATCTCCTACAACTTCGTTTAATTTGGAATGGTCCTCCGGACTATCGGCAATGATAAGTTCGTCGGCCTTGTTTAGGACAAAGCTGAAATTATCTGAGCTTATGTTAATTCGTTTGGCAAAATCGTAAAAAGCCGCATCGGCGTACTTCTCCGGACTGACCACCCAGATTATTGCATCGAGTGTGGGAATAATTTGAAGGGCCGTCTCTCGATTTTTCTGATCAAAGGCGTCGAAATCCGGTAAGTCCAGTAAAACTAGATTGCGAAGGCTTTCGATCGAGTGAACGGCGTCATCAGGCTTTATGAGCGGATTCAGACCTTCCAGTCCCCTGGGGGTATCCTGATGACGATACACGACCGCTCTGTCGGTGTATGGGCGCCGGTCTGAATACCCTGAAATTTCTGCGCCCGCCAATGCGTTGATGAGCGTAGACTTGCCGACACCTGTTCCCCCGAGAATTCCAACGTAAAGAATTTCTCCAGGGTCTTCATAACGGTTTATAAGCTCTGAAGTTTTTTCGAGGTATTCGGAAACGCCGGTGGGCTCGAAAAAGGTCCGGCCGTGGATCTTTAGAAAATCCTGAAGTCTTCTAAGGTTGTCTAATACTGCGGTTCGGGTCACTATAAAAAAACCCGACTGGGATTACGGGATCCTGCATGTATTGGGCTTTTCACACTCGATATCGAGAGGTCTTAGCCACGGAAACCAAACAGGGATAGGTTTCATCGAGAGACAAGGCGCCGGAAGGCTGATCGGTTTGGAACAACCCGGCAAACATACCGAGGCTTTCCCGAAGCTCAACCAGGGCAAAATGTGAAACTCAGTTTTGATGATTGTAGGCCAAATTGGTAGATCGAAGGGGATTCCGACTCCGCCGATACTTTCAGGGGGAATGGGCCTTTCCGGAACGCACTGATTGGGTGCGCAGGTTCCGGCAAAGACAACAACCGGAATAACCAGAAAAACAAGCAGCAAGACATAAACAAAAGAATTATGTTTCATCGGTTACCCCTGAAAAATTAACGAGGATCACGGAAAAAACTTGAAAAAACCAAGAGGATATTATCACTTGTGCGAGTCCACTGTCAAGAAATACTGAGCGCCGGGGCTAAAGAACCCTATAATACTTCCAAGACCCCACTGTACATCTCCGGCGCATATGAAGCTTCTGAAAAGAAAAACCCGCTCCTATTGGCGGGTTTCTCTCTGTTAAATAGCAGCCGATTTCGACGGCGCAAGTTAACCTACTCTTTAGCGTCAGGCTCTGTTTCCGTGTTCTTGGCTGTTTCGCCCACAGGACTATGAGGATGTGCGTCTTTGTATTGTTTTGCCGATTCATCAGACTTGAGCCATTCCATTGCCTTTTGAACTACGGGGTCCTTTTCTAAATCAGCTTTGGTTTTAACTGATCTGCTCTTGAGTTCCTTTTGCTTCTTCTTATCCGGCTTTGCGTCTTCTTCAGCTTCCTGCTCTTGTTGTTTCTGCACTTCAACTTTCATATCAATATCAGGTTGAATCCCTGTTTTCTGAATATGTCGGCCTTTAGGAGTGTAATAATAAGCGGTGGTGAGACGTAGTCCGGAGCCGCTCTCCAGAGGAATAATCGTTTGGACTGAGGCTTTGCCGAATGACTTCGTGCCGAAGACTACCGCCCTGTCATAATCCTGTAGAGCTCCTGCGACTATCTCCGAGGCGCTTGCGCTACCTTCGTTGATCAAAATCGCTACCTTGAATTTATAGGGTTTTCCCGATTTGGTGCTGTAAAGCTCCATCCGCTGATCTTTCATACGACCGTCAGTATGAACAATGAGCTTGCCTTTATCGAGAAATAGACTGGCGACCTTATAAGATTGATCCAACAAACCGCCGGGATTATTCCGTAGATCAATGATTAATCCCTTAATTTCGTCACCACCTAATTCTTTGATTGCCGCGTCAAGATCGGTATCCGTGTTCTCCTGAAAATGAATCAGTCTGACATACGGGTAACCCGGCTCGAGTTTTTCTTTTTTGACGGATTGGACGCGAATTATATCTCTTGTTATGGTAAAGTCTTTGCCGGTGCGGAAGCCCTCACGCATTATAGTGACTGTAACCTTCGTGCCCCTGGGCCCGCGCATAAGTTTTACGGCTTTTTGTAAGGTTATGTTGCGGGTCGTCTCCCCGTTGATTTTAATTATTTTATCGCCGTGTTTGAGCCCCGCTCTGAACGCCGGAGTGTCTTCAATTGGGGAAACAATGGTCAGCACCCCATTTTCCAGAGTTATCTCAATACCCAGGCCGCCAAATTCCCCTTTCGTTTCGACCTGCAATTCTTTAAACTGCTCTTCGTTCAGGAAAGAGGAATGTGGATCAAGAGATTGCAACATGCCGTTTATGGCGCCCTGGACCAACTCTTTATCAGGGACATCCTTAACGTAATTGCGTTGAACAAGCTGCATGACTTGACGGAAAAGACGAAGTTCTTTGTAGTCGGGAGATTTTGCGGCGGAATCGGCAAAAATGCCTTGAACCGGCGCAATGGACATACCTATAATCGCCAAGGCTATGCAGACGGATTTAATACACCAACTTTTTGACATTTATTCCTCCCTCCGGAGTTTCGGAGGTTACAAAAAAGCCTCCATTTCTCAAGGAGTTGAATGGTATCATATGATTACTACTTACACAAGTGAACACACCTGTGGGAAGGACAAAATATGGATGACAACACATACACGGTAGATCCAAAGATGCGACTTCCCATAATTTTGGCTATGGGCGCCGGAATATTGTTGATCCTTATGGAAGGCGCCGACAAACAAGGACTCCTCTTAACTATAGTTCTATTTCCGTTCTTCTATCTCGGAGCGGAAATCCTTGCAAGAAAAATATCCTTCCTTCCGGACGGAGTTACCATTAATAAACTGCTCAGATCCGTTGAACTCAAATGGGCGGAGATCCGGTCTTTGGATGCCGTACAATCGGGCAAGAAGCTGTTCCTAATAGTAGTTACGGATAAGGCGAGACCCATCTTGATAACCAACACCATACAATCTTTTGATAATATAGCGGAGAGATTTATTTCAAATTTGCCCCCGGAGAAAGTGACCGAGCATGCCAAAGATATGTTGGCCGATCCTCCTACTAAATTCGCTCCTATACTGCAAGCATGGTTCGTCTTTTTGATGCTGGCAGGATTGATTGCCGGTAAGTTCTTAGGATATTAGGAATCAAACGGCTTGACATGCAAAGCCGCAAACGATAGTTTTTCGACCCTGATATGAATATTTTGTTCCCGACAAAATTAGCACTGCAAGTAACTCTTGTCGGTCATGGGACATTTCAGGTATGAAACTAATCTCCTTAGCCAGCGGTAGTTCGGGAAATTCATTTCTCGTGCAGAGTAACGGATCGGCCATCCTGATTGACGCAGGGTTATCGGCAAAACGGATACTTGAACGACTCTGCGCCGCTGCTTTCGATCCGGGATATTTGAAAGCTATCATCGTGTCACATGGGCACTCCGACCATACAAAAGGCGTGGGGACGCTGTCTCGCAAGTTGAAAATCCCCGTTTGGATGAACGAAGGCACATACCTGGAATCTCAATATATGCTGGGCAAAGTGCACAGCCTTGAATTTTTCAGCACTGGTCGCATATTTGAGGTTGCGGGATTCAAGGTACACGCGTTTTCTGTTCCTCATGACGCGGCGGATCCTGTTGGATTCCGAATTTCCCACGGTGTATCGAGGCTGGGTATAGCCACCGATTTTGGTGTCGTGACTCACCTAATTGCCAATCTCTTAACCGGTTTGCAAGTTGTGGTGCTTGAGAGCAACCATGATCCAAAGATGCTCATGGAAGGGCCATATCCTGTTCATCTTAAGCAGCGCGTTCGCGGCAGAACCGGCCATCTTTCCAATCCGGACAGCGCAAAATTGTTGCAAAGCCTCGTTAATGACGAACTCCACACGATAATGTTGGCGCACATGTCCGAAACAAACAACACCCCCTCCCTGGCTTTGGAATGCGCAGGACAGTCTTTGAACGCCTTTTTTGAGCAGAACGGCGCCCTTTGCTGCGCCTACCAACACGCGGTGAGCGCTCCCATAGAATGGTAGCCGGCGCTGCCGAACTCAACTGACTTTAATAGCCGATGTAGAATTAATTTGAAGGTTCCCTTTGGGGATACTTAATGTGAGCGGCATAGAGGTAGGTAGATGAATTTCATAATCAAGTCGGTTCAATCAAATATAGCGAGAATTGTCCTAAACCGCGGCAAGGTGAATCCCATCAACGAGGCGTTCACCGAAGAGCTTCAGAATACCTTCAACGAAATGGAATCCGACTCGGAAGTTAAGGCAGTAATAATTACCGGAAGAGACAAGTTTTTCTCTTTCGGATTGGATATTCCTGAATTCCTTGGGTACTCCAAAGATGATTTTATAAGATTCGTTACCAAATTCGCAAATCTATATACCCAGATCTTTACTTTCCCCAAACCCGTAATTGCCGCTTTGAATGGTCATACCGTGGCGGGTGGCTGTATGCTTGCGTCTGCGTGTGACTATCGCATCATGGTCACTGGAAAGTCGAAGATCAGTTTAAATGAAATTAACTTCGGCTCGTCTCTTTTCCCGGGCAGCGCAGTCATGCTGAAATATTGTGTGGGTCATCGAAACGCTGAGACAGTAGCTTATACCGGCGGCATGTTCAGCGCGGAAGAAGCAAAAAATCTGGGACTCATCGATGAAATTGTGACGGAAGAAGAGTTGGAGCAGAGCGCAATGAAAGTGGCGACATTACTCGGGCAGAAGAACGCGCGAGCTTTCGCGAGCATCAAAATGCTTTTAAGGACTGAAATAAGTGAACAAATGCGGGAGCAGGACAATAAGTATCGAGACGAAATGGTGGATATTTGGTATTCCGAAGAAACATGGAAGCAGCTCCAAAATATACAGATACACGCTTAGAAGTAGGACGATTGCTGATCAGCTAAGCGAAAATTAGGTCAACAAAACAGTCATTATAGAGTTCTTCAGCAGGTCCACTTCCGATCTTCAGCGCCTATGATGAGAAAATGCGCCAAGTCCTCAAAGAGCAATAAAAAAGGTTACTCCGATGGGTAACCTTTTAATATCTGTAGAATGTGGAGGCGGCTGGCGGATTTGAACCGCCGTATAACGGTTTTGCAGACCGTCGCCTTACCACTTGGCTAAGCCGCCGTTGATGTAATAACAAATTGTAGATGGAATGGCTTCTATTGTCAAGCCGCTAAATATACCTTACAATTTATGGGATATGCGAATGAGGTCTCGATGAATAAAGCTGTTAGGCAAAGGCTCTCCACGAAAATTCTCCACAATGGAAGTTGCTCCCTCGCCTTATCTGCCGGTGGAGCCCGCGGCGCTTACCAATTTGGATATGTTCGGACTCTGATTCAAAGCGGCTTGGCCTTCACATCCATAGCGGGCAGTTCGATTGGGGCTTTGAACGGCGCAATCATCGCCCAGGGCGACATGGAAAAAGGGCGCAGCTTGTGGATGGAACTCACCAAAGCCATCAATTTGCAAGTGGATTACGAGAGAATGGGCAAACTGGCTCTCGTGCTTGCAGCCGACATCGGGTGGTTTTTTCTTCCCGTCCCCAACGCCAAGCTTTATAAAGCCATCAAACACGCTTCCGCAGTAGTAAAAATGGGATCGCCATTAGGCTTAATCGGATGGCTAAAAAAATACGGTCTATTCAAGATCGAAGGATTGAAGTCGATACTGGAAAAGCATATCGACATTTCCTCGGTAATCGAAAGCCGGGTACCTTTATATATTTGCGTGTGCGGTGAGCCGGACCTCGAAAATCCTTTTGGTCTCCCGGACTGGTTTCGCATACAGGATTTATCCGAAGAAGACGCCTGGAACGCCATTTGGGCTTCAATGTCCGTGCCGTTTGTATTTTCCCCGGTGGCAATGAATGGCCATCAGTTTTCGGACGGTGGAGTGGGGAACTGGTTGCCGATTGAACCTCTCTACCAAACAGGTTCAAGAAGAATAGCCGCAATTTCAACCAAGGCCAACACCATCATTAGTCCGGACAAGTACGAAGATGCGAAAATACACGTTCTCGGTCCTAAGAAACCACTGGGCAGATTTCCAATTGCAACTTTCCGTTTCACTGAAAAAGCCGTTTCGGAATGGATGGAGGATGGACATGTAGATGCCATGCTTGCGCTGGACGATGGAATTATCTAAACTTATTATGACATTGCGAATGCCAAATCGCCGCTTACTTTACAATAACTTTAACTTCTGATTTAATTCTATTGAAATACCGAAATGTTTTATCTATAAGTAAATCGAGATGCGGTAAATTGGTTTTTCCCGGTCCGCAACCCAAGCGTATAATTCAGGATAGATTTCGTTTAAGGAGCACGCATTGAATCCGTCGAGTCAAAAAGATCTGATCCCAAAAGATTTATTCCGCGAAATGTATCAAAAGCAGGGTACAGGAAAAAAGAGGGGTTCATTTTTCGCCGGGATCGCCCGTTTCGTGCTTCTCGTAATGCTTGCAGGCGCATCGGGAGCCGCCGGTATGGCGTTGCAGGGCTATTTTTACTTTACTCAGAATTTACCCGGCATCGATAAACTGGAAAAATACGCGCCCCCCATAGTGACACAATTCTATGCCGACAAAGGTGAACTTATCGGAGAATTCGCTCATGAAAGGCGTTTTCTGCTTCCTATAGATCAGATTCCCAAAACATTGCAAAATGCGTTTGTCGCAGCGGAAGATAAAAATTTTTGGAAACATGGCGGGGTAGATAAAGAGGCCATACTCAGAGCAATAAAAAAGAACCTAATGACCGGCGCATTGAGAGAAGGCGCGAGCACAATTACACAGCAGGTCGCCAAAACCTTCCTTCTTACTCCTGAGCGCAAATTCACAAGGAAAATTAAAGAAGTCATTTTGTCGGCTAGAATAGAAAGATCCCTCTCAAAAGAGGAGATTCTTTATCTGTACCTGAATCAAATATATTTGGGAAGTTCGGCGTACGGAGTAGAAGCAGCGGCCCAAACTTATTTCGACAAGAGCGTGAAAGATCTCACCATAGCGGAGTGCGCCACGCTGGCCGGTTTAACGAAGGCGCCTTCGGATTTCTCTCCTAGAAAAAACCTCAAGCGGTCGCTCGAACGCAGATCTTACGTTCTCAAACGTATGCTCGAAGACGGTCACATTACCGAAGACGAATACGAGACTTCCCTCCAGGAGGATGCCCATATATCCAATACGAGTAATCCTTACCTCAAAAGCGCCCCGGATTTTGTTGAACATGTGCGGCGCTATATCGAAAAGAAATATGGAGTAGAGGCTCTCTACAGAGAGGGGTTGCAGGTTTATACCACCGTTGATCTCGAACAGACAAAGGCCGGCCAAGACTCCATGGACGCAGGCCTAAGAGAACTCGATAAAAGACAAGGTTTCCGCGGTCCGCTCAAAACGCTTACCGCCCAGGGAGTCGTCGATTTTCTTGATGAAAAGAGTCGATCAATGGAAGCTCCTTTGCGCTTCGGTGAAATAACTGAAGGCGTCATTACTCATATTGATCAAGAGAATATCTATGCCCGTATGGGCAGCTTTGATGACGGGTCTACCAAAAAGGATTACGTGGGCCACATCAAAATCGATCCATCTCCAAAATGGTGGGTAAGACAACCTTTCATACGCCCTGAATTGAGGACCAGGAACTTTTCTCCTGGAGATCTTCCTTTTCAAGTAGGCGATCTCATAATGGTCAAGATTCTCGATCCGAATCTGAAACGTCGTGAATTGTATCAAAAAAAATACGGCAAGAATGATCCGGAAATGAAGAATTACAAAGAATACACTGAGAGTATGGTGAACAATTTTCCTCTCGAAATCGACCAGGATCCTGTAGTCCAATCGGCCCTGATGATGAGAGAAAATCGCAGCGGGTATGTAAGGGTTCTTGTTGGCGGCCATGCGGGAACAAGATCGAAATATAACCGTGCTACGCAGTCACGCAGACAAGCGGGTTCATCATTTAAACCGGTCATCTATGCGGCGGCTTTGAATAAGGGATTTACTTGCGCGGACATCATTCTAGATTCTCCGATCGCCCTGACCGTGCCCGGCACGGGGGAGGTTTGGCGCCCCAAGAATTACCGAGGAGGATTTCAGGGACCGGTGACATTTAGAGACGCTCTGGTTCACTCACGCAATATCCCTACCATTAAAGTCCTGCAACAGGTTGGAATAGAGCATGCCAAAGCTTACGCCCGTAAACTTGGTTATACATCCCCATTGGTGGACAACCTGACACTTGCATTGGGTTCAACCGGTGTTTCGCTTGAGGAGCAATTGCAGGTTTATTCCGTGTTTCCGAATAACGGCTACGGTGTTCCCAATATTTACGTGAAGAAGATTGTCGATCGGAATGGTAAAATAATCGAGCAGAATGATCCGCCCGTGCTCCTTGACGATCCGGTAAACAATAAAGCTTATTTGAAAAACGTATCATTAAGAGTTTCTCCGAATACCGTTTTCCCTGAATCCGACGGTCCGGAAAAGAATACAGCCATAGCCAAAAGAAAGCTCGATGAAGCCACATCATACATAATGACGACCTTGCTCCAAGATGTCGTGCAACATGGAACAGCGACAAACCTTAAGAAAATAGTAGGCCGTCCCGATATAGCGGGAAAAACCGGAACGACGAACGATAATGTGGACGCCTGGTTCGTGGGCTTTTCTCCTGATTATTCCTGTGGCGTGTGGGTGGGATTCGATGATGAATACTCACTGGGAGAAGGAGAAACAGGCGGCAAGGCGGCAGCCCCGATTTGGGGCCATTTCATGCATGATGTTTTAAACGATAAACCTGTAAAAGAATTCCAGCAGCCGCAGACGATTGAATTTAGAAAAGTGGATCCCAGAACCGGGCTGGTTACCGCTTCGAACAATGCGATTCAGGAAGTGTTTAAGGTTGGAAGCGGGCCGGCGGAAACCGAGCCGAAACTAATCAAAGGATCACGTTGGGACTACTCGGGTTCGGATCTTGATCAGTTCTGAGCTGGAAAGGCAAACGGGGTAGTAGAAAGATTTTGAAATCTTAGAAAAGTTAATTGAAGCAATCTCTTGACGTAAGGAGACTAATTTAGTAAAATATTGAATCATTGAATAGAGTATCTTCCGACTGACCGAATATTAAAGGTTTTCCTGCCGACGCACGGAGGACGTTCATGATTATAAGAATAGTCACAGCTATTTTAGTCTCTTTAATGCTGATTCAGCCCACATTTGCTCAGGGTGTTTTGGATTCGGTGCTCGGGCCGGGCGGACTGGGGCTATGGGGACCGGACGCAAGCTCAATCAGCAACCCATACTATGGCGCACAGGGACAACTTCCTAATCAACAGCCGGGCGCCAATCAAGCTCAAACAATCCCACCTAATACTCCGGGAGTTTATTCCAATTGGCAGAACTATCCCGCCGCGTCGATGGGCGCCGACCCGAATCAAATGGAATACACCGACCCTCAGCAATACCAGGCGGCGCAACAGCAACAGCAATATCCACAACAGTATACGCAGCCCAATGTCCAACAAATTCCTCCACAACAATATCCGCAGCAGCAATATCAACAGCAACGGCCTACGTCATGGACCGCTCCTCCGGCTCAACCGGCTCAGCAACCCCAATTGAGGCCGGGCCAATACTCCCCTAATCAACCTCCTCAAGGCCAATATCCTTCAGGGCCGCCGCAGGTAACCGCGGACGATCTACCCGCCGGCGCGGTGCGCATAACAACCACTACTCCGGACGGCACTACAGTAGAGTATTACCCTCCGAGCGGAGAACCGGCGCCTGCGTTGCAACCGCAAGCCCAGCAACAGCGCCCTCGAGCCAAACAGGCTAAGCAAGCGAAGCCAAAGCAAAACCCCTCAACCGGGAATATAGCCATGCCGAAACCCGTTGAACCGGCAAAATCCCAAGATCCGAGGTATGGCTGGGGGGTTGCGCCTGTAGCGCCTGAATAAGCCCTTTGAGCCGCTTATTCAACTTCACCTTCGTTGTTCCGCTGCAATGAGTTTCTTGAGCCGCCGGATCAAGATGTCCGTAAAGCCGAATTTGTATTAATGTGATTGCGTTCAGTGTCGTAGACCATTTTTCGATCTGAAGCACGGGCGCTAATTCTCCTGAATTGATCCTTAATTCCGGCGCCGATGCGTAACGGTAATAGTACCATGGCGCCGGAAAGATGAACATTAGCGTTAGGTATTCCTCGTCCAACCTGCGCATTGCCGGTCACGGCGCAGGAGTTTAATATTCGCCGGCTTGCTGGTGAGTCTCGCCCGAGAAACTCATGCGTCATTATTTGCACATCTATCCGTTGAATTCCGAGCTAATTGATATTATTTTAAATGTGTCATTATAATCTCCCGTACGACATAAAAAACTGTAATTCAACTGCGGCCGGCACGCCTACGATGAACCTTGAATATTCTCCCATTCAGTTTAGGTAATATAATGTTTGATTCTCCATCTAAAAAAGAAGAATGTGGTATTTTCGCCATTTACGGTGTCGAAGACGCCGCTCAACTAATATATTTGGGATTATTCGCCCTCCAACATCGCGGCCAGGAATCCGCCGGCATTGTAGTGAGCGATGGTCGAGATATCACCGGTCATAAAGGGATGGGACTCCTTCCGGATGTGTTTAAGGAAGGAGATATGCAGGGGCTTAAGGGGACAATGGGAATAGGGCATGTGCGCTATTCCACAACCGGCAGCTCTCTGCTTCGCAACGCTCAGCCCTTTTTGGTCGAACAAATCGATCGAGCTTTAGCGTTAGGCCATAACGGCAATATAGTTAATATTACCCCGCTCCGGCGCAAACTTGAATCGCAGGGAGCGATATTTCAAACATCCACTGATTCTGAATTAATTGCTCATCTGATTTTGCATAAGAAAGGATCGCTTGAGGAGCGCCTTATCAAAGTATTCAATGAGCTCAAAGGCGCATGGTCGGTGGTTTTCTTGACTCCCGACGGGATCATGGCGACCCGAGATCCGTATGGCTTTCGTCCCCTTTGCATAGGGCAAAAAGATGGAGCTACCGTTTTTGCGTCTGAAACTTGCGCACTGGACATCATTGACGCTGAATACGTGCGAGACGTTGAACCCGGTGAAATAGTGATTGTGAATAAGGACGGCATGCGATCCATCAAAGGCGCAAGAAAGTCGCATTCCGCAATGTGTGTTTTTGAATACATATATTTTTCACGACCTGATTCAATGATTTTCGGCAATGGCGTTTATAAGGTTCGTAAGGAACTGGGTTTACAGCTTGCGCTGGAAAATCCTGTAGAGGGGGCGGATCTCGTCGTGCCGATGCCGGCCTCCGGCAACTATGCCGCGTTGGGGTTCGCCCAGGGGAGTGGAGCGCCTTTCGAGTATGGGGTGATTAGAAATCATTACGTCGGCAGAACCTTTATTCAGCCGTCGGCCTCAGTAAGGGATTTGGGTGTGCGACTTAAATTAAATCCCGTTCGGGAAATCCTGAAAGATAAATCGGTTGTGGTGGTGGATGATTCCATTGTGCGCGGCACTACAAGTCGATTGCGGACCAGAACCTTGCGCGAAGCGGGAGCGCGAGAGATTCATATGCGGATAAGCTGCCCGCCGATACGCTTCCCTTGCTTTTATGGTATCGATTTTTCAAGCAAAGGTGAACTCATTGCCTGCTCAAAATCCGTGGAGCAGATTTGCGATTTCATAGGCGCCGATTCTCTCGCGTATTTATCCCTCGATGGTCTTTTTAAGGCGATGCCTTTGCCTGAGAAGGATTTTTGCGCCGCATGCTTCACCGGTAAGTATCCCGTCAAAATAACTGATGATTCCACAAAAAGCTGTTTGGAGTGCCGACCTGTAGATTCTTTGAAGTGGCCGTAGATTTAAAGTCGCCCCGAAAACAGATGGGGCGACTAAGTAGTTTATTTGCTGGAACCGCTCGATTCTTTACTTCCGGATATTGTGCCTAGACTACTTCCAGAAGCTGCGCCGCTTGTCGGAGGCTCCGTCGGCGCCACATTCTTGTTGTCGATATTCTTTGATCCATGTCCAACCTTGGAACGGCCTACGTTGCCGATTCCCGTTACATCACCTGATGTTGACGCGTCCAAATGCACTTTATCATTTTTCGTATCTTTTAGCCCTGTCCTACCACCTACATGACCGGAAGGCGCCGCTGCGTCGCTTTTCGATCCAACTGTTTTATCGGGTAAACCATTGAACTTCGTTTGACCCAAACCGGGGCCATTTGATTTTATTCCTTTCGTGTCGGGTGTAACCGTCTTGTCCGGTAGACCAGACGATTGTGTCTTCCCAAGACCCGGAGCAGTTGAACTTTTTTCCGCCGGATTCGAGCTCACTGCCTTGTCCGGTAAACCATTGAACTTCGTTTGATCCAAACCGGGGCCATTTGATTTTATCCCCGTCGTGTCCGGAGTAATTGTTTTATCCGGTAAGCCCGTGGATTGTGTTGCGCCGAGTCCCGGTTTTGCTGAAGAAGGATTCGTCGTATCTGCGCTGAAGGCCGGCGCTGTAACCAAAATCATCGTCGCCGATGCGGTCACGATCACGTTTACTAATTTCATCTTGTGAGTCTCCTTTGTACAAATTACGAGTAGCGAATTTATCGTAAATTGTAGCATGTTTTATGCCATATTTAATCCCCCGTTGTTATTAAGCATCAAGTCAAATGATAATTTTATTGCCGGCCGGTCCAGGAAATGCTTTCTTGTTCGAAATTCACAGATTTGCTTTTGAGCTTTCTCGTCCAGTGGTTATTCTTTAAAAGATGAATGGGGGTTTTCAGCCCTCCTGAATTACTTTGGGTGGTAACTGCTCGTATTGTTACGAATAGCGCAGTGCGTAGCGGCGCAATGACGTGCAAGGAGGATAATATGCAAAAAAGAACGCTTGGAAAATCCGGAGTTGAAGTTACTCTCATGGGATTGGGCGGTGAAGGCATCCTCAGGACCTGGGGTAATGAAAGCCGGGCTTACGATCTGATTAACAGAGCCCTGGACCTCGGAATCAATTACTGTGAATCAGCTAG
This sequence comes from Desulfomonilales bacterium, assembly GCA_038250835.1. Taxonomy (GTDB): domain Bacteria; phylum Desulfobacterota; class Desulfomonilia; order Desulfomonilales; family Desulfomonilaceae; genus JBBSBY01. The sequence goes on along the minus strand of JBBSBY010000010.1, from coordinate 17,342 downwards.
AGCGTATTCTGGAAGCGAATCGTATTACGGCTTGGCCCTAAAGGAGCGGCGTAAGGACATATTCTTAACCAGCAAATCACACGCTAGAGACAAACAAGGCGCGCAGCTTCATTTGGAAGAAACGCTATCAAACATGCGCACTGATTGGCTAGATTTGTGGCAGGTTCATGACGTTCGAACCCCGGATGATCTGAATGTGATCTTCGGTCCCAACGGCGCGATTGAAGCATTTGATGAAGCGAAGCGTAAGGGGCTGGTCCGACACGTTGGCGTTACCGGGCACCATGATCCTAAAATACTCATGAAGGCTATGGCACTGTATGATTTCGATACTGTGTTAATGCCCGTAAACCCTGGGGAACCTTCATACAACAGCTTTTTAACTGAAGCTCTACCGCTGGCCCTATCAAAAAATATGGGTGTAATCGGAATGAAAGTTTACTTCCGCGGATTGGCTCAACGGTTGCCGAATTATCAATCGATGGAACCGTTTCTGAGGTATTCGCTCTCTCATGGTGTTTCGACCGTGGTGATCGGGTGCGACTCAATAGCGCAACTTAATGAAAATGTGAACTTTGCTGAAGCGTTTACTCCTATGACGGTAGAGGAGCAAAGAGGATTGGAAGCCTTGATTCAGCCGGCAGCCCGACAATTAATGTATTACAAGCCGTGAGATTATTTCATTTCAGGCTCTTTGTTTTTGTTTACATTCCGAAAAACTCAGTGATATACATACACGGTTTGCCGACCACATTCGTTCAGAGGTTAATCATGTCTTCAAAAGATGAGCAAGCCGGAATATCTATCGAGTCCGCTGATTTTGGAGTCGAAGAGTCCATCGATTGGCCTATGCAGGATAATCTTCGCAGTCTGCAGGAAATGCGGAATGAAGCCCGCATGGGCGGCGGAATTGAGCGTATAGACGCTCAACACGCCCGAGGTAAATTGACCGCGTGGGAAAGGGTGGAATTGCTCGTGGACGAGGGATCTTTTGAAGAATTTGATCTCCTCAAAACCGGTTTGGGTGGACACCTCGGAGGTAACCGAGAATACTTGAGCGACGGCGTTATTACAGGTCACGGGACAATAGACGGCAGAGAAGTTTTCCTATTCAGTCAAGATTTCACGGTGATTGGAGGGTCTCTCGGAGCGGCCCACTCTGAAAAAATAAGCAAAGTTATGGATCATGCGGTTAGAGTCGGCGCCCCATTCATCGGTCTAAATGATTCCGGCGGAGCCCGCATCCAAGAAGGCGTCGACGCCCTTGCCGCTTACGGCCAGATATTCAATAGGAACGTTATGGCGAGCGGGGTTATCCCCCAGATTTCGTGTATTATGGGACCGTGCGCGGGAGGCGCCGTTTACAGCCCCGCAATGACGGACTTCACATTTATGGTGGAAAACTCGTCCTACATGTTCGTCACCGGCCCTAATGTCGTGAAAACCGTAATCCATCAAGATATTTCACTGGACGATTTAGGAGGGCCGGGAGTTCATGCAACAAAAAGCGGAGTGGCTCACTTTGTGTTACCGGACGACATTCTTTGCCTTCGTGAAATTCGCCGGTTAATCAACTACTTGCCTTCCAATAACCAGCAAAAACCACCAATATTGGATTTAAGAGATCCACCGGACAGAACAGACCCCGCTCTGGATTATTTAGTCCCGGTGAGCCCTAACCACCCCTACAACATGAAGACTCTCATACACAGCGTGTTGGACGGCGCAGAATTCATGGAAGTTCATTCCGGATTCGCCAGAAATTTAATCGTTGGGTTCGGGAGACTTGGCGGCGAAACAATCGGGCTCATCGCTAATCAACCGGCGGTCTTGGCCGGCGTTCTCGACAGCGCCGCATCGGCCAAAGGGGCGAGATTTGTGCGCTTTTGCGACGCTTTCAATATTCCACTTGTTTGCTTTGTGGATGTTCCCGGTTTTATGCCCGGTCCCGAGCAAGAACACGGCGGAATAATTCGCCATGGCGCCAAGCTCTTGTATGCGTTTATCGAAGCCACAGTTCCTCGAATAACAGTTGTGGTTCGTAAGGCATACGGCGGCGCCTATATCGTAATGAACTCAAAACATATCGGCTCCGATTTGAATTACGCCTGGCCCACAGCCGAGATTGCGGTTCTCGGTCCCCGAGGCGCGGCCGAAGTCATATATCGCAAGGATATCGAGGCCTCCGCTGACCCTCAAGCGGCACTTTTGGAACGGGAATCGCACTACAGGAAAACCTTTGCGAATCCTTTTTTGGCGGCCAAACGCGGGTACATTGATGATGTTATTTTTCCGCGTGAAACTAGAAGCAGGTTGATCCGCAGTTTACAATTCCTCGAGGGTAAGAAAAGCTCCAGACCGCAGCGCAAGCACGGCAATATTCCACTGTGAGGTCCATACGTGTTCAGTAAAGTCCTTATAGCAAATCGCGGTGAAATCGCCGTCAGGATCATTCAAACCTGCAAACGCATGGGGATAAAAACGGTTGCTGTTTACGCGGAAGCGGATATCAGCTCCTTGTACGTGAGGGACGCGGATGAAGCGGTGTTTATAGGGGCCGCTCCCGCGAAGGAATCATTCTTAAATACCGCAAAGCTTATTAAGGTGGCTCTCAAGAACAATTGCCAGGCTGTGCATCCGGGATACGGGTTCCTCTCGGAAAGCGCCGCTTTCGCCGAATCAGTCACTGAAGCGGGACTCACTTTCATAGGCCCGACCCCTGAAGCAATAGCCAGGTTGGGTGATAAAACAGCATCCAAAGCCTTAGCGCTTGCAATTGGAGTTCCCGTTGTCCCCGGCGTTCACGAGCCTTTAACTGATTTGAATATCGCGGCCGAGGCCGCTCTGAAAATTGGATTCCCCTTGTTGTTAAAACCTGCCGCGGGTGGAGGGGGCAGGGGTATGCGAATTGTGCGTCATGAGGACGAACTCGAAAGCGCCTTATCCACGTGTATGGAAGAGACAAAGAAAAGCTTTGGGGACAACCGCATTTTCATTGAAAAATTCATTTCAAAACCTAGACATATAGAATTTCAGATATTTGCGGATAATTATGGTGAGGTAATACATCTTGGTGAGCGGGAATGCTCAGTTCAAAGGCGCTATCAAAAAGTTATCGAGGAAACACCATCTGTAGCGGTGGATGATGAATTGCGTGGAAAGATGACAAAAGCGGCATGTGATCTGGCGAGGGCCGCAGGCTACACGAATGCCGGCACCGCTGAGTTCATATTGGATGAGCATCGAAATTATTATTTTTTAGAAATGAACACCCGTCTGCAAGTCGAACACCCGGTGACTGAAATGGTCACGAATTTGGATTTGGTGGAATTACAATTGCGAATTGCCGCAGGAGAACCGTTGAAGATCAAACAGGAAGATATCAACTTCAAAGGTTGGGCAATAGAAGCTCGAATCTGCGCAGAAGACCCCTATAGAGGATTTCTTCCGACAACAGGGATGGTAACCAGATACGCGAATCCGAAAGGGAAGAACATTCGTGTTGACAGTGGGGTGGCCGCCGGAAGTATCGTAACGATCTATTATGATTCGTTGATCGCTAAGATCTCCGCCTGGGGCAGAGATCGCTTCGAGGCCGTCAACACGTTGAATCGCGCTCTCAACGGCTACCACATTGAAGGAGTTACCACAAATGTCGACTTTGCGAACGCCGTCATCAATCATCCGGAGTTCATCTCGGGCGAGTTATCAACTCATTTCATTGATGACCATTTTCTGGATGGTGAGAGTAAAGTTCCCCCCACGAGTGAACATATTCATCTGATGGTAATCGCCGCGTCTTTGATTTTTCATAGCCGCAGAATGTTGATGAAAGAGGCGCTCAAGCCAATGAGTCCGTTGATTGGCGGCAAAACTGAAACGATTGAATCCGCCGCGTACGCCGCTCGAATCGACGGCCGGACATTGTCGGTGGAGTTGAAAGGAAGCGAAGCTTCGCGAAATTGGACATTCCTGGTTGGAGGTAAGACCTATCTCGTTACCACCCCTGAGCTTGAATATTACCGCAGACGTCTGAAGTTGGACATAAACGGCGCTTCTCATATGTTCAGGTTGCAATATTCCGCAAACCACATCCAGGCCTTCTTTTCAGGAAATGTAGAAACGGTTGAAATATACACGCCCCGTGAATGGAATTTGATGAAATACATGAAGAGAGGGAGTAGGGTAATCCAAGACACGGCTCTCAAATGTCCCATGCCCGGACTGATTACCGCCGTCTGCGTCGATGAGGGCGCACAGGTAAGAAAAGGACAGGAGCTAATGCGTATGGAATCAATGAAAATGGAAAGCGGCGTGGCTTCTCCCGTGGACGGGCAAATCGATGAGATTTGTGTGAAGCCCGGGCAGGCGGTGGAAACGGATGAAGTATTGCTGAAATTCAAGCTTTAGGGCCGCGAGTCGGTTTGTTCACGAAATAAATCCCTATGGCCACAAAGGAAAGTCCTAGAGTCAGAGAATAGGTCAAGACCTCACCCAACAACAGGCAACTTAGCAGGACGCCGAATAGAGGAGTAAGAAAAGTAAAAGAGGCTAATTGACTCACCTGATAGTTGTGGACAAGCCAAAACCAGGCTAAGTAGCTCATGAAGGCAAGAATTATCCCCTGGTAGAGGATGGCAAGTATTACCGGATCCGAAATAACGATGGGCCTTGTGTGTTCAAAAATGAGCCAACCCACAAGCAGAATGGGAATGGAAACCAGTAATTGAGAAAATAGAGTTTGGTAATGATTAACGGATGACTTAATCAAAAAATGTTTTATGTAGATATTGGTAGCCGCCCAAAAAATACCGGCGCCCAATTCCAAGAGGTCGCCATAGAACATGTATGGTTTTGATTCGGACGGCCTTGTGCCGAAAACAAGAGCCAATCCTAAGAATGAACAAGTAAGTCCCATGATCTTGAGTGGATTTAAACGCTCCCCCAGAAATATGTATGCGCCCAAAGCCGTCCACACGGGTTGCGTGTACAGAAAAATAACCGCCCTCGAAAAAGTGGTGAGTTCGGTTCCCCAATACAGCATTAAGAACTCCACCCCAAACATCGTCCCAAGCGCTAGTCCATGAATCCAATCTTCTCGATTTAAAATGTATTTGACTCCTATGATATAGGAGTAGAAGGCTAGAAAACTGGAAGCCATCACGGACCTTATTGCCGCCGCCAACATCGGAGGAACTCCCTGGTTGCTGAAGGAAATGCTCACAAAACCACCTCCCCAGATGAGGCAGAGTAGAACGAGCAAAAGGACTGCAGAAAGGGGTATGTTGTGCGGCTCAGATTTCAATGCTATAACCCGTGGCGGTGATCTGCCGGCAGCGAGGCGAATCGCAGACTGAACAAGGATAGACAACCGCATAATATTAGCAGTTGAACGAGCCGTTTACAATTTCTTAATACACGCTTCGGATTAAAGGATTGAAAAAATGTTGTCCTTTTCAACAAAACTTACTTTGGGTATTTCGGCGATTATTATTACGCTCTGCCCAACCGGTATTTGGGCCCAAGATTCCGTTAATGGAAAATATAATCAAGCCGCGGCCGAATGTCTGCAAATGGCGAAACAGGCTCTGGACTCGGGACAATTGGAGAAGGCTTTGCAGGAGCTTAAATCTTGCGCTAAGTCTCATCCTCAATCAACTGAAGCTCATTTTGCTCTGGGAATGGCGTATTTCTTCAGCAAGGATCCAAAAAGCGCAGTTCAAGAATTCTTGGAGGTGAGAAAACTAGATCCCGAAAATATAGACTCCCAGGTTATGCTCGCCAAGATTTATTCGTTCGATAAGCAAAAGGTTGATCTGGCTCAGGAATTGCTAGAGCGATTGGTAAAATTGCGACCCGATTCTCTGGATATCCGGTTTGATTTAGCCAGAGTTTATGCGCACAAAGGCGAAGTCCAAAAAAGCTTCGGTGAGTTTGCTTTCATATTGGACGCAGAATCTAAATTTGCTCTTTATCGAACTGAGTTGGCGAAGATATTTTTGGCCGGCGATGAAAAAGAAGGCGCAAAGCAAATGTTGGAGAGAGCTTTAGTAATTGATCCCAAATTCACCCCGGCTCGTGAAATGTTGGATCAGTTGAATGGGCAATCCGGAGAAAAGAAAACCCCGTAGTTTGCTACCGCAGCATGTCTTTCCACAAAGACAGGACACGCTGTTTCGCTTTGCAACAACATTAACCCCCTCAATCCCCCTTGTCAGGGGGACTTTAAATCCCTTTGTCCGTTAACTGACATAGCTTATATCCATTCCTCTTCTGGAACTTATCAGGACTTTAAATACCTTGTTCGTTGAGTTAATTTTAGATTTGGACGGAGCAGTGCGATAAGTATTGCATACGATTCGTGCAAACTTGTGATACGGATTCGCAGCAAAATATACAACATCGCCAAATCCTCTTGGTTCCCTCTCCACTCTTGGAGAGGGCATAGGGTGAAGATAGTTCGATAGGGTGTTGCGAAATTTAAATGCCAACCAATATGAGAACCACCATGAGATATGACGAGGCAATACTTACTTGAAAACTATAAGTTCGGAATCGTCGTAAAAATTGATTTCGAGCATTACCAGTGACTCGGAATTTCGATTTCGCGCAGGTCTTTTCGGGCATACGCCTTGGCATATAAAACGGGCATCAAAATAAGCGAAAAGAATACGGCCGCGGGCATGCCGACAGCTAGAGTCAGAGCAAACGGCGTCCACATTTCGGTTCCGGAACCTCGCTCCAACAGCATTGGAATTGTACCGCCCGTTGCGGTTAGCAAAGACATAAGTATCGGCCTCAAACGCCTTTGAGCTCCACCTAATGCCGCGTCGAAAGAATTCTTGCCCCTTCGTCGCATATCGTTGATTGTGTAAGCCATGACTATGTTAATATTTATTACTAACCCGGAGAGAATTATTATTCCCATATAAACCGGGAGCGATACGGCGTCTCCAAAGATACGAAGACCAATTGCCGCGCTCCCAACAGCGAACGGAACGGCGATCATAATGAAAAAGGGTTGGAGCATCGATTCCGTTGCCATAGCCAGTATTAGATAAATGATGATCAGACCTATTACTCCGGCATAAGCCATCTCGCTCCGAATTCTTGTAATATCCTTAATTTCATCTCCAAAGGACCATATATAACCAGCAGGAAATGTAATCCCCTTTAACGCTTCTTTTATTTCGCTGCCTAATGAAAGCGGATCATCGCCTCCCGACGCGATTGTCATGGGAACAATAGGCCTGCCGGCTTCTCGCAACAGAACCGTGGGTTGTAGACGTACCTCAGGGGGCGCCAATTCCATAAGCGGTACCATAGCGCCGCGTATATTTGGAATAAAAGCGGTCTGAACCGATCCAAGACCGTCAGACTGATAACGTGCCGATCGCACCCGAATTTGTGTCGTACTCTGGACATCGCGAATTCGAGCAGCCACAGGTCCCGTGAGCAGGCCTCGTAGTTCTTGCGCCAAAATTTCGGTCTGGACGTTGTGGAATCCCACTCTATGCTGGGAAACTATAAAATCGATACCCGGAACCAGGTTACCTTGATGTGTCAAAACATCTTTTACTAATGGAATGCGCCGGATCTTATCTCTTGTTTGGTCCGCCAACCTTGACAAGATCTCATGGTTAGGACCTTGCAGGCGAACTGTAATGGTTGAATCAATGCCCTGAGCGTCCATGGGGATTATGTGAAACTGAGCCGGATCTCCATCAGGAGCCCTAATATTACTGATTTTGCTCCTAATGAGAGCTATCGGATCTTCAACGAGCGCCTTTTCGCTAAGCGTTACCTTGAAAAGAGTTTGACTGCCCTTTACTTCCGTGTACAGTCGCTCAACCACAGGTAAAGACCGAAGTATTCGCTCCACCTCTTTGGCCTTTGAGTCCGTGAAATTTACGCTGACGGCAGGCGGCATTAACATATAGATTTTAAGCTGATTAGTGTTTCCTGACGCCGAGCGCCTAAAAGTTAAACCGGAGCCCAGGTAAGCCGCCACAATGAGGAATATAAACGTGAATAGCAGTAATGGAATAAATAATTGATTTGCCGATAGAAACAGAGATCTATAAGTAGTACTAATTCTGTCAAAATTTATATACGGGCGTCTATTCGCTTTTGCAGAAAATCGCTGAAAGAGCACCGGTATAAGCGTGAGCGCCGATACTAGAGAAGCGGACAAGCTTAAAAGCACAGTCCAGGAAAAACCCGTAAAATAGCTGCGTATTTCCTCGGATATAAAGAGTACGGGTATAAAGGCCGTCGTAGTTATTATGACCGACAAAAAAAGAGGAACAGCCACTTCTCGGACCCCGGAGACTACTCCATCAGGTAGGGGCATTCCTTCGCTTCTGCGTTTGGATATCGCGTCGATGACGACAATTCCGTTATCAACCAGAATACCCAGCCCCAAAGTTAATCCTGTGAGCGATAATATGTCCAGTGAAACTCCCATTAAACGCATAAGCATGAATGCCAAACAGAAAGAAAAGGGTATTGAAGTCAATATGAGGAGGGTTGAAGATACGTTTCCCATAAATAAGTACAAAATAAGACCCGTCAGAATCGCTGTAATGGGAATTAACCGGTAGAGTCGGTAAAATACTTTGCCCAACTCTTTGGATTGGTCAAAGATTATCTCAATCTTTCCTGCAAAACCCGTCTTTGCCGCCGTATCGCTCATCAACTTTTTAATCTCTGCGCCAATCCGTCGAATATCTCCATCCGAGGTCCTAAATACTGAGGCGGCGATAAGTTGGACGCCTCCCAGTCTAACTATCTCATCCGGCGGCTGGATTTTGACGGATACTTTGCCCAGGTCTGAAACCAGTAGAGGCGTTCCAGGCGAAGCCAAACATATTGGCTGAAGGGCTATTTCCTCCGGAGTCTTCAAGTAACCAACAGTTCTGACGTTGACTCTCCCGCCATCCAGTTCGATGATACCCGCAGGCACACTCGCGTGTCCTGATTCAACCGCGCCGGCGACGTCGTGTACCGTGAGACTGTAAGCTCTGAGTCGTCCGGGATCACAGTCAATGATAATTTCATCGATAGGGGCTCCTGATATGCGCACCGCCGCCACTCCGGGTATTCCCACCAAAGTCGGCCTTAGGCTGTTCTTAACCCAATGTAAATTGGACTTGACTGAAGGTCCTCCTGTTACCGCAATGGTCATCAGGGGGGCATCGGATGGATTGAATCTGCTTATAGACGGATATTTGGCGTCTTTTGGCAGCAGCGGCAGCAGGCGTCGGATGCGACTGCGAACGTCAAGCGCCGCTTCTGCCGTATTTTTCCCGGAGTGGAACAGAAGCGTGATTTCCGATTCTCCCGACCGCGAGCACGATTGTAATTTTTTTAGATTTGGAAGGTCTGAAAGAGCTGATTCCAGAGGCTTTGTAATTAATGTTTCAACTTCCTGGGGGTCACTCTCAAAGAGCTCAGTTGTAATGGTAAGCGCCGGATAAGTAATTTTATGATGAAGATTAATTGGGGCATTTCGGACTGAGAGCAGTCCCAATCCTGTAATGACCAAACAAATTGTGATTATTCCCAGAGGGCGTGTTATGAGAAGTTTTGCAGGGCTCAACTCCGAACCCCTGTGGATTTTTTTGGAACGAGTGTCTTGTACATCGCCGGTAAAAGAAATAAGGTGAACAGTGTGGCGACGCCCAGACCAGCGGCTAGAGTTACGGCGAGAGGTTTGTGCAAAGCGGCCCCTCCGCTTGTGGATAAACAAATGGGCAAAGCGCCTAAAATGGTAGTCACGGTGGTCATGATGATAGGTTGCAACCGAGACTCGGCGCCATTTAAAATCGCGTCATTCAAAGACTCGCCGTTTGCCGTCCGTTGATCTATGGTTGCCGTCAATAAAATTGCGTTATTTACCACTATCCCGATTAGCACCAGAATCCCGATGAGCGTCATGGTGTTGATTGGATTGTTCAGGTAATAAAGAATGGCGGCCGGGCCCACAATAGTCATGGGCAGAACGCTCAATACGACGAACGGTTTTCGCAGGGATTCAAATTGAGTGACCAGCAGAGCGTAAACAAGAGCCATAGCTAGAGCTATCGCCATGAGAAGACTGTTTAATGAAGCTGATCGTTCCTGTCGGGTCGCTCCCGCTTCAATACGGTAATTATGCGGTAATGTCATAGAGGCGGCAGTTTTGAGCGCAAACTCTTCGGCGTTTGTGGAACTTGCTCCAACAGGGTTAGCCTTTAGAATCACAGTTCGCTTCCCCGCTGTCCTCAGTATTTCACGATTTCCGGCGCCCGGCTCGGCCGCGGCTATTTGGTCCAGAAAAACAATTTGATCTTGAGCGCCCATTATCGGCAAAGCTTTAATGTCATCAACACTGGTACGTTCTTTGGTCTTGAGTCTAGCTCTAATATCCAGCTCGCGCCCGGCCGTTATGAATTTTCCTGTTACCGTACCTTCGATTGCCGTGCGCATTATGCCGGCTACATCTTTTACTGAAACTCCTCTGATCGCTCCCTGGTAGCGGTTGACGATCACCCTTAGCTGCTCATTCCATGTGTTACCTTCCGCCACAATATCCGTGAAGATGTTACTTTCGTATAGTTGGTTGACAATGGCCCCGGATATGCTGTTCAGTTGTTCCGAATCATCCCCAAGTATTCTTATCAACTCCTGAGCGCCCTGAGATCCCAATACTCGTGACACGGGATCCCGCCGTAAAGAGAAACCTACTCTATAAGGCGAAATGTTGGAGATCTCTTTCTGTAGCAGGCTTATGAAATGCTCAGGGTGATCATAACCAAAAGTTCCAGGCTTCAAAGTCACCGTGATCATTATCTCATTGGATTTTTGAGTGGAATTCTCGAAACCAATTTCCCCGGCGCCCGTTCCGGATTGAGTAACGAATCGACTTATATCAGGATACTGTTTTAAAGTATTTTCCAAATCTCTTATTATTTCACCGATTTTTTCGATAGTACTTTCTGAAGGATTCTGGACGGCAATAATGAATTTTCCGACTTTGGCCGGAGGCAGAATTTCAAATCCCAACTCAGCGAGCGCAAGACCGGAAAATATGACCAAAACTATGGCAGGCACAATTATTAGCGCCGGAATCTTAATTAAGAATGAAAGCAATGATACATAACTGATCACGAATTTGGGTTTTCGCTGCGCAGTTAATGTTTTGCCTTCCCTGCCGATCCAAACCATCATTGCAGGTAGTAGTATAACCGCAGCGCAAAATGAAATCACCAACGACACTGCGAGAGTAAACGCAAAATCACGAAATAGCCTGTTTGCCGGGCCGCTCATGAATACGAGAGGAGTGAGGCTTGCTAATATAGTTAAAGTTCCCGTTAAGAGGCTCGGCGCTATTTCCCGCACCGCCCGCTCAATTGCTTTTTTTGTGTCGGAAACGAAACCTTGAACCCTGTGTATATTCTGGAGGGAAACAATCGAACAATCCAGGAGCATTCCCACACCCAGCGCTAAACCACCAATTGACATAATATTCAGGCTTATTGCGGCAAGCGACATGAATGTGAATGTGCTGAAAACTGAAACGGGGATAGCGAACATAATGAGCGCGGAAACTCCAAAGCTTCGTAAAGCGAGAAGAATCGCGGCAAAAGCGAGGCCGCTCCCCAAGAGCATGTTGCTTCGGAGGTTGTGAAGGCCGGCTTTAATAAAAGGCGCTTCATCATCGACGATTTCCAGTTTCATGCCGGCAGGTAAATTTCCTTTGAGGGCGTCGAGTCTTTTCCTGATCGCGTCTGAAACAGCAACTGAATTGGCTGATGGTTCCTTTAATACGAAGAGCAAAACGGCGTCATTGCCGTTCACCTTTGATATGGATTTTTGATCCTTATGTGATTCCACGACCTCAGCCACATCTCTGATCCTGACGGCGCCGCCTTCAGTTCCGCGGCCCAGGGAAACCTCTCCAATTTCATCTAAGCTCTTGAAGCGTCCCACCGTCCTGACGGGGAGATCTAGTGAGCCTTTATGGACCAGCCCACCGGGGAAGTTGATGTTGGCTTTCTCGAGCGCCGTAGTAACGATCTTTAGGTCTAGTCCGTGAGCGGCAAGGCGGTTTTGATCGACCAAGACCTGAATTTCAGGGATGAGACCGCCGGCCAATCTGATGGTTGCTCCTTGCATCGCAGTTTCGAGTTCAGTTTTAACGGTGTTTCGGGCAACCACGCGAAGCTCCGCCAGATCCTCAGGTCCCGTCAGAGCCAAAGTCATGACCGGCTTATCGCTCGGATCATACTGAACTACAATGGGTAATTTGGAGTCACGAGGCAGCTCGTTGGTGATAAGATCCAATTTCTCGCGAACTTCAGCGGCCGCCAATCCGATATTGGTCCCCCAATCGAATTTCAACTCAACTGCTGAAGTTCCTTCGGAGCTTGTGGAGGATATGCCGCGAATACCCCCGACTGCGGCCGTAGCCTCCTCAACAGGTTTGGTAAGCAACGATTCAACTTCTTCCGCTGAAGCCGACGCAAAAGTGGTAATTACAATGAGTTTCGGATGTTTTAAGTTGGGGAGGAGCTCGATAGGTAAATGGAAGCAGGATACAAACCCAACAAAGACCAAAGCCGCAAACAAGCACGTGACCGAAAGAGGATGATTTAAAGGCAGCCGGTACATAACTACTTTACGAATTCCATATTTACTTCGTCAAGGTCGCTGGTCCGGTTTTGTCCCTCTATGATAACCACATCACCCGCACTGACGCCCCTAAGAATTTGTATTCGACCTTCGTTGGATTCACCCAGCGTCACCTTGCGTTTCAATGACACGCCATTTTTGATGACGAATAGATCCGCGGCCGAACCGTCTTTGGATGTATGTATAAGAGCCTTCTCAGGTATGTAGACGGGCGCTGATCCCTCAGATAATATAATTTCCGCTCTAGCGAACATTCCGGGGCGGAGAACGAATTTAGGATTCGCCACCTTAACCTTGATGATAAAGGTTCTACTTTTCTTGTCTATTTCTGATCCTATTCTAAATACCGTTCCTGCAAACATCTTTCCACCCAGAGCGTCCATTTTGACGCGAACAGGTTGGCCGACTTTAATGCTCGGGAAAAGGCGTTCCCCAAGTTCTATGTCCGCGAAAACATCATTACATTGAATGAGGAGGATTGTCTTATTGGAACCGGGAACAACGGGTGATCCTACATCCAGGTATCGCTTAGCCACTATTCCGGAAATGGGGGCAATCAGTATTTTCTTTTGCAGTTCAATATCGATGCGCTGAAGTTCAGCCTGCGCCACAGCTACAGCCGCTTCAGCTTTCTGCAATTCAAAAACGGCGCGGTTGAATTCGGCGTCTGAAACTGCCTTTTTATTCAAAAGACTTTCTTTTTTGGTCAGCTCGTTTGCGTAGAAGGCTACTTCGGCTCGCGCAGCTTGGAGTTTGGCTTCTGCAACCAACCGCGCCGCTCGAAAAGATGAATCATCGAGACTTGCAATCACTTGACCCTGTTGGATGGCTTCACCTTCCTCGACGAACATTTGCGCTATGACTCCAGTATCATCGAAACCGAGTTCTATGGATCGAGGGCAGGCGATTGATCCCATTCCCGTTAAAATGTTTTCTTCCGCTTGTGGGGAAATTCGCATGGCCTTTACGGTCGGCGGGACGAATTTTTCCGCAGCGCTTGCGACAACCATGACGCTTACGCTGAAGAACAAAGCAATAAAAGTCGCCAGGATAATCACATTGATTGGAGTTAATTTGGTGAAACTCAATTTTTCAATAAAATGTGGGGGATAGGCGAAAAGGCAATTGATGATAGTAGAGACGTAGTTGCAAATGCAGGAACTGCGGTTTACCGGTGATTTGAGGCTCAGTTGTTCCGGAGCTGTTATCATAAGTTGTTCCTCGGACTTGTGAGCATGCAATAATCTTTATCGTGAAGTTAACTAAACTGTGAAAAAAACTCTCTTAAGTAGCATTATTATATCAGAATATTTAAATTAAATCTAACATTGAAAATAAAACATTTAATTTTAAGGTTATTTTAACGACTCAAATACTGTAAATACGAAATTAAAAATAGGAAATCATTAAATGCTTGCATCCTGAAGTCAATTAAGTGAAAAAGGTTGTATAGAGATCGGCTACATGGTTTGCGATGCTTACCAGCTCTCGAGATTCAGAAATTCTTTACTTAGAACATGTTGGACAAGTGTAGGGGCAAAGAGAATTCGACTTGCGAGAATTTTGAAAGGTAGAGATTCAACGAAAGGAGCTTTATATGGATCAGAAGTCTCCGGAGGCGCCTCAAGTAATGACGGGCGCAGGCCAAAGTGGACCCGCAAGATTAGTTTCACAACAGTTAACCATCTATTATGCAAATTGCGCAATGGTGGCAACCACTCCCAGAGACGTTTCGGTTTATTTCGGCAGATACACCCCCGTTTCTGACGACAAAGGATCCCAACAACTGGCGGAACTTTACGAACGACAGATATACATGACAATCGAACAAGCGGAGGATCTAATGCGCATTTTGGGGCAAACTCTGCAAGCTTTAAAAAACGCAGGGAAGCAAGAACCTCAGTAAACCAAATAAACGGTCAAGCGCTGCAAACCGGTTTCCGATTTGCCTCGGATTCATTTCCGGGGCAAATGTTAAACGGAAGGCGGGCGGAACAGATAAACGTGAACAAGATTGTTTGAAAAGGAAGAGATTGTCACTGCGCCTGTTTGGGTTCCGTCGGAGGCGCCGCCCCAACGGCTTTGTCCAAGATCCCGATCAAGGTCAAGGCGTTCTCCGATGTGGCTCCGAGTCCTTCGTAAAATACATCCTGAACTGTAACGCCTTTTCCGTGATATACCGCATTGGCTTCTTTATTCGGGCGCAAAGTGGCGCCGTTCAGAGCGACACCCGCAAAAAGACCCATCGTCCGTGAGTAAGAAAGTATGCCTGATTCAAACCCGGTGTTTGTCTCAGCGGAAGCCTCCCGGCCTATGGGGCCTGCGGCAACCGATATGTCGGCCCCGAGTATGAACTTATCTTCAAGGAGGCGTTGGACGGCCCCCTCGCTCATTATGAGCAAGATTAAATCAGTATACTGCGCTCCTAACTGGAGTCCAAAGCTTCCGCTTTGTATTTTGAAAAAAGCAGGTTTGCTCCACTGACCGGTTTTTTCATCTCTGCGCATTACAATACCGTCTCCCGAACTTACCCCAAAGATAACGCCGATTTTGAGCAAACCCGGGAATATCGCTATTCCACGACATTTTTTCAGAAGGTCCTTCGGAATGCCTTTCTCCGGCATTTCCAAAGCGTTAATAACCACAGAGGAACACTCTGCAATTCTTGAGTCCAATTCCTGGAAAGTTAAGGCAAATCCGGCGCCGGGAGTGAAAAATGTAAATGCTAAAGCAGTCAACAGGGCAAACTTGTATATTGTAATCATTGCTAAACCGGCCAAATTAAAATTAATCCTAG
Organism: Desulfomonilales bacterium; assembly: GCA_038250835.1. Lineage (GTDB taxonomy): Bacteria > Desulfobacterota > Desulfomonilia > Desulfomonilales > Desulfomonilaceae > JBBSBY01. The sequence continues at coordinate 1,870 of JBBSBY010000010.1, read as the reverse complement.
TATACCAGAGAATCCAATCCAATAGTTTAGAAGTTCCCACTGCATTGGTGTGAATAATGACTGAATTTGTAGTATATTCTAGACGGTAGATTTAGAAGAGCATAGTCGCTTAATTTCATCAACATCAATAGTGGGCAAAAACGGGAGGAACTAGATAATGAAAAAAGTTGCCGTAGTCGGTTGCGGATCATACATGGAGAGCGGGTATGGTTGCCCGGGTGAATGGAGATGCTTGAAAGCCGCGGCACTCGGAGAAGGCGCCTTTAAGGAGCCATCAACGGTGATTTCTTTTGTCGCGTGTGAATGCCCCGGACGCACCGTTGTCCCTAATCTGGGTATGGCCGCCAAGCTATCTGAAATGAAGCCGGATGAGATATATTTGAGCACTTGTTTGGCAAAAGCTCAACCGGGTTGCCCTTACACTAAACCAGAGGACATGGCGAAGCTTATCGAGGAAAAAACCGGGATAAAAGTGACTTTGGGAACCCACGACTATCATTAAGGTTCGGCGTCCAAATCAATATTATCGGTCCTCCCGTCAACTGAACGAAATAGTGCGCTATTGGTGGACGGGAGGGTCTCTAAGTTTCGAGGTTCCATATCTGTACGGTATTTATCTTGTGAGCCGAAGCTCTCGAGATATGACTACGCAAAAACCACACATCCTTTCACTCTTCGTACTGACGATCCGCTAGCTTATAATTTACTTGAATGCTCTCAACGCGCGCTAACACAATATCATTTTAAATAGATATGCTACGCTTGATTCACGTTGTAAAATAGTAAGTTTTTTGTTCAAATTCAGCTCCTAAAAACTTCGTACACGATCGTGTTGCAGCGAGGTGATTGGATAATCTATTGAAATAACAGTAGAAAAACCCCAATCGTTGTGTTCGAAAAGGCGGGACCCCCTCGGGGCGACGGGTAGGATACTTCGACGGGTAGTCATGGAAGGTTATTAATGGTGGGCTGATGCAGGTGAGAGCCTTCTAATAAGATACAGGATTCTTGTCAAGCTTTTTTTTACAAAAAAAAGTAAATAATTGATATTATGAAGGTAAGTGAGATTTGAAATAAAATAGATAAAAAAATCAAGTATATATAAGAATTGACAAGACTTAGATTAATTCGGTCTAGTTTTAATCCATATTTGAAGTAAGATGCATAAATTAAATGAACTCATACCAAAACTATAAATTAGTCTTCAGAAAGCTTGCAAGATTTTGACCTGATTTACATAAGTTAAGTTTTTTCCTGATGTTTTTCCTGTGAACTAAAACCGTTTGTGGGCTTATTCCCATTATTTCGGCAATCTGCTTGGACGATAAACCTGATCTGATCATCTCCGAAACTCGGATTTCCCGAGGCGTCAGCAAATGCCCATTGTTGACGATCTTAAGACCGAATGACGAAAAGATGTTGTTCAGGTTAAAATCAAGTGAACGCAGCAGAAAATGAGCCGTATCAGGCAATGTCTGATTTTTCAGTTGATCGATAATCGGACGTATAGTCAAGTTCAGATTCTGCGAGAGTCTTTTTTCGATTTCCTTTTTTTGTTCTTCGACTCCTTCAATTATCATCTTTAATGCGGAGTTGGTTTTTTCAAGGCTCTCCGAATACTTTTTAAGCTCAATTTTTGACTGCTCGAGATCCTGAGTTCGTTCATTGACCATTTGTTCGAGAGATGATGAATATACTTCCAATTCCCTGTGGCTTGCCTTCAACGCCTGCTGTTGATTTCCACATTATTTAATCTTTTTTTTCCTGATTATTTTGAACCTTCCGTGTGATTTTCAGATTAATTTGACCGAGCCGGGCAGTGGTAGCCCGACCCGGTGTGTTGGATCAGAAAATCTCGGTGGCTGCGAGT
>JBBSBY010000009.1:0-61964 GCA_038250835.1 Desulfomonilales bacterium | reverse complement strand
TTGCGATGAGTTAATAATTTCGTCTCGCATATTCGGCCCGTCTTGTACCCGATTACCTGGCGCGAATCTGGTAGACGGCTCTTTGGAACGTCCTGGTTTCACTGGTTCAACAACGGGCGGGCGCGGGTCGGCTTCGGGCTCGGGAGCTTTGAGCGGAGGCTTTGTTGCGGGCATTTCAATTATCGGCGCGTCATTTTTTTTCAAACCTATTTTTGGCGCCTGGGTAATCGATAACGGAACTGTAAAACCGATGCATGTGCCGATAACATCAAATCCAATCAAACGATTCAAAGACATTGGTCCTACCTGAGCCAAATTGGATTTGATCAGTTCAAACGCCACCGCGCCTACGGCGCCGCCGAGCAATCCCCCCAGCGCGCCGAAAACAATGGCCCTTCCGCCAAAAGGTACCCGAGCACAGGCCAATCGCCAATCCGATTAACGCCCATCCTGCGACTCGATTGGGAGAAAATTTCCCGGCCAGGGTTTCATACGCAAAACGCTTCATAACCGTGCTGAGTTCTTCTATTTTGTTCGCGGGAACAAATTTACCTGAAGTCTCAGCGGCAATATTCTCCAAAAGCTTTCTGTCGTAGGCCTGTCCGGCGCCGACCGTGTGAATGGGTATTTTCCGTGAGGTGAAAAAATCCATTAGGGCTCCGTCAAAGCCCATCCCAGAGAGGGTCCGGCGACGCCCAAACCCATTCCGATGAAACATTTTAATAACCAGCCCGGCTGAGGTCGCACGGCCGGAACATTGTTTTCCGGAGTCTTGCCGCCTTCTTCTTCCAAATTTACTACCCCTGCGCGTCAAAAACAAAGGCGCCGTTAGGCGCCTATTCACAAATGAACCGAGGAACTGAAATAACCTTCTGATACTTCTTGAAGCTTAACATTACAGAATGCGAGACTAAAACCTACTGACCCCACCTATATTTAGGTTTTCCATCATCAGCTTTGGGTTCTTCCTTCTTGAGATCTTCAGTTTGACCCCACTTCATTTTCTTGCTCACGGGAGGAGCCGGTTCGGCGCTACTTACGGACGGGCTGGGCTTCAAATCTTTTTGAGTATCTTTTTGAGTATTAGGAGAAGCCTCTTGTTGCGATTCTTTTTTCTGAATAGAAGTAGCCGACTCAGTGCTATTACTTGGCCTTTGTATATCCGTAACAGCGGGAGGTCGTGAGTTGATGCGCTCAGGTCTGGGCGGCGGTGTAACTGAAGACTGCGGAGCAATTGGGGCAAGGGCTTCAGGTCTGTATGGCTGAGGCTCCTGCGATCGCTCGCCTAAAGGATCACGATCCGGCGAGTCATAGACCTCCATGTCTCCGAGAGACTTGGCGCTGGAACTTCCGTATTTGAATTTAAAATCGGAACTTGTAATATCCGAGCTTGGAGATTTTTCTAAATCCCAAAAAATGTGCTGAGAAAACCCTATTGTCGTAAGAGAAGAAGTAAATACCACAATAAGTATAATGAATCCTCGTTTGTTCATAGTTCGCTCCTTAGTTCCAAATTAAAGAAATAGCAGTAAAACCTCCCTCTCGGTTTTGTGGACACACCCATAGATTTTCAATGATTTTATCACAATGTGGTAGGAGTAAGCAAACATTTAGCGATCTTTTAAGCATCTGCCGGCTATAATTGGTAAGGCTCCTTTATAGTTCTCCTGAATTGAAAATACCGCCGGCGCCGAAACGCAAGGAAATTAACCCCCTATCCTCTCTGTCAGTGGGACTTTAAATCCGTTTGAAGCGGTTCTCGAAAGCAATTAAGGATTGGTTTGTGTCAGGTTTGAATCGGGGTTGATCGAATATGATGCCGCTGTTATTGGAAATACTCGGATATTCCCCTCCCCATCGGTGGACAAGGGGTTATGTGATGGGAATTCTGAGATTCAGTTCATCGTGTTTTCAGGCTTATCATCTCCATTCCCACAGAACTTCGAGAAGCGCTATATGCTAGTCGCACTTCATCCCTCCTGAACAGATGATTCATGACTACTACGAGAACAGCGATAGTCGTTAGCCGAACCGACCCGTCACATATTCCATGGTCTTGTCCACTTTGGGATTCGTAAAGATGGTGGATGTCACTCCATATTCAATAAGCTTACCGAGATACATAAAAGCGGTATTATCGGACACGCGAGCGGCCTGCTGCATATTGTGGGTAACTATAACTATGGTGTAGCGCCCCCTCAGATCGTCAATTAAATCCTCTATTTTAGATGTGGCTACGGGATCCAGAGCCGAACACGGCTCGTCCATCAGCAACACTTCCGGTTCCGCTGCAATGGCGCGGGCAATACACAACCTCTGTTGCTGTCCGCCGGATAATCCTAATGCGTTATCATTCAATCTATCTTTAACTTCGTCCCACAGGGCGGAATTCTGCAGCGCCTCTTCGACCGTTTCCGAAATTAATCTTCTGTCTCTTATTCCATCCACTCGTAAGGGGTAGGAAACGTTATCCGCAATGGACATGGGAAAAGGATTGGGTTTTTGAAAAACCATTCCCATGGTTTTTCTTAGGGCGATTACGTCGATATCCGGGCTGTAAATATCCTTATCATCAAGAGCAATGCGGCCTTTTGTCGTAAGGCCGTCTATTAGATCATTCATTCTGTTTATCGATCGCAACAGTGTCGATTTTCCGCATCCGGATGGTCCTATCAGAGCGGTAACGAACCCTTTTTCAATGCTCATGGTTATGTTAAATAACGCTTGAACAGAGCCGTACCACAAGTTGAAATCTTGAATGTCCAACAACGGCCCTTCCGGACCTTTCTGTGTGTGGTAAACGACGCCGGAAGCGTCGGTATGCGCAATCACCGGCATGTTTCAATAGCTCCTAAAAGTGTCCGGCAAAGAATTTTCGTTTAAGTCTGTTCCTAATCATAATGGAGGCTATATTCATTATGAAAACTAATGATATAAGCAGTAACGTAGTTACAAACACCATGGGTTTCGCCGCTTCGGAATTCCTAGACTGGAATCCCACGTCGAAGATATGAAATCCAAGGTGCATAAAGCTACGCTCAAGGTGGATGTACGGAAAGAACTGATCGATCGGGAGTTCAGGGGCCATCTTGACGACTCCGACCAACATTAGAGGCGCAACTTCGCCGGCGCCTCTAGCCATGGCCAAAATCAAACCCGTCATAATTCCCGGCATTGCTCGCGGAAGAACAATATATTTAATTGTTTGCCACTTCGAAGCCCCGCAAGCCAGCGATCCTTCACGCAGGGACTTTGGGACTGCCGCTAGAGCCTCTTCCGTGGCTACAATGACTACCGGGACGGTCAGTAGAGCCAGAGTCAAAGACGCCCACAATAGACCGCCCGTTCCAAAAGTTGGGGTCGGCAATCGTTCAGGGAAAAAGACACGATCTATATTTCCGCCCAAAAAATAGGCGAAAAAACCCAGTCCAAAAACGCCGTACACGATAGATGGAACACCCGCCAGGTTGTTGACGCAGATCCTGACCAAAGAAACAAGACGGCCCTGTTTTGCGTATTCTCTCAAATAAAGCGCGGCCATAACCCCAAAGGGCGCCACCGCCAGAGCCATCAGGACGGTCATGACAAACGTGCCGAAGATTGCCGGCATAACTCCGCCTTCGGTATTAGCCTCACGAGGCTCTGCGGTCAGAAATTCCCACCAGCGCGAAAAATAGACGCCGATTTTTTGGGTCACGGTGAGGACATTCGCCGGAAACATACGCACAATTTCCGACAACTTTATTTCCTTTTCTTTACCATTAATATCGGCAAGCAGAATCCTGTATTCCGAGTCCTTGGCTTTAATGATCGACGCTTCCCCGGCCAAGGTTTGGTATTGATCTTCGAGCGCCTCACCTTGAATTTTAAACCGGGCCGCGGCTTCCCGATATTCAGAACTTTCGCTTCCCTTTCGGAGACTCACTTTTTTGAGATTGAGTCTATTTTTCTCGAGATTATGATTTACAACCGCTATATCTTTTCGTTGTATCCCTAAGATGCAATCTCTACGACCTTGTGAGTCAGCGAGGGCGGCGGCTAATTTCTGAGGGGTCAGCTCGGCGCCCGTCACTATTTTTCCGCCTAAATTCAATGACTTAATGGAACCAATGAATGGACCCCATTCAAGGCGCTCTATGTAATATAGGTCAGGCGGATTGGTTACAGATTTGATCTCATAATCCGATATCCACTTGAAGTCCTCATTGTACAAATCGAAGTTGCCGATTTTATATAGATAACGGGTTACCAGCCAAGAATCCTTTTTAATTCTATCCCTGACTTCTTCAGGTAATCCTTGGATGAGTTCGGGAGAAATTTTGAAGACCTCCGACCTGGAGAGCTGCCCCGCGATCTTAGCGCCGCTTTTTAAGGTCACTGCGTCAATCTGCAGCGGATAAAAGGTAAGAGCGCCGTTATAAAGTATAAGCGCCAGAAAACCGACAATCATAATAATTCCGATTGCCAAGGCAGCGCCTAATCCCCACACGAAGGGCTCTCCACGTGACTTAAAATCCCAAATGGTGGTATCTTTTTTGAAGGCGCTGCGCGATTTTCCGCGGGCATCTTCCGCAGGCGCCGAGAGTTGTTCACCAGTGGTTACCTCTGAAATCGGTCCTGGTCCCTCTTCCACGTGAGTTTCTTTTTGTCTGAGCATGAAAAACCCTAAAGCTCTGTGGCTTTTTTACGAAAATGTATTCTAATCAATTCAGCTATTGTGTTGATGACAAAAGTCATTGCAAAGAGCACCAATCCTGTGAAGAAGAGCACTCTGTATAAAGAGCCGTCCTTAGGCGCTTCCGGCAACTCAACCGCTATATTTGCCGATAAAGCCCTCAAACCGTTAAAAATATTCCAGTCAATCAGCGGAGTATTTCCCGCCGACATGACCACAATCATTGTCTCGCCTACTGCTCTGCCCATTCCGATCATAATCGCGGAAAACACGCCGCTTGCGGCTGCCGGTAAAATGATCCATTTGGCGGTTTGCCACGGAGTTGCGCCGCATCCTAGACTCGCTGATCTCAGGTGGTCCGGCACGGCGTTTAGGGCGTCTTCGGCAAGTGTGTAAATTAGCGGTATAACTGCGAAACCCATTGCAAAACCCACAACCAGGGTGTTTCGTTGCACATAAGTTCCAATGAACCCGTTTCTCGCGTCACATCCGGCCATGGCCATCAACACGGCGGCAAAGTAGGAAATCAATACGGTTGCCGCGGCAATTCCCAGAAATCGTAGAAGATCCAGTAGCGCAGAGTAAGGCATAGGAACGCTGCGTAAATAAGTATGATATCGGTAACCATACACACGCGCCGTAATCATGGTAATTAATACGGCCACCGCAGGCAAATTGAGCAAAAACAAGAATGGAGTCGCGCTGCCGATTGATCCACCGGCCCAGGCCACGAAATTTCCATCAAAGAAAACATCTTCAAAGACGGGCCCGATTCTATAAGAAATGAAAATCGCGACAAACATTACAACAAAATAAATTAAAAATTTGGGCAATCCATCGAGTCGCACGGTCATGGTAGGGGGAAGTAGTTGCCACAAATAAGCGCAGATTATGAAGCCGGTGGGAACGACAACGAACGACAGCAGTATAGCGGCTATCCAGGTTTCAACGATCGGCGCCAGAACCAAAGCTGCAATGAATCCGAGCACCACTGAAGGAATGGAGGCCATAATTTCCATGATGGGTTTAACTTTGTTGCGAATTCTATGCGGTAGGAACTCGGAGGTGTAAATAGCCGCCAGAAGCGCTATGGGTATAGCAAATAACAATGAATAAAAGGTGGCTTTAAATGTCCCAAAAATTAATGGGACCAGCGAGAGCTTGGGTTCGAAATCGTTTGTCGCCCCCGTGGATTGCCAGGTGTAGCTTGGTTCAGGATAACCTTCGTACCAGATTTTGCCGAACAACGTGGCAAGTGAGATTTCAGGATGAGGAATGTTTACGCCCCACAAGGTGAACACCGTATCATTTAGCGCAATTAGGCCGTCAGATCTTGGAGTGATGTACATGACATCATTTTTGACGTCTGCGCTTTCCATGGACAGTTTGAGCAAAGTTTTTTGCGTCGTGCCGTATCTGAGCCAAACGGCGCCCTTGGCGTCTTCCGTTGCAAACATTTTGCCGGATCTGGAGGCAGCGAAGGCAACCACCGGAGATTGATGGGATTCAAATATTCTCGTCTTTACGATTTGATAGCCATCTTTGGTTGGACTGTTTTCCCTGCGAAGAAGGAAGAAAATGTTCACTGACCCATCTGAACCGCCGGCGACTAAAGATCTCTGTCCCGCAAGGAAGCCCAGGGTGGTGAGTTCAACTCCTACAGGCAGAATTCTGACCTCTTCCGCAAGAAAAGGTTTGTCAAAATCCCTTACATTGTAGCGATATATATTAGAATCGCGATCTGCGATAAAAATTTCCTCCCCGGTATCCGTTGCGAGAACGTGAGAAATTTTTTCTATATTGGAAATTGTCGGCAGGCTCGCTTTGGTCAGAATTGTTTTGGTCTTGCGCGTAAAAAGATTGAGCTTTGTTTCGGCAACGCTGATTTCCGCGGCGCCGCTTTTATCAATGGTGACCACGGTTCGTTTCGGACGTTCACCAAACTGAGTCAGACGGTAATTCATCGCAATAATGGAGCTGTTCGAATCGGAGATGGGTAAAGGATCGTCCAGGTCCACTGAAGGAACGATTTTGCGGAATTGCCGACCTGGAATCATTCTGTAAACAGCCGTTCCGTCGGTTGAATCCGTTTCATCAATTTTCCTAAGACTGCCGGGGACCTGATCTTCGGTGAGAATCTGAGAATCAAAATTAATTTTGCCGAGCCGCACGCTTCCGTCGTCGAAACCGAGTGCTACGCCTGTATTGTCGTCAGTAGCGGAGTGTGCGGTTATTTTTTTTCCCTGTAGATCAAATTGAGAAGACTTTAGAAGTATTCCGGACACGGCATGTCTGAACGAGACGGCGCCGTCCAGCGTTACAATTGCCGCTATTGTCTTGTATTCATCGGTGCATAGGTTAATAGTCTTAGAATTGGCGTCCGTGATTTTGTAATTTTTCTTATATTCGACGGTTCCCCCCCTGAACAGAGGAATAACCTCGCTCACCAGGTAAACCAACATGCCCAAAACCGCCCCAATGATAAGAATACCGCCGATAGTAATGGTTCGATCAGCTAATTTGTCGGCAATCAGCACCCATTTCCGGGTCTGCTTTTTGGATTTTTGTTGCGATTCATTCATTTACGATTCCTGACATTATCGCCGCATTCAAAGACCTTTTAACTGAAAGGGCGAAGTCACGGCTTCGCCCTCGTTGGGTATTTACTTTATACCGAGCGTCTTGATGTCCTCGTCCGCGATTTCTTTGGAGATCGGATAAAAACCGTCCTTAATGGTGGCTATTTGGCCCTCTTTTGACACAACATATTTTATGAATTCACTCATAAGAGGATCAAGTGCTCGCTGCGGATTCTTATTAAGATAAATGTAGAGAAATCTTGCAAGCGGGTAATCACCTGCGTAAGCATTTTCGGCGTTGGGCTCAAAACACGCGCCTTCCTTGATTCCGATGGAGACAGCCTTGACGTCCGCTGTTTTGTAACCTATACCCGAATAACCTATGGCGTATTTATCCGATGCGACACCTTGAACAACCGCAGAGGAACCTGGTTGCTCTTTAACGCTGTCCTTATAGTCGCCCTTGAACAGGGCCACTTCCTTAAAATAAGCGTACGTGCCGGAAGCTGAATTTCTTCCATATATGGATATGGGTTTATTGGCCCATTCTCCCGTCAATCCCAAGTCACCCCAGGTCCTGATGTCTTTTTCAAGTCCGCCTTTTCTGGTCTTGGAGAATATCGCGTCCAATTGCTTTAAAGTAAGACATTTGATGGGATTGTCCTTGTGAACAAAGACGGCAAGGGAATCAACCGCAGCTCGGAAATGCGAGGGTTTATAGCCGAATTTTTTTTCAAAATCGGTGATTTCCTTGGACTTCATTTCACGCGACATCGGGCCGAACTGAGCTGCGCTTTCAATCAAAGCGGGCGGGGCGGTTGAAGATCCTTTGCCCTCAATGGCAATTTTTACATTCGGGTATTTGGAGCGAAACCCTTCGGACCATAACGTCATCAGGTTGTTTAAGGTATCTGAACCTATAGATTTGAGACTCCCTGATACTCCACTCACCGGAGTATAGTCTGCTAAACGAGGATCAACATTAATTGCATAAGCGGTCCCGATAAGGACGCAACCAAGGGCCATGGCAGTCATAAGTTTTCGGTACAAAACAAGCCTCCTAAGTGATTAGGGCCGCAATCCTGGTTAAAGGACCGGTTCGGTCACACATATGGATTTTAAATCGGCTTGAGCTTAGTTTGCTGTGACTTTGTTAGGAAAATATTAGGAAATTAATAAATAACCATGAATGAGACGCAGTCTTATCCTTCAAAACGTAGCTGTTCCAAAGAACATATCAACTATCTCATAGCCGTAGAAGATGTAAAAAACGGCCGCAGCGGTAATGAAAGGCCCAAAAGGAATAGGACTGGCCGAATCGGCCCTCTTAAACATTATTCCCACCAAAGCGAAGGCCGACCCAATGAGCGACGACATAAAAAGCACAAACACCACTCCATATGGTCCTACATAAACGCCGATCATGGCAAGAAGTTTTATATCGCCTCCTCCTAAGCCTTCGATTCCCCGAATTTTTTCATAAATAAAGGCCGGCGCCCAAAGGATAACGCCGCCCAGGAGAATGCCGTAAATTGAGGCCCGCCAATTCATTTCCGGGACCCACCCCAGGAAGGAAGCCAATAACCCAAGTGGAATGAGAGGCAGAGTAATAATATCCGGAATTATCAAATTATCGAGATCAATCCAGAAGGTGGCCAGCATCGCTGCGACAACCACAAACCAGACTCCAAAATAGGGTGTTGGGCCGAAACGCGCCATCAACAAACCCGAAAGGAGCGCCATAACGAATTCATTTATAGGATACCTGGGAGAAATGGTTTGTCCGCAGGCCCTGCACTTCCCTAAAAGTATCAAGTAACTGAAAATTGGAACATTATCAAAGAACCGTATAGGAGTATCGCAATTAGGACATTTGGACCCAGGAGTTACAACGGATTCGCCTTGGGGCAGTCTTGATATCACCACGTTCAAGAAACTGCCCACTATCGCGCCTATGGCGAATGCGTTTACTAGCCAAAACCAATCCCACAAAAGAGAAGGCTCAGTCCCAATGTGAATCACAATCGGGCTCCCTAGATCGGCGCTAATCCATCCTGCCGAGCACATAAATTAGAATTCTAAATGTGGCGAGCAAATCCATTGCCTCACTTTGAGTCGGAACTATAACTATCATTTTTTCCAACATTTCGTCACTAATTATGAAATCGCCTCGGCTTCGCCATTCCTTTTCCAAACTCCAGTTTGAACCGCCCGAGCAGGAAGCCTGGAATAGATGCCGTAACTCATTCGATAGATCTTCATAAGCTTCGTTGACGGAGTATATAACCGGCCGAATTCCCAACTTGAACAATTCGGTTTTGGGAAAAGCCAATCCGTAAGGTTCAAAGGCCCATCGGGCCAATCCTTTACGCCATTTTGTAAGAGGTTGCAATTGATCGGGAACGAGCTCGGTAAATGAGACTACTGGAACGGAGCTTTTAATCAACCTGCCGCTTGCTCTGATCACGCGTTCGGCTAACATTCTGCGCAAAGAGTCGAATGCCGAATGTCCGCATTCAGGAGCATGATTAATGACGGAATCGCAATAGTCCGCCAAAGATTGACCGGGCCATGGACCAGGCCGGCGGCGAGTATAATGTGTGAGGTAATCGTCAGGAAAATCTTCAAGAATTTTTGAAACCTTGTCGGAGGCTGCATCCCACTCACGCCTCGTAGGTGCTGCAGGTGGAGTTTTAACGCTGTTAGTCGCGTCAGCCGTCTCCAGTTTGATCGTCGGTTGAACGCTTCTGGAAACCAGATCTTCCATAATTCCACCGCTGCGGATGGCGCCGACATAAACGTAATCCGCCATGTCGGCCGCAAGTTCATCGCGTAGAGCGCAATATTCGGAATTACGCAGCCTGAGGCCGGGGATGAAAGCAGAAAGAAACAGGGTATGATCCAAGTCGAACATCTCCGACATTGTACGCAGGAACTCGGCTTTGCCGTTCACATTTAAGAAAGGTAGCGGCTCCGGACAAATCACTATTAACGGGATACCCAGGGATATCTTCGTGAGCAAATTGTAAGTAATGGCGCCGTAGCTCGAAATAATTGCGTAATTAAGGCCCCCGGCTTCCGCGACAAAATTTCTAAGTCGATTGACAAGTCCCGTATGATTGAATTGTCGCCCCTGTCTTGAATTGAGCAAAACGGCTTTTGATTTCTCCAGTAGTCGCTCGGCGCCCCATGCCAAAAGAAATTGGGGATTTAGCGCCGGGAGCGTGAGTCTACTCTCAGGAGTCCTCACAACCTTTATCCCTAAACCTCTCCACTCATTGGCGAGGCACTCGGCTCGATCAAGCAACTTCTCAGAAATTTTGTTCAGAGCCTTGCCGGCGCCGAAAGAGGCGCCTGTAATCAGCGAGTTGGCGGGATTGGAAACGACTGAAGTATTTTGAATGTCGGCGGTGATATCTACCCAGGTTGGATAATCAATGCGTGTTTTGTGAAGGGATACAACAGCCGCGATCAGCAGCTCATCCATAATTTTTGGATCTATGCGCCTTTTAATTTGATTCTCGCAGGTCATCGCGGCATAGGGGTCAGGACCAACTTGTCCACAAATCCAACCGACTCCGATAATCTATGATCCTTCAAGCTCCGGCTGCGCTTTTGAAGAGTCTTGATCCGGAACATTGTTGTGGAATTCATTTTTGTCAAATGGATTACGTTTTCTAAACAGGAAATACGATCCGGACGATAGACCGGCGAAGAACTCGACGCCTTTGCGCCGACGTCTGGCGGATTTCACCCTTTCGGACAGTTTAAATCTGGTCTTGTTATGGCGCATCCGCTATTCCATATCCATTAAGTATTGCACATCGTCCTCAAGCGCATAAACAGAACCATCGGTATCCGCGTATAGTTTTAGCTGTTCGGTTATTGAATAACGTCCGTCGTTCAGAACTATCACTTTGCCTGATGTCTCTTTCAAAGAGCTTATTTCCTCGCTCTCCGCTTTCCATGGAATCTCATCCTGGTCCAAAACAAAGTTCCCATTCCAATGAGTATTGTACGAAGTGTCAGTCTTTTTGAATAAATCTTTAACGGTATGCCAGCCTTCCGATTCGATTACGGGCTCGAGATCCGATTGTTCGCGAATTGGAATAACAAGCAACAATTTCCTAATCATAGCCATTTTTCCTCTTAATTACGCGTCCTGATATGGCAGAAAACTTATCATATGTTCGTCTAAGTTAAAACTTAGTAGATTGCACATCGGCCCCCAAACATTGATGGGGATACCGATGGTTCGCTTACCTGGATGGTATTGTCCGCCAAAAACAAGATTCTTGCCGGCATTTTACGGCAGAGTTATAGATAGACCTTGATTGGATTTGCCGAAGACGGGCATGTCCTTGCCGTTGAGACGCAGCTTTATTCCCCCGGCGTTGCCGGTTTGAAGGTAGAAGCTTTCACGTGCGGTAAAGATGTGGATATCTCCAGGCGCCATAACTATTTCCTCCGCGGGACCCGTATCCGGTTCTATCCTGACCCAAGAATTAGATGTAGCCCTAATTTCCAGAGTTTTCTTGGTTGACTGAGTACGCGCGCTCTCTTCAAAATCATTGTCAAGGGCGGTATCCATGGCGCCCGACCCTGCTGAGGTATCGTAACCTTGAGGTTGGGCCGCCACAACTGAAGGCCTATTCCGCGCTCCGGCGCCGGTGGAATTGGTCACTATTTTAGTGACTCCCGTCAACAGCAATATTACAAGAGATATGAAACCTGCGCCGGTCAATATAATCGTGAACCAGGGACTTGTGAAAAACGAGTTGGGAGCTTTGTTAAAGACCACTCTTTCTTCTTCAACAAAATCCGTCAGTTCAGATTTATTGGTAAAATCCTCGAACTTTTGCAATACTTCAATCGGATCAAGGCCGAGCTCCTGGACATAGGACCTTATGAACCCTTTAACAAATACCCGAGGCGGCAGGAGGTCATATCGATCCTTTTCAATGGATTCCAGATTGGGAACGGCGATCTTTGTGCTTTCGGCAATTTCATTTAAGCTTTTGCCGCGTTCCTCTCGAAGACCCCGCAAATACTGACCAAAAGATTCCGATTCCATGTCGCTGACCTTAAACCCCCTAGGCGATTTCAACGGGGGTCGGCTTAATGATGCTGGTAATAAGAAGCACAATGAACCTATTTTTACAACCGGCTGTCGACTAAATCCAATATACCCGGGCTTGCCGGGCAATTCTTTCATGAGTCGGAGCAGTCGCATTATCAGTTTGAGCGTCTAATCCTTCCGGTTTTAAAACCGGAGCATTTGAAGCGCAATTTTTCGACCAGCATAAATGATTATGGAAAAATCGATTATCACTCCGCGCGACAATGATCAAGAGTTTATTTTCAAATTTCCTTATATTACTGAATAAAATAAAAGGAATCGAGAAACATTGCCCCTGCATTGCGCCGCTCGTCCTTCTATCATTGGGCATTCTATCAGCTTTTCACACGGAAGGTCGGTATTACGATAGTTCATTAATTCTATTATTAATCTCGCTGAGTTCAACCGCGATTCTCATCAGGGTCAAGGGCTTGGTTTTCAAAATAGCCGTTTTTGTCCTGTTTTTCTGCATCGGCTTTTTCATAACGTCAAAAACTCTTGCCAAAGATATGGATTTCAATCTAGGAGTTTCAAAAAAAACCATCCAGGCGTCAGTATCTTCAGTAATTGCCACAGCCCGGGATTATCGGATATTAATAGTCGAAGATGGAAAAGCTATAGCTTTGAATCAAGAATTGCCCGGTTACGGGCGACTGATAATAAGAGATAACATTATTCCGCTTCATTATGGAGACAGAATCGCCTTTACGGGCCGAATCCGCAAACCCACGAATCGTGGGAATCCAGGCGAATACGATTGGGAAAGTGATTGCGCCGGCGCAGGGATAAAGTGGCTGTCGTCGACGCAGGGTCGAGACGCCGTCCTCATCTTATCAAAGGGGAGCCGCTATACTCCGGAAGCCGTCCTTTTCGACGCCAGGGCCGCCATTTACGATTTCTTGAACAGAAATATAGGGATTTTTTCGCGCGCCTATTTACCGCACTTAGCCTCAGATCAATCAATAGATAGGGCGAAAGCGTTTTTGATCGCCATTATCACCGGCGATTTAGGACGACTCGACGCTCCTGCGAAAAAGGTATTTGCGGATTCCGGATTGGCTCACCTGTGGTCGGCGTCAGGCGCGCATGTAGCCATAGTGGCGGGATTCGCTTTTGCTTTGGCCGCAATTATTACCCTGCTGTTCCCGAGTCTGATGCTGCGAATCCCAAGACCGATCTTTGGGGCGGTAATGTCGGCGCCTTTTGTAGTGGGCTATTGTTTGCTCGTCGGCGGGAAAACCCCTGCGCTTCGGTCAATGATTATGGGACTTGTGTTCGCAGGCGCCGTTTTACTCCGTAAAAATTGGATTTCCCTTAACAATTTAGCCATTGCCGCATTAATAATATTGCTTATTAACCCTTTATCTCTTGTAACTCCCAGCTTCCAGCTCTCCTTCGCCGCAGTGGCGGGGATACTCATCTCCGTTCCGGAAATTTCACGAAGGCTGCGTGAAGGGCGCAAAGCGTCAAGCGGAAATGCGATTATTAACAAAACGAAAAAATTTATCCTTATAGCTTTGGGCGCTTCCTTTTTTGCCACTTTAGCCTTGATTCCATTATTAGCTAAATATTTTCATGCGCTTCCCACGTACACTCTACCGGCAAACATACTAGCGGAAATTTTCACGGCGCCCGGTTTGGCGTTAGGTTTAGCGGCGTCATTTGTAAGTCTCGTATCAGAACCATTGGCTCGGATACTTCTTGTGCCGGCGGAGCTTTGCTGCCTTTTCACCGTCGGAGCAGCACAATTTTTTTCCGCCCTTCCCTATAAAATCATCCCACTGCCGCATCCGGACGGCATAACCCTGGCTATCGCTTTCGTGCTCATCTTTGCGGCTCCAATGCTTTTGAAGCGACCACGGTCGGCTGTACTTGCGGGGATTCCCATCATTGCGCTGGTGATACTATTTACAACTAAGGCTCTTTACACCAGTGAAAAGAATATTCTTAAAGTGGTTTTCATGAATGTGGGGAAAGGTGATTCGACTCTTGTAATCAATACGGATTCATCCGCTTTGCTAATCGACGGAGGAATTCTTACGCCATATTATGACGCAGGAACGGCAGTTGTTACGCCGACTCTCGCCTACTTTGGAATTCGGAAGCTTTCCGGAGTGGTGCTCAGTCATCCTGAAATGGATCACATGGGTGGAGTTCTCTCAGTAATCAAACAAATTCCGGCCAATGAATTGTTTTGGAACCCGGTTCCAGTTCAAAGTAAACATCTTCAAGAAATCTTTTCCACATCGGAGGAATCCGATTGCACGATCTTGTCGGCTAATTCTTCAGCAAAACCGCATGAAACAAAATGCGACGGATTACATTTTCTGAATCAACCCTGTGTAATTTCGGAAAGAGCAGCCCACAAAGATGTAAATAACGCCTCTGTTGTCCTAAGAATACAGCATGGAAAGGCCGCTTTTCTTTTTACGGGTGATTTGGAGACGCCTGGAGAAGAAAAAATCCTACGTAACGGCATGGATCTTAAATCAACGGTGCTGAAAGTTGGACATCACGGTTCAAAAAGCTCTTCCAGTTTGGAATTTTTGAAGGCGGTTCAGCCGAAAGTGGCCGTTGTGTCCGCAGATTATCCGGCATCAGGGGGAGCGGCGGCTGCGATCGTGCTGGAGCGGCTCGAGCGGCTGGGCGCCGATGTGTACTGGACGGGCAGAGACGGCGCGCTTATTATGAAGACGGACGGCCGCAAACTATGGGTTACTAAGACATACGGCCTGGGTAAAAGAAAACTTGTTACAAAGGAATATGCCTTAAATCCATAGGGACAATTTTTTTGTGGATTACAACCGAACTCCAAGCGAAACCGTTTCGCTTACGAGTTTAGCTGGATGCCTAATGAAAATTGTCTTTCAACCTCCAAGTTTGAGGAATCATTAATAGAGAAACCTAACCTCACCCTGCGGCGAATCGGTATCCACCCGGCGCTGGATGCCTCCAGGAGACGACCCTATGAAGACTGCCTCCGAGTATCACGACTCTACGGTCTATTCGAGAAGTCGAATGTCCGGACATGCTTTAGACTGGCCCCACCAGCCGAATGTATTCAAGGTTTATGAACACGCTGAACGAATCCCCCTACCCCCCGTCAGCCGATGGCGTGCAGAAGACTTCTTAAAGCTGTTGACGCACGAAATTAGCGAGCCTGAGTCGACTACTCTTGATGGACTTGCAGAGATTTTGACCCTCACGCAATGCCTCACCGCTAAAGCTCGGCACGGAGACGCTGATTTTTACTACAGGAGTGTGGCCTCAGCGGGGGCTTTGTACCCGTTTGAGCTTTACGTCGGAATTGAGAATATCGAAGGACTCGACGACGGCCTTTACCACCATTCGCCTGCGGATCAAACTCTGGTTAAACTCTCTTCCGGATCCTTGCATGAAATCGGGGGCTTCATTAATGATTTCAAGGAGAGACAGCTAACTTTTTTTATTACCTCGATCTTTTTTAGAAGCTCCTGGAAGTACAGAGACAGAGCTTACAGATACCACCTCCTTGATTCGGGTCATCTACTTGAAAACCTCGCAAATGCCTTGAATTACGCCAATTCGGAATACAACTTGTACTTTGATTTTCAAGACGCCCGAATAAATGAACTCCTCAGATCGGATTCAACTCGGGAGGTGTGCCTGGCCGTTTGCTCCGCGGGTGCAACCGTCAAAAATAGTTCAAAAGATCCTATGATGGAAACGACCGGCGAATTTGCCGCAGCCTCAAAAGTCTCCAATTCCGAAGTTGAGTATCAAGCCATTAACGACATCCATGCGGCGAGTTCGATGATCACGAAATCCGACGGCCTATTCAACATCGCAGAATTTTTGGGAGTCACTACCGAGCAATCCATAAAGATCAAAGATCCTGAAATGGCCGATCTTGTTCCATTTCCGGAAGCATTGTTTCAGAGGAGATCCAGACGTAATTTAAACCGACAAGTCTTGGATCAAAAGAAATTCAATTATTTGCTTAATACCCTCTGTCAAGAGGACTCGGAACCTGCCGGCCACGGGCAAGAAGTGTTGGCGGTAGGTTTTCTTGCCGACAATGTAGAAGGTATCGAGCCGGGTTTTTATTTGATTAATAGGACTCAATGCGCCTTCGAACTCGTCCGGCACGGTTCTATGATGGAAAAGGCCGCCAGGATCTGCCTTGACCAGATGTGGCTTGCGCATTGTTCATTACAATTCGTCTTTTTGACGAACATGCGTAAAATGGAATCAGCCTATGGGCCGCGCGCATACAGATACTCATTGCTGGAGGCGGGTAGGCTCGGTCAACGTATTTACGTTGCAGCCACGGCGTTGAAGCTGGGTTGCTGCGGTATCGGCGCTTTTTACGATGATGAGGCGCGCAATCTGCTCGGATTGAACTCGGATTCGCGTATGCTATACTTAGTAGGCGCAGGCCCAATTACGAAATATTACGTCTAAGATTAACAACTGGAGGGCGCCATGTTTGAGACAATTAAGCGATATCTTAAACCCGCTGAATCCATGAATGCGGATGAAGCTCGCAAATTCATGGATGAACACCAGGAGGGGGAATACACGTTGCTTGACGTGCGACAACCCGGGGAATATAAGGATTCGCACATACCGGGCGCTAAATTGGTTCCCATAGCGCAATTGGGTGACAGACTCAACGAACTTGACCCGGATAAGCCCGTGGTGGTGTATTGAGCCATCGGTGGTAGGAGCCGAGTTGCGGCTCAAATGCTTGCAGGGAAAGGTTTCAGCAATGTCATTAACTTAAAGGGCGGCATTCAAGCGTGGAATGGAGCAAAGGCCGAAGGCCCCGTTGAACTCAACATGGATATGATTACAGGTGAGGAAACGCCCTTACAGATTATTAAACTCGCCTACGGAATGGAGCAAAGCCTTGGCGACTTCTATCGCAAGGTCATGACGGACACGTCCGATCAGGAGCTTGCCTCTCTGCTGGGTAAACTGGCGTCCATTGAAGATAAGCATAAAGACAATCTCCTTTCGCTTTACAAAACCGTCGAATCCAAAACACTGGATAAAGAGGCTTTTGAGTCGGATGTCGCTTCATCGGTTCTCGAAGGCGGCTTCAATGCCGATGATTTCATGCAAAAGAATAAAAGCTATCTCACGACACGATCCGACCTACTTGATCTTTCAATGATGCTTGAAGCCCAGGCGCTGGATTTATACATGCGTTTTGCTGAACGCATGGAAGAAGAAAAGGCCAGGGAAGTGTTGTTCAAGATTTCGAACGAAGAAAAGGCGCATTTGGAATCACTGGGTAGGCTTAGAGAGAAGAGCTGAAAATCTGCGAACATACCTAACTTCTTTAGCCATTATAATATAACGAGCATTAAGATGCGGCTTCCTTCCGATTGGATGTGAAGCCGCGTGTTCATATACTTCGCGGCTGTTTACTGTTACAATTTTCGTCGAGAATTTATAGTGATTCTCGAAAGTAATCACTAGCTAGTTACTTAAAGCAATAAAGCTTCGTGATGCATTCAGAGCTGATTATCGTCATTCCAGCGCAAGCCGGCATCCAGGAAGATCTGGGTCCCAACTTTCTCTAGATCAGGTCCAGGGCAGGCGCTGGGACGACCGGTAAGAGGTTTTATTCGACGGAACTTTCGAGAAATCCTTTAGATACACCACATCTTCCGCCGACGCGTATCCCCGTAAAATTTTCAATTTTATCCGGTATACCTAAAATTGGAGTGATGAATGGACCATATTCGGAATTTCTGCATTATTGCCCACATTGACCATGGGAAGTCCACTCTTGCCGATAGACTACTGCAAATTACGGGCGTGGTTGGTGATTACGAGTTCCGCGAGCAAATGCTCGACACAATGGATATAGAACGGGAGCGCGGTATTACCATCAAAAGCCAAAGTGTGGGGCTACCTTACCGAGCAAAGGACGGACGTAATTATATCTTGAACTTGATTGACACCCCCGGCCATGCGGATTTCAGTTATGAAGTTTCTCGCGCTCTGGTTTCATGTGAAGGGGCTTTGTTGGTTATTGACGCCTCACAGGGAGTGCAGGCTCAGACGCTGGCGAATTATTACATGGCCCTGGAGGAGGATCTCGAGGTTATTCCGGTTATCAACAAGATAGATTTGCCTTCGGCTGATATCGATCGCGTCAAAGCTCAGATAGACAATGACCTTGGCCTGGATTCGGATACTGCGGTTGCCGTGTCCGCTAAGGAGGGGACCGGTATCGAGGAAATTCTTGAGACAATTGTGAAAAATATTCCCCCGCCCTCAGGAGACCCGGAGGCCCCTTTAAAAGCCCTGATCTTTGATTCACATTGGGACCCGTATCGGGGCACGATTGTTCATTTAAGAGTCTTCGACGGTAGGCTGAAGGCAGGAGATATTATCCGATTTTGGTCCAATGGAGCGACCTATAAAGTCGAAGAGGTGGGAGTCTTCAAAATTGAAAGACTTGCTCAAAAGGTTATCCAGGCAGGCGATGTGGGATACATGATAGCAGGCGTCAAGACTGTCAGTGATACACGAATCGGCGACACCGTGACCATCAATTCCAGACCGTGCGACTCTCCATTGGAAGGATTCCAAATAGTTAAACCCGTGGTATTTTCCTCATTTTATCCAATATCTTCAGACGACTACCAGGAATTATCGGAGGGTCTGGAGAAACTGAAACTAAACGACGCTTCGTTGACGTACGAAAAGGACCATTCCACGGCGTTGGGGCATGGGTTCAGGTGCGGTTTTTTGGGTTTGTTGCATCTGGAAGTCGTACAAGAAAGATTGGAACGGGAGTTTGATCTTTCAATCATTTTAACTGCGCCTTCAGTCCGGTATATTTTGGTATTTAAGGATGGGACGGAAGAAATAATTGATAATCCCGCAAAGTACCCTGATCCGGTAAGTATCGACACGGCAAAAGAACCCTTCATTCGGGCGTCGATAATACTCCCTGAGCAATATTTGGGCGCGGTCATATCTCTGTGCATCGAAAGGCGCGGAATTCAAAAGAATATGCACTACCTTGATTCAGGAAGAGTCGAATTGACTTTTGACTTGCCGCTGGCCGAAGTGCTGTTTGACTTTTATGACAAACTTAAATCGATTTCCAGAGGCTACGCTTCATTCGATTACGAGTTTCTCGAATACCGTGAGACCGATTTAGTTAAGGTGGATATTCTGGTATCAGGCGAAAGAGTGGACGCTTTGTCCATGCTGGCTCATAAGGAAAGATCCTACCAACGGGCCAGGAAAGCATGTGAGCGCCTTCGGAAGGAAATACCGCGGCAGTTGTTCAAAGTCGCCGTACAGGGCGCAATCGGCGGTAAGATTATTGCCCGTGAAACTGTGTCGGCTCTTCGAAAAGATGTTACTGCAAAGTGCTATGGTGGGGATATCACCAGAAAGAAAAAGCTGCTCGAAAAGCAGAAAGAAGGAAAGAAGAGGATGAAGCAAGTCGGGAACGTGGTGATACCTCAGTCGGCCTTCCTGGCGGTTTTAAAAACAGACGATGATGATTAACGGACAAGCATCTGTGCTTCGAAACTAAAAAAACGCCGACTCGGCGTTTTTTTATATATGAATATTAATGGTAGAGGGGGGCGGCGTGAAAAACCCAACAACATAAATAATTTGAAACATTTACTACGTATCAATTTGAAATACTAATAATTCAGTAACCAGTTCGCCTCCGTATCAATTACGCCCGCCCTCTATAATGCCCATCTATAGAGCATGATGCGTGCCAAGTTTTATGTCGACACGTTCTATTTGAATCTAAACATGGTATTCCGTGTTTCATGATTCTCTTTCCCAAATCAAATCAGCAGATTGGATTCTCGATATACCAGGCAAATAGTTTCAGAACCTAATTTTAGATGCTGCAGCGGCTTCAAGTGGACTCAGTCGGCAAAGCACTTCCGGACTTTTATTGCCCGCGAACCACGCTTTGTTCTGTGTATTTTTCACCCATATCAGTTATCGGTGGATATTTACGCCCACGCGCCTACAATAATCGTAAATCGCGCATTTAGAACAGAACGGGGAAATGGGCCGACAAACATTTTGGCCCCAAATCACCAATAGGTCGTTGTATTCCAGCCAATATTCCGGGGGAAGCTTTTCTCTCAAAACCATTTCAGTGTCGTTGGGGCTTTTCGTCTTTACATAGCCAAGTCTGTTGCTAATACGATGGACATGCGTATCCACGCAAATTCCCGGTTTACCAAAGCCCCAGGTAATCACTAAATTTGCCGTTTTCCTGCCAACGCCTTTGAGTTTCAGCAATTCATCCAAATCATCCGGGACACTGCCGCCGTATTTTTCCAGTATATCCGCGCTGATTTGTTTTAATGTGCGCGCTTTGGTTTTGTAAAATCCTACGGGATAAATTATTTTTTCAATCTCCTGATCAGTTAATCTTAAAATCCCCTGCGGCGTGGCGGCTTTGTCCAATAGTCTTTTCGACGCCGCGCGAGTCACCTCATCTTTTGTTCTCAGCGATAAAATCGTAGAAATAAGCACGTGAAAAGGATCGCGCCGCTTCTTGGCGATTTCGGTCACAATAGGCTCGCCATATTGCTTCACTTCTTGACGCAAGATCTTCACAACAGCGTGGATATCTACACCTTTTTCCGCCGCTTTTTTCAATACAGCACACCCACTTTACCCCGGACGTCTTCCAGGGTCACCTTTGCGATCTCCCGAGCCTTATCAGCTCCGGAAGCCAAAGTTTGCCTAATAAAGGTTTGGTCGGCGAGCAATCTCTTGCGCTTCTCTCGTGCGTCTTTAAAAAATTCCCAAAGAATGCCCAACAATTCCTTTTTTATTATTCCGTACGCGGCGCCCCCGTTTTTATATAAGTCGTGAACTTCTTTTACCCTGTCACCAGGCGCAAAGTGCTTATAAATCTGAAAGAGATTGCAGGTGTCGGGATTTTTGGGCTCCTCGACGGGAATGGAATCAGTCTTGATACTCATCACCTTTTTCTTGAGCTCTTTTTCTTCAAGGAAAATTTCGATTGTATTGTCATAAGACTTCGACATTTTTTGGCCGTCAATGCCGGGGATGACCGCCACATCATCGCTGATTTCACCTTCGGGAATAACAAAGGTTTCTCCGAATATGTGATTAAATTTTATGGCAATATCCCTCGTTACCTCTATGTGCTGTTGTTGGTCTTTGCCCACAGGAACTATATTGGATTGATACAACAGTATATCTGCGGCCATCAGCACCGGATAAGCGAACAACCCATGATTGGGGGCGATGCCTTTAGCAATCTTATCCTTATAAGAATGGCAACGCTCAAGAAGGCCCATGGGCGTGACGCAGGTCAAAACCCAGGCAAGCTCCAGCACCTCAGGCACGTCCGACTGAACCCAGAATATGCTGCGATCAGGGTCCAGTCCCAGGGCAAGGAAGTCGGCGGCGGCGTTAATCGTCCCCTGGGCAAGTCTCGGACTGTCGTTGACGCTGGTCAGCGCGTGATAATTGACTATGAAGACAAACAAGAGCCCGCGATCCATATATGTTATCATGGGTTTCATCATACCAAGGTAGTTGCCTATGTGGAGCGATCCGGTGGGTTGAATCCCGGATAATATTCTCAATGTGAATCTCCTTTCGTGATCCCAAATAGTCGGAGCAGAATGAATCTCAGGACCCGCTAGAGCAAAGCTTTAGGGGGTTGGAAGCGCTTACCGTCCCGAAACAATTTCGATTGACGTTATCTTAGTTTGCTGACTCAGGAATTCTATACAGCCGTTTAGCTTGCCCTAGTTCCCTTGCCGCGTCAAGATCTAAGAAGTGAAGATTTTTTGGCGCGAGTCAATACTCGAACTCTATAATTTAGCGCTCAGATTGACTTGGAAACGACTATACCGATTCTCGAAAGTAACAACGGGTATAATGATAATTCCTGCTATGAGTCGGCTAACCGAGATATTTAAGCTTCAAGCCTGGTTATACATTCAGAGCTTAACATCGTTAGAGGCTGTGTTCGAGAGACCTTTCGAGGAATTCCATAATCTCAGCGCTCCTGTTTTTGACTCAGCATTCGCAATTTGCGGCTCATTGACATGGAGCGTGAAATGATGAATTGTCTTTCCAGTAGTTTACGTTTTGAGTGGACTTGATTAAACGGGAAATGTATAACCCTGTTTGCTCATATAACCCGTTTATAAGAGTACACCAGCTTAAGACAATAAGGGATTAAATAATGGTTGAGCAACTGGCTGAATATTTTACGTACGCTATTGAAACAACAGGTTACTTTGGAGCGGCGGCGTTGATGACATTAGAAAGTATGGTCGCGCCCGTTCCAAGTGAACTTGTCATGCCGTTTGTGGGATTTTTGGTGGCTGAGGGCAAATTCTCCATGTTTTGGGCCATTTTGGTCACATCTTTCGGATCGCTGATCGGTTCACTGATTTCCTATTACATGGGTTATTGGGGTGGGCGCCCCTTTGTATTAAAAGCCGGAAAATATTTGTTGCTTAATCATGAACACCTGGAATTTACGGAACGCTGGTTTGCGAAGCACGGCTCTTCCACGATTTTCATAAGCAGATTCATCCCCATAGTTCGGCATCTGATTTCAATACCCGCAGGGTTGGGTAAAATGCGGCTCCTACCCTTCTGCGTTTACACTGTTGTCGGCGCCACTATTTGGAACAGCTTTTTGCTGGTATGTGGATTTAAATTGCGGCAGAATTGGAGAGTTGTGCAGCAGTATTCGCATGAGTTGGATATAATAATGCTTGTAGCGCTTGCAATCGGTGGGATCTGGTTTGTGGCCACTCACATAAAAAAGACGAGAACCGCCAATGGGTCAATGTGACTGCTGCGAGCCGACATAGCATCCCGGGATATCTAATTATGCTTCAGCGGATGATTCGACGTCTTCGTCGGCCTCAGGATGTCTCCTAATTAGACCTTTTGATTTCAAGAGTTGCAGGCGCTTTTTAATCGCTTCTTTGTTGCGGGCATTCAACATCTCAGCGAGTTCACTGTTGCTTTGTGTGGATGTCAAGACCAGCAAATCTTCTCTCAAGGTCCAGGCCTTGGTGGACGTATTTCTTTTCAGGTCCAAAAGTACGCGGAGTTCTTCGGCGGTAAACTGCTTTAATAAATCATAGCTGCGTCTTATGGAATTTACTCGCTCGTTTTGGCGTCCGGGAATAAGAGGGGATGGAAGAATGTGATTATCAGGATCGAATTCCACGGCGGTTTTGGGTTCAAACCACGATTCAATATCTTGGTCATCCTCCCACCACGGATCAGAAACCGTAGTTTCAGGTGGCTTAGCAACTTTCTTGGTTTTTTTAACTTTCCGAGTTTTATCAGCCACAGCGACCCTTTCCGAGCGCCAATCGCGTGAACTAACGCTGATTGCGGGCTAGCGTCATATGATCAGAGCGGAGCGTACAAAGCGGAGGAGGCTTAGCAAGACTGACGGATCATAAGATCTATCCCGAAAACCCCCACGCATATTGCAGTCAATCATTTTGATTATGAAGCGCCGGCTCAAGTTCTGGTAAACTAATCTACACTATAATACCAAAACACCGGGCATGTCTACAATAATCTTGATATTCTTATGCTATTTTACCACAAAGTCCGGCCGAAGCGTTTTGACAGAACGGCGTTTGAGTTCGCGGGAGGCGAATTGAACCGACTCTGTTTTGCCTTGTGGGGCCTGGGCCTTGGTTGTAATTTCCGACCGGTATCAGACGCCGACGAATTACGAGAAATGGATGGGTTGCTCGGGTAAAAGGATTTATAAACCGTGGAGGTCGTCGGCTGGGGCGCAATCACGCCCTGCCGGGTCGGCGCCGGCCGCTGAGGCGCTATATTGGAATTGCCGTTGACACTGTAAGAGTAATCCTGGTTTTGCGATTCCCACGCTTGTTGTTGAGGCTGAGACATTGGATTGTAATAATTAGGGCCTTCACTCCAGAAGACCTGGGAATCACATCAGCCGGCGGAGGCGCTATAAGGAACTAAAAACAATACACATGCCGTGAGAATCAACAAATATTTAGAACCCATATCGTTACCTCTAAAATGGCGATCAAAATAAAAATGGACTATAGAATCGATTGACTAATTTGTCATTCTTTTTCTAAGTTCCCGAAGGTTATATCTAATCGGGGGAACAGCTATTCGGCTTTAATCCTGAAGAATTTTCTCTTGCCTATCTGCAGAATTTTTTCATCGGAATTCAGATCAATCATAGCTCCAGGGTCTGATAGCTTTACGGAGTTGATTTTGACTCCCCCCTGATTGATAAGCCTTCGAGCCTCGGAACCTGAAACTCCGCTTGCAGTGGTCACGATCTCCTGGGCAGGCGCCGATTTTTTCGAAAAAAGTTTGAGCGGCATCAAATCCGGAGTTTCTTTTCGTTGAACTACTCTCTCGAAGTGTTCCGCGCTTTGTCTTGCCGCCTGGGCGCCGTGGTACTCGGTGACAATTGCCCCGGCAAGGGCTTTTTTAATTTGCATGGGATGCAGGGGATCATTGAGGTCTTGATGCGCCTCAATTTGTTCGAGCCCTACTCTAAATCGCTCCACTTCCGCAGGATCAACATCCGTAAGCAGAGTAAAATATTTCACAATAAGATCATCCTGAATGGACATGGTTTTTCCGAACATATCTTCCGGCGTGTCATCAACCGCGATGTAGTTTCGTTCGGTCTTGCTCATTTTTTTGGCGCCGTCAAGACCCTCAATTAACGGGGTCATGATGACAACCTGAGGTGGTTGCTTGTGCTGAATCTGAAGATCACGACCGGCAAGCAGATTAAACTTTTGATCCGTACCGCCAAGTTCCACGTGACACTGTAGAGCGACGGAATCATAACCTTGCATAAGGGGATACAAAAATTCGGTGATGCTTATCGGGCTCCCATCCTTGAAACGCTTTTCGAAGTCGTTGCGCTCAAGCATACGAGCGACGGTGGATCTGTAAGCTAAGTCCAGGCAATCAGCGAAAGACATGGAATCAAACCATTCGCCGTTATTGCGAACTTCCGTCTTATCAGGATCAAGAATTTTGAATACCTGCTCCTTAAATGACTTTGCATGTTCCCAAACCTGCTCTTTAGTCAACCTGAGGCGAGCTTCATTTCGCTCCGTAGGATCACCGATGCGGGCGGTAAAATCGCCGATCAGAAAAATTGCCGTGTGTCCAAGCTCCTGGAAATGTTTCAACTTTCTGATGGTCACCATATGTCCCAGGTGTATATCCGACGCAGTGGGATCTACGCCTAACTTAATGCGAAGTTTCACATTTTTATCCATGCTCCACTGGATCATGCGGCGCATTTCTTCTTCATGGATGATTTCCTCAACTCCACGTAAAATTTTCATCATTTGAGTTTCAATATCAGGGAAGGTCATCCGATTACCTTTCAATAGTCGATTTCAATCTGGGTTTGCCGCCATTACAATTCGGATTACATGTTCAAAAATAGCGGCATGGAAAAGCGAATCTTAACCAATGCCGAGATTGTTTTCAAATCAAATATTCGGTGAACTGAGATTTTATACGACTGGTATTCACTCATATTGCTTAAAAGCATAGTCCCATTACTGGCGAGACTCAGACAACACGAATTTTTTATCGAGACTGAATACATTTTTGATAATATATTAAAATAAGGGGCATTCTTTTTTCGTGAGGGAGGTATTGTAATGGGTAAGAGGCAACTTATTTATATTCTCCTTATAGGGGCTGCTCTGAACGTGTGCCTCATGGTAACTCAGTCTTTTGCATGGGAATTTTCACTGGAAGGTGAATTAAACTGGAAGAATCGCTATGTTCAGCAACTAGGATCTAAAGGGTTTTTTGGAAAGTACGACCTTGACAACAGCTCCACTCCCGGCGATTTCGCATCAGTAAATGGCTGGGTAGGGGGCAAACTTGAAGACCTTGTTTCCTCGAGCGGCGCCGCAGAGCAACGGATGGAGGTAAATGCTCTGCCGGAGTTCAGAATAAATCCTGCAATTAGACTGAGAGGCGAGTATCGGATTGGATCTTATGGGGATCCCGTGGCCTCCGCTTACGTAAACTCCACGAGTCCCGGGGTTCAAGTGGCGATTTCCGAGGGCCAATGGACAATGTGGTGGCTCTCCGCGCACACTCCCTGGGGCATGCTTGTCGCAGGCAAACGGCCTTTTAATTTCGGTTGTGGACTCCAGTACAATGGAGCTGAGGATTTGACTTCAGAATCTCTGCTTTGGGTGGCGCCAACCGGACCATTTAGGGTGGGACTGGGTTTTTATCCTTGGAGGCGTCAGCCGGATAATCCATTCCGACAAGATCAACCTAATAACTCTTTTCCGCTGACGGCGGACGATCCTCGTGTGAATCCTTATTACAATAGTGGAGATTTCAACGCATTGCTCAATGTCTCTCCTATGGCGTTCATAACTTATGATTCCGGCTCTCTGTCTATGGGAGTGCTCGCAGAGTACTTCAGCTACCACAGAGGTCCTGAATCTCAGCGTCTGCAAATTGACCGGGCGGCTTTTCCCGCAAGCGATGTGGTAAGCGCTGACGGCGGAGTGTTTCTCAAATACAATAACGGCCAAGTCTTCTTTAATACTGAACTGGATTGGGTGAACAGGGCTACCAAGTTTCACCGTTCACTCAACGGCACGTTCTTTGGTATGCCGGATCGAGCAGATGGGAGAGGAAGCCTTTTTGCTCCCCGTTACATTGAAGCATGGAGATGGATGATAGAGACCGGTCTCGTGCTTGGCCCCGCTAAGCTTTCTTTTATTTATTCTTGGTTGCCTGGGCCGGACAGGAGAAATGGAGTGCTTATCGATCGGCAACCTTATTTCTATGGTTTTGGAAACTACGGCTTATTCGGCCCTTATAGTCTTCTTATGGATTTCTATTACGGTGCGGGTTTGGATCTATTTAATTTGAACACCGACGGTTACATGAATGACGCCTCAATCATTGCCGCCAGAATGGATTATGCTGTTGCATCCAATCTAAATGTTTATACGAGTTTCTTTTGGGCGGACAGGGCATCCACTTCAGGGTACGGGTGGGGATTCATGCGCCCGGCCCCTAACGGCAGCAGGGTTGAATTCGCGAATCTCAGTACCGTCAATTCCGTCACAGTAGACGCTCCCACAGTCCCTGACAATAATTTGGGATGGGAAGTAGACGCAGGTCTGGATTGGCAATTGTTGGACAAATGGACTGTTAGATTTATCGCAGCTTACTGGCAGCCTGGAAAATGGTTCAACTATGCCTGCATTGATAAAACTGTCCCGAACTGGGATGTCCCTTCTGCGGGGAACCGTTTTGGTATTAATCCGGACAGAATTATCGACCCTGTTCTTGGAATGAAGGTTAAAATGTTGATTGAATTTTAGGAGCGCTGATTGACGTTGAAGACCACGCGCTTCAATTGATTTACGCGGCATAATTCTCAATGCGTTTGTAGACAATAACCCAATCGCACAACCCCTTCACATGAAAAGGAAAGGGAATTGATTGACGTTGTGTGGGTTTCACCTCGTGTAAGGGCGCGAGCCCAAGGTCCTCTTTCTTAATCTGATGTTCAGCATCTCCACTATAACTGAGAACGCCATCGCGAAGTAAATGTATCCCTTGGGCACATGGTGACCGAGGCCGTCGGAAATCAAAACAACACCTATCACCACAAGAAACGAAAGGGCGAGCATCTTAATAGTTGGGTGCTGATCGACGAATCTACCGATTGCCGGCGCAAACAACATCATCAAGCTGATAGAGAGCACCACAGCCACTATCATAATCGATAAGTGTTCAACCATTCCCACCGCGGTTATTATAGAGTCCAAGGAAAACACAAGATCTACAAGGGTTATCTGCAGAATTACCTTCCAAAGTATCGCTTTTACCACTATGGGGTCGTTTGGTTTTTCGGGTCCGAACATATGATGAATTTCGGTCGTGCTTTTCCAAAGCAGGAAAAGACCACCCGACATTAAGATAATATCTCGACCGGATATTTCATTTCCAAGCACTGAAAAAAGAGGCGCGGTCAACCCTATGAGCCAAGTTAAGGTAAACAGTAGACCTATACGCATAAACATCGCCAAAAATAAACCGGTTCGTCTGGCGGTTTCGCGTCTCTTGGCCGGAAGCTTTTGCACCAAGATGGAAATAAAGATGATATTATCAATTCCCAGGACAAGCTCCAGAGCGGTCAAGGTAATTAGGGCTATCCACGAATCCAGGCTGGTGAAAATTTCCCACATACAAACCTCTTTTAATAATTTGTTAACAGTATTTCATTTTTAGTATCTTGAGACAATTGAATCACGTTCGGGCTATAGAAATTTGAGATGAAAGCATGTCCATAATATTGTTTTATATGAAAAAAGTAATAAGCATGCTGCTATATCCTTTGGGCACGGTAATTACTTTATTGATTCTTGGATTGATTATTTGGTCCCGAAAACCACGGTCAAAGGGCGGGTTCACCTTAGTATTTGCAGCTTTACTTTGGCTGATTGCAATGTCCAACCCCATTGTTTCCGATTCACTGACGGCGCCGTTGATCCGCGAAGCGGGGCCTTACGCAGTCGCGGATGAGTTGGCTTCCAAAGGTATAAGAACGATCGTTGTGCTTGGCGGGGATGTTCGTTTCGGGAATTTAAGCAAGTTCGATCAAGCTGCCACAACTTCTCTGTTGCGGGTTATGGAAGCCGTGAGACTGTGGAAGCAAATCCCGGGCGCAACAATAATTCTTTCCGGTGGGGCCATAAACAAGGAGCAAATGACAACAGCGGCGGCGATGTCGAATCTGGCTCAGGAGTTGGGAGTTCCTCGATCAGCCCTGATTGTGGAAGACAAATCGTGGGATACTGCCGAAGAGGCGCGCCTTTTAGCGGATGTGATTGGGAAAAAACCTTTTGCTCTGGTGACTTCAGCTTCCCACATGCTGAGATCCATTATGATATTTAGACGCTGGGGTCTAAACCCCATGCCCGCCCCGAGCGACTTTGAATCTGAAGTAGAGCCCGGTTACGCTAGATTTTTTCCATCTCAAGGGGCGCTTCTCCAATCCCAAAAGGCTATTCATGAATATTTGGGAATACTCCTGGTGCTGACTAAAAATATTGTGCGAGTCCGCTAAAGAGCGCCGGCGGTCATATCACCTATTTCCGAGGTCGAGTACCCCATCTTGCCGGCTTCCAAGCTCTTGAGTTTTTCCGACAGGAGTTTAATTACCGCCTGTTCAACGGCTTTGCCGGCGGTCTTTTCGCCTATGGTTTCAAGCATAAGTCCGCCCGCCAGAATACAGGCAAGGGGGTTGATAACATTTTTCCCCGTATACTTGGGCGCCGAGCCCCCAATGGGTTCAAACATGGATACGCCGGCGGGGTTTATATTTCCCCCTGCCGCTATCCCCATGCCGCCCTGAATCATCGCCCCCAAATCTGTTATTATGTCGCCGAACATGTTGTCGGTCGCTATGACGTCGAACCATTCCGGATTCTTGATCATCCACATGCAAATTGCGTCCACGTGCGCGTAATCGGTTTTGATGTCGGGGTATTCTTTTGCTATTTCGGCGAATGTTCTCGCCCATAGATCCCAGGCATAGGTCAACACGTTTGTTTTACCGCAAAGCGTCAATTTTTTTTCTTTGTCTCTCTCTCGAGTTTTCTCAAATGAGTAGCGAAGTAGCCGCTCAACCCCTTTACGAGTATTTATAGATTCTTGAATCGCCACCTCATCGGGTGTCCCTTTTTTCAAGAAGCCGCCCGCGCCTGCATACAATCCTTCCGTGTTTTCACGCACCACAAGGAAATCGATTTGATCAGGTGTTTTGTCTTTCAGCGGGGTATCAACATTGGGATATAACCTGACGGGACGCAGATTTACATATTGATCCAGCTCAAAACGCAACCGCAAAAGAATCCCTTTCTCCAATATTCCGGGCTGTACATCCGGGTGGCCGATGGCGCCCAAATATATTGCGTCCAACTTTTTCAAAGCGTCGATATCCGCGTCGCTGATAATATCGCCGCTTCTCAAATACCGGTCGCCTCCTAAATCAAAGGAAGTCCAATCTAGTTTGAAATCGAATTTCTGAGCGGCCGCGTCGAGAACCTTTTTTCCTTCGCGTATTACCTCGGGACCTGTTCCGTCCCCGGCTATAACTCCAATCTTGTATGCCTCTAACATTATTATCCTTTCGTATCGGCTACTCACAATTAGAGCCGCCGGGCTTCATATAAGCGCGCTGCGCATTCATGTGGACCAGGGGAATTCCATAACAGTCTTAGGCGAATGACCATCCAATACCGGTGAGCGCAGTCTAACTTTTTTCATAATTCAAAGAAACTGCTTCCTAAGATGTTACAATGTGAATATTATAGCTTTACAGCGCTAAAATAATTGCCGACGCGCAATAATTGACCAATCATATAAAACGTCAGTCCAGAAGACAACATATAGTTGCAAATTTATATAGGGTATTTCGAATACCCGAAAGGTACATAACTATTCAGTGTTGACAATGTGCCGTAATCCTTTATTGTATGTATACGGTTGGTATCCGAGGTCATGGGAGTCACACGGTCAACCCCTGCTCCTTTATTGAAAGCAGGGGTTGACTTTTTTAGTCGGTGACGGTAAGTTAAAGAGAAAGGCCGTCACCATTGTATCATGACTCCCCCCCCCTTGATACCTTACCGGAGACGGTCTTTATTTTCTCCGGCATCCGAACTTTGACTCTACTCTCGTCCATTGAGAGGCGCCTTTTTCCCTGGTTATAAATCTACCGTTTAGCTACCCTTTTTTACCTAATATTAATTCTGTAATCACGTGGGGCAGCTTTGATTAAAAAGAACCTTCCCACCATTCGCCTCCCCCACGCTTCCGACTTAAACCTGATACGAAATCAGAACTACAATCTAGGTTTGCATACGGTCTGCAGGGAGGCAAAATGCCCGAATCAAGCGGAATGCGCCTCCAACAAAACTGCTGCTTTTCTGCTGCTGGGTGGGATCTGTTCCCGCAATTGCGGCTTCTGTTCAGTGGATAACGGACGACCGGAAGCTCCGGACCCGGATGAAGGGCTTAAAATCGCCGGGGTCGTTTCGAACATGGCTCTGGAGTATGTTGTGCTAACTTCGGTTACCAGAGATGATCTTGAGGATGGAGGCGCTTCCGTTTTCGTAGACGCTATTACAAAAATCAAAGAGATCGGCGCGATTGTCGAAGTTTTGATTCCGGATTTCAAAGATAAGCCCGGCGCCCTTGAGCGGGTGATTGCCGCGGAACCGGACGTGATCAATCACAATATTGAAACCATTAAGAGGCTTTATCCGCAGCTTCGGCGGGGGGCTAATTACGAGGGCTCGTTGAACATACTTCGACGTGTAAAGGAAAGCGGGGCTCAGATTTTCACCAAGACTGGAATCATGGTGGGATTGGGTGAAACCGGCGAAGAACTGGAGAAATTGATCCGGGATCTCGCGGCCGCCGGTTGTGACGCGCTATTGATCGGACAATATCTACAGCCTACTTCCTTGAATTTTGAAGTGCGAAAATATTACACGGATGAAGAATTCTCTGATTTCGAGAATATAGCTCGGCGTGCAGGCTTTAAAGTGGCGTTTGCGGGACCGCTTGTGAGAAGCTCATACAGAGCCGGCGTGATTTACCACAAGCTTATGGAGTGACGTGCACTCCGTTACCGTTTGTTTAAGCGGCCGGCAGTATTTGCATTCGCTGACGACCGCCCCTGAGGTAATATTGAAACCATCGTAATGGGAACCCGATAGTTCAATATTATGTAAACGATTGCTTATCAACCTCCCGCCGTTTCTAACGCTTCTTTAATCTTGATACCGATTTCGGTTGCCAAATCGGAATCGGAATCGTTCAGAGCCGCGACGATTTCAAGCCATTCCTCTTCTTCGCCGGTAAATGTAATCTCGACAATATCTTCATTCGCATCATTAACGGAGGCTTCTATCAGCTCCATGTTCTTCTCCCAGTGTAGAATTGAAGTTGGGTCTGAAATAGCAAACCTTGAATTTAATTGAAAGTCGATAGGGGGCATCCAAAATTCAAGCTTTTTTAGTCGGATGACGACCAAAGCCCGCGAGTGAAATCGTACAAAAATAGATAAGAAAAGGCAATACAGTATTCTGTCTAATGGATCTTCATAGATGAGAAAATGTACAAAAAAAAAGCAATCCAAAGTAGGAGGATTGCTAAGAGGGTATGGTTAGGAGTCGTTGTTCGACATACTATAGAGCAAGTGGCGTGCCAAAACTAAATAATGGATTAAAGCGGCCTGAAGAGCCATTAGCGCAGAAGTGACCAAAAATTCAACCGAGCAATTTTTTCGCACTTTAAAGGATATGGACCGAGATCCTGCGAAAAAATATCGCACACGACGGATAATAGGATGAGCAGCTTATTATAGGATGGATTTACACAACTACAGGCAACCTTCAGTAAACCACTTTGGAAGATAATTCAACAACAAACTTCCCATTAGGAATAATAGTCCTTTATATCAGGACGTTGACATTCATAATTCGTCGTCCCCAGGATTCGGTCAGGCGCTTTTTACAAAACGCGCTGCGAAAAAACCATCCACTCTTTGCTCAACCATGCACGCAAATGTGTCCAGATAACCATCACCGACGCTGCCCGGTATCACCGACTCATGCGGCTCAATGGGGGACAGTTTGAATTCCGACCGTATTTTTAAGAATTTCGCCACCACTCCATGAGTTTCTTCTTGAGTCACCGTGCAAACCGAATACAGGAGAATCCCGCCTTTCTTAAGTTTGGATCCCAATGCCGTGAGCAATTTCAATTGCGCCCGGGCGTAGGAATTCGGATCCGTAGCGCGTACTCTATATTTTGATTCAGGGTTCCGTCTGAGAACCCCTAATGTCGAACACGGCGCGTCAACTAGTATTTTATCGAACTGTTCCAACTGATCTAATAGCTTGGGATCAGCGGCGTCTCCCCAAATCATGAGCGCGCTTACTTCTAAACGGGTGAGGTTTTCTTGTGCGCTTTTGAGGCGAAACTTGTTTTTCTCGATAGCGGTGATGGACACCGAAGACGTAGATGCGCCAATTTGAGCCGTTTTTCCTCCGGGAGCGGCGCACGCGTCAAGCACGGAGTCCCCTGCGCGTACCTTCAGCAATGGGACTATTAACTGAGAGCCTACGCTTTGCACTGAAAAAAAGCCTTCCCTGAATCCCGGTAGAAGGCCGGGATCACGGGCGATTCCTTTGAGAATCAGAGTTTGAGCCGCGGAGCTGTGAGTTTGCGCGTCGATTCCATTTTCCAGGAAAAGAGATAAAAGATCATCTTTGGTTAATTTTATCGGATTGACCCTTACTTCAAAATCAGGAACAGTGTTGTTGAAGGCTAACCAAGCCTTTATATAATCCAAGCCGTACCGATCGATTAATTTTCGGACCAACCATACCGGGTGAGAAAAGTACTCGGCCAGGGAATCGGGATCGTCTGTCGGAGCTGGATCTCGCCGGTTCTGTTCTCTTAAAAAGGAACGTAACACGCCGTTAATGAAACCAACTGCCCCGGCGCCCAGGAGAGCCCGCGCCTGTATCGCCGCTTCGTTTACAGCCGCCATTTGAGGAACTCTATCGAGAAATATGAGCTGATACAGCGCAATGATTAAAATAAGACGCGCATCCGGATTAATTTTCTTTGACGGGTCGTTTAGACTCCGTTGAATAATACCATCAAGACGATTCCGCCGGCGCATGGCGCCATAGACAATCTCAGTCGCCAAACTTTTATCCTTGGAGATAAGTCTATTTGTAAGAAAATACTCGTTCAGAGCGTCTTCCGCGTATTTTCCCGCCAAGGTTTTCTTGAGTATGTGAAATGCCGCTCTCCTGGCTGGAGATTCACTTTTCACCATCAAACTCCAATCTTGATTAAACAAAAAAGGAAGGCCGGTAAGCCTTCCTTCAAATTCAAGTAGTCCCGATCTTAATAATGCGCCATTTCCCGCAGTCTCGCAACCCGCTCCTCGATGGGAGGATGGGTAGAAAACAGCGAGGAAAACCCCTGACCGAAAAACGGTTGGACAATAAACATATGCGCGGTGGCCTGATCACCATGCTGCATGGGTATGGCCTCATTACCTTGAGCAAGTTTATTGAGCGCTCCGGCGAGCCAAAGTGGATGCCCGCTAATTTCCGCGCCCGCAGTGTCGGCCATGTATTCACGTGATCTGGAAATCGCCATTTGGATTATCATGGCCGCAATTGGAGCCAACACCACCATGAGGATGGTTCCTATAAGAGAGCCTCCCCGCCCTTCGTCATCCGATCTGCCGCCGAATAAGAAGCCGAATTGAGCAATGTATGTGATTGCCGTTCCTATTGTCGCGGCTATAGATTGAATCAGTATGTCACGATTCCTGACGTGACCCAGTTCATGGCCGATAACGCCCGCCAGTTCCTCGTAGCTCAGCAACCGCATTATACCTTCAGTCACGGCTAAAGCCGCATGAGAAGGATTACGGCCGGTGGCGAACGCGTTTGGCGCGGCGTCCGGGATCACATACAATCTCGGCATCGGCAAACCGGCCTTGGTGGCCAATTGTTGGACTAAGTGATAAAGACTTGGATCGTCTTGTTCGGATATTTCCTGAGCGTTGTACATACGAAGAACGATTTTGTCGCTGAACCAATAACTACCGACATTCATTACAATGGCAATGACAAAGGCGATAGTGGCCCCGTTTCGTCCTCCGATCGCTCCACCGATAACCACTAAGAGAGCAGCCAAAGCGGTCAGCAAAATGATCGTCTTGACTTGATTCATTCTTTACTCCTGTTTAGGGCGTTATCTTGAATACACGGATTCACTTTTAAATATTAATTTAGTTTCATGCCGAGTTTCAGATGTCTACCGCGGGCAAAATCAAGAGCCGACATTCTTCTTTTTCCCGGCGCTTGAACTTCTTTAATCAGCAGCAGCTCCTCCCCCGTTCCTACCAAAATACCTTCGGCGGTTAAATCAAAAATATGTCCGGGCTTATTTGAACCCTCACAATCTTGAGACTTCCAAATCTTAACATGTTCGCCTTCGAGTTCAAAAAAGCTTACAGGCCACGGTATCATGGCTCGGACCAGTCTTTCAATATAGCTTGCGTGGTTTTCCCAACTGATATTTCCGTCGCTTTTAGTGATCAGCTTCGTATATGTAGCTCTGGATTCATCCTGGGGCGACGGGTTTATAGTCCCTTTTTCCAAACCGAGCAATGTATCGACAACCAAACGAGCGCCGGGTTCCAATAATTTGTCGTGGAGAGTCATCGCAGTATCATCTTTGGTTATGCGCGCCGTTTCACTCAACAAAACGTCCCCAGTATCCATATGCTCATCCATAAGGATTGTGCACACCCCCGTCTCGTTGTCGCCCGCCAAAATTGCCGCGGGTATGGGGGAGGCGCCTCTGTATTTCGGCAAAAGAGAAGCATGGAGGTTTACGCATCCTAATCTGGGCAGATCAAGAATACTTTTCGGCAAAATCTTTCCGAAAGCCGCTACTACAATCGCGTCAGGTTTAAGAAACCGTAACGCGGAAAGAAAATCAGCATCGCGCAGAGTAGTAGGTTCTAAAATAGGAATTCCCAACTTTTCGCCGGCAATCTTCACCGGAGTCGGGAGAGATTTACGACCCCTTCCCTTTGGTTTATTCTTTTGCGTAATTATTGCTGGGATGTCGAAGTGTGCGGCCAATGATTCCAGAGGAGTGACTGCGAACTCAGGAGAGCCCATATAGACAATCTTTAACCTCACCCATCTCTCCTGATACGTTTCTTAACTCGACGTATGTACAGATTGCGTTTCAATACGGAAGCATGATCCAGAATCGTTTTGCCGTTTAGATGATCCATTTCGTGCTGTAAAGCCCTGGCAAACAAACCGTCCGCTTCCAATGTTAAGGGATTGCCGTCCAGATCGATTCCTGTGACTCGAATACGTTCGAATCTATTTACATCGATTCCGAAATCCGGAACACTTAAACAGCCTTCTTCTTTGACGACCATGCCTTCGGACAACGTAATCTTTGGATTGATTAAATACATCGGGATTTTACGTTTATCTTTTCCTTCGGCGTAAGCGTATTTAACATCCAGCACAATCAAGCTGATCAGTTCTCCCACTTGATTAGCGGCTAATCCTATGCCGGGCGCCTTATACATGGTGTCGGCCATATTTGCCGCAAGTTTGCGAATACGATCGTCTATATTGGATATCGTTTCAGTCTTCTTTGTCAAGATTGTGTCGGGAACGGTTACAATATTCATTACGGTCATTTCGCCTCGCTTTCTTCACATATAATATGTCTTCATCCTAAATAGCGTGTCAAGGGCGAAACCGGGCGAAAGGGAGATGAGATTGATTACTCCGATTAAATTTTGCGAATCCCCGGGTGAAAATGTTCATATCCGCGGGCTACCAACGAGAAGCTACCCGCAAGCATATAACAATCTATTTTAACTATTGTTCTCACCATTCTGGATTAGGGGAAAAGTCACTTCACCTATATAAAAGGCATTTTTGTGACGCATTTATAGACATTCACAAATTAATATGGTAGGAAAATTTACGGTCTTTAATTCACTTATAAAGTCCGTAGTCAAAGGAGGTATTATGAAGAGATTGGCATTGGTAGGTTTGGTTGTGGCTTTAGGAGTAATTTTCGTTTCACCGGCTTCGGCGTTTTTCGGTCTGTTCGGTGGCGGCAAGGCTTCCTCATGCTGCGCCCCGACATACTGCGCCCCAGTTTACTGCGCTCCTATGTATTGCGCTCCCTATTGTGGGCCCACTTATTGCGCGCCGGCGCCTTGCAAGCCCTACAAGTACAAAAAAGCCAGAAGAGCAAAAAGAGTAAAATAAGGTTTGTGCCTTATGATGAACCGGAAAGGATGATCAGCGGCCTCGCGGCCGAATGTGATTCCTAATCGAGCAGGTAGCCGGAATTTGTTGAAATAATTTTGTAATTATTTATATCCGGCGCTAAGAATTGAAAATAAGATTCTCTGGGGGAGGAGATTTAGACCTCCCCGGGAATCATTATTTCTTAGACTACGTTGTTCCGCCTCCCAGTATACGCTCCACAGCTTCCGACAATGTCTTACAAATTCTATCCATCCATTCCAAATGCTCAGGCTTCATCAGGCAACTTCTCAAACAGGTAATTGTTTCCTGATCCCATTTATAACCTGGGTCGACATTGGTGAACAACGTCCTGGGCAAATTGGCCTTTGCCAAATGCAGATCCCGCTTGCCGGCTTCATCAAAAACCAGGTCCGCGAGTTTGGATGACTCGGCGGCGCTTGTTGCGGACACCGCCCAGATGACAATATCAAGCTCCGGGGGGAAAGCCGTCATAAATTTCGGATCATCCACCAGCCTGTTGTATAATTCAAGAGCCGCTTTTCTGCACGATTCGAGATCGCCTGCAAACTCTCCTTTTCTCTCTAGAGGAAACATCCGTTGGGTTGCCCACAGGGCCACAGCCGATGATCCCGCTCTCGAACATTCCAGGCTTATTTCTCCAAGGTGCAGATCATCGGATGTGAAATAGGTGTAAGGAGACTCGTGCTTATAAAACCTACCGACTCCGGGATCTTTAAACAAAACGCAACCGCAGCCGTATGGTTGCAGACCGTGCTTGTGAGGATCAACAACAATTGAATCAACCTCGCCGAGGTGATCATAAACGGCCCTGCTTTGCGGGGTTAGATTATCCGCTAAAATATAGTATCCTCCGTAGGCTGCGTCCGCGTGAATTCGGAAACCATACTGCTCCTGCAATTCCAGTATTTCGATCAAAGGATCAATCGATCCTGTCGCTGTTGTGCCGATCGTGGCCACAACCGTCCCGACATTCCCCGAATCCAGGATGTCTCTCAGTTTTCTTACATCAATTCGGGCTGAGGAGTCGGTGGGAACGGCCTTGAACGGGATCTGCAGCACATTACAGATTCGATTATGGGTATAATGAGCCTGATCGGACGCCACCACTAATTTGCCGGGATTGAGCTTACCGGATATCCAAAGAGCTTCAAGATTTGCGAAAGTGCCCCCGCTCGTCAAATGCCCCAAAAATTTATTCCACCCAAACATGGCGGCTATTTCCCGGACCGCTTCCTTTTCCATGGCCGAACTAGCTCTGCCGCCGTCCAACGCATGATTGTTAGGGTTTATCCATAGTGAAAGCGCATACGCCATACGGGCTACAGGATGAGGGGGCTTGAGCATTTGGCCAAGGTAATAAGGATGCTGGTAAGGGAAATTGTCTTTCATCTTTTCGGCTACTTCAAGTAGGATGGGTCTAATGCGATCAATGGGCGCTTCGGGCTGGAATTCGGGCAGGTTTGAGAATCCGGAATCTAATTTTGTTAAAGCTTCGGATAGTAAATCGGCGGTTTTTTTTTCTAGCGTCATATTAATCTCCGTGATCGGTTTTGCCCTTACGAAATTTGTAGCTAAGCAAATTTGTCCGATATTTAATGTAATACTGAGATAAAATCCAAAACTCTCCGGAAGTTTAAACATATTCCCTATCGGGAGGTTTATAAATGAAAATTGGCGTGCCAAAGGAAATAAAAATTGATGAATATCGTGTGGGGCTCGTCCCGGCCGGAGTTGCCGACTTGAAAGAATTTGGGCACGAGGTTTATGTCGAACAGAGCGCAGGGATCGGCTGCCGAATCAAAGACGAGGAGTTTGCAAACGCCGGCGCGATGATTTTGGATTCAGCAGGCAAAATCTACGAAATTGCCGACATGATTATCAAAGTTAAGGAGCCTCTTCCACAGGAATACGATTTGTTGAAAGAGACCCAGATCATCTATGCGTACCTTCACCTTGCGCCGTCAGTTGAATTGACACAGGTTTTGCTGAGGAAAAAGGTCATAGCGGTCGCGTACGAAACGATTCAGCTCAGTAATGGAGCATTACCTTTGCTGGTCCCAATGAGTGAGGTCGCAGGAAAAATGGGGGTTCAGATCGGCGCCCATTTTCTGGAAATAAACCAGGGCGGAAGGGGCGTATTGCTGGGGGGGGTTCCGGGAGTCAGCAGAGGTCGCGTTACTATAATCGGAGGCGGTACGGCCGGTAACGCTTCGGCAATGGTAGCTTCAGGCATGGGCGCTGATGTTACTATTGTAGACTCGGACCAACGGAGACTTTCATATCTCGATGATATATACGGCCCACGCGTCACGACTCTGATATCCAATAAGCAAAACATCCAACAGGCGATTAAGGCGGCTCATCTGGTCATAGGCGCCGTCTTGATTCCAGGAGCCCGGGCGCCGAAAATAGTGACTCGCGACATGATCAGCCAAATGCAAGCCGGAACTGTGGTGGTCGATATTTCGATAGACCAGGGCGGCTGTTTTGAGACTTCTAAACCGACGTCCCACCGAAACCCCACTTATTTGGTTGATGAGGTAATCCACTACTGCGTCCCCAATATTCCCGGTATAGTCGCCAGGACCTCAACGTACGCGCTGACCAACTTGACTTTGCCGTATGCGTTAAAATTGGCTAATATGCGTTTTAAAGACGCCGTGAGGAGTGATCCGGCGCTGGCGCGTGGCGTAAATTGTTATAAAGGACTACTGACGCATGAGAATGTGGCCCGTGGAGTCAACAGAGAATATGTGCCACTGGAGACGGCGATGGAAGAGAAAGGGAGATAGCAGAGACACAGCCTAGCCGGACAGGCCTGCGTTTGTTTCAACATAGGATGTCTCTACCGGCATCTGCATTGTTCTGCGCTCAATTTCAATTTTTCGAGGTCGTCTATTATAAATTTTCCGATGTCGTATTTATTGAACTTCTGAGGGAGACCTTTTTGTTTTTGATGGAGCATGCGCCGTAGTAGGGAGTTTATATTTTCTTTAAGTAATGTTTCCTCGCTTATGACTTTTATATGATCCTCCTGAATGCTTTGGGCCCGCCATTCCTGTTCTCCGCCCCCGTGAGACTCCGGCACCAGGAGCGCTCGGGAGCCGGTAAGTAAGATTTCATTAACGGTGTTGTAACCCGCCCTGGCGATTACAAGCTCACAATGTGACATCAAATCGACCATATCGGGTATAAACGGC
The DNA here is from genome assembly GCA_038250835.1 of Desulfomonilales bacterium. GTDB lineage: Bacteria > Desulfobacterota > Desulfomonilia > Desulfomonilales > Desulfomonilaceae > JBBSBY01. The sequence continues at coordinate 21,432 of JBBSBY010000009.1, read as the reverse complement.
AGGAAACGAACTTCCGAATGGGAGGCAAGTTGTTTGATATTTTCCACCTGATCCGATCGCATATAAGGGTCTCTGACGATGGCGACTTGATAATTCTGGTAGACATCGAGTTCCTTGAACGAAATCAGAAGCTTTGTAATTAGGTCTTTAACTTGATTATTTCGCCCCAGCGAGACCAGAATCAAAGGTTTATCCGGTACGCGGAATTTATCTAAAACCTCAGTTCTCGAGGGCAACTCCTCGTAGGTCTTATTTGTCACTTTGCCCAAATACTTGATCTTGGTTTCCAGAGCAGGATCATTGCCCAAAAACTCTCGATTAATATCAATGACTTCTCTGTCTTCAAGCACATACAGACTGTCATAAAGTTCGCCTAAATTGATCGATTCCGATTTGTGGCGCGGATTTTGATACGGGATATTCAGCAACGGTATCCATCTCATGATTCCACGACAAACATGCGCCAGGATGAAATCAACGGCGCCGCCTTTGCGCATCCATTTTTTTGTAAGTAAAGGTATCAGTTCACTCATCTGCCCCGTCATGTTGTGTTCGACAATCAGAACATCAGGTTGAAAAAAATCGAAGCAATCCAAAATTATGCGTTGACGAAAGTCAAAAATATTTTCCAATTCAAAACCGGATAAGTACCTGGAGGCCATGGGACTGCCCTGACGATCTATATCCAACTTGATTGACGGCAACTTTACAACTTCAATATCTTCCGCAAAAAATATCTGAGGAATGGATGTGCCGGACATCACAAGAAAGTCAATATCCGGTCGCCACTTTTTTATACCCGTTATGACGGCCAGAGTTCTAAAAGCGTGACCAAGCCCTATGGAATTATGGGTATAAACGAGAACCCGTTTGATGTTCTCAAGCATGCTTATTAATTCCCAAACAAATAATCCGACTATCCATCATATACCACAATTTGCCAAAAGACGGCTGATTGAATTACCGAGGGCTCCGGCAAATACAAATCATAATCTTCACAAGGTGGATTAGTGTATTTCAGATTGCGCAGCCTAAAGCGTCGCATCCCGTAAGGTCAAGGACATCTCTAAAGTGACAAGCGCTATAATGATCCGGCCCCACTTCGAGCAGAGGCGGCGTTTGTTGGGAGCATACATCCTGAGCATACAGGCATCTCGGATGAAAAGGGCACCCGGACGGCGGATCAATCGGGTCCGCCGGTTCTCCCCGCAAAATGATTTTTCGGCCTACGAGTTCCGGCCTTACGCTTGGGACATTGGACATAAGCGCTTCCGTATAAGGATGACGAGGTTTGGCAAATAGAGGCTCCGCAGGAGCGTATTCCACAACTCTGCCTACATACATCAACACTATCCTATTACTGAAATGACGTATCAGCCCCAAATCATGAGAGATAAACAGATAGGATAAGCCGATTTTATCTTGAATTTCGAGGGCAAGATTAACTATCTGGGCCTGCACGGACACGTCCAAAGCTGAAGTGGGCTCATCCGCGACAATTATTGCCGGGAATAAGGCCATCGCGCGGGCAATACTGATACGCTGCCTTTGGCCGCCTGAAAATGCGTGTGGATAACGACTTAGATGCTGTATGCGTAAGCCAACCATCTCTACGAGTTCACGGACCCTCTCTTCGAGTTTCCGACCTCTCGCGATTTTGTTAACGATTAATGGTTCCGCTAAAATTTCCCTTATCGTCATTCTGGGATTCAGAGAAGCAAAAGGATCTTGAAATACCATCTGGATATAAGGCCGCAGAGCCTTCATTTTCGGACCTTTAATCGTAGCGATATCGACGCGATCTCCATCAGGCGGTTGGAACCAAATACTACCTTCGGTGGGCCTATAGGCGCCCATTATCATGCGACCAACTGTGGTTTTCCCACACCCGGATTCTCCGACCAGTCCCAAGGTTTCACCTTTATGCAACGTAAAGCTGACCCCATCCACGGCTTTCACGTGATTCACAACTTTCTTGAACAAACCTTTGCGGATTGGAAAGTATTTTTTTAGATTATTTACTTCAAGTAACACTTGTGAATTCGCCAATATTGCCTCTGTTAAATGGATTTGAGACGACTTTGCGCATGTGAGCAAGCTACATAGTGATGATCTGAAATCTTTTCCAAAAGATAAGGATCTTCTTCACAATTGGATTTCTTGCCTTTTTCGAGACACCGCTGTGCAAAAGGGCATCCGGTAATCTCGGCAAATGGGCTGGGGAGTATTCCCTCGATAGTGGCCAGTTGACTTCTCACCGGGGTATCGATTCCAGGCACTGACTTGAGCAAAGCCTTGGTGTAAGGGTGCATAGGCCGTTTGAACAATACATCCACAGGAGCGCGTTCCATTACTCTGCCTGCGTAAACGACAAGCACTTCATCGCTGATTTCGGCTATTACACCCAGGTTGTGCGAGATGAAAAGCACCGCCATTTTGAATTCAGCCTGTAACTCTCGAAGAAGCTCCAGAATTTGCGCCTGAATCGTAACATCCAGGGCGGTAGTCGGCTCATCGGCAATAAGCACTCTTGGGTTGCAAACCAGAGCCATGGCAATCATTGCCCTTTGCCGCATACCGCCGGACAATTCGTAAGGATAGGCCCCTATTCTTTGCTCCGGGTGAGGAATTCCCACCTTTGCCAACATTTCAATCGCGCGATTGCGAGCTTCAGCCTTTGATAAATCCGTATGTAGTCTAACGGCTTCGATGATTTGGTTCCCCAGGCTGTGCACCGGACTAAACGAGTTCATGGGCTCCTGAAAAATCATAGCGATGTCGCTGCCGCGGATGCTCCTTGCAACGGAACCTCTCGGGTCCAGTTCGGTCAGCTCGATGCTTTCGCCGTCCACCATCAACCGCATACTTCCGTCGATGATTACGCCCGGGGCGGGAAGAATTCTTAGGATGGCCTGGCCGATTACGCTTTTGCCGCTTCCCGATTCCCCTACTATCCCCAAAGTCTTTCCGGGTTCAACGGAAAAGGACACTCCATTGACAGCCCGTATTGTGCCTTCATCCAAAGGAAAATGAACTTCGAGATTTTTAACATCCAAAATGGGTTGCAATCGTCACCTCGAATATGGATCCACGGCGTCCCTCAGTCCATCGCCAACGAAGTTGAAGGATAAAACCGTCAGAATTACGAATGCCACGGGTATCAGCAGCCACGGGTATAGAGCAATTGTAGTAATGTTCTGCGCTTCCTTTAGAAGCACTCCCAAACTGGTGATCGGCGGCCGCAAACCAATTCCGATGAAACTTAGCGCTGTTTCGGCAAGCACCATGCCGGGAATCGCCAATGTAACGGTAACAATGATGTGGCTGGTAAAAGAAGGGATGAGATGCCTAAATATAATACGACTATGTCCCGCCCCGGAAAACCGCGCCGCTAAAACGAAATCTTCCTGCCTGAGAGCAATAAGCTTTCCCCTAACCATTCGGGCAAGATCAGTCCAGCCCACCAGCGACAGCAGTAGTGTTATGACAAAATAAACTTTCAGAGCCGGCCAGTGCGCAGGCATTGCGGCAGATAAGCCCATCCAGAGCGGTATGCTGGGGAAACTGCGGATAATTTCAATTAATCGCTGTATTATAGTGTCCGGCCAGCCTCCGAGGTAACCGGATATCCCCCCTAAAATAAGGCCAAATACGAGGCTCATGAACACGCCGATCATACCAATGGATAAGGAAATACGGCTTCCGAATAAGCAGCGGGAAAACATGTCGCGGCCCATGCGGTCCGTTCCGAAAAGAAAAATTCGACCGGGAGGTTCAACCCCAAATAAATGTAAATTACTTTTGAACAGTCCCCAAAAATTGTAATCGTCTCCGCGAACAAAAAGTTTGATCGGGAAAATCGCGGTGGTATCCTCTTTGAGGTTAATCTGCTGAGTCTCAGTATTAAAATCCATTTCGGTTCCGTAAACAAACGGCCGCCTCAGATCACCCTGCGCGTCAAAAATCCTAACACTGGACGGCGGCTCGTAAACGTGCTCGAAATGGCGCGTATCCTTAAAGTACGGGGCTAAAAACTCACAAAAAAGCGTAACCACATACAGACCCACAATCACCCACATACCGATCATCGCCAGGGTATGCTTCTGAAATCTCCACCAAACAAGCTGACGTGTAGACGCATTCAGGTATTTCTCCTGCTTTTTCTCATCCGAACTCATACACCCTCACGCGCTCCAAAACGGATTCTTGGGTCCACCCAGGCGAGCAATATATCTGAAAGCAGAGTCCCTATGACCGTAAGAACGCTCAACAACATTATGAAGCTGCCGGCAAGGTGCATGTCCTGGGACATGAGGGCGTTCAGCAGCAACGGCCCTGATGTGGGGAGATTCAAAACAATTGCGGTTATGGCTATACCTGAAATGAGTTCTGGAAGCGTCCAGCCTATGGTGCTCACAAGGGGATTGATGGCTACTCGCACGGGGTATTTTAGAATTAGCTTGGTTTCGGTTAGCCCTTTTGCTCGAGCTGTAACAACATAAGGTTTTTTGAGTTCATCAAGGAGATTGCCTCGAATGATTCGTATAAATTTGGCAGTATGAGCGGTTCCGACAATTACTACGGGAATCCACAAATGTGAAAGCAGATCTATGAATTTGGCCACGCTCCAGGGCGCCCCAGCAAATTCGGGAGAGAACAATCCGCCTATGCTCATGCCGAAATATGCGTATGAAAGCCACAGCAGCACGAGGGCAAATAAAAAATTCGGTGTGGCTAGACCAAAGAAACCGATAAAGGTGAGTAGATAGTCTACCCACGAATACTGACGCACCGCTGAATAAATTCCGATTGGAAGAGCAATTGCCCATGTGAAAATCAGGGTGGCTATCGAGATCATTATGGTCATCCCGATGCGTTCACCGATTAATTCTCGAACAGGTTTTTTCCATTCAAATGAGTGACCGAAATCACCTAGAATAAAATTGCCGGCCCATTTGAGATATTGGATATGAAGAGGTTGATCAAGGCCGAAGCGCTCCTGAAGCTCCACCAATTCGGCCTGATCAACACTCTCACCGCTGACGGACAATTGGGCGACATATGAATTCAGATAATTGCCCGGCGGCAGTTGAATAATGGCAAACGAAATGATTGAAATGGCAATCAGCGTCGGGATCATTATCAAAATTCGCCGTATTATATACGTCAGCATCTATGGCTCTCAAATTCCTATTTTTTTTTCGTGCTATAGAAAAACTGTTCCGGATGTATCGGTCCAGGATTGGGATAAATCCAGCTCTGAAAATCCTTTTTCGGAAGATTCAACATATTCGGCGCCGCTACATAAAAATCCGGTGGATCATGCACCAGACCTATAACCCAAAGATTCTTTTCATTGGCGGCGATTATCTTACTGAATAATTCTTTTTGAGTCGAATCGGAAATTGTCGTTAAAATTTTATTGTAAGTGTCCATTAACTCCTTAATCTCCGCCGGAGGCTCTTCACCAGATTTACCGCCGCTTTGAAACCATGCTCCCCACCTCGGAGCATTTAAACTTTCCAGACTGTAAGGAAAATACCAACGAGGTTCAAGCAAGCATTCTATGCCGCCGTCACCTGACCATAGGGCCACGTCATGTTCAGCATTTTGCGTCCGTTGGTGAAAAAGCTCTATGGACTCGGATTTAACTTCAGTGTCAATTCCGATGCTCTTGAGATTTGAGGCGATGATCTCGGCTGTGTCTACGTTGCTCTGATTAGTAACATTGACGTCCAAGGAAATCTGTAGCGGCTTACCGTCCGGACGCATTCTTTTGTTGTTTGAACCCAACTTAAGGCCCATCTCATCCAACAAAGCTTTGGCTTTTGTAATGTCATATTTTATGTACGCCGCTTCATAGCTGGCACTGTAGAATTCGGATTCGTGCAAAGGCGCCGCTTGCCTGGGCATGCCTTTACTGCGATAAATAATCTTGTTGATTTCGTCACGATTCACTGCGTGGCTGAGAGCTATTCTGAACCTTCGATCAGAAAAAATCTTCTGAATCACGGGGTCTTTGTGGTTGAGATTAGGCGCCATTACCAATCCCACCGAAGCAGTGGAAGATTTTGGAATGAGCTTGTATTTGCCCTGAGACAAATGCGCCAAAAGCAGTACTGAATTTTGCATGCCGCCGAGTCTACGGCCTTGGAAATCTATTTCGCCAGCTACGGCTTTGAGTAAGATGGTCTGAGATTCCGCCTGTAGATCATGCACAATGGAATCTATGAAAGGTAGTTGATTTCCCGCGCTGTCCACTTTCCAGTAATAAGGATTACGCTCCATAACAAAACGCCTGGCGGGCGCCGGAACCTTGGTAATCCAGGCGCAAATTGAAGGCAATTTATCACTTATGAACAGTGAATGCTGAAGATCGGAAACTTGATGGAACAGTCTTTCCCAGGATGATTGGTTTGCTGCTTCAACCTTTTTCTGCAATTCTTCGGGATTTGCATACTTCTTATGAAATTGCATTAAGTAGTGCTTAGGCTTGGTTACCAGAGCCATTCCCTGCGGACAAGCAAGTTGCTGTAGGAATAGACTATACGGTTTATCGAACTCCACTTTGAATGAATAATCGTTAACTTTGGTTATTTTGGGAGGATTGCCTGATGGCGCAAGCCAGGCCGGTGGGACGGGAGTCAGATCCTTATTGTTAACAACGTCGTCAAAATAGAAAATAATGTCGTCTACCGTAAAGGGCGCGCCGTCAGACCACTTGATTCCTTCCACTAATTCAAAAGTAAATACACGGCCTTCGTTTTCAATTTTCCAAGATTTGGCCACATTGGGGATGATTTTATAATCCGGGCTCCAGCGAACTAAGGTGTCATACAGGATCCTGCGGGCGCCGACTAAGTCGGAGATGCCGGTGTAGGCCCTTCTCCAAACTCCGCCGTATTCACCGGGACCGTCAAATTCCTTAACAACAACAGGATTCTTCGGCAGTCTTTTATCCACTGCCGGAATTTCGCCGGCTTGAACTCTTTTTGCGAGCGTAGGAGACTCGTTAAAAGCTGAGGATTCACTAATTGGTAAACTCAAGAATAGCGCAATCACGATCAGCGCCGCAAATCTGCTCGGATTCTGCATCTTTCCTCCTGATTGTGTTCATGTGGAATTTGCGAGGAAGTAACTCAAAAACACTCTGCTGTAGCAAGGAATATAACCACAAAAATCAAAAAAGTATACGTAAGTAACAAAAACTTAAGGGACCGGAGTCATTTCCGTTTGCGTTAAGAGTTGTTTGTTTGTTGATGAATGATTAAACTGCGCCATTCCTCCGTCAGTTTTCAACAATTTCTTATCTTTGTCTTGGACAATACGGATGCGCTTTGAAAAAAGCGCCGAATGAGCCGGTCGTTCAATATACTTTAAGGCAAACTCCAACAACAGTTTCAATCTAAAAAGGAATGTCGTCCTCAGGAGGCGGATAGTATTTATCATCAGTTTGCTTTTCCGGAGCCGCCTTGGGCCGATTATCCGCGCGTTGCCGGTTGTAATCCCCCGAAGGTCTCGACTGCCCCCCGCCCAGCATGACCATGTCGGAGGCAATTATTTCCACTGTGGTCCTCTTGTTTTTGTCCTGATCTTCCCATTCACGCGTTTGGATTCGGCCTTCGATGAATACTTGCTTGCCTTTGCTCAAATATTCCCCACAGATCTCTCCGAGACGCCCCCAGGCGACAATTCTGTGCCACTCAGTGCGCTCTTGGTCATTGCCCTCTTGATCTTTCCAACCCTGCGAAGTCGCCAAAGTAAATGTTGCGACGGCTTTCCCGGAATTGGTGTATCTAACCTCGGGATCTTTGCCCAGATGGCCTAGCAAAAGCACTTTATTGATAGATCGGCCCGCCATAGTAATTCCTTTTTTTGAATTTTTTAGATTCGATTCCGACGCGGAATATATTACTTTATAATGATGTATTATTGTCAAGTCGCGAATTTAGGATCGACTAACTTGCCGGCGCTCACGGCGTACATCGAGCAGACGGAAGTGGAGCGCTTGTAACAAAACTTTAGAGAAACCCTATAATTCGGCCCCGGCTTATTATTTTCTTGTATTCCTCATGGTTCACTATTAAGAATAATGGGGAGTCGGTCAAGCCCCGCTGTGCAATGATATTCTTTGCTTAGGAATTGGATGTATAATTGACTGTTCCGAATAGTGTTTTTAAGAGCGAGCTGTACTGAATAGGTGAAACGCGTGACATTTTCAAACGCTTGTGACTCCCTACCAACCTTTGAGAGAATGGAGGAAGGATTTCAGAAAAATGAGCGAATTAACTGGGCCGCCGACATCATAGCGTTGTGAGTTTTGCCTGTTCGCACATGTTAATTACATCAAAGCTATTACTTATATAGTCTCAACCTATTTTTAATCGCAACTAACCAAGGAGGACGGAATATGCCTTTCACTTTTCGTAATCGGACGATCAACAAAGTTGGCGTTATTGGATCAGGGCAAATCGGGCCGGACATCGCTTTGCATTTTGTAAAGGTATTACACCCTTACGGAGTGCAAGTAATCATCGTGGACGTTGCGGAGGAAGCGCTTCAAAAAGGTAAAGCCAAGCTTTTCAAAAAAGTGGACAAAGGCGCCGAAAGCGGGGCTTTTAAGCCGAAAGATGTGGACGGCATGAAAAGCCATGTGCTTTTTACTTCCGATTATTCCGAACTGAAAGGCGCCGATTTGGTAATCGAGGCAGCAACGGAAGACCTGCCGTTAAAACGTAAAATATTCAAACAAATTGAACAATTGGTGTCTGCCGACGCAATATTGACCAGCAATTCTTCCCACCTCGAGCCCGAACGCATCTTTGAGGAATTGCAGCACAAGGCACGCAGCCTGTGCACGCATTATTTCTTCCCTGCGGAACGCAATCCCGCCATTGAAATTATCCCCGGTAAGGACACTGATTCCGGTATCACCGAATTCATGATGCGTTTTTACGAATTTATAGGCAAAATCCCCATCCTTGTGGGATCCAGATACGGCTACGCCGTTGATCCGGTTTTCGAGGGACTCCTCCTGGCGTGTGTTCAGTGCGTGGACGCGGGCCTCGGCACATCCAAGCAGGTGGATCAAGTGGCGTCGAAATGTTTGGGGCTTCGGGTCGGGCCATTTACAGCCCACAATCTCACCGGAGGAAATCCCATAACCGCTCACGGCTTATCCGATATGCACGAGAGACTGAATCCCTGGTTTAGGGTCCCGTCCCGTTTAAAGGAAATGGTTGACACCAACAGCAATTGGGAAGTTCCAGGCAAAGGCGAAACAATCGAGATCGATCCGGATAAACGGAAGATCATCGAAGAGGAGCTACAAGGGGCCTATTTCGCCATTGTATGCGATATGTTGGATGCAGGCATCATATCAACCAGTGATTTTGATCTCCTGATAAGCGTCGCGTTGGATATGAAGCAACCCTTTAGTTTCATGAACTCTCTGAGTGTAGGCAAATCGTTGGAACTCGTGGAGTCTTTTGCAAAGAAATACCCCGATATGCCCGTATCAAAAAAACTCAAGGAACAAGCCGCTTCAGGCAAGCCCTGGGATGTGCTGGACGTCCTATATGAAAAACGGGACGATGTCGCTCTGATAACTTTACGTAGACCAAAGGCTTTGAACGCCCTCAATTCCAAGGTGTTTAAAGAACTCGACTCCTATTGCGAAAAGATAAAAAGCGACCCTGAGATCAAAGCGGCGGTTATCACCGGATTTGGAAACAAAGTGTTCGTGGCCGGCGCGGATATTAAAGAAATGGCCGGATTGACGGAGCCTAAAGAAGGCGAGGAATTTGCGCGCAAGGGTCAAATTGCTTCTCAAAGACTGGAGGAACTCGGAAAACCGATTGTTGCGGCTATTAATGGACTAATGTTCGGTGGAGGTTGCGAACTGGCCATGTGCTGCACGGCAAGAATAGGCCGATCAGGAATAAGGGCTTTTGCCGGTCAGCCCGAAGTTAATCTTGGCCTGATCCCCGGCATGGGCGGAACCCAGCGCTTGCCGCGCCTGATTGGATTCGACAAAGCCTCTGAAATGATCCGCACGGCAAATCCTATTTCCAGCGAACAAGCCCTTGAGTACGGCTTGGTCAACGAATTGGTTGACGGAGACGTTTTACCACGGGCATTTGAACTTGCGAGAGAACTGGTCACAGGGCAGACATCAGTGAAACTTGTGCCTAAGGGGCCTCTTAGCGATGTTCCGGCTCAACTTCCCGATATTGATATCGGACATCATTCCAAGGCAATAGACAAACTTGCCATCCAAGCAATCATGGAAGGCGGTAAGATGACCCTGGACGACGGCTTAAAAAATGAGGCGCGAGTATTTGGGCTCTGCTGGACAACAGAAGATAACAAAATTGGTCTGAAAACCTTCGTAGAGAAAGGGGCCAGAGCCAAAGCCGAGTTTATCCACAGATAATAATTAGGGCGGCTATAATGGTCGCCCTCTACTCTTCATAATATACTCTTAGAGCCGCTTCCAACAAATTTATCTCAACTTCTAAAGCGAATAAAGCGCCTTCAGCCTCTTCAAATTTATTTTCAGATCCAATTATTTCCAACTTCAATGCCGCTCTGTATGTCGGATACGCGGACAAATTACCCACAGCGCCTTTTAAAGCGTGTGCTGCGCGCTTCAATTGCGCGGCGTTCTGATCACGAACCGCCGCTCTTATTGGGTTCAACATTGACGGAATTTCTTCGACAAACAAACAAGCCAATTCAGTCAAGAGCTCCCGGTCTCCGTCCAATCGGTCCAGGAGTTCCTCTTCATTTATTACCCTCTGCGGAGAAGTCACTGACGGTTTCACTCTTTTTCATGTTTCTGAAAATTAATCACGGGGGCACCGATCATGATTCTTGATTCGGTCTATCTTCCGAGGCGCCAATATATGTTCTGAGTTATCCGCACACATTACGGATATATGCCCCTGATGATTATAGCGTCGGCCACTCTTTGTATAGCTAAGAGCTGAGCGGCTACTCTTGTCGGTACCTGGTGATGATTTGCGGCGTCCAATACACTTTCAAAAGCTTTGATCATGAGGCCCGTCAATTTTGAGTTGATCTCTTCAACCGGCCAGAAAAAATACTGTAAGTCTTGAACCCATTCCAAATAGCTGACAATAACCCCGCCGGCGTTGCAAAGCACGTCCGGTATGATGAAGACATTTCGATCGTTTAGTATTTCGTCCGCTTCGGGAGTAACCGGACCATTGGCGCCCTCGGCTATTATTTTGGCTTTTATCTCACTGGCGTTCCTGGATGTGACTTGATTTTCTAAAGCCGCCAATATCAAAATATCACAATCCAATGTCAGCAATTCTTCATTGGTGATATTTTCACAGCCTGGAAAATCCGCAAAAGATCCCCACTTTTCCAAATGGCCTGCCGCAGCGTTTACATCAATTCCATTAGGATTGTGAATACCGCCGCGTGAATTGCTCACTGCGATAACCTTCATGCCGGCTTCAACCGCCAATTTTGCGGCTACCGATCCTACATTGCCGAAACCCTGCACTGCGACGGTGGCGTGATCGCTGCCGATCCTGGAAAGCTTAAGCGCTTCTTTTGAGGTTACTATTACTCCGCGACCTGTGGCCTCATTTCTTCCCCACGACCCACCAATTTCCACAGGCTTGCCCGTTACTACGGCGGGAACGGAAAAACCCCTGTGCATGGAATAGGTATCCATCATCCAGGCCATTATCTGAGGGTTCGTCCCCACGTCAGGGGCGGGTATATCCGCTTCGGGTCCCATGAGCACGCTGATTTCGGTAGCGTATCTTCTGGTAAGGCGCTCAAGTTCTCGTCTCGACAGCAGCTTTGGGTCAACGACCACTCCACCTTTTGCGCCGCCATAAGGTATGTTCATCAGGGCGCATTTCCAGGTCATCCACATGGCAAGAGCGCGGATTTCATCGAGAGTAACTGAAGGTGAATATCTGATTCCACCCTTGGTCGGCCCCAACGCAATCGAATGGTGAACGCGATACCCCCTGAAAAGTTTAATTTCATTGTTGTCCATGGCAACCGGAAAGGTCACCGAAAGCTCTCTCTTAGGATAACGCAGACTTTTAGTAACCCCGTCAGGCAATTTGAGGTGTGCTATTGCTTTGTCGAATTGAGCCAACGCATTGGCGTATGGATTGCTCTCATCGGGAAATTCCTCTCCGGCAATATTTTTAGATATTGAAAATGGACAAGGTTCTTCATCAATTCCTTTTGAGGTTAAATCGTTCATTGTTACCAGCTTTCCAATAATTTGCAGCATCGGCGCATAACTTCAGCGGAACGTCAAAATGTTTACAGCAATAATTAATCTTTGAATCTAAATCGTCTTTATCATATGACCAGCGAATTAAACCATTGTTCATCGAAAACTCATCGGCTCTAATACGAGAATCCGCCGGGAGTTCTCATATTCAAGATGCCGTACTTCGTCCGAACTTCGGAATCTATTACCGAATGGTTCTCAATATCAATAGGGAGGCGAGACTTATCCGTCAATTCCAGCAATGCCTTTTTGGCGCCGGACTTTTTAAGATCTTCTATTAATCCGTATAAATGAACAATATTGATTATCTCTTTTCCATTGAGTTTAGTGACTCTTTTCAAAAAAGAACCTGATTCAATTAAGCCGTATTCCGGAAAGATTTCGGATATGACGACTATTTTTTGGTATGGGACTTTGGGGAATTGATCGTAATATTTGGCTCGAAACACTGCGCCGATCTTATCCAGATTCTCGATGCTGTTCAGGGTCAGTTCAACCAGGCCGATTCCGCTGAATATGAGGTAATTTGCCTTTGTGAAAACTTTTGGAACCAGCCGTGGTAACCCCTGTGTAACTTCACCTTCCACCTTCATTGGGGCGCCGTCACGAATAACATTGATTGCAAGGTGATCCCCAACCTTTTTTCGGTTGATTATTTCCATGAAGAATACTTTTTGTTGCAATGAATCCAGGAAGATTTCCCCATAACTATCTATGTCGTGCGCGTCTATGGCGGTTAGTATGTCATTATCCCGCAGACCGAATTTGTAAGGTCCGCCGTCTGGAATAATCCTATCCAGCAATATCCCCCCTTGATCCGGTTCCAACCCGTAGTAGTCCTTTAAACGTGGAAACATAAATTGAATTTTATAACGCCATCTGGGGATAAGCTCTTGTTTATCCAGCAGTGGAATGATGCGCTTAACTAGATTAATCGGAATAAAATAATTGATCCGATCCGTGGTTCTCATGCCTTGGAAAGAAATTCCCACCACTTTGTCTTCTTTAAGGACCGGCCCTCCGGAGTTTCCACGATTCTGTTGTAAGGACGCCTGGACCATCAGCCACTGCTCGTGCGAGTGGGCGTAAGAGGCCACTTCTATTCTGCTGATTTCCCCTTGCTCGGATTTGCTGATTCCCTCACCGCCAAGGGGATAGCCCCAGCCCATGACTTTATCTCCCACGCGAAGCTTGTCGCTGTCTCCAAGCTCCAGTGGGATTATAGGGCCATTCCTTCGTTCGTACACGGCAATTTCTTCATCCTCCATCTTGAGGACCGCGAAATCAGCGGTATTGCAGATACCCACAAGTTTGACCTTGTACTGGCGTTTTTCTTTGCCGTTTGAGACTCGAATGCTCTGGGCAAGGGAGACTGCATGAGCATTGGTTAGGATAAGGCCTGAAGCGCCGGGAAAGTTGATCTCATCCTTGAAAAAGAAGGCGCTGCCTCTTGTGTTGCTAAAATCCGGGCTTTTCCATGGCTTGTGATAATAAGCCGAATCTTTTGAGCAATAAACCCTTAACACTTGAGTGTCGATGTTTGGGCAAAGCTGCGCTTCGCCGAATGCCGGCAGGAAACACAAAAAGGTAAAAAGAGCGGTGAATCCGATTTTTCGCATGAGAACCTCGAACAAAAAGTTGGCTTTATCATTTCATGTGTAGTTTTGAGATTAAAAAAATTCTCAAAAGTAATCACGGATTACATACAATGAATTTCTTCGACATCCAGCGATGGTTAAATCATAACCAGAGATTCTTTTTAGCAACCTCATACCGGCGTAAGCCGGTATCCAGGGGATCTGGTTCCCGGCTTACGCCGGGAGGACGGAAGTGGAGCGATCGTCGCGGAACTTTCGAGAAACCCTTTAGCTATACATAAATCCTCACTTGCGCAAAACGAAGGCGCAACCCAAAGGCTGCGCCATGTTCATTCGCCACCAATTATGATTTGAAACGATTCTTTCGCATCAGCGTGAAATCGTCATCCTTCAATAAAGGGTCTCAAGCGTTTGCTCCGCGAAGGATGCCTCAATTTCTTTAATGCTTTGGCTTCGATTTGGCGAATACGTTCGCGGGTAACATCAAAGTCCTGGCCGACTTCTTCAAGGGTATGGTCCGCCCGCTCACCAATACCGAAACGCATCCTGAGGACTTTTTCTTCTCTGGGAGTCAATGTGGCAAGAACCTTTCGGGTTTGTTCCGTTAAGCTCATGCCAACCACGGCGTCCGAAGGCGATAAAATCTTCTTATCCTCAATGAAATCCCCCAAATGGCTGTCCTCTTCCTCTCCGATGGGAGTTTCAAGTGAGATGGGCTCCTTGGCAATCTTTAGCACTTTTCGTACTTTTTCGAGTGGAAATTCCATTTTATCCGCGATTTCCTCGGGTGTAGGTTCCCGTCCATATTCCTGAACAAGATACCTTGAAGTCCTTATAAGTTTGTTAATGGTTTCGATCATGTGTACGGGAATACGGATTGTCCTTGCCTGATCCGCGATAGCCCTTGTGATGGCTTGCCTGATCCACCATGTGGCATAAGTGCTGAATTTATATCCTCGTTGATATTCGAACTTGTCGACGGCCTTCATTAAACCGATATTACCCTCTTGGATCAAGTCCAGGAACTGAAGGCCACGATTTGTGTACTTCTTGGCTATGCTGACGACCAATCGCAAATTGGCTTGAACCAACTCGCTCTTGGCTCTCTTGGCCAGATACTCGCCTTCCTGGCACCGCGATAAAGCGGCTTTCAGATTATCCTCATCCATACCGGCGTCGGATCTTAACTTCGATATTTTCTTTAAACCGTTTTCGATTTTTCTCTCTAAATCGAGGATTTTCTGAGGGGAGAAGCTGGTGAGTTTCTTTATGGACTTCTTTTCTTCAATCATCTTGACTAAAACGTCCAGGTGGTCCTGAGCTTCATCGCAGGGCATTTTTAGTTCATACTCCACAGTCTTCAGCTCGTCTTGCGCATTTTCCAGTTTTTGTACTAAAAATTTGAGCTTGCCTGCTATATGATCAATCATGTTGCTGTTGAGATTAATATTGCGGAGACACCACACGATTTTTTCTCTGTAAATCGCTATCTCTTTTTCGAGCTGATCCACAGCTTTGGCGTTCATCTCTTGGATGCCGGCGCGACGCTTTACTTCAAGCGCCTGAATCTTCAGATCGTGCTCTTTCATTTCTTCAATAAACTTGAGCACTCTTTCCACATGGGTTGAATCATCGGCTTCCATGTCCTCTTCTTCAAAACCGCGCACAACCTCTTTCAGCCTGATTGTTCCCTTCTCAAGTTTGTCCCCTAAAGCCAAAACCTCTTTAATTGTAACGGGACAGCCGATTATTACGCTGAAAACCTGCTGCTCACCCAATTCGATCCTTTTGGCGATTTCAACCTCGCCTTCCCGAGTTAAAAGTGAGACGCAGCCCATTTCATGAAGGTACATTTTGACGGGATCGTTGCCCCTGATCACCGAGTCCGGATCTGCGGCTATTTCTTCTTCTTCATCTTCTTCAGCTTTCTCGTTTTCGGCTTTTTGCGCTTTTTTCTCAGCGACGGGAATCTTTTTGTCCGAAGAGACAAGCTCGACATCGAAATCAGTCATCATTTTCATGAGAAGCTCATCTATTTGAGCTTCCCCGACGACATTCGTCGGCATTGCTTCGTTAATTTCATCATAGGTAAGGTATTTCTTAGACCGAGCTAGATCAAACAAATCCTTGAAATCCACTTTATTTTTTGCTTCACCCATTTAAAGGACTTCTCCTTGCTAGATGTGGTGTCAGTTTATCGGCGCGTTGTCCGAGCCTTACGACAGAGCTTCAAGAGGGTAACCAAGAAGCTGAAATGATGGCGTCCATATGTTTCCGTTGGTTAGGTCATTTCCTGAGATGTTGACCTATCACCCATAATTCCCTCGCAAGAGAATTGAATTCCTCCCCGCCGGGGGCGGATGTTTTCATACATTCTTGAATCTCTGCTTTGCGCTTTTGCAATTTCTTAGACCTGAGACTATCCAGGGAATCATCCAAGGCTAGATCACCATCCACATCGGGGCGCAAATCATCTTCCTCAGGTCGAGGGTTGAGCCATGCGGCAATTATCGAAGACAGGTTGGCGTCTTCCAAAGAATACGAGAAAGCCATGGGATCGAATGATCCGGTATCCTGATAGAATTGGACCATTAATCCGGCTATCCTGCTAAGGATAGGATCGGTAATATCTTTGAGCAGACCGCTTTCAATAACCCTGTCAATAAAGCCTTCTCTTAACAGCATTCCCCTGACTATGTTTCTTTCGTCGGCAGGAAAATCAAACAAGGTCTTCCGTGATTCCGCTTTCTTTCTACTAAAAGTGGTAGCTCCGGAAATTAATCTTCTCAACCGATCTTCACGTATTTTCAGGGTCGAAGAGAATCTTTCAATAACATAATCGCGCTCTTTCGAATCGGCAATCTCTCGCAGTGAAGGAATGCACTCTTCAAGCGCAGAATTTCTCCCCTCCATGCTATTTAGGTTGAAATTCTTCGCCAAAAGGCCCAATAAGTAATCCATTCCTGGACGCGCTCCAGTTATCCAATTGTTAAATTCATCAGCGCCCACGCGTCGCACAGCTTCATCAGGATCTTTATCATCGGTTAGGATAAGGCACCGCGGCTCAATTCCCTCTGCAAGGAACAACGGAATACTGCGTTTGACGGCGCGCAATCCTGCTTCATCTCCGTCAAAGATGGTCACGATGTTTGTTGTAAAACGTTTGAGCAATCGGATTTGATCCGCTCCGAGGGCGGTGCCCAGCGTGGCGGCGACGTTTTCGATTCCACGAATTCGTAAGGCTATCTGATCGAAATAACCTTCAACTATGCTCACGGTCCCGGTGCTGCGGATTGCCTCTCTGGCTGAATCCAGGCCAAAAAGAATGTTTTTCTTGCGAAACACCAAAGATTCCGGTGAATTGAGGTACTTGGGATCGCCATCTCCAAAAATGCGACCGCCAAAGGCTACAATTCGTCCACTTAAGTCGCGAATTGGAATCGTAATACGTGATCTAAATGTATCGTAATACCCTCCTGAAGTTCGCATTTTCAAAAGACCGGCGGTAACCGCATGCCGTAAAACTGCGCCTCTGTCCCTAAAAAATGTCGCCAGCCCTTCCCATGTATCCGGAGCAAAACCAATCCCGAGTTCCTTAATCCAGTGGCGGGAAATACCTCGTGATTCCAGATAAACGACGGCTGATTCGGCTCGCGGGATATTCTCAGTGAAAAATTGTTGAGCAAGCTCAAGAGCTTGATGGATTAACTGTCGCTCGTCCGCGCGGGCCCTGGATCGCTCATCAAAAGTCAGGGTCACGCCGTACTTGCGAGCCAATATCTGAGCCGCTTCAGTAAATGTGACGTTTTCAACCCGCATCACAAAATTGAACACATTGCCTCCGACTGCGCATCCAAAGCAATGGAAAATCCCTTTCTGGGGGGAAACATAGAACGAGGGGTCCTTGTCCCCATGGAAAGGACACAATCCGCGATAATCCTTGCCGGCTTTTTTCAAGCTCACATAGTCCGAAATAATTTGGACTATGTCCGCCGCCGCGGCAATCTCCGCAATTTTATTCTCGGATATTCGCATATTTATAGTGAGCCGGTTCGGGGGTTCGAGTCGCTCCCGAGTGGTTCTGAAACCCTCATATAACAAACACAGCAATTTAGATCAATTAACCAAAAACTACAATCATTTAAATAAAAGAAGCTGTAAAAGACGTTATCAGAGGGGTCCCGCGACGCTTACGGTTAGTTCACACGACCGTTTTCCACTGCCGCCGGCGATCTATACAAGGCGGTAAATTAAGCCTGCATTTCGATGCAATCCTGCGGCCTTGCTCAACCGTTCTCGAAAAACTCGCCTGGATGAGCCGGAGTTTAGTCGGTTGCCATCTCAACTACCGTTACGCCCGCGCCGCCGACTTCAGATTCGTCGGAATGGAATCCTTTAACTAAGCGGTGGGCGCCTAAGTATTCCCAAATCCCTTTTTTGAGTCTGCCGGTCCCCTTACCATGGATAATATAAATTGATTTGAGCCCACCAAGCAGCGCGTTATCTATTGCCTTTTCCACTATAGGCAGAGCCTCTTCCACTCTCTTGCCGATGACCCGGATCTCCCACTGGGGGGAGGTGGGGGACATATCTACCCCAGTCCGTTGAATTTTCAAAGGGGTTTTTGGTCGAGGGGCGCCGGAAATTACTTCGACATCATCCACATCCACCACCACATTTAGGCTTCCAAGGCTCACACTTAGCCTTCCGCCGTCTAAGACTTCCGTTACTTCGGCGCTTTTCCCGAATTTATTCAGGTATACCCTACTGCCGGGCACAACA
Organism: Desulfomonilales bacterium; assembly: GCA_038250835.1. GTDB lineage: Bacteria > Desulfobacterota > Desulfomonilia > Desulfomonilales > Desulfomonilaceae > JBBSBY01. The sequence continues at coordinate 2,760 of JBBSBY010000009.1, read as the reverse complement.
CCCGGGTCCGCTTTGTCCAAAGCCCCAAATTTCTTTTTCAATTCATTCTTGATTTGGTCCAATGTGACATTCGATGGAGGAGCTTTGAACTTCTCTCGACGATTCTTGATGGATTGCTGAAGATCCATTACATCCCGTTGAGCTTTGGCTATCAGCTCACGCGCTGTTTTTCGAAATTCGTTTATGTCATGTTCCCGATCGCGTACAAGCTGTTCACCGGCCCTTTCTAACTCTTCACGTTGATGAGCGACCCGGATTCGTTCCTCTTCAACTTCGTTTAGTTTATCTTTTAAATTTCGTATTAACCGGGAACTTCCGCCGGCGGATTTATCCAAAAATGATTTCGCGGCTCGAATTATTTGCTCAGGAAGACCGATTCTTTCGGCGGTAGCTATCGCATGAGAATCACCGGGCAAATCGTATAGGAGTTTAAATGTCGGCTTCAAAGTAACAGGGTGAAATTCAACACTAACATTTTTCACAGACGGTCTTGATAAGGCATAGGCTTTTAATTGCGTTAAATGGGTCGTCACGACAACTCTCACTTTCTTTGCCACCAAAGAGTCTATAATAGCCATGGCCAAAGCCGCTCCCTCATCCGGATCAGTCGAGCCGCCCAGTTCATCCAATAAAACTAAATTACCGGCAGAGGCGGTCTCCACAATAGTTTTGATGCGGATCATATGACCTGAAAAGGTTGAGGTCTTGCTCCGAATATCTTGATCATCCCCAATGTCGGCCATAATCCGTGCAAAAGGCTGAAGTTCCAAACCTTCGTCGGCCGGCGGTAAAATACCGCATCTAGTCATTAGAGGGAATAATCCCGCTATCTTCAAGGCCACGGTCTTTCCGCCCATGTTTGCGCCGCTTATTACCGTGACCATTGTCATGGGATCCTGGATCACGTCCATGGGAACCACTTCCGAACCTTCAGCAATCAACAGGGGATGCCGTCCACCTTGTATTTTAAAACCCGCTTCAACCAGAATCGGGGAGGCGCCGCCCACAGCCAACGCATAGAGCGCCTTAGCCTGCAATGCGTCAACCTGCGCAAGCGCCTTGTAGTTGCCGATAAGAATATCTTGGTGATCGCGTAGGTAATTTGTGGCTTCAATAAAGATTTTACGGATTTCTTCACGCTCCTCGTCGAGCAACGAAGCGATCTGATTATTGAGTTCAACTACATTAAATGGTTCGACATATACCGAAGCCCCGCTTCGCGAGTGATCGTGGACTATTCCGTCCAGCAAACCCTTGAACTCCGGTCTGAGGAGAATGACGTAACGGTCGTTACGCATTGTTACATAATCTTCCTGGACGATCCGGGATAAATCACGATCCTGAATGATCTTATCCAAACGGCGACGTATTCCTGAGCGCATGGATCCCGTTCGTTCATGTAGACTCATCAGAGCCCGACTTGCGGTGGGACGCACGGCCCCGTGCTCATCGAACATGCGATTCAGCTTAGATCTTAGATCCGTGACATATACAAGATTTTCGGACAATTCCCGGATGGATGAGTATCTTTCATCAACGTGATCGAGCCGATTTTTGACTGAATCGGAGATGCCCAGAAAATCCAACGCTATTAGTATTTCTTCAGAATCAAGAATGGTCGACCCGTTTTCAATACTATCGAAAATACCTTCAAGAGGGACTAAGCCGCTAAAACCTATCGGGCCGGCAATAGAGACGAACTCCTTAAACTGAGTGACCAATTCGAGATTGTCTACAAGGGTATCCAGGTCAATATCAGGGCGGCTCGACATGATTTCCAGCTTACCAGGTCGGGAAAAAGCGTGTTCCGATACTTCTGCCAGCACTCCCTCAAATTCAAGCGCACTCAAATCGTCATCTATAAATTTACTTTCTTCAGTCATTTACTTCTTTGAAATTTATTACCTCAGTCGATGTTAAATACTATTCAAGGTCGGACAACAAAGATATAGGCATGCGACGCGATAAAAGGAACCCCTAGGCTCCGTACCGGCGGCGACTGACTATAGTGATTCCCGAAAGTAATCACGAGTATAATGATGATACCTTTATTGGTCGGCTATCCAAATTATTGCAGCTATAAAGCTTCGTTGCGCATTCAGAGCTTATCATCGTCATGCCGGCGCAAGCTGGATCCAGGAAGATCTGGGCGCAGGCTTTCGCTGGGACCACGGTCAGAGGCTTTATTCGACGGAACTTTCGAGAAATCCTATGCGAGAAGCGCGACTGGTCAAGGAATTCTCGGCGTCGGGAGCTCCGCCGTATCGGCAAACGATTAACCTGTAGGAATGGCAGGAGCGCTAAACAATGCCGGCGCCGAATCCGAATGGCTTCAGCCGGCTAAAGGACCTATCATAGTCTTACGGGGATGCCTTCAGCCCGGAGATACTTTTTAAGCTCCAGAATGGGTATTTCCCTGTAGTGGAATATCGAGGCGGCGAGAACTGCGTCGGCGTTGGCAAGAGTTACGGCGTCTCGGAGATGCTCGGCTTTGCCCGCTCCACCGGAGGCAATGACAGGTATACCCACTATATCCGTAACCGCCCTGGTCATAGGTATATCAAAACCGTCCTTAGTTCCGTCAGCGTCCATGCTCGTGAGTAGAATTTCGCCGGCGCCCAGCTCTTCGGCTTTTTGCGCCCACTCCAAGAGATCGACACCCGTCATTGTTCTGCCGCCGTGAATGGAAATTTCGAATCCTGACGGAGTATTGGGGCTCTTTCTTGCGTCTATGGCAACCACAATACATTGGCTCCCGAA
>JBBSBY010000008.1:0-64608 GCA_038250835.1 Desulfomonilales bacterium | reverse complement strand
TATCGCCTCAGGCGCCGACGTCCTATGTATTATCCGAGACAGAACTCCTAAAAGTGAGATGTTCAGGACATCTCTGCTGGACAAAGTCCAAGTGATATGGGGGGATGTCCGTGATCAGGATCTCATGGAACGCGCCCTGGGCGAATACGAGATAGTCACATTGTTTCATTTGGCGGCCCAAACGACGGTGGGAACAGCAAATCGCAATCCCGTATCTACATTGGACACAAATATACGCGGAACCTGGACGGTCCTTGAAGCTGCACGACGCAGCCCGCTCGTGAAGCAAATTGTGACGGCGTCCTCCGATAAAGCCTACGGCGATCAACCGTGTCTACCGTATACTGAATCCATGCCCATGCAGGGCATGCATCCTTATGATGTGAGCAAGTCCTGCGCTGATTTACTCTGTCGGTCTTATGCGCAAACATATGCTTTGCCGGTTTGCGTCACTAGGTGCGGGAATTTTTACGGCGGCGGCGATCTCAACTGGAACCGAATTGTGCCCGGAACCATCCGCTCAGTTATACGAAATGAGCGTCCCATCATTCGGTCCGACGGAAAATATTTACGAGATTATCTTTATGTGGAAGACGGCGCTGCCGCCTACCTCTGGTTAGCTGAACAAATGGAATCCAAACCCGAAATCGTAGGTGAAGCTTTCAATTTTTCCACTGGCGAGCCTATTTCAGTCATTGATATGGTAACCCGTATACTGTCGATAATGGGCTCATCACTTGAACCTGATATTCGCAATGAGGCTTCCAACGAAATTCGGGAGCAATCCCTGGACTCCACCAAGGCTGCCTCCATGCTCGATTGGCGTCCCCGCTTCACCTTGCAGGATGGTCTGGCGGCTACCGTTAGCTGGTATGAAGACTACTTTAAGGCCCACGCATAATGCCTGAGCGTAACAAAGATATACCCGTAGTAATATTATGCGGCGGCTTCGGCACAAGGCTTTCCGAACACACTTCGGTTATTCCCAAACCCATGGTGGAGATCGGCGGTAGGCCCATGTTGTGGCACATCATGAAGTATTATTCACATTTCGGATTTCACGAATTCATTCTCGCCCTGGGATACAAAGGTGATTACATCAAACGCTACTTCATGGATTTTTATTGCCTGTGCCAAGATCTCACTGTAACATTGGAAGACGGCAAGGTAAGCACCCACGACTACCATTGCGTAGAGCCCTGGAAAGTGCATTTAGTGGATACCGGCATGGAGTCGCTTACGGGAGAAAGACTCAAACGACTTGCCCCCGTGATCAATAATCGTAGATTCATGATGACTTATGGAGACGGAGTGGCGGACATAAACTTGGACGAACTCCTCAGTCGTCATGAGGAAATGAAAGGCCTTGTCACCATCACCGCGGTTCAACCGCCCGCTCGATTCGGCGCTCTGCAAATAGCTGGGGATCAAGTGGTCGGGTTCAAGGAAAAGACCACTCTAAAAGAGAGTTGGATCAACGGCGGCTTCTTTGTTATCGAACCCAAGGCTTTGGATTACATCCACGGCAACGTCATGTGGGAGCATGATCCTCTGGAAACCTTAGCCCGAGAGGGCAAACTTTCAGCGTATAGACATTATACGTTTTGGCAATGTATGGATACCCTGAGAGACGTGAAATACCTGGAATCCCTTTGTGAGAATGGGGCGCCGCCCTGGCAAATATGGCGATGATCAAGAACCCCCTGGAACATGATCTAAACTCAATACTCGAACGCACCCGAGATCTATGGGAAGAGCTGCGAGGTGAGCGGATCTTCATCACCGGCGGCACCGGTTTCTTCGGCTGTTGGCTATTGGAAAGCTTCCTCTGGGCCAACGAGAAACTGAATTTAGGGGCACAGGCGGTCGTGCTCACCCGAGATCCTGAAGCGTTTAAGACCAAAGCGCCGAAATTGACCTCAGATTCATGCGTTCATTTGCTTCAAGGTGATGTAAGGACGTTCGCATTTCCGGAAACACATTGCGCCTATATTATTCATGGCGCCACCGAATCCGTTTCGGAGATGAACGAAAAAGACCCTGCCGGCATGATTGATGTGGCTGTAAATGGGACAAAAAGGATACTTGAATTTGCAACTGCCGGCAGCTCCGAGAAACTTCTACTCCTCAGCTCAGGAGCCGTATATGGCAAACAGCCGGCGGACCTGCCCCACTTGACCGAAGAATATGTAAGTGGCCCGGATAGCACACTACCGAGCTCCGCTTACGCTGAAGCCAAGCGAGTGATGGAACTGCTCTGTTCCATTTGCTCCCGTGACGTTAAACTGCAGGTAAAAATTGCCCGCGGGTTTGCATTCGTCGGACCGTATTTTCCACTGGATAGTCACTTTGCAATCGGCAATTTTATGAGGAATGCTTTGAAAGGCGAAAGTATTGTAATTAAGGGCTCCGGCGCCCCATACAGATCGTATATGTATGCTACTGACTTAGCTGTATGGTTATGGACGATTCTTTTCAAAGGCGCCGACTGCCGGGTGTATAATGTGGGATCGGATCAAGCCGTCACGATCTTGGAATTAGCACACATCGTCGCAGGAGTTTCAAACTCGAAACCTGAAATAATCGTGCTGAATGAATTGGCTCGTGAGCCCATGAACCAATATGTTCCGAGCATTCGGCGAGCTAAGGAAGGACTAAACTTAACTCTCGATGTAGATTTGCCCCACGCAATTCAATCAACACTGGAGTGGTATCGATCTCAAGGAGCCGTGCAGAACCATATTTCGATGCAGGTCTAACATACATTGCCTTGGAGTAACCCGTGACAAAGCTCAGCGCTCTTAATCCTTTTTTTGTCTTTGAAATGGCAAACAATCATATGGGAAATGAGGAACACGGATCAAGAATTATCCGTGAAATGGTGGCAATATCAAAAGAATATCCGTTTCATTTCGGAATGAAGCTTCAATACCGACAATTGGATACCTTTATTCATCCTGATTATAAGAATCGGTATGATTTCAATTACGTTAAGCGCTTTTCTGAAACTCGCCTTAGTAAAGACGCATACAAGCGCCTCAAAAACCAAATCAAGGAAGCAGGTTTAATTACTGTATGTACGCCTTTTGATGAGGAATCAGTAGATCTGATTGAAGATCATGATTTCGATATCATAAAAATTGCAAGCTGCTCCATTACCGACTGGCGCCTCTTGGAACGTATAGTAAGAACACAAAAGCCTATTATAGCTTCCGCGGCAGGTGCTTCCATCGAGGATATAGACAGAGTCGTGAGTTTTTTCGAGCATAGAGAAAAAGATTTTGCGATTATGCATTGCGTGGCTCAATATCCAACTCCTACCAAGGACATACAATTAAATCAGATAGACCTGTTCCGCAATCGGTATCCAGGGGTTACTGTCGGCTATTCCACCCATGAGCAGCCGGATGAAGTCGAAATGATCAAAATTGCCATTGCGAAGGGCGCAGCGATATTCGAGAAACATGTAGGGGTTCCAACAGAGTCCATTAAGCTCAATGATTACTCTGCAACTCCTAATCAAGTGAAAAAATGGCTGGACGCGGCTGTAAGAACATTCGAACTTTGCGGTGTTCCGGATAACCGGCCGGCATTCACGGCAAAAGAGATAAAAAGCCTTCATGAATTGAGGCGAGGAGTCTACGCCAAGAAAGCACTTTCGACCGGTCATAAACTTTCATTTGACGACCTGTTTTTGGCCATTCCTGTGCAGGACGGGCAACTCACTGCGCCTGATCTATCGAAGTACACTGAGTTTGTGCTACAGGAGGCAGTCGAGCATAATGGTCCAATATTGGCCAAGAACATCCGTGCCATCGATATTCGAGAGACCGTGTATAATATAATTGGTCGGGTCAAGGAATTGATTACGAAAAGCCAAGTGGTGAGTCCCAACAAGGCTGATTTCGAAGTTTCTCATCATTATGGAATAGACAAATTTGATGAATACGGTATCACCATGATTACAGTAGTTAATCGTGATTATTGCAAAAAACTTATTATAATGTTGCCCGGCCAAAAACATCCTGAACAGTATCACAAAGTGAAGGAAGAGACCTTTCACGTTTTGTACGGCGAAGTGGAGATGGTTCTTAATGGAGAGAAGTGCGTCTGCAAACGAGGAGATATTGTAGTAGTTGAACGTGAAATGACCCACAGCTTCAGCACTACTACCGGCGCTGTCATTGAAGAATTGTCATCGACTCATTTAGTGGCGGATTCTTATTATACTGATCCGAAGATTTTGGAAAATGAAAATCGTAAAACATTGCTGACCTACTGGCTTGATTAGGTCAACAGCAGAGAATTTTAAACTTCTGTAGGGTGACTGTGTAATCAACTCGCTCTGTCTATCCCCAGCGAACGCTGAACAACCAGGTGGAATACTGAAATTATCTGACTATGTCATGGATTTCATCGCTTCCACGGGAGTGAAGCATGTGTTCATGCTTCCCGGAGGGGGAGCCATGCACTTGGTGGATTCCCTTGGAAAGCACCCATCACTTCAGTACGTCTGTAACTTGCATGAACAAGCGTGCGCTGTCGCAGCGGATGCGTACTCACAGTATACAAATAATTTCGGGGTTGCTCTGGTGACTACCGGACCGGGCGGTACTAATGCGATTACCGGTGTGGCAGGCGCATGGCTGGATTCCATACCGTGTATGTGCGTCTCAGGGCAGGTGAAAACTGCCGACAGAGCTCGTGATATCGAAGTGCGGCAACTTGGCTTTCAAGAAATCGACATTGTCTCTCTGGTGACGCCGATCACAAAGTATGCCGTTTGCGTAAACGACGCAAATTCGATCCGGTATCATTTGGAAAAAGCTTTTTATGAGGCGACGACTGCGCGACCAGGTCCCGTGTGGGTTGATATTCCTTTGGACATACAAGCAGCCGAGGTGAACGGAGCTGAGCTGGTCGGATACGCCCCTCCCAAAATCCAACCAGACTCCTTGTTGCCCGGCAAGGTTCGCCAAACTATGGCAATGCTCCAGGCGTCGGTGCGACCTATTATTTTGGTGGGTAATGGCGTTAGGCTAGCTAAGGCGCTACCGCAATTCTTATCTTTTATTGAGTTACTCGGAATTCCGGTTTTGACTACGTGGAAGGCCATTGATTTCCTACCGGAAAATCATCCTCTTTTCTGTGGAAGACCCGGCGCCTTAGGTCAGCGTGGCGCAAACTTCGCCCAACAGAACGCGGATTGTCTCCTAACTATCGGCGCTCGATTGGACCTTGGACAAACGGGGTACAATCACGCAAATTTTGCAAGGGCGGCCAAGAAAATCATGGTAGACGTGGACTCGGCGGAAATCCAAAAATTGATGACCACCATTCATTTGCCTATATGTTCCGATGCCGGCGTATTTTTGGACACATTTTTGGAGATGAATAATGGTGCATCCTGGGAAAAGTCGGTTAATTGGCTGGATTGGTGCAAAAGAAGGCAAGCCTCCTATCCCGTCGTTGAGACCCATTATTGGGAGGAGACCGGTTATGTAAATCAGTACATCCTGGTGGAAGCCCTATCCCGCGAAATGTCCGGCGACGATCTCCTCATTCCCGGAAGTTCAGGCGCATGCAGCGAAGCCACAATGCAAGCTTTTAAGGTGAAAGCAGGTATGCGTATCTTCAACACCGAAGGGTTGGGTCCGATGGGCTTCGGAGTACCGGCGGCAATCGGCGGCTGCATCGCTTCCGGAGGTAAGACGACCGTCTGTGTGGATGGGGATGGCGGCTTCTCCATGAACATACAGGAATTGGAAACCATAAAAAGGTTGGAACTACCCATCAAATTTTTTATTCTTAACAACCGAGGATACGGCTCGATCAGAGCCACTCAACGCACTTACTTCAATGGCGCATACGTAGCAAGTGAGGCAGAGAGTGGTCTAACACTGCCCGATTATCTCAAGGTCGCCGGCGCATACGGTTTGTCCACAGAGCGAATAGTAAATCAGACGACCATACTCGAACAGGTGCGGGAGATACTTCAGCGACCCGGACCTGTCGTGTGTGATGTAAACATTTGTCCAGACCAGGTAAGCACTCCGCGTCTTTCTTCAAGTCAGCGTAAGGACGGCGTCATAGTTTCCAAGCCACTCGAAGATCTGTGGCCTTTTCTTGATCGAGAAGAATTCGTAGCTAACATGATCATTGAACCTGAGGAGAATTAATTGTGAGCGATACAGGTTTACTCTCGTACTCTGCGCTCCGTAATTCTGATCGACCACCTCTGAAACGACTTTTGCCACTTGATGTACCTCTCAGCATATACATAGAACCGACAAATGTTTGTAACTTCCGCTGTAAGTGTTGTCCCCGATCCTTGAAAGAATACCACTCGGCATCAGGCGGTAATCATATGCTGGATATGAAAGTCTTCACCAGACTGGGTGAAGAACTTGCTTGTTCGGCAGTGACCAAAGTCGTCCGATTTTATATGGTAGGCGAGCCTCTACTGAATAAAAACTTGCCGCTGATGATTGAGGCTGTTAAATCAGCAGGAATAAGTAGAACCGAATTGACTACAAATGGGACTCTTCTGGAAGGCAAGATGGCTCACAAGCTGGTATCATCCGGATTGGATTATATCAGAGTGAGCATTTACTCGATTTATCAATGGCGAAACAGATTTCTTACAGACTCTTTTCTCTGTGACACGAATATATAATAATGTGAAGCAATTCCGAGCTTTACGGGATTCACAGTGCCGGGAAGCACCGTTCGTATATGTTAAAATGATTGACTCAGGATCTGAGTCGGAAAATAGAGACTTTCTCCATCTCTATGCCCCTGTGGCGGATCAAGTTACCATTGAAGATCCTATGAATTGGAATGACTACCAAAACTACGATTTCATGGCTGCCTTTGACAATGGAGGAGTTTCCGCTGCTTCTAGTATTTCTTTGCCGTATCCCAAAAAAATTTGCCCTTTTCCATTCTATTCTCTTGTAGTGAACGCAAACTCTGACGTTACTGTGTGTTGTGTGGACTGGAGCAAGAAGACTAAAGTGGGTAATTTGAAGAACTCATCCCTGCGACAGATCTGGAGGGGGACGCCTCTTAGAGAATTCCGAAGAATGCACTTAGCACACCGTAGGCAGGAAAACGAAGCGTGCCGTAATTGCACTTTTCTATTCACAACTCCGGATAACGTGGACGAGTTAAGTGAATCTCCAGAACAATGGATATGATTTTAGACTGTTCACTAATTTGACTAGACCAACATATCAACAATAGATAAATTGTCTCTTCACTTGACGGAAAGAATTTTCATGAATATTTGCGCAGCAAAACAGCGTCTAAACAATTTTTTCAGCGAAGATATTGATGCAGCCATCAATCGCGAGCAAACGACTTTTGACTCAATCGCCGGGCCTGCTCCGTATCGGCTCGTGCTTTTCGGCGCAGGCAACTTTGGTAGGCGAGCTCTTACAGGGTTGCGAAAAATTGGCATTGAACCCCTCGCCTTCGCTGACAACAATCCGGCGATGTGGGGCAAAGAAATTGACGGTGTAACAATCTATAACCCCGCCGAGGCCATTCAACGCTTTCCTGAATCTGTTTTCGTGGTGACTATTTGGGGCGCCGCTACTGAGCCGACGTTTCTGAAGATCAACAGGCAATTGTCAGATGCAGAAGTCCGAAAAATAGTTCACTTCCACATCCTAAGCTGGAAATACCCGGATCTTTTCTTGCCGTATTATTGCATTGACTTGCCTCACAAGATTCTAGAAAATCGTGGCCGCGTTCTCACAACCTTTGATCTCCTCTCGGATGATAGATCCCGGCAAGAATACACGGCTCATATCGAATGGCGCCTCCGCATGGATTTCAACGTACTGCCTGCGGTGCAGCCGCACCAGTATTTCCCCCCCGACCTCTTTTCCCTCAATTCTGAAGAAGTTTTCGTGGACTGCGGCGCTTATGATGGTGATACGATTCACGCCTTTTTGAACATCTCTCCGAACTTTGCCTACATTCTAGCTTTTGAAGCGGACCCAACTAATTATGAAAAATTGATGGATTATACGAACACCCTTCCGGAATCTATACGTGCTAAAATTCGGCTCCTGCCAGTTGCTGTGGGTTCAATGAACGGTATAGTTTCGTTCGACGGCTTGGGTGATCCGTCGTCGCGCATCGGTCAGGGGAGTCTTACTGTAGAATGTCGAAAATTGGACGATCTTTTGGAAGAAGTTCATCCAACATTCATCAAAATGGATATCGAAGGCGGGGAAATGGTGCCTTACAGGGAGCTGAAAGTGTGATACGAAGCTCCAGACCTATTCTCGCTTTATCCGTCTATCATGCTCCGGATCATCTATGGAAAATCCCGTTGTTTATTCATTCCATAGTGGACGATTATGATTTTACATTGAGGAGCCACGGCGCTGAAGGATTTGATACCGTGCTTTACTGCATACCACGAGAACGGTTGACGTGAAGACACCCAGTGTAGGCGAATCCATTAATCTCAAAAGGCGCTGTCCTATCTGCAACCATGCGACCGGCCGGAGGCTCTTCAATAAGAAAGCCGGAACCGCCTCGGCAACTTTAGGCTTCGGGTACGATGTCGTTGTATGTTCCCGATGCGGCTTCGGCTTTGCCGACGGCATTCCGGAGCAAAAAGCTCTCGACAAATATTACGAGGAATTGTCAAAATATGACGCCGAACCTTCTATGGCCACTGGATCGGATTATCAGCAAGCGTACTTCTCAACAATTGTAGGGATCATACAAGATCGCTTCCCTAAGCTTAATATCCGAATCTTGGATGTGGGTTGCGCAACAGGCCGTCTTTTGGCTTTTTTGAAGCAGGCCGGTTACGCAAACTTGACTGGGCTGGACCCTTCCCAAAAGAGTTCAGATCTTGCCCGGGAGCTGTACGGGATTAAGGTGGAGGTGGGCTCTTTCTTCAATTTCCAATCGGCTTATAAATTCGATTTGATTATCCTAAGCGGAGTTCTGGAACATATAGGTTCTATACAAACAGCCATGCTCCGTATCACGGAAATGCTCAGATCGGGAGGTGGGCTTTATGTCTGTGTTCCGGACGCTTCACGATTTTGCGAAGCTGAAAATGCTCCTTTTCAGGAGTTCAGTCAGGAACACATCAATTTCTTTAGTCCTGCATCCCTGACGAATCTCATGGCTTCCGCCGGTCTGGAGCCCATGGAAGGCGGCATTTATCGGAAACTTACGGCCAGCGCATTCAGGACCACATCCCCCGTGATTCATGCAATTTTCCGAAAAGGGAAATCAAAACCTACAGTGGACCTCCCTCTGTTCGATCCACAGACGGAAAATGCGTTAACCCGGTACATACGGCAATCGTTCGAAGCTTTAGAACTTATCCGTAAAGAAATCGACAGATTGGTTATCAAAGGTGAACCCGTAATTGTCTGGGGTATTGGCGCTCATACCCAAAATCTATTTGCCGTAACCAACTTAGGCAGGGCAAACATCATTGCATTTGTAGATTCGAATAAAAATTATTATGGGCGCACTTTTCACGGCCTCCCAATCTGTGCGCCTACAGAACTCTCCGGACGGAATGAACCGATTCTCGTTTCATCGAGGGTTTATCAGGAAGAGATTCGATCTCAGATCAGACGCGAGCTTGGTTTAGCAAATGAGCTGATCCTACTTTACGAGCTTTAGAAAGAAAATTCTCCATCTCTTTCAGCCGATCGGCGCCACATACACTGGGGATCTAATGACTTTACTGTCTATTATTACACCTTGCTTTAATGAAGAAGACAATGTTCGGCCTTTGTACGAAAAAGTGAAAGATGTAATGTCCGCCCCCCCCGGTTATGATTACGAGCACATATTCATCGATAACGATTCTTCGGATGGGACTGTAGAGGAACTGCGAAAGATTGCCGCTCAGGACAAACGGATACGGGTAATAGTGAACGCCCGTAACTTCGGGCATATTCGTTCACCATATCATGCGGTGCTTCAGGCTCGTGGGGACGCTATCATCACCATGGCCTCGGATTTCCAAGATCCGCCGGATTTGATTCGCGAATTCATAAAGAAGTGGGAAGAAGGCTATAAAATCGTTCTTGCGGTCAAGAATAACAGCCAAGAGTCCGCTGTCATGTTTGCCGTGAGATCTCTTTACTACAAAACGCTAAGCAGATTGTCTGAAACGGAGCTGGTCAACAATTTTACCGGCTTCGGACTTTACGATAAAGAAGTAATAGATATAATTAGAGGCATCGACGATCCTTATCCTTATTTTCGCGGCCTCATAGCTGAAATCGGGTTTGAGCCTGCCAAGATTGAGTTTGTCCAGCCCACACGAAAGCGGGGCATCACCAAGAACAATTTTTACACGCTGTATGATTTGGCTATGCTGGGGCTGACTTCTCACTCCAAGGTTCCGTTGAGGCTTGCTACCATGATGGGGTTCCTATCGGCAGGTGTATCCTTCCTAGTCGGTCTTTTTTATTTATTTTATAAGCTGCTCTATTGGAACAGCTTTAATGTCGGGCTCGGCCCGGTTGTGATTGGATTGTTCTTCGTTGCGTCAATTCAGTTGTTTTTTTTGGGCATTGTTGGGGAGTATGTGGGCTCTATTCATACTCAAGTGAAGAAGCGCCCATTAGTGATTGAAAAGGAGCGGATTAATTTTTAATGGTATGCTTGATTCGACTTTTTAGGCGCATGTGACTTTCCTCAGCGGTCTAAAGAACAAATACGTCTATCGAACTCTAACCATTGCCGTCGCGTTGGGTTTGCTGTGGTTCGCCTTCCGTGGAGTAAACTTCAATGAGCTTATAGCGACGCTGTCCGAAGCAAAGCCGTTCTACATTCTCCTTTCATTTTTTGCGCTCGCGGCAGGGTCCGCATTGCGGGGGGCTCGCTGGTGGATTCTCATGTCCGCGGAAGGTTCGGTTCCGCTAAAATCAGCTCTGTGGGCGTCCATGGCGGGCCAGATGGTTAACAGCTTTGTCCCGGCTCGCGGCGGCGACCTGTTTCGAGCGGCCTACATCGGCCACGACGCGCAAATTAGCAAGATGTTTGCGCTGGGAACCACCTTGCTTGAACGCATCACCGATATGGCGGTAATCACGGCTCTGGGTATGATTGCCATAAGTCGGCTGCCCGCGATTGCGCCCTGGCTCAGATGGGGCACGATAATCGTGGCGCTGTGCAGCCTCGCAGGAATCCTTGGGATTGTAGCGGCGGTTCGTCTGAGACTGCCTTTGGCGAAACTCATGGAGCGTCTACCCATTCCAATAAGATTCCGAGATCGCATAACAGAGTCTCTGCCGAAATTCATTGTGGGCCTACAGGGGATGTTGAATCCTACACGGGCGACCACATTCATTGCCGTAACCTGCTGCGTATGGCTGTTGGACGCTTCTTATGCAATTTTGTGGGCAATGGGGTTGGATCTCCAGCTTGGGCTTATGCAGGCCCTGCTTCTTAATTTTGTACTGGCGCTCACGCAGATTGCTCCCACAACTCCCGGAGGATTGGGCGTCAACCAGGTTTTAGCCTTGGCCGTCCTGACGCCCATGGGATTCACTCAAGCCCAAACCCTTGCCTTTATACTTTCTTCCCAGGCCTTTTTCCTCGCAGTAATAGCCCTGTTGGGATTCGCGGCGATGGTTAGAATCAAAATGGGAAATGGACAAGAAAAGTCTTGATGCTTTGCGATTCAATGTCAAGTAAGTTGGCGGGTCCTCTCCCCAACTCTTTCCAACCTTTTACAGGGAGCCATAAGGATTACGAAAATCTTACGCTTTCACGGTGAATCGGTATAAAATGATCTTTTGATCGGCTGTCGCCGTTCTTAGCTACATTCCGCATGTAAGTGAGCAAATGGATATATTTCAAGCTCTTGAAGAAGCTGCCGCATATTTAACAATACCCAAACCGGATCAACCTACGGTGGGTTTAATCTTGGGAACCGGGCTCGGCGGAGTGGCCGAACTTTGTTCCGTCAAGTCGGAGATCCTTTACGAGAAAATTCCACATTTCCCCAAGCCTACCGTCGAAGGTCATAAAGGCAGTCTGATTTTTGGCGCATTTGAAGGTACAAACATTATAGCCATGCAGGGTCGGTTCCACTATTATGAAGGCTTGCCTCTGAGTCTGGTTACTTTTCCTGTGCGGCTAATGCGCCGGCTTGGGGCTGAATACCTTGTAATCAGCAGCGCCGCCGGAGGTTTGAACCCGGCATTCAGGCCCGGCGGGCTGATGATTATTGTAGATCATCTTAATCTCATGGGTGATAATCCGCTGCGCGGGGTCACGGACCCGAGACTCGGTGACCGGTTCCCCGACCTCTCTGCGCCCTACAATTTTGAGATGACGCAATTTGCTAAAGAGTCCGCCGCAAAGTTAGGGCACACTTTGCACGAAGGGGTTTACGCCGCCGTATCCGGGCCAAGCTTGGAGACAAGGGCTGAGACTCGCATGCTGAGGATGCTCGGCGCGGACGCTGTGGGTATGAGCACCGTCCCCGAAGTGATTGTTGCCAATCAAGTTGGTCTGAAAACTCTGGCAATCGCAGCCATCACTAACGTCAACATTCCTGAAGCGCCGGAAGCGGTTACGCTGCAGCAGGTGATCGACAACGCCAAGTTGGCCGAAGCGGCATTGCAGTCCATCATATCGGACGTTCTCAGGAAGATTGCTGAAAAGTATGTATGAGGAAACTAACAAAATTATTCTCACAAACGGATTGATCCTCGCTGATCCGGATTCCGCTGAAGTCTTGAGACACGGAATGACCGTAGTTGAGGGTGATCGCCTGAGTGACGTCAATATTCCTCTGTCGTGTACAAGTGAGGATGATTTCGTTATCGACTGCTCAGGCTGCTTAATTATGCCCGGCCTGGTAAATACTCATTGTCACGCGGCCATGAGTCTCCTGCGCGGACTCGCTGATGATAAAAACCTTTCAGTCTGGTTGAATGATTACATATTTGCGGCTGAAGCGGCGTTTGTATCTCCCGAATTCGTCCGTGTAGGTTCCATTCTATCTTTTTGTGAGTCCGTGCTTGCCGGGACTACAACTATTGCGGACGCCTATTTTTTTATGGAATCTTCGGCCGAAGCAGCCATAAGCGTTGGAATTCGGTCCGTTTGCGCCCAGGGCATTCTGGCCGCGCCGACTCCGGATTGTTCAGAATCGGGCAATTGGCCGGAACGCTTAGCGACTTTTCTTGAAGATTGTCCCAAGAACCCGCTTATCACCCCGGCAGTATTCTGCCACTCTCCATATCTGTGTTCCCCAGACACCTATCGGCGATCCAAAAAAATATGCGATGAAAAGGGAATGCTTTTGTTTTCCCATGTCTCTGAAACTGAATGGGAGAAGAATGAGATTCTGAATAGATATGGAAACACGCCGGCGCTTCACTTAGCACAATTGGGTGTCTTGGATAGGAATTTCATTGCAGTGCATTGTGTAGCCGTAACGGATGAAGAAGCCGGCATACTGGCCGAATCCCAGTGCGGCATAGTCCATTGTCCCAAAGCCAATATGAAGCTTGCGTCCGGAGCTGCGCCAATTAGTCAGCTATTGGAATTAAATGCCAGGTTGTCACTCGGGACTGACGGTCCGGCAAGCAACAATAATCTCGATTTATTTGACGAAATGAGAACCGCCGCCTTGCTATCCAAAGTGATGACCGGGAACTCGGAATCATTTTCAGCCAGGCAGGCTCTCCGGGCAGCGACGATGGGAGGAGCAGAGGTTTTGGGACTGTCCGACAAAATTGGTGTTCTTGAAGCCGGCAAATTGGCGGATTTGATAGTTATGGATATGTCCAGGCCACATTTGAATCCTGCGTATGATGTATTATCGAACTTAGTTTACGCGGCAAAGGGGTCGGACGTGCGTGACGTTATCATTAATGGTCGAGTTGTGGTATTGAATAGCGTTTTACAGACTGTGAGTTCCAAAGAAGCTATTTCCGAGGCGCAAACAACGGCCGCCGAGATTGCCCGGCATTTGGGCGTCAATCACTTTAGGGATTTTTAATCATGACTGAACGAATCACGTACAAAGACGCCGGTGTTGATATAGAGCTGGCGGACAAGGTAATAACTTCTTCGGCTGAAAAGATCAAATCGACATTTCGTCCTGAAGTTATTGGAAAAATGGGTAGTTTTGCGGCAATGTTCAGGCCGAAGTGGAAAGATATGGCCGACCCCGTTTTGGTCTCGGCAACCGACGGCGTGGGCACCAAGCTAAAGATTGCGTTCATGACCGGAATTCACAACACCGTTGGCATTGACCTTGTGGCTATGAACGTGAACGACATACTGGTCACTGGGGCGGAACCCCTATTTTTTTTGGATTATTTTGCCACAGGCAAAATTCATGAGGACACGGCAAAGTCCGTTTTGCACGGAATTGTCGAAGGGTGCAATCAAGCCGGATGCGCATTAATCGGCGGCGAAACCGCTGAGATGCCTGACTTTTATCCGGCGGGTGAATATGATCTTGCAGGCTTTTGTGTAGGAATGGTGGACAAAGAGAAGGCTATCGACGGCTCAAAGATCTCTCCAGGGAATGTTTTAATCGGAATAGCCTCGTCAGGCCTTCACAGCAACGGATTCAGCCTTGTTCGCAAAGTCTTACTGGAGCGCAGGAAGTATGATCTGAATCACCAGTTTGATGAATTAGGTAAAACCCTTGGGCAAGAGCTTATTACTCCCACTCGCATTTACGTAAAACCGGTGCTTGAGTTGCTCCAGTCAGTTCCCATCCTTGGCATGGCGCACATTACGGGCGGCGGCTTCATCGGAAATATACCTCGAGTCTTGCCGTCGGGTTTGGCCGTGCGGATCAAAAAGGACTCCTGGCAAATTCCGCCCATCTTTGAATTATTGCAACGAGAAGCCGCTTTAGATGAGGAACAGATGTTCCTCACTTTCAACATGGGCATAGGGTTTGTAATGATCCTTGATCAAACTCATGTGGATGAAGCGCGAAGAAAGCTATCCACTTTCGACCTGTCGAATTGGATTTTGGGTGAAATAGTTCATCAAGCCGGCTCAAACAAACAAGTCACATTTGTCTAATTGCTGGAAATCTGGACTCATGGATAAAGTCGATCTGAATAAATACATTGAACGAAATTGCCCTAATCTCTGGAATTACCTGACGGCTTCGCCTTCCGGCTATTTAACCCAGGAAATCCTCGGTTCAATAAGCCCCCGAAGCGCGGCAGGTAGAATCAATGATCTAATTGCGCAGGAGCCGGATGAACTGCAAAGAGCGCTTGAAAATCCTGAAGCCCGACGCCTCTTTTTGATTACAGCAGCGGGTTCGCGTTTCCTGACATCTATTTTAAGTAGGCAGCCTCAACTTATTTCAAGAGTATTTTTGGAACGAGAAGTTAATCTACGGAAAAATCGATCGCAAAAAGAAGAAGATCTTCGTTCACAATTGCCTGCGCTTAATCGCCCTGCGGATTTCGATAAAATGCTTCGCGTTTACAAGGAGCAGGAATTCCTGAGAATCGGCGTCAGGGATCTTGCCGAAATTGCAGACGAGCGCGAGACGATGATCGAATTATCTGATTTGGCCGCAGCTTGTATTCAAATCGCGATTGAATATCATTTCAGTTTGTTAACGGCTCGTCACGGAAATCCCCAGGACTCCGCTGAGACCGGTTTCGCAGTCATCGCCATGGGCAAACTTTCCGGGCTTGAGTTGAATTTTTCTTCCGACATTGACCTGATCTATCTAAGAGCTCCGGAAGAAGGCTATACCCAGGGACCTGACAAAATCACAGCGGCTGGTTTTTATGAAGCGCTCGCCAGAGCCGTAAGCAAATCCTTGTCGCAGGTCACGGAAGATGGTTTTGTTTTCCGGGTCGATCTCAGGCTCAGACCTGAAGGCGACAAAGGGGAATTGGTTCCATCCGTGAACAACGCCCTGGACTACTATATGGGCTGGGGGAGAACCTGGGAGCGGGCGGCTTTAATGAAAGCCGTCCCCATTGCCGGAGATACTAAGGTCGGCGCAGAATTCATCAAAGAGCTTGAGCCGTTCATATACCGTAAATACCTCGATTATTCGACACTCGAGGAAATGCGGACAATGAAAGTCCAAATTGAAACTCAGCTCAAGAAAAAACCCGGTATAAATATCAAGCTTGGACAAGGCGGTATCCGAGAAATCGAATTCTTTGTGCAGGCTCTGCAATTAATCAACGCCGGAAGAACTCCCAGGGTGAGGTCGGCCTCGACCTTAGAGGGCTTGGACCTTTTGCGCCAGACCAACATTATTGAAAAAAGCACTGCCGACCAGCTCAAAGAGGCATATCTTTTTTTCCGCAAAACCGAGCATCGAATTCAAATCAATCATCAGCTTCAGACGCATGAACTACCTAAGTCCCCGGAAGATCAGGAAGAGTTAGCCCGTAGAATGGGCTACAAAAACGGTGCTTTGGCCTCATTCTTGGCTGATTTGGAAAAACATAGAAAAATTGTGGAAGAACTATTTTCGAGTATGTTCTACCACGTGAATGATGGTCCTGAGGACAAGCTTTCGCCTCAAACCAGGAAAATTATAGACAATATTGAAGATGAAAGCATCGCCCAAGGATTACTTGAAGAATCCGGCTTCACCGACCCCGTTAATTCTCGACGAATTCTCAAAAGCTTGCTCGTTCCGGACTCCAGACAACCCTTGAGTGACAAAGCAAAACGACTCCTGGAACGACTTGCTCCCTTGTTCCTCGAAGAACTGGTAAAAGCCCCTGAACCGGATAGAGCTTTGGTGGCGCTGGCCGCCTATTTAGAATCCCTGCATTCTCATTCCGCTTATTTTTCAACATTGTTGGAGAATCCGCCGACAATCGGCTTCATCGCTAAAATCCTTGGCGAAAGCCGCTTCTTCACCGACTTACTTATTCGGCATCCCCAGTCAATTGATTCGCTCATTGCGAAAGGCGCTCAATCATATTCCAAGGACAAGAATACGCTTGCGTCGGAACTTGATGAGCGTCTGGCATACACTGAAGATTTTGAGGATGAACTCGATGTGCTGAGACGGTTTAAAAATGAAGAAATGCTCGTAATCGGAGTGCATCACTTAACCGGGGAAATTGATTCTCCCACTGCACGGAGACGGATGTCCGACCTGGCTGAAGTATGCCTCCAGGGGGCGGTTGACATTGCTTTGAGAGAGATGCGCAAGAAGTACGGTTACTCTGAAGTGTTCGATTCTCTTCCATTTGTAGTGCTGGGAATGGGCAAATTCGGAGGCGCGGAAATGAGCTATTTATCCGATCTGGATGTGATCTTCATCTATAGTCCGCCCGAGGAATACATTGGAAAGTTTTCCAGTCACGAATGGTTCAGCAGATTCGCCGGCCGGATTTTGTCCATTTTGAGTTTACCGACAGCGGAAGGCGTGGCCTGGGCGATAGACACGCGGCTCCGTCCTTCGGGAAACAAAGGCCCCCTGGTGTCTTCCATAGATTCATTTCGAGAATATCACAACACAAGCTCCCAATTGTGGGAAAAACAAGCTTTGATAAAGGCTCGTCCAATCACCGGACCGGAGAGGCTCACCGATGCTGTTGACGGGATAATCTCCGATTGTATCCGCAACACTACGATCACCGAAACCGAACGATCGGAAATAGACCGTTTACGTAAAAGAATGGAATCCGAAATTGCAATGGAGGACACTCAGCACGTAGACGTGAAAACAGGGCACGGCGGATTAATTGATGTGGAATTTTTAACTCAGGCGCTAATACTCACACATGCGGACAAGCATCCTGAAGTAATGGTTAAAAATACGTTAAAGTCATTGACGGCTTTACGCGACGCGGGTTTGCTCAATGAAGAGTGGTTCGAAGCGCTTGACGCTGGATATCGTTTCTTAACAAACCTTGAGGACAGGCTGCGCATTATGGAGAACAAGAGCATTGATCGAATGCCGTTATCCGGAGATAAGTTCAGAGCCTTGGCGAAAAGGTTGGGCTATGATTCCGGCGCTGAAGATCAATTGGCGGAGGAATACATAAGCGTGACCAATTCCATACGTTCTATTTACAACGCGGTTTTTCGAGCCGGCTCCGTCAAAGAATTGATACATCAACCCCCTAAATCCCCCTTAACAGAGGGACTTTAACTCCACGGTCGTCGAGTTCATTGCCGATTTCAGCTAGACTTAATGATCATGGACGTACGCTGGGAAGACGAAAGTTGAGCAATTCCATCAGAACTTTCGAGAAACTCATAATTTGCTGCGAATTGGCGTGAGACAGGCATGCTCCACGTAATTAGAAATAGATTCACAGGCGATATGCTTTTTGAAGCTGAGGCTTCGATTTTCAAAGAAGCAGTGGAAAAAGCCGTCAGCTCCCATATAAGTCTCAAGCAGGCTGATCTTAGATCTGCTGATCTTAGCGGAGCTGATCTTGGAAATGCCGATTTAGCGGAGGCGTCGCTAAAAAATGCAAATCTTAGTGAAGCCACAATCTATGAAGCAAATCTCGAAAGCGCTGATTTGACGAAGGCAAACTTGGCGGAGACCCGTCTCTTAGGCTCGAATCTGGCAAACGCCGTTCTAATCGAAGCAAATCTTGAAGGCGCCAACTTGTTCAAATGTAATCTAATAGAAACGGACTTCTCCTACGCCGAACTTGCGCAGAGCACGTTGACCGGCAGTAATTTATCGCGTGCGCGTTTTCTAAAGGCAAATCTCTTCAAAGCAAATTTGCGTGAATCCGAACTTTCTTACGCCAACCTGTACAAGGCTCAATTAGGTAAGGCTCGCCTGAATCGAGCCACAATGGATAGGGCTAATCTAATGGGAGCGAATTTGGCCTGGGCGGACCTCTCGAACGCCAATATTTTTCGTGCTGATCTATCTTGTTGCAATCTGACCAATGCCCTTGCTTACAAGGCTATGCTGAATGAAGCGGATTTGTCTGAAGCAGATCTCACCCAGGCGTCACTTTGGGGGGCAATTTTGATTGGGACAAAGCTCAGAAACGCAATACTGGTGGGGGCTAGTCTCCATGGGGCCGATTTGACCGGAGCGGAACTTGACGGCGCTGATTTGACCGGAGCGGATCTCTCGGGCGCCAATTTCACGGGAGCACAAGGTCTTAAGTTGGAGAAAAGCGTTTAATTCTTGCCGCAAAGATTCCAAGGCTAAAATTATAAGTAGCATTGAATCCGTGCTTACTGAAGAAGCGCTCTAATCTGTAGAGAGGGCACCACTTCATCTAAAATAATCATTGACATAAAAGAATCAGTACAGCTACACTAGGTTGGATTTACTTGGACCCACCGCTCGACGGCGCTCTCGAAGCAAACCCAGTTTCAAAAGACATGAATAAAAAGCATTGGGAGGAAAAATGTCATTCAGTAAGCCGAATCGCAGCTCGGCCACAAAAACCAAAACTAGAGTCGAGCCCGCCCCAATTTCCGGAATTTGCGTAACCTGTTTGGATGGTTGTCCCGGCCCGTGTGAGATCGGAAGATCGGCGCTCAGGGGACGCGAGGTTATTTATCCTCAACCTTACGGCAAAATTACGGCAGGTGCGGATAAGGACTATCCGATAGACTTTTCCCACTTCAATATTCAAGGAACCTGCGTAGGAGCTGTTGGTGTTGCCGCCGATCCCGACGTCGCCACATTTCCTGCAGTTACGTGCTCTACCACAGTTGGCCGTGATAATGGTATAAAACTTGATTTTCCAGTGTTTACCGGGGCAGTAGGATCGACGTACATAGCTAGGGTTAACTGGGAAGAAATAGCCATCGGCGCAGCAATAGCCGGAATTATGGTGGTGGCGGGCGAAAACATCTGTGGAATGGATCAAAACGCCGAAATCAAAAACGGTAAAATAGTTAAGTCTCCAGAAATGGAGCGCCGCGTAAATACATATCGTAAATGGACTAACGGCTCAGGCGGTATAATTGTCCAGGCAAATGTTGAAGATACCAATCTCGGAGTTCCGGAATACGTAATCGAAAAATTGGGTGTCGAAATTTTTGAGCTTAAATGGGGACAAGGCGCCAAGGACATCGGCGGCGAAGTCCAGCTTACCACCATGGAGAGGGCGCTTCTGCTCAAAGACCGCGGCTATATCGTGCTTCCGGACCCGACACGCGACACGTCAAAAAAGGCGTTTGAAGCGGGTGGTATATCTGAATTCGAAAGACACTCTCGTCTAGGAATGGTCACTGAGGATGGTTTTTACAAGGAAGTAGAAAGACTTCGCAGCCTCGGCGCCAAATATGTAACCCTAAAGACCGGAGCTTATAGACCTGCTGATTTGGCCAGGGCAATTAAGTTTTCCTCAAATGCCGGAATCGACCTGCTTACGATCGACGGCGCTGGTGGTGGAACCGGTATGAGCCCCTGGCGTATGATGAACGAATGGGGTATTCCAACAGTGTACCTTGAGTGCCTAATGTATCAAATGTGTGAAAAACTAAAGGCTCAAGACGCTTACATTCCGCCTATAGCAATGGCCGGCGGCCTCTCTTTGGAAGATCACCTCTTCAAAGCCATTGCGCTAGGCGCCCCGTACGTCAAGGCTATCTGCCTGGGTAGAGCTCTCATGACGGCTGCTATGGTTGGCAAGACCAACGGTAGAATGACTACTGAGAAGATGCAGCTCGAAGGAAAGAATGTTGAAGAAGGCTTCCTGGGACTTTTTGCTGTGGGCGCTCAATTGAAAGAAAAATTCGGCGACGAATTCACGAATATTCCCGCCGGCGCAATCGGCTTGTATTCATATGTAGACAGATTAAAACAAGGCCTTCAACAACTTATGGCAGGCGCCAGAAAGTTCGATCTTCAGTACATTGATAGAAACGATCTCGTTTCCCTGACAAAAGAAGCTACGGATGTTAGCGGAATTCCTTATGTCATGGACTCCGATCAAGAAGAAATTGAAAAGATTTTGAGTGGCAATGGATAGGACGCAGCGGCGACGCCGTCTTTTCAGAGAAGCTAATTGAGCCCTTTAGATTATTAGTGGTCTCTGCGACGATATACCGGAGGCCGCTGGGGCAGATGAGTTATAAATCCGAGGTCGGCATGGCCTCGGATTGTTTTTTGTTGAGTCCTTTATAAGAGTGCAGAGCACAATGTAATCTAGTCTGTAACAGTCGGTTCTTTACGTACCCCCGTATTCTTTAAATCACCTTCTACGTGGCCGTCCCGAATAAGTATTCTGCGATCCGTCAGTAAGCCTATGTCCGGATCGTGAGTGACCAAAACAAACGTGATGCGACGTTCTTGATTTAAACGTCTGAAAACCTGCATGATTTCAGCGCTTGTTTTGCTGTCCAGATTACCTGTAGGTTCATCAGCCAGTATTATCTCAGGATGGTTCACCAGAGCCCTGGCGATTGCCACACGTTGCTGCTGACCGCCTGAAAGTTGCGTGGGCAGATGATCCGCTCGATCTTCCAATCCCACCAAATTCAAGGAGTCAGCCGCCAATTTTGTTCGCTCTTGAGAATTTACCTTACCGTAAATCAGCGGTAATTCGACATTTTGGATTGCGTTGATTCTGGGAAGCAAGTTAAAACCCTGAAATACGAATCCTATTTTTCTGTTTCTTACATCAGCCCTGTCATCTCGGTTGAGTTTTGATACGTCTTCTCCATCTAAAATGTAATTTCCGGACGTAGGAATATCCAAGCAGCCGATGATATTCATAAGAGTGGATTTACCCGAACCCGACGGCCCCATTATTGACAGGAACTCGCCGGATTCGATGGTCAGATCTATGCCCGCCAAAGCATGGACTTCAACGGTTCCGGCCAAATAAGTCTTGATCAAATTTTCCATGCGGATTACCGGCATTTATGCTCCGATGGTTGAGTATAGCGATTCACAGCCAAACTGGTAACCTTTGCGAAATCTTTCGTTCTCCTCATTGCATCCATCACGAAGCTTTGTGGCTTTGAGTGACTCGGTTAGCCGACTAATTAAAGATATAATCACTATATCCGTGATTACTTTCTAGAATCAGTACAGCACTTTAATTTATCAACAAATAAACCGGACGGATTGTCCGGCTAATGTTTCGACGCTTACAGGAGCATTCCAGATAATACGTCCTCAATAAAACATAGTTAGCTCAAAGGAATGCGTCAATCGGGTATTCTTGCCTCCAATGCCACTTTAAGTTTGTCCTTCAGCTCCGACAAATCCGAACTTTTCACGACATAATAGTCCGCAGCGACAGCCTTGAGGTCAACCTTGAAGCTTGAATACGCGGAGTTCAGGATAACAGGGAGATCATAATGGATCTTCCTGATTTGTTGCAGTAAATCCAATCCGTTGTAATCTCTCATCTTTATATCAAGAACGATACAGTCAGGTTTCTGATTTTCGACGATATCCAGAAGGTCTTTTCCATCTGCCAGAGTAATTACTTCATAACCCTCATCCTGCAATTCCATCGAATAGAGCATTCTGATTCCTTCTTCGTCATCAACAATCAATATCTTTGCCATAACGAGGCTCCTTTTTCAGACTCAGGGGGCTTCATCACGCGAACCAATGTTCCATCAAATATGGCTTCGCCTTTTCGAATTGGAGACATTGGTCTTCTATGTATTCTTCCACTTGTTGGTTGTTCATGGCTTGAGTTTCCAGAACAAAGGAAAGTGTTTTTCCATAATAAAGTGGAAGCAGGATATCTATTAGCTCGTTCCTGGGGAGTATCGTCTTTTTGTACGCCACTGCAAAATCATACAAAATTTTCGCCCATAGTCCCGTAGGCAACTCAAACAGGTCCTGGGGTAACTCTGTCGCTTCCTGAAGTTTATTGACGTTTTCGGATGTTAGAGTCTCCCTATATTTATCACAATTGAGCTTCAAGCCTGTTCCAAATCGATCCCAAAGCGCCTTGATTTCAACTTCGACTATCGGCGGCATTTCCACCTCAGCGGCGCCGAAACCGAAGATTGCGGTTGGTCTACTCCATTTAACGTCTTTCCAGAAGGAATCATAGCGCAACATCAGCTCAAATAAGGTGGTGATGACATTCGGGAAAATTGCTTCCGAATATGCCAGGGCGTCTTTGACTTTGTGAACTTTAGAATTACCCATAAAAGCTTGGACAACCGGGACTTTATTTCGGATAGCCGTTGTGGTCATCCATATGTCCACACCGTATTCGGAAATTGAAGTATTCCATATATCCGACTCCAGAAAGGCTCCGGCCAATTCGCCCGAAAAACCGTAATCTCCACCGATAGGTTGTCTCACACGTCTACCGTACAACGATCTGGTAAGCGGGTACACTATGTTGTTGGTTAGAGTGCCGTCGTATTTGTGTCGCACATAGAGAGGCGCCACGAATTGATACTGATCGAATAACGGCTCACCAAGATTTCTAATCCAAAGCGGCGTAATACTCTTGAGATCCGCGTCCACTATAATTACCGCCTTGGCTGAAAGCTCAACGGCCTTTTCGAACAGATTCTTGAGGTTGGCGCCCTTCCCGGTGACGCCCTGTTCAGTCGATATATATATCTTAGGAGTCGTAGTCTTCGTTTCCATGAACGCCCGTCTGGTATCATCCGGACTCGCGTTGTCACAATTGACTATCGCGGCGGAAACGCCGCCAAAATATTTTTGTAAACCTTTATCCGCCTGCTGAGTCGGAAAAGAAATGGACGAGGCTTCATTCAATGAGGGTATCCCCACAACAAAATCGGCTCGCTTTATACCCTCTGGGTTATCTTCAAATGACCGCATATGATCTTCCCTGGAAGACGGAGAATAAATGTTGATTCAGCATAGCATAATTCAAGCTATGTTCAAATAATCTAAGATTTAGTAAAACAGCTCAGGATCAATTATCAAGGCGCCGGTTGTGCTATTGTTACGAAATTATGAAGCGCTGACATAAGGTGAATACGTGACCGACGACAAGCTGAAATCATTCATTGAAGGAGTTATTTTCGCACAATCCGAACCCGTTGCAGCGGCCGTTTTGGCTAACCTCTTCGGTGAAAAGATCGAGAGAGTTCGAACTTGCATAGGCGATCTCCGACGTGAGTACGATGAGAGGGCAAGGGGTTTTGTTTTAGCTCAAGTGGCGGAAGGTTTCCAGTTTAGAACACTTCCTGAAGTATCCACCTGGTTGCTTGAATTGCGCAAGAAAAAGCCTGCAAAACTCTCCCGCGCAACTTTGGAAGCTCTAACCATTATTGCATACAATCAGCCGATCACAAGGAATGAAATTGAGCAAATAAGAGGAGTTGAGAGTTCCGCCGCTCTCAGGACCCTGGTAGAAAGGGAGTTAATTGTTGTAGTCGGCAAGAAACCGGGAGCAGGCAGGCCCCTACTTTATGGCACAACAAAAAGATTCTTGGAAGTTTTTCAACTAAAAGACCTTGCTTCTCTGCCGCCTTTGCCGGCGCTCCAGGGTGAACTGGAACAGCTAAAACTTCTGGAAATTGATGATATAGAAAAGGAGGACCGTCTGGAGGAGCTTTAGAATGAATGCCGCAGACGCGTAAAGCTGGGGGCGGATAATATGTTTAAGTGATAATTTGCCGAAGAGCAACAGCCATATCATTGCAATTGAATCAATTCAGATAAGATCATTAGCCTAACGCATACACATATCCGTCATCACTACCAAAGATAACCGTCGTATCCGTCAACATGGGCGCCGAGTTTATGCCGCCTTCAGCCTGAAATTTCCATTTAGGTTTTCCGGTATTCACATCAAAAACGTACAAGCTGTTGTCCGCAGACCCTACATAAACGCTGAAAAAAGCGGTCGCGGGCGACGAAGAAATAGCGTCTTCAGTGGACTGTCTCCACGTTTCTTGTCCTGTTTTGATGTCTATGCAATGCAGTTTACCGTCGGAATTTCCGACGAAAGCTTTTCCGTATGCAACGGCAGGGGCGCCCTGAATTTTTGATCTCGAACTAAATTTCCAGACCAATTCTCCTGTTTCCACATCTACCGCGTAGGCGTGACCGTCCCAACTTCCGATAACGCAAATTTGTTCAGTCATGGCGGGTGTCCCCGAGATTGGACCGCCGGTCTTTAGTTCCCAAATGATCGTACCCGTAGCTAAGTTAAGACAATAAAGGGCGCCGTCATAGGAACCAAAACACAATTTATCCCGAACAATAGCCGCAGATGAGGCTATACCGCCCGATTTAAAGCGCCATTTCGTGGAACCACTTTTTAAATCAATTGCCCACATTGAACCGTCTGCTGACCCAATATAAATTGATCCCGCGCGTATAGCCGGGGAACTCGGGGCCGGACCGGAGACGCGATAAGCCCATATTTCCTTACCTTCTTTCGCGTTTAGCACAACCATTCTGCCGTCCGCAGATCCAAAAAAGATATTACCGTAACAAACGGCAGGTGATGAAGTTATGGGGCCCTGGCTCTGATACTCCCATCTTAGATCACCGGTTTCCAGATCAACCGCATACAGCTTGCCATCCCAGCTTCCAAAGTACACTGTTCTATAAGCTACGGCAGGGGTTGAAGATACCCATCCTTGCGTCTTAAACTTCCAGTTAAGGCCACTGAGTTGACGCACTCCTTTGACATTGTAAAAGCCGGCCCGATCTAAAGAACCACGGTACAGACAAACAGTCTTTTCTAAAGCCGCGTCCGTGTAAGTTCCCGGCCCAGACCCCACTTTCGGGCGCTCATCGATGTGGGGGAGGTTCTTCTCCTCACGCTGTTGTCCGACGCGGCTTCCACAACCAGGGCAGCGGTCTACGTTGCTTTCTCCTTTGGCGCCGCACTTCGCACATTGAAATCCCCAACCTGCCGGCGGACTGTGGAGTTGATCGAACTGACTCTGAGAAATTGCCCTGGCTTCCAACAGTTTTTTAAGTAAAAAATTAAATTCCCCTCTGGACACGCCATATTTTTCCATGATAGCGACCGGCATTAAGTTGGCCCGAATGTCTTTCACAAGATCTTTGGCGTCTATTGTTTTAACACTCATGGCGGCTCCAGGTATGAACGGGGCGAGTTAAGTGTCTCAAATCCGCAGGGCCTTTTTAAAGCCAAACATTATAGGCATGTCGCGCGACCAATGCTGTAATATTTGAAACCAAGCTGTTTCATTTTTGCGGGGTTGTAAATATTACGACCGTCAAAAATAATCGGCGCTCGTAAGCAGGCTTTTATTTTCTCAAAATCGGGATGCCGGAACTCATTCCATTCCGTGACGATTATCAGAGCGTCAGCCCCATCCAGGCAATCGTAATTGCCGGCTGAGAACTCCACGGTTGTTCCAAAAATACGGCCGGCATTCTCCATTGCCACGGGATCGAATACTCGCACGGACGCTCCATGTTGTAATAAGGCATTGATTACGTCTAAAGAAGGCGCGTCTCGAATGTCATCAGTGCGCGGTTTAAAGCTCAACCCCCAAATTGCAAAAGTCTTGTCCTCAAGAGATTGTCCCTCATAGTGGGAAAGGATTTTGTCAAGGAAATGTTTTCGTTGATTCAGATTGGTTTCCTGAACGGATTCCAATATACCCAATTTGACTTCATGTTCTCGACCCGTCATCGTCAACGCTTGCACGTCTTTAGGAAAACAAGACCCGCCGTAGCCAATGCCCGCAAATAAGAAGTCGGGGCCGATCCTCGGGTCGGAACCTATGCCGCTGCGAATCTTTTCAATATCGGCCCCCACTTTTTCACATAAGCGTGAAAGCTCGTTCATGAACGATATTTTTGTGGCAAGCAGCCCATTCGCGGCATACTTCGTCATTTCCGACGAGCACGTGTCCATTACCAGAATAGGTTTGCCGGTCCTCACAAAAGGACTGTAAAGCTCCTTCAGCACTTCACCCACAGCCACCTTGTCAACTCCCAGAACCACTCTGTCCGGTTTCATGCAATCAGCGACTGCGTTGCCTTCCTTCAAAAACTCAGGATTGGAAGCGACATCGAATTCTTCCTGCGCTCCCTCGGCAATTAAATCTTTTACTTTGTGAGTCGTGCCCACGGGCACCGTACTTTTAGTCACTATTATTTTGTAAGTCTTGAGAAGTTTTCCTAGATTGGTTGCGACCGAGAAAACCTGGCTCAAATCAGCGCCGCCATCTTCTTTAGGGGGGGTGCCCACGGCAATAAAAATTATAAATGATTTGTCAACCGTCTCTTCAAGATCGGTCGTAAAATGTAATCTACGTTCCGTGACATTTCTGAAAATTACTTGTTCAAGACCAGGTTCGTAAATCGGGATTTTACCCGCCTGGAGCCCTGCAATCTTTTCGGCGTCCACATCCATTAGAATGACGTCGTTTCCCATTTCAGCAAAACAAACTCCAGTAACAAGGCCCACATAACCGGTCCCGATAACGCCTACGTGCATAAATTAACCTCGTGAATATTTATTCTTAATTTCGGAGACGAAGCCGGATTATCTCAAGAATATGAATGATTATCCAGTAAAATGTTTGTGGAAGCTGTGAAGATCAACACATTAATCTCAAAACTTGGCGAGTTCGTAGAGGAAAGCGCTAACATTTTGGGCGCGACGAAGTGTCAAAAGGTTGTGGTATAGAGCAAACCAGTCTTAACACCAAGTCGCGCCGGTTGATGTCGGAAGACGATAATTATCGTGCAAACATTAGAAATGAACTCAGGACCTCAATTCGTTTCTCCCATCTTGTCTTTAATATCAGGCTCATCCAGTCTTACCAATAGCCATCTCTGAGTTATGTCTTTCCCAAAATGAACTAAGGCCTCTGTTTCATCTTGAGTCAAATTGTAAACGCCCGTTTCCATGATTATATCGTTGTCGGCGCCGTCCGCAAAAGTCCAGGCCGCTCGTTGAGTGTCCTTGTCGACTCTCCCCTTGATCGGTCGAACCGTATCAGTGGTGGTGTTGTAAAGCGTGCCGGCCAAAACTCCCTCTTTATTGAGGGACAGTTGCAGCAGCATGTTGGAGTGTCCGGCTGATCCCTGGCTCAAAGCAAACACCCCTAGAGACATCCAATCTTCATCTTTACGGTCAGTGATCGTCGGAGCGCCTGTGGCTAGATCCTCAGCTTGCTGAAAATACTGGTCAGCGGTGGCGGATCTTTGACCACCGACGTAAACATTATCTCCTTCGTAATAAATGGTGTCTCCATAATCAAAATAAATGGGCTCACCCCAGGCGTAGGCGGAACCCGCTAAAAATCCGGTTACGGCGATCCAAGTGGCCGGACGCCACCAATAATCCCATCTATGATGCCTACCGTTCCACCAGCCATGGCGCGCGTTCGGATGGTTTCTCCACCATTGCGGAGTGAACGCATGGCCCCACCTGTTTCTCATGTCGTTCCGGATTCGATCACCGGCAATTCTGTCAGGTCTATTCGGTCTATCAGGTCGTCCAATTCCTGGCCGATCGCCTTTCCCGGGCCTACCGACTATTCCCGGGCGGTCTCCAACGCCCGGTCGATTTCCGATTCCCGGCCGACCACCAATACCGGGCCTATCGCCAATCCCCGGTCGATCAACTAATCCGGGGCGGTCGCCTGCGCCGGGTCTGTCCACTAAACCCGGTCTATCTCCGGCGCCGGGACGTTCCACATTACCGGGTCTTTGGCCGTCAATCAGGCGTCTGGCTCCTTCGGCGCCCAGAGCGCCTGCCGCGACCCCTGCGCCGATTCTAGCGGCGTCCCTTCCGATTCCTCCTCGGCGATCCGACGGCAGATTCAAAAATTGTTGAACTTGCCCTCCCGTGGCTCTGTTTCCTCTCTCGCCTACAATTGCCGCCGCCCCTGAGCCTCGACGTCCGATTGAACCTGCATCCGGACGCAATCCGGTATTCGGTCTCGTCACTGCCGGACGCTGAGCCGAGTTAAGCCTTTGCGCCGGAATTGAGGGACGGGAAACTGATTGCCTATCTAGCTGTCTAGCTGGTCGCTGCACCGATTGTCGAGCCGGGGACCGTCGGTTTATCGATTGACGAGATGGTGAAGGCCTGCTCATTGATGGGCTCCTGTAGGCCGCTCCACCTCCGCGAAAAGAGGCGCCTCCACCGCCCCGCATATCACCGCCTCCGCCTCGCATGCCGCCTCCACGGCCGCCCCTAGACATGACCTCGGTTACCCAAAGTCCACCGATAAACAAGATTACCAGTAAGGTTATGACTGATTTTTTCATTGTTTCACTCCGTTTGCGTCAGTCTGAGGGGCGGCTTCCGCGGGTTGCTTCCGGACGACGGTCACCTCGTCAATATTAGGAAGTGGCTTTCCACTCACCTGGCGTCCAATAGATTGAAAAGTATAGGTATTGTCGTCCACATAAGTATAAATGTTGATCGCTGAAGCTTTAGTTCCGTCACTCAAAACACTTTTGGACTCCGCCGTCCATTGATTATCTTTATTTGTCCAAACGGCGGCGCCGAATCCTCCCAAGGAATCAAAGATCCAGGATCTAATCTCTTTTGCCGCCGGGTCCCACCCTATGACCTGAGTGCCTTGCAGATCTACTTTGTCTTCAATGTAAACCGTGAAAGAACCCGTAATAAAGCTCTTGTTTTTGCACCATTGGTAGTCAGTAGTCACAGAAGCGTTTTCATCCTGATCGGTCCATTCTCCAATCAACCATCCAAGTTGCTTGAGATGCTCGTAAGCGTCTGAATTTTCTTCTTCTTTAACATTGGTGAGTTTCCACTCGCCGGCATTCTTCTTGTATTCCGCAACGTAATAGCTCTCTTGCGGAGGAGCGCCCTCTCGCTTCACGTTGGCTGTGCCCGTTTCCACCGCTTCCTCAGGAGATGGAAAGCGTATGGAAGAAACGACGACATCGATTTTTAATTCTTTATTTTCTTCAAAAAATTTATTAAAGAGGGCTTCAATTTCCTTTCGACCCTTGAAGACATCCCCGGAAGAATTCACATATTCCGCATCGTCGCTCCATAGAGACGATACTGCGCCGGCATCGCCCTTGTTGAACGCCTCGACATAGGTTTTCACGGCCTGACGAATGGCGCTATCATCAGTGGCCGACTTTTGTTCCCCTTCCGCATTCGATACGGCGACCGCAAGCGTAAGAATTGCTCCTAAAATCATAAGTGTCGTTGAGACACGCCCTTTGATCGGCATTGGCGCCTCCTTTGAGGTAAAGGACATTAGTAGTCGTTTAAAGTAAAGTGTTTGCGACATCTTGTTAGTTTTCCACCAAGCTTGGAAAAGTCTGAACAAATGGTCATTCACGAATAGGCAACTATATTTACTAAATACATGGTGAATTGCAGGGCCTTCAATTATCCGCATTGATTGTATTACATTGTTACTTATCCAAGAGTATCTTGCAAACTTCAGGTAATCAACTGAAGCGCCGGCTACGGCCTTGATTATTTAAAGCCGCCAAAGATGTATATTGAATAATATAAGCATTATTAAATGGCGATTCGTTGGATATGGATGGGCGTCGTGTAATGGCTACAGAGATTGAGCATTCTTCAATTGAGCAGCGTGAGAATAGCGACGTAATGTTTTCAGAATTTACGTTGCGCATCGTCCGTATGGAAATTATAAGGAGATCTAATGATTACGGCAGGAATCGACTGCGGGGCCAAGAACACCAGGACGGTAATCATGGAAGATAATAAAATAATTGTACGCGTATGCGTGTTAACGGGATTTGATCAGGCTCAAGCGGTTAAGCAATCTTTCGAAACGTCTCTCCAGAAGGTCAATCTGAGCCAAGATCGAATCGATCACGTTGCCGGAACGGGCTCAGGGTCGAATTCCATCTCGAATGCCGACATAAAGGTGAACGATGTAAAAGCAATAGCCGCAGCGGCGCATTACTTCTTTCCGGAGGCGAGAACTGTAGTGGATGTCGGCGCGGAAGAAAGCCGCGCGATAAAATGCGATGAAAGAGGTGGGGTAGTAGATTTCGCTGTAAACGACAAGTGCGCTGCCGGCGCCGGGGCATTCCTTGAAGCTATGGCCAGAGCCCTGGAATCACCGCTGGAGGACATGGGCGCTTTGGCGTTATCGTCGTCAAACTTGATACTCATAAACGCCCAGTGCGCCATCTTTGCCGAATCCGAAGTGGTTGGGCTTATTCACGCAAAAACCGAAAAACGCGATATAAGCAAAGCCATTCATGACGCGTTGGCGAGACGCATAGTCTCGATGATCAGGCGCGTCGGAGTAAATCCCGCGATGGTCATGCTCGGTGGAGTGGCCAACAACCCGGGCTTTGTGAGCGCTTTGAAGCGGGAGTTGGGAATCGATAAAGTGTACATCCCGGACTTCCCTGAGTTCGGAGCAGCGGTAGGAGCCGCTGTGGTAGCGGCCAACGAGGTAAGCTAAGAATACCACAGCGCAAAGGTTCGGAATAGATTGCCGGGTCTTCTATAATCGAAAATAGAATTTATATTCTTATAAATGCAGCACATGGGGGTACATGTAATCATGATATGATGTTGAGGTGCTGCCATGGAAGACAAAAACTGAATCTAGGGACTCTGACAAGGGTTTTCGTAGATTAAGACGAAGAAGAGCTTTTCTGGAAGCTAAGAGATGGCCGAATGGACCGGTGTGCCCCTGTTATGGTAGCATCAAAAGCATACGCGCTTACAGCCATAGAAG
The DNA here is from genome assembly GCA_038250835.1 of Desulfomonilales bacterium. Classification (GTDB taxonomy): domain Bacteria; phylum Desulfobacterota; class Desulfomonilia; order Desulfomonilales; family Desulfomonilaceae; genus JBBSBY01. The sequence continues at coordinate 33,024 of JBBSBY010000008.1, read as the reverse complement.
GATCAAATTAGCCTGTCAGAATAAGCATCTATTGTTGCGCTGGTTGCCGTAAGCAGTTTACGGTTCAAATAAGTGACCGTTCTCTTCTCCTGGAGCTTCAATAATATTTTCAAGTGAATATGTCACTGTTGGTTCGGAAGCAGCTTTCGTTTTATATTTGCTAGTTTGTTTGATCAAAGCGTTGACCCGAGTCCCCAGAGTAACTTTCTGTAGTTGGTCTCGTGCATCAAGAGACACAGCACCCGAGAAACGAAGGTCTTCAGTCTGTATTGCGAACTTCCCCGTATCGATATAGCCTCCAAGTAATATCCCGGTCACCTTCAAGAATTCTTGCGTCTCCTTTTCCGAAATCTCCATCCATTTTACCCGCTCACTCGCAGTTTCTGTGCTAAGGGCTACCCCATGCGGGTTAATCTTGGTCCTAAGTTTCAGTGCAGCGCCTTGATTGGCAACATTATGAAGCAGCTTCTTGTAAGCGCCTTTAGATGCAGACTGAGTTATTAAGGCAGTCAAATCTTCTTCTGAAGTAGAATCATCAAACAATTTATCCAACGTTCTGAGCGCCTCTTTATGCCGCTCTGATACCAAAAAGATTTCGGTATTCTGTTGTGGAACTAACCGGAACTGCACGGTAAAGGAAGAGGCACGCCATCCAGTGATCATTATCCGGCTTTCCAACAAACTGCTCTCTGGAATCTTTTCACCAACTCTTGTTTTGGCACCGGTAGCAAAAATGATTCTGTCTGCTACCTTCTGCAAGTCTTCAAGAAACTTGCCAAAAAAGTTGGCGGCTATCATGTGATCTTTGACAGGATCACCGTCTACTGAAAATTCTAAATCGTTTGAAGATTCCAGCATTTCTGCCGCACATAATTCTTCCCGCAACTCCGCCTCTTGGCGCAATATGTTTTTCATCCTTACACGACCAACAAAATCATCCTTCCCCACTTCTAGTGCAAGGGTCTTGAGGTCCAGGATGTCTTGTAAGTGTTCTAACACAACAAGACTGGGCCGAGGCACAAGCTCTTTCGTTGTATCTATTTCCTGCAACATGGCCTTTTCCTGTTTTCAGATTCCCCAATTAACTTTAACCTCGGGAACCGTAGTTTCGTTACCAAGCGGCATCTGAAGAAAACCTTTAGGCAAATCAGTTCGAAACGCTTCGCCGTCTTTCTTAAACCGATGTTTCCCAAAACCCCATTTACCGATGGTTCGGACTTCAGCCTGATAAAGTGGGTATTGCGGGTCTCCCTCTGGATAGACACCAATGAGCATCGAATGAATTTGGGTCGTTTGGTTGTTTAAGTGCAATTCCACCCTCTCTTCATCTTCTCCAGATAGCGAGGTGAGGAACCCAGCATCACAAAAGGTGACCACATCAATATCTTTAGGAGCCTCTTTAGCCGTGACGTAAGAACCATCGATCCACTCCGTAGCTGAAAGGAGTAACTTAGCGGCTCCGGAAATCCATTCCACAAACTCGTGATACAAATCAAATCGTGTAGGAGAATCTGGGAAACGATCCACGAATCGACACTCAAGAACCTTCAAATCGCAGTCAAAAACACCCTCTGGCAGGAGGCCATTTTCGTCAAAATCCGGAATAGGGCATAGTTGAAGATCCACGATGCACACCCCTCAACAGATTTAACCATAGAATTTTAACATATTCTGACCGACAGATGCGAGAGCATTCTCTTCCCCATTTTCGAGCGGGAAAAGCATACGCGCGCATCGCGCGCTCGTCAAGAAAAGGTGCTATAATAGATTGTCAAAAACACCGTTATCTAGACGCATTTATGAAGTACATGCCGATAGCAAATATAAACCTTGTAGATCCAACTCCTGATAATCAAAGGATGACTATGGCAGACGAGGGGAAATCTGAGTTTTGGAGATGGGAAGAAAACAACTGGGGCGATCCAGACATAGATTGGCGTTCCATGAAATACATAACGGTAGGAGTGGATGTGGGGTCGGTTAGTTCGCAAGCCGTAATCATGGCCGACGGCATTATGCTCGCTTACGGCAACATGAGGACCGGCTCTAACAGCCCGGACAGCGCGACAAACGCGCTGAGTTTCGCTTTGGATAAAACAGACATGCTCCCGGGCAGGGTGGACTACTGTATTGGGACCGGTTACGGGCGAGTTAATGTGCCCATGGCGGATAGAACGGTGACGGAGATTGCTTGCCACGCCAAAGGCGCAAATTTTATTTATGGCGGTAAAGTGAGAACCGTATTGGATGTTGGGGGGCAAGACATTAAAGTTATACGCTGTGACGCGAACGGTAAAGTCACAAACTTCCTAATGAATGACAAATGCGCGGCAGGCACGGGCCGAGGCATGGAAGTATTCGCGGACTTGCTTTCGACGCCCATAGGCGAAATTGGAGACCGTTCGTTTAACATCGAATCCGAACCTCCTCCGGTTTCGAGCACTTGTGTTGTTTACGCCAAATCTGAAGCCACGGCTCTTTTGCGCAATGGCCTTAATACAAACGAAGTTCTTGCGGCATATTGTTCGGCGATGGCCGACAGGATCTACTCGCTATTGCAGAGAGTCGGTGTTGAGCCCGAATCTGCCGTTACAGGAGGAGTGGCCAAGAATAGAGGAGTCATCGATAGGCTGAGACTAAAAATGGGCATTGAGCCGCTTAAAACCAAGTGGGATACTCAATTGGCCGGAGCGATGGGGGCCGCTTTGTTTGGTTACGCTTTATGCCTTAAAGGCAAAGCTGAAGACAAAAAAATCAGGTGAAGATTCTGCTTGGAATGTCCTCACGACGATTATTTAAAGCGATGAAATCGGCTGCGATGTTCTTGGCCGGCATGAGCCGATAAGCATTTTGGTAATTCACGGCGCAACTTTAAAGGTTTATTTTATGTAGTATTTTATTTCTTATTGAAGATTCTCTCGCAAAGCCGTTCCAAACACGTTCGGAGGGCCAATGTGATTTTGATGGTATAATCAATTGTGCTGCGAAGGGTCGTTAATCTTCCTACGTCTTCCCCGCCATCCGCGAATGTTTCATTCCACAAAAAAGGCCGGCGAACATGTTAGCGCATTATGGATACAGCGATGGTTCCGGAAGCTACTTCATTACCATAGATACCGACAAGTGCTACGGCTGCGGCGATTGCGTCTCAGTTTGTCCATCCGCAGTGTTTGAAATCTTGGATGAAGACCCTAACGATCCGTTGAACGAAAATCCCGTGGCAAGTGTCGCTTCGGATAAGAACCCGAAAGTTAAATATTTATGCGCTGAGTGCAAACCTTCTACAAACCGCCCGAAATTGCCGTGTATGGTGGCCTGCGCGGCAGACGCAATTGAACATTCGTGGTAGACAACGCATTGGAGGCACACCGCCGATAGACTGCTGAGGGATCAAGGGAATACCGCTTACCTCAATGCGTTTAGAGGCCCGTCAAAAGATAAAGAAATTTTGTTGACGCGATTTTTAATAGATGGATGAGGAGAAACTATGTTTGTTTACGGGTAATTACAAGAAACAAGAAGGGAGTTGCAGTTACATAGAACAACACAAGGCGATTTTGTGGAACCCCTTCCCAACAGGGGTGTCTGACCAGTTAAATACCTACCTAATAGACAGATTTATATTGTTGAAAGGTCCGGATGTTCCTACCATGCACACGGACCTTTCAGTTTGTACACCAAATGCGAATAATACACAATACCGAATTGCACAAACCGATACTTTTTACCGGCGATACATATTTAGACTTAAATTTTTATGCCCAAAGATCATCAATATGAAAACTTTAGGTTCATAGAAAACGAAACATACGGAAGGGCGTGTGTGCCGGCAGAGGCGAATCATTAAGAGGGATTCATGGAAGCTCTATTTCCAGTATCGCAAAATAATCAAAGGTGTCAATGATAAACTGAAAAACTTTGCTAAAGCAGCGCAATCATGATCAAATCACTTCTCTTACCTGAGCTCGACGCTGTGACGCTTTTACCACGCGTTCAATCGACCATTTGCTTTAAACGATGGCCTTGATAGCCTCGGGAAGCTCATTTATCCCATTCAAAACTCGTCGGGGGCCATGTAACGCCAACTCTTCAGCCGAAAAAACCGGGCCGGCTATAGCGAACGCGTCAATGTCGGCGTTTTTGGCGGCGACGATATCAACCGGCGAATCCCCAACGTAAATAGTTTCAGTTTTGCGAGCGTCCGCCAATCTAATGAATTCATCTATCATCGCCCCGGCCGGTTTGGCCTTGAACCCGTCTTCAGCCCCCATAATAACTATCATTTTGGCGGCGAAATCCAACTTTTCAGCTATAATTCTGGCAAAGATTCTCTTTTTGTTCGTGACGACCCCCTGCGTAACTTTCTCCTCCAGGGTTGTAATACATTCCATGGCGCCCGGCATCAGCTTGGTTTGATCCCTGAAGATCTTAGAATAATAGTCCCGGAACATCTTAATGCCTATTTCTATTTCATCGGGACGCAGGAAGGCTTTAACAAAATCCATTAAACTCAATGAGGTTCGGCGGGCAACTTCATCCTTGGTCATCTCAGGATATCCGAGATTTCTGAACATATGATTAAATGACTGAGCTATCTCAGACAGAGAATCGATTAATGTTCCGTCAAGATCATAAGCGATTGCCTTGATGGAGCGCGACAGCAGGCGTGGCGCTTCACTAAACCCCTGCATGCGCATTGCAGGTAAATTATGCCGCGCGCAATAAACAAAGAGATCATGCAGCGCAAGCACAAAATCGGCTTCATGAGAAGCGTGGCGATCGGACTCTCCATCCCCGATCACAATAATTTTGTCATATTGATTTCTGAAGCTTCGCAGCACTTCCAATTTGCACGTGCCGCATATGCCGCAGGAAGGATTGGCATGAGGATGAGAAATCTTAACTGCGCCTTCATGATCTAATTCAAGCTGATTTGCGTAAATATCGATTTCGGGAATATTATGATTGCGAAACAGCGTTTTGATTGTTTGATCAAAACCATCGGAAACGATTTTTACTTCAATGTTACGATCACGGGCCCAAGAGAGAAAGGCCGGGAAACCGGGATCGAGCTCGGCATGTTCAAAGACAAAGCTATCGAGATGCTCCTGAGTCATAGTCATCAAAGGCGCAACCGCTTCGTATACGGCTTTGGACCCGATATCTCCGAGGAGGTATCGTTTCACATGAAAGCGCCATTCCGGAGAACTCAGGTGGTTTCGGACCAACTTATTGACTGTGTCTTTGATGGAAACCGTGCCGTCAAAATCACAAAGAATCAGCAATTTGCCAAACTTATCAGATCGTTGTTCAATTTTGCCAAGCATTAAATTATCTAGTATTGGACTGAAATGACTTCATATTCACGCATTCCGTTGGGCGTCTTAACCTCAAAAACATCGTTCAATTCTTTACCGATCAAAGCCTTGCCGATGGGTGAATCTATAGAGATAGTTCCACTGCTGATGTCGGCTTCATCTTGTCCCAACAACTTGAATGTTTTTTGCTCACTCGAATCCACGTCCTCAATTGTTACCAACGCCCCAAAAACGATTTTGTCAGACGGCGGCCTGTTGCTTAAATCAATTACTTCACAAACCGAGAGTCTTTCCTGAAGATCCCGCAAACGAGTTTCAATCAAAGCCTGTTTTTCTTTAGCGTAGGTATATTCCGCATTTTCAGAAAGATCGCCGTGTCCCAGCGCGATTTCAATTTCTTTAATTACGGCAGGTCTTTCAATGCGGGTCATTCGATCAATATCCTCCTTCAGCTTCTTGAAACCTTCGGTTGAAATCGGTCTCCTCTGTAAACTCATGGTCATTTTCCTGGGAAACATATTTGTAGGTCAATTCTATGACCTAATTGGGCGCAGTAAATACTGCGCCCAAGGCATTCTTATTTATAACAAAAGAGTTTTAAAGGGTCAATAGACCTGGAATTCCGACTCAGTATTCGGGTATTTCTTCTCCTGATTTATCCACCCCGTAACCTCCAAGAGTAAGCACCCTTTCCTTAAATTTAGCGCTCCTAACGACTTCAAGCAATTTCCGTATCTTGAGGTCGGACGTGAATTCTTCACGTATTACAAAATCGTATTGCTCCACCGCAAGCGGAACAAAGTCCAAACCAAGCGCCTGGGCTGCGGACAGCACACCCATGCCCACGTCGGCCACTCCGGATAATACTGCAATGGCCACGGATGTGTGGGTATATTCTTCAAGCTCGTAACCGCTTATTTTATCGGAATCTGTGCCTCGCTGTTTCAAAAAATAGTCCAACAGCACTCTAGTGCCGGCCCCGGCTTGCCTGTTAATAAATTTAACATCGGGCCGACTTAAATCCTCAAAAGAAGTAATTCTCTTTGGATTGCCCTTTAGAGTCATAAATCCTTGATCGCGCATCACGCCGTGAAAGACTCGAACAGGAATATTCGGAATATAACGTTTTATATAGGACCAGTTATATTTGCCTGTGGATTCATCCAATAAATGGGATGTCGCAAAATGGCAATTTTGATTCTTGAGCGCCAGTAATCCACCAAGACTCCCCACGTGGCTTGAAGATAGAAATATGTCGAACCGCGCCAATTCGTCCGCCAGCACGTCCAACAGCAAATCGTGACTGCCGATACATACCAGAGTGCGTTCCACTTCAGTAGGTTTCCTGAGCAACTCCACATTAACGTTTGCGCCCTGATCGATACCCTCGGCTTTTGCCGGAATTCTGATGATACCGTCAGCTTTAGTCAATGTCGTTATTGAACCCGCGCCGCGGGGCAGGGGAGCCGCCACGGTGCGTTCCCCAACTTTCCCTAACTTGACTCGGAAGAATTCCTCTTGTCCCAATTTGGATGAAATCTTTCTGGCGCTGGTCGCCGACATCGTTTGTCGGGAACCGTGAGGAGCGCCCAGCATAGTCTCTATCGTCGGTAATCCAAAAATCTCGAAAGACAATATAGCTGAAACAGGATATCCCGGATTGCCCATAATCGGCTTGCCGTCAATTACCCCCAATATAGTAGGCTTACCCGGCATCATGGCCACACCATGGACAATGATTTCTCCGAGCTCACGAATAACGGCCGCCGTAAAATCTTCGCTGCCGGCCGAAGAGCCGGCGTTAATAACTATTAGGTCCGCGTCGGATTCAATTCCCTTTTTGACGGCTGATTTGAGTATGTCGAATCCATCGGGCACGATATCATGACGCTGGGGAATGCCTCCGTTTTGCTCGACCAAAGCCGAGAGTATAATGCTGTTGTACTCAGGCACGAGGCCGTGTTCAGGAGGGCCTTGCTTGAGGGCTTCAGTGGGAACCAATTCGGAACCCGTTGGAATAATCAAGACTTTTGGCTTTTGCGCCACTTCAATCTCGAAAATGCCGCCGGCGATCAGCGCCCCCAAATCGTAAGCTGAAATGACGTGTCTGCTTGGAAGTATCATTTCGGAAGCTACAAAATCTTCCCCTACACGTCTAACGTGTCGCCAGGGAACAACTCCCTGCTCAATTTCGAATACTTCTTCGTCAACAAAATTGACGTTTTCAATCATAATTACCGCGTTGGTCTCAGCGGGAATAGGTCTACCGGTATTAACGGGCCAGGCTTCATCGCCGATTTTTAATCTCAGAGGTCTGTCGGGACCTGCGCCGAAGGTGCTCTCAGCCTTTACTGCGAAACCATCCATGGCCGCAGTGTGGAAATGCGGCGATGATAATTGGGCAAACGAAGGCGCAGTCGTAATTCTGCCCAATGCTTCGGTCGTGGGAACGCGCTCAATTGCTGGATAACTTTTCTTGTTTAGACGGCTCAAAAAGAGTTCGAGGGCTTCTTGCGGAGGCTTCATATCCAGGTATATGTTTCGTCTCACTGTTTGCTCCTAACCAATTTGAAAACAAATGAACGACAACATTGTCGCCTTTATAAAGACCCTCGCAATCCTCACCAATAATAATAGAGCCGTCGGCTTTTGACATTGCGGAGATTGCCCCGGATTTCCCGGAAATTGGAACGGCGGTCACGGTTCCTGAGTGAAATTCAAGCTTCACACGCACAAAGTCGGTTCGCCCTTCTTTAGACGGCACATTTTTGGTGAGAAGGGCTTCTATGGTGGGCCGTAAATACGGCTGTATGCTGTTTTCGCCTTCGAGTAGTCTTAACAACGGAATTACAAATTGTTCAAAACAAATCATGGCGGAAACGGGATGGCCGGGTAAACCGATGACGGGTTTATCTCCGATTCGGGACACAATTAAAGGCTTGCCCGGTGAAATGGAAACTCCATGCAGCAAAATTTCCGAATCATCATGGGATTCAATGGCTTCGATCACGTAATCCCTGCTGCCCATGGAACTTCCGCCCGAGATAAGGACCATGTCCGTTGTTTCGAGTGATTTGTCTATGATGTTAGAAATAGATTCCAAAGTATCCGAGGCAATACCCATCCAGCTCGGACTACATCCGACTTCTTTAATCAAGGCTATAATCGTGTGGCGATTGATGTCTCGGACACAACCCGGAAGCGGCTCTTGATCGATCGGGACGATTTCATCACCTGAACTAATCACGGCGACTCTCGGTTTCGCGAACACTTCCAGTTTGTTTATGCCCATTGCCGCCAATAGCCCGTTATCCGCCGGGCGCAGGCGATGATTCGCTTCGATGAGTTTTTCACCCGTACGAAAATCTTCACCCTTCCGAATTACATTTTCAAAAGGGGCCACGGCTTTCAACACCTCGATCGTCGACTCATCCACTTGTTCGGTCTGTTCTATCATCACTACGGCGTCGGCGCCTGCAGGTAAGGATCCCCCCGTCCAAATCTTGACGGCTTCTCCTTTGCGCAAGGTGATGTCTCCGATCTCGCCCATTCGAATCTCACCGATAATCGTAAACAGTCCCGGAGATGATTCCGTTGCTCCGAAAGTATCTTTAGCCCTGACAGCGAATCCATCCATTGTAGAACGATTAAAGCAAGGAAGATCAGTTTGTGAAATCACGTCCCGAGTGGTTACTCTGTGCGACGCTTCTTCAAGGCTTATTGTTTCGGAACTCAGGGTTTTAAACTGCTTCAGCTTGTTCAAAGCCTCAGAAATAGAGACCACCCTTAGAAACGGTTTTAACATTGATTTTACTCTTCGTTAGATTGGTAGCTTCGGCGAATTCAGGAAAAGTGAGGCCCTTTAGCGATCGAACAAATTGAGCCTGGTAAAGGCGCCGTTGGAACGAAGGAATTCGGCCATTGCCCTGAATTATTCTAATGGAAGTATATCAATGGAGGGGGGTTATGTCAAAAATGGCTAAACCCTTTTTGACGGAATTATGCAAAAATTGTATCAAATATATGGATTGAGCGGAGTCATGAAACTCCGCCCCCAGACTTTAGTTAAAGTGACAAACATGAAGGGCGTTACTTTCCGGCGAATAGCTCCTTATAAGTTACCCGCATTTCACGCTTCAAGATCTTTCCTGTGGGGTTTTTAGGCAAGGCGTCCACAATCATAACCGCTAAGCCGGGATAAGCTCTATACCGGAGCCCTCGATGAGACGTTCCGTTAAAACAAATAACATTATAAAAATCATGTCTAGTGAAAACCATCGTATGATGGATTTATCGAACAATACGGATACGCTTGCCGGAAATTCTTCATCCTCTCGCCATAAAACGTAAGTAGCGGAGATCTCCGGAAACGCGTAAAACTTCATTGCCGCGTCTCCATAAGGAGCGGGCTCGGCTCCGAATTTCCGACAACGCTTCACGAAAGCCTCCGTGTCCGTCCCATACAGTGTGGCTATCGGCGCCCCCGGGATGGCATGAGGCCCCTGGAAAAAGGTAACTCCGCCAGGCAGGTCTTTTTCGCTCACTACAACGCCCGATTCCGGACCACCATAATCCGCGACCAGGTATCTAACCAGGAGTATTTGAAATTCGTCGCCTAGCTTCCTCTCCGGTAAGGGGGAGATCTCCACTATTTGTTCTTTTTCGGCGTCAATTTCGTACAACGCGTCAAGAAAAGTGACGGTATATTTCAACTTACCGGATTGTTTGACTCCCGGCTGTTTGAGTATGCTCTCAGGGGATCTGGATCTCAGATCATCCCAGTGAAAACGGTTCGGCGCAGCGCACCCCATAGGCGCCCCCTTGATTGTTTTTTGACCAAAGAATTATCATACTATTTGAGATAGTAAGTAAACAACGCATATTTGCATGAGAACCAAAATTCGATTGATTCCCCCTATATCTTGAAAGAATACGTATAACCAGGCATACTTGGATGGAACCGTCATTCGGAGCCGTCGTCTACAAGTTCTGATAGATTGTCGATATTCGAAAATTGAACAATGTTAGCGCAACGCCTATCCTGCCGGCCCGACGTGGAAACATTTAAACATTGCGCTGATCCTACATATAAGATCGCATCAATATAACTGGAATTTACATGGAACAATATAGAAGACAAAACATTGAAATCGGCAATGAGAAAACCACATTGGAGGAGCCGTTCCGAATTGACTCCACAGTGGGGGAGTTGGTTAAACAAAAACCGGAATCCCGGGTCGTCAGCGCCAAAGAAATAGCGACACGGCATTTGCAGGAAAAGGAAGCGACAATACGTCGGAGAAAATGGATTGGACGAGGATTGATTTTCTTTGGAATAAGCACTTTAACGGCTTCATGTCCGCTTTACGCTTTTGCTTTAATTGGACCCCAAACGATTGCCGCAGGCCTGGCGCTTGTTCTTTCCGGAACGGGACTCATAGCCTGGAAACCCAAACTAAAGGATACCAACGAAGCCTTGCTTGTAGCCGTAAAACACGGCAATTATCTTACAGTTCCAAGATTGGCGCTGGAGATGGACATTTCTTTCGAGAAAGCGGAAAAGATAATCACCGAACTCGTAAAAAGTGGAATTGCGGAGATCGATTTCGATCGCAAGGAACCGGATAACGCTCTCGTTTACAGAATAAAGGGACTATAAGACCCATAGTATTTTCTAAAAAGAAGTAGGGCCGGCGACCAGCGTTTCAGATATTCAAATCGGGCTGTAGCGTCGTCGATTTTAGGTCTTCTAATCAAACATATTGCTGATCAGCACTTGGTTTCGAAACCGTCTTGCCTGTAAACATCGCTATTTGGCTACCTTACTTCAAAATACCCTTGCCCTAAGCATGCAAAAAAGAGTAAACCTCAAACTAAATTGGAGTACATAATAGGGATTAGGGGAACAGGATGAGATTCCTGCATACTGCGGATTGGCACCTCGGACGCGTGCTGTTTCATCAAAAGCTCATAGAAGAGCAGGCGCATGCGCTCGATCAGATATTCTCGATCTTAAAAGAATCTAATATAGACGCTTTGCTCGTGGCAGGCGATATTTATGACAGAGCGGTTCCTTCGATTGAAGCGGTGGAATTGCTTGATGATTTTCTTAGCCGGGTGATTGTCGACCTCAAGATCCATGTAATCATCATTGCCGGCAACCACGACAGCCCGACTCGTCTTAATTTTGCTTCCCAACTGCTTACCTCACAAAATCTCCACATCATTGGATCCATAGATCAAGCGAGGCGGATATGCCTTCATGACGAATCCGGACGGGTATATGTTTGCGCTCTTCCTTATTGTGATCCGACACTCGCAAGGCAATTAACAGGAGATGAATCCGTACTGGATCACGAGTCGGCGATGGCGGCCATAATCAAAAGATTTGCTGCTCCAGCAGACGAAAGACGTGTGCTTCTGGCGCATGCGTTTGTCACCGGATGCGAGTCCACGGATTCCGAGAGGCAGCTATCCGTAGGGGGCGCGGCCTGCATATCCGCTCAGATTATGGATAGTTTCCATTATGCTGCGTTGGGGCATTTGCATCGCGCTCAATCCGTTTCTAGTTCCGCCCATTACAGTGGATCCTTGCTGAAATATTCTTTTTCAGAAGCCGCCCACAAGAAAAATGTGAAGATTGTGGACATGGATCGCTCAGGAAATTGCTCATTGGAAATAGCGGACCTAACTCCGCGCAAAGATGTCAGGGAAATTCGCGGCTATTTCAATGACCTATTACGCGGTCCGCTAAGCGAACCCCATGAGGACTATTTGAAAATAATTCTGGAGGATAAATCTCCAATTCTGGACGCTATGCCGAGACTTCAGACGATTTATCCCAATCTTCTTCACATTTATCGCGAAGACGTTATGCGAACAATTCAGAATCAAGTCTCAGGTCCGGAGCGTCTGAAAATGACCAAATTGGAACTGTTCAAAGCTTTTTTTTATCAAGTAACCGACACGGAACTGAGCTCCGAACAGATAGAAACTCTTGAACCAATCATTAACAAAGCTTTAACGCAATCAGAAGGGCGCCTTTAGATGAAGCCTCTGAAGTTAATCCTTTCCGCCTTCGGACCGTATGCTTCACGACAAGTTATTGATTTTCAGGATCTGGCCGGCCGCACCTTATTTTTGATTCATGGGAAAACAGGCTCAGGGAAGACCACGATTTTGGACGCTATCTGCTATGCTCTTTACGGCGCCTGTTCAGGCGGCCATCGTGAACCAAAGCAGGTTAGGAGCCATCATGCGGCTGAGAATACCCCCACTCAGGTGACCTTCGAATTTGCCCTGGGTCAAAATATTTACCGGATTTGTAGAAAAGCTGAGGGTCAGAAGCTCAATAGAAGAGGTCAGTTGAAGCCTGCAGCCCAACAGGCCGATTTAAGCGTCAAACAAAACGGACAATTTTTGGTGAAGTGTGCCCGATGGACGGAAGTTACCAACCAAGTAAAAGAACTCATAGGCTTCGAGGTCGATCAATTTAGGCAGGTGGTAATGCTTCCTCAGGGCGAGTTCTTGAAACTTTTACACTCAAATTCGAAAGACAGACAATTAATTCTTGAGGTGCTGTTTGAAACCCAGGTTTATAGGAAAATTGAGGAGTTACTTAAGCAAACATCAGGAGACTTGCAGATTGAAATCAAAGAAAAGAACAGTCTGATTAGTTTCATTTTAAAACAAGAAGAAGTCGAAACTTACGACGATTTAATCACTAAAAGCTGCGACTTGATCGCGAATCATGAAGAATGCGCAAAACTTGTGACTGAACACAAATCGCGACTGGACACTGCGCGTTTGGAATTAACCTCGGCAACGGCTATTAATAATAACTTCATCGAATTAGACGAGGCCCAGGAAGCTTTCGGAAGCTTGGAAGAAAAGAAGTCTGAATACCAAAAGTTGAACAATAAACTCGAACGTGCTCTAAGAGCCGAAAAGCTTATACCCGTCGAATCGAACTTACTAACTAGACAAAAAGAGGCTGATCAGGCCCAAACTAAGATTGTTTCGGCCCAGCGGGAGCTTGCGGCTGCCGAGCTTAATCTGAAAAAAGCCCAGGAAAACCACAGTAAGGAATCAATTCGTCGAGGATCGCTGGACAATCTGAAAAGGCAGTTGAATGAAATAGACAGGAACGAACAAAAAGCAAAACAGTTGTCGGACGTTCGAAAAGAATATGAAAGGGCCTTAGCTAAGTTCGGCGATAAAGATGCGCATTATGGTGAGTTAAAAACCAAACGTGATGCGTTACGAGAGAGGTTGGAAGCTGCGGCTTTAGAAAAGGAAGCCGCTGATAAATTGGCGGGGACGGCGCCGACCCTGGACCTGGAACTGAAAGTTCTACGAGAACTTAATGATTTGAATAAACAAGTCGCCGGTCTGGAGAAGGAAATTGCGGCGGCGCAAGCCGAAGCGGAAAAACACGAGCTGCTTGTCGTCAACCTTGCCAGTGACATGGAAACGGCACAAATCTCGCTCGATCATCTTGAGACACTATGGATTCACGGCCAATCCGCTATTCTAGCCAAGAATCTGACCCCTGGGGAGCCTTGTCCCGTATGCGGCTCGTCCGAACATCCGGCGCCGGCCGAGGCTGCAGGCGCACTCCCGGAACGAGAAGCAATTAACCTGAAAAAGCTGAAAATTACGAATCTGCGATCAGAAATAGACAATCGCAACGCGATGATCAATAAACTGCGAAGCAGTATTGCCGAACTATCAGGTAAATACGAGTCATACCATGAGCGTCTGGCGAATTCCAATTACCCGCCGACTGAAATCGCGGGAAGAATCAAATTATTGAACAGTAATCTCAAAGATGCTCAAAAAGCTCTTGCTAAGAGTGAAGAACTCTTGAATTGCATCAAAGGTTTAGGACACGAAACCACACGAATCGAAATGAACATTAAGGAAGCCGAAGAGGTTCGCGACGCGTCTCATGCGGCGCTCAAACACCTTCAAGGCGCCTTGGAATCCATTGCAAATGAAGTTCCCGATGAATTCACGAATTTTGCTAATTTGGTGAAAACGAGAAAAAGAGTTGAGCGACAGATAAATGAAATTGAAACATCCTTTGAGCGTGCGCAAAAGGAATTGGAAATGATCGCCGCAAACAAAGAAGCGGCTGCAGGTCGTTTGGACTCGTTGAAAGAATCATCCTTGGATATGTCTCGGGCGTTACTCGAACAAAAAATGTGCTTTGAGTCTGAACTAAAAAATGCGTCGTTTTCTGATGTAAGGGATTTTTCCGAATCCAAACGATCCACTGAACAGATCGTCTCTTTTAGAGAAGATTTAAAGGCATTCAATGAAGCGCTAAGTTCGGCCAAAGACAGGTTGCTGCGAGCGCAGAAGATAACCGCAAATTTGCAGCGTCCAAAAATGAATGAAATATCGGAACAAGTCCGCAAGTTGGAATTGACGCACGAAAAGATGGTTGCGGAAGAAATCAGTTTGCGCGCTAAAATAGATGGATTACAAGGCCATATAGCGGATTACAATAGTCGGACGGTTGAACTGGAAGGCCTTACCAAGAAAGCTGAAGTTACATATGCGCTTTCGGATGTGGCAGCCGGAAACAATCCCGGCAAAATCACCTTCCAAAGATTTGTCCTTACGGCTTTATTGGATGATGTGCTGACTGCCGCATCGGAGAGACTGAAAATCATGTCAAACGCTCGTTATCAACTTAAACGGCAGGCGAGCATCAGCGATCGAAGAACTTCCGGCGGCTTGGATTTGGAAGTTCATGACTCATATACCGGCACTGAAAGGGACGTAAAAACTCTATCAGGCGGAGAGAGCTTTCTCGCTTCCTTGAGTTTGGCCTTGGGTTTGGCGGACGTTGTTCAGGCGTACGCAGGCGGGATTCGGCTCGATACTATCTTTGTTGATGAAGGTTTCGGGTCACTGGATACCGAAACTCTTGATTTGGCCATGAAGGCTCTAATGGATCTTCAGAAGAGCGGCAGACTTATCGGTATAATATCTCATGTTGGGGAGCTGCGCGAGCGTATTGACGCCCGTTTGGAAGTCTCCACAAGTCCTGTAGGAAGCAGAGCTTCATTTGTGCTTGGGGGCGTCTAAATTGCCAAACGACATATCATTATTATACTTACAAAATTGATCCGTCGATTTAAAGAAATTAGATGAGGTTGAATTGATGTCCTCTTTCTGTTATAGACATCCCGATAGGCGCGGCGAGTTCTTTTGTCAGAAAGACAACCATTACATGTGCGCCGAATGCGCATGCTGCCATAGTCCAAAAATCTACTGCCAATTTAGATCCGCTTGCATTATCAGTATGATGACTAAACAAGGTGAACTGAGTCCGTGTTCGGAAAAAGTGAGCGCTTAATTATATTCGTCGTATTTTGAAGCCGCTCAAATTTTCCTCACTTGATTTCAAAGTATTGAAGCGTTCTGTGTGCGATAATTATAGTGTTATCAAAAATTCTGTCGGAATAGCGCCTTTTCGCCGTCCTTCCAACCAAAGCGGGACCCGGATTTTCCTTGATTCAATCGTACGCTTTAATGACGTCGATAGCCCTGATAGGATCAAATTGGCGCCTGCCGGCTAACTTGCTTTTTAAAGAAAAAACACCCCAGAGGGGTGACATCATAGAGATCGTGTACATATGATTTATTTGAATCATTAGATCGATTACTCTATCCGGAATTAGAGATGACAAAACGAGACTATTATGAAGTGCTCGAGGTTACCAGGAGCGCTTCAGGTGAAGAAATCAAGAAATCCTACCGAACACTTGCGCTGAAGTATCACCCGGATCGCAACAAAGGTGACGACGAGGCTGAAGAAAGGTTCAAGGAAGCCGCAGAAGCTTACGAGGTGTTGAGCAATCAGGAAAAACGCCAGGTTTATGATCGTTTTGGTCATGCCGGCTTACAACAGTCGGGGTACCGCGGTTTCCGTGACTTTGACGATATTTTTTCGTCTTTCGGCGACATTTTTGAAGAATTCTTCGGTTTTGGGGCTCGTGGTGCTCGCAGAAACACCGTTAGACGTGGAGCGGACCTGCGTTATGATTTAAATATCAGTTTTATGGACGCGGCTTTCGGCAAAGAGATGGAAATCGACATCTCAAAGCACGAGACTTGCCGCACGTGCGCCGGTAGCGGCGCTAAAGAAGGTTCGCGTCCCGAAGTTTGCTCAACCTGTAACGGCAGAGGACAGGTCACCAGATCCCAAGGATTTTTCACAATAAGCACGACTTGCCCGAACTGTCAGGGCAGCGGCACAATCATTACTTCTCCTTGCGAAACGTGTCGTGGTATTGGCCGTGTTCTCACACCCAAAACACTTTCCATCAAGATTCCCCCTGGTGTCGATACGGGCTCTCGACTGCGTCTGACTAATGAAGGAGAGGCTGGTGATCTGGGCGCTCCCCCGGGCGATCTGTACGTTTTTCTACATGTAGAGCAACATGAACGCTTTCAGCGCCAGGATGACGACGTCATAGTTATGGTTCCGATAAACTATACCCAGGCAGTCTTGGGGGCCGAGATCGATATACCGACATTGGAAGGCGATGATAAACTTACAATTCCAAAGGGAACACAATCCGGACAAGATTTTCGTATCAGCGGCAAAGGAATACCTCATTTACGAAGTCGGGGCAGAGGCGATTTAATGGTAATCACCTATATCGAAACTCCGCAGTCGGTGTCCAAAGAAGAAGAGAATCTATTGAGGCAGCTTGCCGAACTGAAAAACGTGGAAGTCGGTTCTAAAAAAAAGACTTTTTTTTCCAGGCGCAGGTGATCTTTGGAACTGGCTGAAACAACAATCTTTTGAAAAGTGATTGATTTTTAAATTTTTGCGCAGGAGATTATGGATCAAGATCGTGTAGTGGTGCTCGGTGTGGGTAACATCCTCCTTAAGGATGAAGGCGTAGGGGTGAGGGTTGTTGAAAAGCTTCTGGCCGACTATGATTTCCCCCAAAACGTTAAAGTCGTTGACGGCGGGACCCAAGGTTTGTGGCTAATGTCCACAATACAACAAACAGACCATCTTGTGGTTGTGGACGCAGTTTTGGGAGACGGCGCTCCGGGATCAATTTATAGATTGGAAAGAGATGATCTCCCCAAGGGTCTCCGCGCAAAACAATCCGCCCATGATAGTGATTTGATCGAATCCTTAAATTTATGCGGACTACTGGATAAGGCTCCGAAATCCGTTGTCGTAATAGGTATCCAACCTGCGGACATTACGCCCTATGGTATCGAATTGACGCCGGCAATAGCCTCCAAAATGGATGAACTGGTAAAACTGGTGCTGGATGAACTCAACACAATGGGCCTAACTCCCAAAAAAAAGTTTGAATCATAAGTAGCGATTGTGCTAAATTATAAGCTTATAAGGTAGTCTGCCGATTATTCGGCTGCATAAGCATATTGTTCAGAGGAGGCCTAGATGAAGCGCAAGGGAAATATTCTAATTGCTCTCACAATCGCAACCGCTTGTTTAGCCGTATTTACTTTGTCGTACGCGGAAACCAAAGCGCCGGATAAACCAATTGTTCTGGACTTCAAAGATGTTTTCACAAAAATGAAACAAACTCCGGTGACCTTTGAGCACAAGGCCCACAAAGATTTGAAATGCACTGATTGTCATCATGAATTTAAAGACGGCCAGAATGTCTGGAAAGAAGGTCAGGAAGTCAAGAAATGTTCAGCTTGCCACAAATTGGAAGCCGACGGCAAAACAGTCAAATTGTACGCAGCGTTTCATGGCTCGGCGGATCACTCTTCCTGCGTGGGCTGTCACAAAAAGCTCAAAAAAGAGAAGAAGAAAGGCGGACCCACCGCTTGCGCTAAGTGCCATCCCAAAAAAGACAAGTAGAGTCGCCTCAATTTTTTTTGCGAGATAAAGCCCCCTGCCTGGGGGCTTTTTTATTGGCTTTCTTCTGATCCGGTTCTACGCTTTCATTGCAGATTTAATGCTTGACCTGGGCTGCTTTTACGGGTACAAAACAGTATTCTTCACCAAACATTTTGTAAAAGTTTTCAATCTTCGGCGCAGTTGCGTGCCGTCTTGTTGTTATGCTTAGCAATCCTATGGCGTTTTTTATGCTCGGATAATCAGCGCTGACGGTTAGTTATTTTGTAAAGTTCGTTGGAAGGAGCGTCTAAATGAACAGCAAAGCCCCCATTGCTGAAAAATGGAAATGGGCGCCTGTTATCGCGTTTGCCTGCGTCGCATTGACATTCTCATTGTATTACGGAATCCCTACCTTTGCTCAGGACCCAAATCCTCCGTCAGAATCACAAGCTGCGCCGGCGCAAAACGATGACTCGGCTGAAGCCGCCTCAACGGAAGAGGTTAAGCCGTCTGAAGATCTTCCGAATTCCTCGTGCATGGATTGTCACAATCCTGATATTCTTAAACTATCAAAAGAAGAATTGGCGGATCAGGTGGTTGTGGATGAAAATGCGCCTCCCGCTAGACCAAAGCCAAAATTCATCATGGGAGATCTGAATCTCTCAATTGATGCGGAGAAATTTGCCGCCGGCGTTCACGCGGACACAACTTGCGTGACTTGTCACACAGGTATTGCCGAAATACCTCACAAGCAAAGACTAGGCGCCGTTAACTGTAAAGAATGCCACGATGAATCGGTTGAGAACATCAAGCAAAGCGCTCACGGCGACATTGCAGCCGCAAAAGGGCTGGGCTGCATCGGATGTCACGATGTTCACTATGGAAAAGGTAAAGAGTTTTACGGCAATGAATTTAAACGCAAAGCATGCGTGGACTGCCATAAAGCCTATGCATTGGATCCCGCCAAAGGCCATAAAAATCTCTATGCGGCCGATATACATCTAAGAAACTTGGACTGCATGCTTTGCCACGCCGGTAAGGAACCCGGTGTTCACTTCATCGCAACAGTGAAACAACACTCCGCCAATTGCGAAGCTTGCCACGCAAGGAAAACAATTTTATCCGAGGAGAAGCCTGAATATAAAGGTTTCTGGTCCTATATTAGTCTGACTAGATTCATCAACGGCGAGGTTCTTAAGAAGTTCGGATATGTGATCGGCGCCAACCGAATACCGGCTCTTGATACCATTATAATTTTGGCGTTTATCGCTCCGTTTGCTCTGCCGATTCTTCATGGCGGAATGCGCATTCTAACTCGCCGCAAAGGCCCGATCGATTTACCTGAAGAGAAAATACTGCTTCACCCCCTGATCGAGAGAATTTGGCATTGGGTGCAAGCCTTGTGTATTGTCATGCTGATTATCACGGGTGTTATCCTCCACTGGCCGGAATGGTTCCCCGGGTGGTTTCATTGGGCGGTCAACACGCACAATTGGTTCGGCTGGTTGACTGTTGTTTTTTTTGGAGTTTGGCTGATTTACAACCTCGTCACCGGTAGAATCAGACATTATATTCCCAGAAAAGGGGAAATACCGGGTGGTATGATCAAACAAGCCAAGTTCTACGGATACGGCATTTTCAAACATGAGCCACACCCGTATGCTCCGTCTGAAACTAATAAGTTCAATCCGTTGCAGAAAATCGCGTATTTACAATTTCAGGCTATTTTGTTGCCGATACTTCTGCTCAGCGGATTGTTGTACATGTATCCCGAATCTTTCCAGGGAGTGGTGAACGTCTTGGGCGGAATGTCGGTGGTCGCGATAATTCACTTTATCTTAGGCGGCTTGTTTGCGGCGTTCCTTGTGGCTCATATTTACCTTGCGACAACAGGTGAGACCATCGGGGAAAACTTTAAAGCGATTATCACCGGGTACGGCCTCAAGTCGGATCATGACGATCATGGCCACGCCTAATCCATTCGGATTGAAATGTGAAACGTAGCGCCAAATGCGACTCAAGTTCAACCTGAGCCGCATCAAAAGCGTTGTTTGTCACGGCGGGCGTCCTTGAATCCGGGACGCCTGCAGCGTTTAAACAAATTGATTAGCCAAACAAATTAATCCCATTTTCGAGCGTCTTCGATAATTTTGTGCCCATCCGTCAATGTATCCGTAGGTAATATTTTAACGTTTCCGCGTAACTTAGCCGTTTCCCGTAACGATGTTTCAACCTTTTGGATAAATCCTTCGGAGGGGGGGCCATTGACTTCGATTTCCAGAGTCATCACGTCTTGGTCTCCGGGGCGTTCAACAAGCAATCTGCCTGCGGTAATCTCTGGGAATGAATCCAAAACTTTTTGGATCTGTGAAGGATGAACAAACATTCCTTTTATCTTGGTCAACTGGTCGACCCTGCCCATAATCCTTGTTAGTTTCAGGCCGGTTCTGCCGCATTCGCATTCGGTTTCCACAATTGAAGACAAATCTCCCGTGCCGAAACGGACCAAAGGATAAATTCGATTGTTGCAGGTGACCACTACTTCACCGGGTTCTCCAAGCGGCATTGCGGCGCCGGTTGCCGGATCAAGAATCTCCACGACTCGATCATAGTGAATGTGCATTCCCTCGACAACCGGGCATTCATAGGAGATACATCCCACGTCCGCGGTGCCGTATGATTGCCTGCCAAGAATACCGAATTCGTCGTTGAAACGCTTTCTTAAGGAATCAGGCAGCATTTCCGCAAGCAAAAACGCCACCTGCAAATTGCAATCATCTTTTATGCTTATTCCCACTTCTTCGGCTTTTTTCAAGATGGAAATCAAAAAACTCGGGGTGCCGATATAACCGGACACCTGCAAATTTCTTAACAATTCCGCTTGAATTTCAGTGTTGCCGACTCCTGTAGGAATAATCACGCCTCCAAGCTCGGACACCCCTTCTTCAAACATGTGCCCTGCAGGCGTAAGATGGTAAGCAAATGTATTAATTACAAGATCGCCGGGTCTGATGCCGACCGAGTACAGCGCTGTTTTCCAGCGCCAATAATCGGCGACCTTACCGACAGGATCATAAATGGGACCGGGTGATTGATGTATGCGTAACAAATCTGATTTGGGAACGGTTACGTATCCTCCGAATGGCGGCGTTTCCTTTTGAAATTCCACCAGGTCCGATTTCCTGGTAACCGGAATATGAGACAGATCATCGAGCGATTTAAAATCTGCCGGCTTTATGCCCTTTGCGGCCATAGCGTCTTTTAAGGGCGTTCCGGCCGAATAGGCGTGCTCAACAATTTCCTTCACCCACGCGTTCTGAAATTGCCGCCTCTCCTCGTAGGAAAAAGACTCTTCCGGATACAATATTCCGGAATTACGGTCTAATCGCTCCATGCTGCCTCCTGATCGGTTGGTGTGAACTTAGTAATCGGTAACTCTCAGGTTTGCCAAATAATCACTTATACTATCCAATTTGGGTAGATACTGCCGGATTCATTATTGATATACTTACGCCTTTATGCAGTTCAACGACTATCAAAAAAGAACTTAATACATCTTTTGGCCGAAAATAAAAAATTAACTCAGCGACGAGCATTCATGGCGTACTGATAAGGGGGCTTAGGGGGTTAGTGTCTGCGCGCAACCGGATATAGGATTTCTCCAAAGTTCTGTAGAATAAAAGCTCTTACCCGTCGTCCCAACGGAAGCAGGGACCCAGATTTTCCTGGATTCCAGCTTGCGCCGGCGTGACGATAATTAGCTCTCAATGCTTGACGAAGCTTTGGAGCTTTAAGTGACCCGGATAAGCGACTAATTGAAGATACTATCATTGTATCCGTGATTGCTTTTGAGAACCGCTGCAGAATGTTCTCATCGATAAAATATCAACCTACGAGCACGAGTTGGACAAAACTCGATTACAGTTTACGAACTTTCCATCAAAAACCAAGCAGTTCATACCCTTACGCCCAAAATTCACTTGTTTTAACAGTTTCAGCGGTGATATAGTAAGCGATTGCCTGAACCGGATTGCTCGTGTCTCCGCTTTGACGCAATCCACTGAACTCCAGGCGGAGCAATTACTCGACCGGTTACAAAAACTAAACTATAGGATTTCTCGAAAGTTCTGTCGAATCAAGTCTTTTGCCTGTCGTCCCAGCGAAGGCAGGGACCCAGTTTTCCTGGATGCCGGCTTTGCGTCGGCATGACGACGCAATCTTTGCATGCATAACGAAGCTTTATAGCTTAAAGTAACTCCGATAGCCACGATTGAAGATACTCACGCGATCCGTGATTACTTCGAGAATTATTATAACCGCACATGTATGACAAAATGAGGTGCTTATATATGGGTCAAGATCTTTTGCCCAAAGCGTACGAACCGACCGAAATTGAAACCAAATGGTACGCCCACTGGCTCGATAATAAACTCTTTCACGCAGATGAGAATAAAACCGGAAAAGAATATTCCATAGTCATCCCCCCACCTAATGTAACCGGATCTTTGCACATGGGGCATGCCCTTAACAATACCTTACAGGATATTCTCATACGTTATCATCGCATGAAAGGCTTCAATACGTTGTGGATGCCCGGCATGGATCACGCCGGAATTGCCACACAAAACGTCGTCGAGCGCCAACTGGCTGAAGAAGGACTAAGTAGGGCTGATCTCGGTCGAGATAAATTCGTGGAACGAGTCTGGACCTGGAAAGAACATTCGGGCGGAGTGATAATCAACCAGCTTAAACGTCTCGGATGCGCATGTGATTGGGATAGGGAGCGCTTCACCATGGACGAGGGCTTATCCAAAGCAGTCCGTGAAGTGTTTGTCAGGCTTTATGAAGAGGGGCTCATTTACAAAGGTGATTACATAGTAAATTGGTGTCCCAGATGCCATACGGCCTTGTCCGATCTTGAAGTTGAACATGAAGACGCGGCTGGCAATCTTTGGCTCATTCGATATTCCCTGGAGGATTCCGACGAAAGTTTGATTGTCGCCACTACTCGCCCTGAAACCATGTTGGGCGACACCGGAGTAGCAGTCAATCCCAGCGATGAGCGATATAAACACCTTATCGGTAAATATGCGTTGTTGCCGTTGGTGGGACGTAAGCTAAGGATAGTGGGCGATCCCATAGTGGCAATGGATTTCGGGACAGGGGCTCTCAAAATCACGCCCTCTCACGATATGACCGACTTCGACATTGCCGCTCGTCACAACTTAGATCACGTGACGATAATGGATTCCAACGGTCGCATCAACGAAAACGGTATACACTTTGCCGGTATGGATCGGTACCAGTGCCGCAAAGCCATTGTTGATGAACTGTCTGAGAAGGGCTATTTGGCGGGAATAGACCCTTACAAAGTGGGGCTGGGCAAATGTTATCGATGCAAAGAAGTTGTGGAGCCCCTCATATCCAAGCAGTGGTTCGTCAAAGTAGGGCCGTTGGCCGCGGAAGCTCTGAAGGCGGTGGAAGACGGTCGGACCCGGATTGTGCCTGAGCATTGGACGAAAACCTACTATGAATGGATGAACAATATCCGCGATTGGTGTGTTTCGAGACAAATCTGGTGGGGCCATAGAATACCCGCCTGGACTTGTGAGGATTGCGGTGAAGTGCTGGTTGCCCGTTCAGAGCCCAAGGAATGCTCAAAATGTAAAGGGTCGCGTTTGGTAAGAGACACTGATGTGCTTGACACCTGGTTCTCATCAGCTCTCTGGCCGTTCTCGACCATGGGGTGGCCTGATGAAACAAAGCTTTTGTATACGTTTTATCCTACATCCGCCCTTGTAACCGGCTTTGATATCCTGTTTTTCTGGGTCGCTCGGATGATGATGATGGGTCTTAAATTCATGAATGACGTTCCTTTCAAGGATGTGTACATTCATGCGCTGGTCCGCGATGAACATGGTAAGAAAATGTCCAAATCGTTGGGCAATGTTATTGATCCGTTAAAGGTGATGGATAAATTCGGAACTGACGCGTTCAGGTTCACTCTGGCGGCCTTAGCGGCGCAGGGGCGGGATATCCGACTCTCGGAATCTAGAATCGAAGGTTATCGCAATTTCATGAACAAACTGTGGAACGCTGCAAGGTTCGCTTTGCCTTACGTTGCGCAACCATCTTCTATGAGTGTGGACCCCGACAAGCTATCTCTCCCAGAGAAGTGGATCCTTTCCAGGCTAAATCGAACGATCAAAGAAGTACGTTCCGCCTTGGAAGATTACAACTTTAATGAAGCCGCTCAGCATCTCTATCACTTCACCTGGCATGAATTCTGTGATTGGAGCATCGAGTTGGCCAAGATACCTCTGAACCGTCAAGGCTCTCCGGAAGCCGAGCAAAGCGCCGCGGTGCTGAAACATTGCCTCAATTCAATAATGAAGCTTCTGCATCCCTTCATCCCTTTTATAACGGAAGAAATCGCCTCCAAACTAAATTCCGATCATTTCAGCTTACTTGCGGAAACGTATCCGGAGGTGAATGAAAGTCTTATAAACGAAGAGGCGGAGCGCCGGATGACGACGATAATGGGTATCATCAGCGCAGTTAGAAATATTCGAGCGGAAATGAACATTTCTCCCGGTAAAGCTCTGCCGGTAATTATAATCCCGGGTTCAAGCGGTGAAAGCGAATTGGTGAAAAGCGCTGAGGAAATAATTCAATCATTGGCTAAAACAAGTGATTATCAGCTTCAAAAAGTCGGCTTTGAACCACCTAAAATGGCGGCTACGGCCGTAGTGGGCGAAACCGGGGTGTACGTGCCGCTCCAGGGCATCATTGACCCTGCCGCTGAAATCGCCAGATTGACCAAAGAATTGGTCAAAATCAACAAAGATTTGGATTCGGTGAATAAGAAGCTTTCCAATTCCAACTTTATGGAAAAAGCGAGCGAAGAAGCCGTGACTAAGCAAAGGAATCGACAAGCTGAGCTTGCGGCTAAAGCCGAGGGATTATCGCAGGGCTTGATAAAAATGCAGTCACTGAACCGGCAATGATTTACCGGCAATAGTCGGAGTTTCATCGTGTCATTTTTCTTGAGAATGCGATAATTCGCGGCGCCTCCGTTGAATTTTATAAATGTTCAGTATTGCGCACTGGGTAATCACTGGTTCAACAACAATTCCATGAATTTTGATCTAAAAATTTACGATAAAGTCACCTCCACTCAAGACGTAATTGAACGGTCGGCTAAATCCGGAGCGCCTGAAGGAATAGCGGCCTTGGCTTTTGCGCAGGAACAGGGTAGGGGAAGATTGGGAAGATCTTGGGTGTCGCCGGCCGGTAAGAATTTGGCTTTATCTTTTCTTCTTCGACCTCACTGCGCCCCGGATAAAGCTGCTTTGTTGGGCCTCTTGACCGCGGTCACTGTTTGCGAAACACTTCAGGAATTGGGTTTAACCGATATAGGACTAAAATGGCCGAACGACGTGCTGGCGAGCTCCAGGAAAATAGCCGGAGTCTTATCCGAGGCTTCTCTCAGCGGCGGACATATTGATTATCTTATAGTCGGTATTGGACTCAACTTGAATACTGTATTGGAGGATTTTCCAATAGAGCTTCGTGATATTGTGACTTCTTACGCCAGAGAAACCGGACGCCGGGCTGATCTTAGGGCCACGGCAAAAAGTTTGCTTAACCGATTTGAAGCGGATTACGATCGTTTTGCGACTGACGGCGCGGATTTCATCATTGCCAAATGGAAAAAGCTTTGGGCGCATAGAGACTGCAAAGTCGCAGTTAACAAAATTGAAGGAATAGCCAAAACCATCGATGATTCCGGCGCTCTAATATTAGAGGAGAATGGTCGGCGTACCCGCATTACCGCGGGTGAAGTTAAGTTGATTGATCATCCTTAACTGCGGCGTCGATGTCGTATTACAGTAATCATCGTTTGAAATGGAGGAATAGATGGCCATAACTGCGAGAATTTTAGCCGCAACCGGTAAGCTGCCGGCCATTATTCTCCTCCTGCTGATAACAGCCGTCACATGGAGCACAATTCACTCCGGCGGCCCACAATTATCTGATTTAGTATTCCAAAATATAGTGCGTTACGACAGATTATTTCCTGAAATAACCATCCATGAAGGCACGGCGTCGGTTAAGGGTGAACAGCCGATCCGAGTCGATACCAAAGACCCTAATTTCATCATTGTGATTGACACCCGAGAAGATCAAGTGAATTCATATCCCGATTACCTTAAAAACGCAGATTTTGGAGCGGTGTTAACCAAAACGAATTTGGTAATAAAAAATGATTCTCGAATTCAAATGATCCCACTAAAAGAGGCGCCCGATTTTGTGGTGAATTCAAAGAACCTCGAATCTTTGGCTAAGCAGTTCCAGTATCCGGTTGGCGCAGGGCTGCGAGCCTTCGTGGCGCTATACTTTTTAATTGCCAAGCCTTTGCAGATGCTTTTTATGGCCGTTATTGCATTATTCGTTGCGAGGATATTATCTTTAAGTCTTACTTTTGGGGAAGCCTGTAAACTTGCCGTTATCGGCATGATTCCGCCCGTGCTTTTGGATGTGATGTATGGGGCGCTGGACAAGGGTATATCCGCGGGTATCCTATCTTACATCGGCGTGTACATACTTTCCATGGCTATTCTATTCGTCGATTTATATCAAAATCCAGTGATCCCCGAAGATCCTTACGCTGATCCATTATAGTGAACATATAAAAGGAATAATCGGATGCCGGAGAGGAGCCTCGAATTTTTGCTTTGTGTCATTGGAATGGTCCTTGTCGTAGAAGGTGTGCCGTATTTTGGATTTCCTGAAAAAATGAAAAAGATGATGCTCACAATCCAAGAACAGGATGATCAGACATTAAGGATTATGGGCGCAATGTTGATCTTGCTGGGATTATTAATAGTGGTTCTTGCGCGCAAGGGACTCGGCTCGACATGAAGCGTTCAGATGATTTGTTTCATTCCGAAGTATCCGAAACGCCGGATGAAGCATTCCAACTTGATTCCTACGACTTTGAATTGCCTCAGGAAAGAATAGCCCAAAACCCTCACAAGATCAGGGACAACTCCAGACTGCTTATCGTAAACAAAACCAAATCCACTATCAGTCACAGCCGATTTTATAGCTTACCCGAAGTTCTGAAAGAAGGAGACCTACTCGTACTGAATGACACAAAGGTGGTAAAGGCGCTCATACCATGCGTGAAACCTACCGGAGCTCAGATAGACCTTCTGGCGCTGGATCCCATCAAGGCTGAACCTACCGCGACGCAGGACGTTACAAGGCGTGTTTGCCTTGCAAAGACGAGCAAGGGACTCAGAAGCGGCGCATCCTTGTTTACCCTGGATCAACGAGAAATCAGAATAGTGAGGCTGGTTGGCGGGGGAAGAATCGAGGTGGAGTTCCCTGTCCACGAAAAAGATTTTCCGAAGTTCTTGGATGAATACGGCAAAACACCTTTGCCGCCTTATATAAAACCCATGGCCGAAAACGTCGACCGTGACGCAAAGAGCTACCAAACCGTGTACGCGTCGGGTCCGGGATCGGTTGCGGCGCCGACCGCCGGTCTTCATTTCACTGAAAAACTTTTGGCTGATCTCACAAATAATGGGGTGGAAACCACTCGAATCACTCTTCACGTTGGACCCGGAACCTTCCAGCCTGTAAGAACTCAAGATATTCGTCGGAATCGGATGGAATCCGAAGAGTATCAAATTACGTCGGCTGCGGCGGGCTCCATAAACCAGGCCATTAGTGACGGCAGAAGGATCATCGCGGTGGGTACAACATGCGTGCGAACCTTGGAATCCGCTATTACCCCGTCGGGTCGGCTAAACGCAGGATCCGGCAAGACCGACCTATTCATTTATCCGGGCTACAAATTTAGACTAATTAAAAACATGCTGACCAATTTCCATTTACCGAAATCCACACTTTTCATGCTGGTCTGCGCCCTTGGAGGAACACATCTGATGCGAAGGGCTTATCAAACGGCTATTCAAGAAGGCTATTCCTTTTATAGCTACGGCGATGCCGGCATTATATTTGAATAATTCGGCCCACGCAATTGCCGGCGCCTCTTCCAAATCGTATCTTTTATTCCGCGATTACTTCGCGCCTCAGGTCAAATACCGCGAGTTAATCCCGTATAGCCGGCTGATAAATTCCAGACATCGCGACATATTATCAAAGCATTCATTTTAAATTATATAATTGTAACAATAATTCTTGACTCACCGCGAATGGAATGATAGAGCCCTCCACAACGAGGATACGGAGGAGTTCAAATCTCCCTGAAAAGCGCTTCTGCGCTCTTCTCAAACCTCATTTTGCTTACATTTGTCGCCTTGTATTTTGTGCATTATGCTGGTGGAGACACTCGCATTTTTAATAAAGTGTTAAAGGAGTTTAGATATGAGTCAGAGTGCGTCGCAAGCCTCCGCAGGAAATTTGTTGGACTCGTACGACTTCAATCAAAACTATGATTATTTGAAGAAGTTGATCCAAGATCTTAAAGTGGAGAACGGGAACTCGTTAAAAAAAGAGCTTTTTGGGGAGGATGAAAGCAGTCGCACCCTTACTAAAAAGGAAATGAAACAGCTTTTCAAATTCTTCAGAAAAATAGAGGCGCACTATGCGCAATGTTCGATGGCCCCCATCCCTGATGAACTGGAACAATCCATACGCGCCAAAGACGCTCAAGATTGGTTACCCTGGGAAAAGGAAGCTATCGAGAAAGTCGATATATGGAAAGAAGCTGTTCTGGAGCGCAGACGAACTGCAGGAAAAATGCTGGATGATGTCCTTGACAAAGTCAAAAGGGGAGAGTCTATATAGTTCGGCCTACAGGTGAGCCCTTTCATGGGCCCCAAATTATGGATTGCGGATAAGTCGCCGGCCCTCATCTCCCGGATTCATATGGCAATGAGGGCTGCGAACCGCCCTGTCCGCAGATCACTTCACCATCCTATGCTTCCAGACGTAGAAATCTATACTCCAAAATGAAAATTAATCACTCATAAATAACGCCGGCTATTTGATTTGCATTCCATCATAGTTTATGATTGAAGCGCTTAGTTGACGAACGATGAGAGATCACCGTCATAGGCTTCAGTTCATAATTCTAATACTCAACTACACCTGCGATTCCATACGGTATACAGTATACAGTAAGCGCTTTAACTTTGACCATCCTGATTGTCGTGACGGACCTGCGCTCATTTCGCCGTTTACAGCGGACGTGTTTTATCAGTTTGGGTCTAAATCAAGACTCTTTTTTCAGCTCGGCATAATCAGAAGACATTTGTTAGTCAACGCAATTGGGCATCACGTCTAAAATAATCAAAATACCGTCGGAGGACAAATGGACCAGTTTCGGCCCCGGGATGGGAATGACAATACTGTGCGAGAATTACGAAAGAATGTGGAAGAATTTCAGGATCATTTTTTGCGTTTTATAAAAGGTAGAGGCATTTGGCTCATTATTATCGCTCTAATTCTGCTTTACCTGGCTTCGGGTTTCTATATCGTTGGTCCCGGAGAAAGAGGCGTTGAATTACTTTTCGGTAAATATTATGGAACCACTGACCCCGGACCGAGATACCGGCTACCGTGGCCGTTCATGTCGAGAACTATTGTGGACATCTCAACGGTTAGACGGGCGGAAATCGGCTTTAGATCCGAGCGCGGCAGAGCCAGGTCAATACCGACGGAGTCACTGATGCTCACCGGAGACGAGAACATAGTTGATGTTCAGCTATTCGTGCAATATCTTGTAAAGGATCCGGTCAAGTTCCTGTACGGCGCGGAAGCCCCGGAGCAGGCTTTAAGAGCTTCAGCGGAAGTAGCTTTGCGCGGGGTGGTAGGCGAAAACGATATTGATTACACTATGACCAGCGGAAAACTTGATATACAGCATAAAATCGAAGAATACCTCCAAGAGCTGCTTACCACCTATCAAACGGGGCTACAGGTAACACAGGCCAGTTTGCTGGTAGTCGATCCTCCCGCGGATGTGCAACAAGCTTTTCACGACGTCGTGCGAGCCCTGGAGGACCGTGAACGATTAATTAAGGAAGCGGAAGGCTTTATGGAAGATGTTGTCCCTAAGGCTAAGGGACAAGCGCAGCAGGAAATAAGGGAAGCCGAGGCTTATCGCGCCCAGCGAGTTATCCGAGCCGAAGGCGATTCAAAAAGATTCATAAGCCTTCTTGAAGAATACAAAAAGTTTCCGAAGATTACTCGAGAGCGACTTTATTTGGAATCCGCTTCAGAGTTCCTGGCGCCGGCCAAGAAATATATCATGGACCAAAACGCCAATCAGGTTTTGCCGCTCCTGCCACTAACCGGTTCAGTTCCCCAAGCTCCGACCAACAGCCAAGACACCGCGCCGGAAAAGAAGGGGAAATAACATGACGAAAATAGCAATAGCCATCATAGTAATTTTGATCATCATCAGTCAGACCTTTTTTGTAGTCAAAGAGGGACAACAGGCGCTCGTTTTTCAATTGGGTAAGCACGAACGGACGATTAGAGAACCGGGATTGCACATCAAAATACCCTTCATCCAGAATGTCAAAATTTTGGTCAACAAGGTGCTTGCCGCGGATGCAAGATCTGCCGACGAGTATATGACTTTGGACAAGAAAAGACTTATTGTTGATACGGTGAGTAGATGGAAAATTGAAGATCCCTTGCTTTTCTATCAATCCGTTAGAGATTATCAAGGCGCCATAGCAAGGCTTAACGACATCATTTTTGCAAAGCTGCGCCAAGAGATTGGTAACCATTATTTTAGAGAATTCATCCGTGAAAAACGTGAATACATTATGACTCAGGTAGCGGTGGGAACATCGGAGCAAGCAAAAAGGTTCGGTATTAACGTCATAGATGTGCGAATCAAGCGTGTGGACCTGCCCGAAGAAGTGCAAGCAAGTGTTTTTGCCCGGATGAAAGCCGAACGTGAAAGAATAGCCAAAAGGTACAGAGCCGAGGGCGATCAACTTGCTCGTGAAATTAGAGCCGACGCAAACAAGAAAAAAGAAATTATACTTGCGGAAGCTTATAAACAAGCGCAGATTCTGAGAGGTGAAGGGGACGCAAAATCCACATCCACTTATGCGGCGGCTTATACTCAAGATGAGGAATTCTATTCATTTCTGAAGCGACTAGAGGTATATACGAAAGTGCTTAAAAACGATACGGCGATCATGATGAGACCTGATTCTAATCTGTTAAGGTATTTACAGTCTCCCGTCGGCTCCGCCGGCACGGAATCGTCAACCGGAGCTAGTTCGGCCAAATAGTTTTTCCGAATTAGAATTTAATTAATAATTTTTGACGGAGAGTCGAGCCGCCTGCTCGATCCCTCCTTTCCAGGACAATAAGGAGCGCTATGAAAGCTTTGCTCGTCTATCCGGAGATACCGGAAACGTTTTGGAATTTTAAACACATTCTAAAGTTAATTAGAAAAAAAGCCGCGCACGTGCCGTTGGGCCTTTTGACGATCGGTGCGATGGTTCCCAAGGAATGGAACACCAAACTCGTTGACATGAATGTCGAGCCCTTAACCGACAAGATGCTCAAATGGGCGGACATGATAATGATCGGCGCAATGGTCGTTCAAAAAGAATCAGTGCGCGAAGTCATTTCACGAGCGCGGGAATTCGGCAAGAGAATTGTAGCCGGCGGTCCTCTGTTCACAAGCACGCCCGAAGAGTACGAGGATCTCGACCACATGGTTTTAAACGAGGCCGAAATTACATTGCCCGAGTTCCTCAAGGATTTGGAAGCCGGTAATCCGCAAAAGATTTACACCTCCGAAGTCAGGCCCGATATCACCACTACTCCGATACCTAAATGGGATCTCATCAATATGAAGGACTACGCGTCCATGTCAATGCAATACTCCCGTGGTTGCCCATATGACTGTGAGTTCTGTGATATCGTTAAGCTTAATGGTCGGATACCCCGGGTCAAATCGCCCGAGCAGATGCTTACTGAATTTAATGTTATCTACGACGCGGGATGGCGGGGCCGCTTATTTATCGTTGATGACAATTTTATCGGGAATCGCTTAAAGGTTAAAAAGTTTTTAAGAGAACTCATCCCTTGGCAAAAGGAGCGCGACTTCCCGTTTGGGTTGTACACGGAAGCTTCAGTCAATCTTGCTTCGGATGAAGAATTAATGAATCTCATGACCGAAGCGGGATTCGAGTCTGTTTTCTTGGGTTTGGAGACCCCTGAAGAAGTCTGTTTGGCGGAATGCGGCAAGCATCAGAATATCTCCATGAATCTCCTTGACGCCGTCAAAACGATTCAGCGTCACGGTATGGAGGTGATGGGCGGCTTCATTATTGGATTCGATAATGATCCCCCCAACATTTTCGAACGCCAGATTAAGTTTATCCAAAATAGCGGCGTGACAAAAGCCATGATTGGGCTACTTAACGCAATCCCCGGCACTCGTTTGCACCAACGGCTCAAAAAGGAGGGCAGGTTGATGGACGGCTGCACCGGCGATAATTGCGACGGGTCGCTAAACTTCATTCCAAAAATGGATATCGACACTTTGAAGGAGGGATACCAAACGGTCCTAAATTCAATCTATTCGCCGAAACAGTACTATCTTCGAGTGCTGAACTTTCTTGAGGATTATAAACCTATTCGCAAGAAAAAGATCACCAAGTTGGAAGTAGTGGCTTTCTTTAACTCAATTTTGTATTTGGGCATACTAGACAAAGGAATGGGCAAGGTTTACTACTGGAAGCTGTTGATTAAAGCTTTCATTTTTCACAGGGCCAAATTTGGGGACGCAGTCTCCCTTGCGATCTTTGGCTACCATTTCCGGAAACTACTGAATAAGTA
>JBBSBY010000007.1:0-66653 GCA_038250835.1 Desulfomonilales bacterium | reverse complement strand
GCCATTCAGAGCGGCGCATCAGATGCGGCGGTCCTCTCAAATAGATGCTCTGCTTTAATTAGAACCGGTGATTATTCGAAAGCCTTGGTTGATTGCGAAGACGCCCTGAAGTTAGATCCTGATTTTTCTGAAGCGCTCTATAACTCAGGAATCGCTCAGGCGGTTCTGGGGCAAGATGCGGAAGCTGTGGAGTCCTTTTCGCGTTTACTTAATAGCAGACCCGAACGTCATGATTGTTGGTATAACCGCGGTATCTCCTTTGTGAAGCTTGGCAAATTCGATGAGGCTATTCAGGATTACACGGCTTCAATAAATTACAGCCCATTGAATTCCGATGCGTTTAATAATAGAGGCGTACTCTACCTGAAAAAGGGCGACTTGGAAGCCGCAGGCAGAGACTTTTCCAAAGCTCTGGAGCTGGATCCCAAAAACGTGCCGGCTAGGATAAGCCTGGCCGCCTATTTTTTAAAAGCTAAACATCCGGGGTCTGCGGTGGAGACGCTCGAGCCGGCGCTAAAACTTGCGCCTAAGGACGCTGCTTTGCTGTCCGCCGTCGCCGACGCGTACTTGGCGGATAATGCGCTGGACAAAGCGGTAAAATACTACAGACGAGCCCTGAATAGAGCGACAACCCCCGAACAGAAAATCTCTATACTAGCCAAAATGGGCGCCGCTTACGAAAAGAGCGGCAATCAAAAGAGAGCAATTCCTCAATATCAAAAAGCTTATGATGCTGCTCCCGCCGGCGAATTCAAAGAAGCGCTTAATCGAAAACTCGAAGATTTGAAGTCAAAGTAACATGGAGTCCAACTAATGTATTTCGCTGATCTTCACGTGCATTCCAAATATTCTATAGCAACGGCAAAAAACTGCGATCTTCATGAGCTTGCCAAGTGGGCGGCTATAAAGGGAATTAAAGTGGTCGCCACTGGTGACTTTACCCATCCCAAATGGTCCGAGGAGATTAAGGAACTGCTCGAGGAAAACGGCGACGGTCTATTTCGGCTTAAGAATAAAGGAGTTCAAAAAAGCGCAGCTCCCGACATTAGTGGACCCGGCGAGACCCTGTTTATGCTCAACGTCGAAATAAGCTCGGTTTACAAGAGAAACGGTTCCGGGAGACGAGTCCACAATCTGGTTTTTATGCCCGATCTTGAGGGAATGGAACGATTCAATCGAAAGCTCGGTAAAATCGGAAACATTTGTTCGGACGGCAGACCCATCCTGGGATTAGACTCGAGGGATCTCCTCGAAATTGCCCTGGAATCTCATCCTGAGACATTTGTGATTCCGGCCCATATCTGGACTCCCTGGTTTTCAGCCCTCGGTTCAAAGTCCGGGTTTAATTCCATAGAAGACTGCTACGCGGATTTAAGCTCGTACATCTTTGCCCTTGAGACCGGGCTGTCTTCCGACCCGGCGATGAACAGACTGGTTAGTGGACTGGATAAATATACGCTGATCTCGAACTCCGATATCCACTCCCCTTCTAAACTTGGGAGAGAGTGCAATATCTTCTCTGGGACCCCGGGGTTTTTCAGTATACGTGATGCGCTCAAAAGGGGCGTCGGCGCCGAACTCGTTTCGGGAGATCCCGCGAACGGCTGGGCGGTCTCAGGCCAAGC
The DNA here is from genome assembly GCA_038250835.1 of Desulfomonilales bacterium. Classification (GTDB taxonomy): domain Bacteria; phylum Desulfobacterota; class Desulfomonilia; order Desulfomonilales; family Desulfomonilaceae; genus JBBSBY01. The sequence goes on along the minus strand of JBBSBY010000007.1, from coordinate 65,028 downwards.
AGACGCATTTATAGGCACTATCGAATTTTTTCCAGAGGAGGGCAAATACCATTTGGATGGCCACCGTAAATGCAAAGTCAGGCTCAACCCCGAAGAAACCGCGCAAAACAAAGGAAGATGCCCTGTTTGCGGAGGAATCATAACTGTAGGAGTAATGAACAGAGTTATGACAATGTCTGATAGACGTGTCGACGATCCGGCTGCTCCTAATGCCCCATTCTGGAGCATGATTCCACTTTGCGAAATCATAGCGGAAGCATTTGCGGTAAAGGCGGCTTCAAAAAAAATAATGGGCATGTATTCTGAAGCGGTAGAGAAACTTGGAACCGAGTTCGATATTCTCTGGACACTGCCGATTGAACATCTGAAAGCCCATTTGCACCCACTTATCGCTGAAGCCATTAACCGAGTTCGAGAGGGAAGGGTGAATATAAAAGCCGGTTATGATGGGCAATACGGCGTAGTCGAGATATTTAATGAAAACGAACGAGAAAAATTTATGGGAGGCCGAGGTCCGGCGCCTAAAGTCAAAGCTCCGAGTGTGCGGAAGCGCACAGTGTCAAAAAAAATTGTCGGAAAGCGATCTCGCCAAGGCAATCTATTTTCTGAATAGATACGGTTTCAGTTTTCATAAACAGCAATAGAAGTCTTGACATAAATGATATATTCAAATATACCGATATTATCAATTTGATTCGGAGGCTATGGTGAAGTCAAGCATCGCTATAATCTTTATTGTATTTGTAACTATATATGGATATTGCGGAGACGCTCAGTCCGCCGGTCTCTCTGACGGGGGCGATTTTCAAGTCCTGAAAAATCCGCCTAAAGCCAATGATTTGCAAATGGCAATGGCCGATGGAGGAACAGTTAATCTTTCCGATCTCAAAGGGAAGGTGGTACTCCTCAATTTCTGGCGAAAAAATTGTCAGTATTGCGATATGGAAAAAGGTTACCTAAAATATTTAGCAAAGACAATAAATTCAAATGATCTCAAAGTCATTTGCGCAAATTTTTGGGATCCCCCTTCATGGGTCAAATCATACGCAGGCAAGAATGGCGAGAATTTGACTATCGCAGCAAAGCCGGAAGGCAAGCGTGGTGTAATCGAGAACGTCGTTAAAGGTAGGATAATGGGTTATTATATCTTAAATGACGCGAATGAGGCTATTTATGAAGTCAAAGGGTTTCCGACGACATATATTATAGATAAATCCGGTAATGTAGTGGCGTCGCATCTAGGCATGGCTAAATGGACTACCCCCGGTGTTAAAAATTGGCTCGCCGGGCTACTTGGAAAACCTTCGTTTACTCAAGCTAATATTGATAACGGGCCCGAATGGCTGGAAAAACTTATGCTGGGTCAGTTGAAAAAAGGAAATTTTTAAGGAGTAATTAATTGGAAAGTATTTTGGTATTGATTGCGGTATTAGCCGGTTGGATTTTAATCAATAAATGGCTATTGCCTCGGTTAGGCGCAGCAACCTGAATGTCGCCTCAATGCAAGCCCGAGGATCGGGCCGCCGGTAAGAAAAGTGGGGATGATCATGTCAAAACTGAGGGCGCAAAATGAATTTGGCGAATAAAGTCGCAGATGAGCCTGATGGGAAGCTGGACGAACTTTTCCTCGAGGTCAAACGCAAAGAATTTATAACGGAAGCTGAAATTTTCAAAGCGCTCGGGCATCCAATACGGTTGAAAATTGTCTATGGACTGATAAAAGTAGGCGGCTGTAATGTGAAGAATATGCAGGAATGCCTTGGTCTACATCAGGCGACAGTTTCCCAGCACCTTATTCATCTTAAAAGATGCGGTATTATTGCGTCGAGTCGTCAGGGGCTCGAGATGGTATACAAGGTTACCAATCCCTGGGCTAAAATGATTGTTGACCATCATGTTACAGGTGATTACACTGCTGAAGCTCTCGACCTTGACTAATCCAAATTTCTCAACCTGCAAAATTTCATTATCCATTAGTGTCAAGTTATAACTTTTATAGTATACTCCTCCTAATTTTATCACTAAATTTTGAAAAGAGTTTACAATGGCTGATCTCGTCCGTTTCGGCGTCTCAATACCGGATGATTTATTGGACAAATTTGATCATTTGATCGGCGCCAAAGGATATACAAACCGGTCGGAAGCCATCAGAGATCTCATTCGTGATCGGCTTGTCGAAGATATGTGGACAGAGTCCCACGAGGTAGTGGGGACGGTTACCGTGGTTTACAACCACGAACAAAGCGATCTAGCTCAAAAGCTCACAGAGATACAGCATAAAAACCACGAGCTTATCGTATCCGCCGTTCATGTTCATCTGGACCACCACAATTGTCTTGAAGTTTTAATAATGAGAGGCCTTTCGGATGAGGTCCGCAAAGCCGGGGAGTTGCTCATTTCCACACGCGGAGTTAAACACGGCAAAATAACCATGACCACAACGGGCAAGGAATTGGACTGAGTCGCCTTATGAATTGAGCAATCTTATCTAAGAGGGATTGATTCACCTTGCAACCCATCGATGATTTTTCTCTGCCCTTTCACCGACCCACATCAACAAACCGGTCCGCCCAATCGTTTGTACCGGCCTTGTAATTTGCAGTATTAGAGAGCAATACTTCTGTCAACATATCATCCTTGGACAAATTAAAGTGATCGAAAAGAGCTATTATATTGAAACCTATGGCTGCCAAATGAATGAGCATGATTCCGAAAAAATGTCGGCCATGCTTGGAGATATGGGACTCAAGAGGGTGGAAAGCGCTGAATTGGCCGATGTGGTGGTAATCAATACCTGCGCAATTCGGGCAAAAGCGGAGCACAAGGTTTACAGCGCTTTAGGCACGCTGAGAATTATCAAATCTGAAAAGCCTGAGCTTGTAACCATCGTATCCGGTTGTGTGGCCCAGCAAGAGAAAGAGAAACTTTTTAAACGCGCCGGTCATGTAGATATTGTTTTGGGAACTCATCACATAGCTGAGCTTCCCGCGGCGCTCCAGGACGTGTGGCGGGATCGAAAAAGACGGACCTTGACCGAATGGTCTAGTGATGTTGAGTCCTTGCATACACCGGCGCCCGTGAAAAACTCGTCATCCGTCTCTTCCTTTCTCAACATAATGCAAGGTTGTTCGAATTTTTGCGCTTATTGTGTCGTTCCCTACGCACGCGGACCAGAGCAAAGCCGCTCTATGGAGGAGGTCCTAGCCGAGGCGCAACGGCTTACCGCCCATGGCGTCAAGGACATCACCCTGCTTGGGCAGAACGTCAACGCCTTCGGCAAGGATTTGGCAACCGGTAAGACGTTTGCCGATCTTTTGGAGGAGCTTAATAAAATTACCGGTCTTGAGCGCCTCCGCTTCACGACATCCCATCCACGCGATTTTAACGAAGGTCTAGCGTCGGCCATGGCTCGCCTTTCCCGTGTTTGCGAACATATTCATTTACCGCTTCAAAGCGGTTCCGACTCGGTTCTCAAAAGAATGCGACGAGGTTACACCATAGGAGATTATTTGAAAAATATTGAGGTGTTGAGAAACAAAATACCGCATGTGGCGATTACGTCGGACATCATTGTAGGCTTTCCCGGAGAATCCGATACTGATTTTGCCGAAACCATGAAGGTATTGGCGACTATACGATTCGACCAGATTTTTTCGTTCAAGTATTCGCCACGACCTCAAACCGCCGCATTGAAACTGGAAGGCCATTTACCCGAAGATATCAAGAGAGCGCGGTTGGCGGACGTCCACAAGCTTCAGGAAGCAATTACACGCGATTATCATTCAGCCGCGGTTGGAACCGTGCAGGAAGTGCTTATAGAAAAAACCAGAAATTCCTGCGGACAGGCGACGGGTAGGACCCGCACAAATAAAATTGTGAACATAAACAGCTCGCGGGAATTTCAGCCGGGAAGTCTCGTAGGAGTTAAAATTATCAGAGGGCTCAGACATTCTTTAATCGGGGAAATTTGAATTCCGGCGGCCCTTCCTGAGTAGAATCTGATTTCCATGAGCAGAGTAATTTGAAAAAAACTCTCATATTTCGCGGGAATTTCCGAAATTTTAAGTAATAGCAATTCAAGAACTTGAGACATCTTACAAACTTTAGACTCCCAGTAAACATCAGTGACATTCTTTTACTACTAATTAACTTGACTTTGCTTATAAAATACATAGACTGAGTAACTGAGGAACATACCCAGTGTTATTACGAATGCTCAAAAGGGCTGTTACAATTTTTTCCTGTTTGTGCGTCATCGGAATGTCGGTGGTTCCGTCTTACGCTATTCCATGCTGCTGTAAACAGAAGAAGCATACCTGTTGCCAAAGCGCTCCGGCCCCGGCGCCGAGTTGCTGCGCTTCCATGGGAGAACATGCCGTTCCACAGGAGAAAAATTGTTCATGCGATCAGCAAATCTTTGAAAAATGTTCCAAATGCAGATGTCTTGAACAGATCAAAGTGATTTCAGCCGTTCACAATTCTTCTATCGATGATTCAGAACGACTGGCATCCTCATTCAATTTTAACGACTTGTCAGCGCCCGAACTCAAGACTGTGTCCACATCCTCTGCTTTGGCGCTCTTTCCCACCGCTTCATCATCTCTTTCATCCCTAGATTCCGTTCTTCGTTGTTGATTCCGTTCTTTTAGGGGAAGTGATTTGCCTATGACGCTCGCATTGCGTTCAGCAATTACCTAACCCGATTCTTGTCATTCCTCGAATAGATCAGACTAGTTCAAAATAATGCCGCGAGCAGTCGCGAGCTACAATAATGTTTTACTTATCGTTCAAGGAGTCCAGAAATGGCCGATGTGAAGATTAAAGAAATCAGTATGGAGACCCTCAACCAGGCCGAGCGCAAAATTTCCGTAGGTAAATCGCGCAAGCTTGGCATGGCGGTGGCATTAATGCTGGTAGTCACGGGAGGAGTTTACGCCGCTTACAGAGTAATAACCGGGGACATAATGGCGTCCAGGTTTACCGTTACTAAAATGAGCTGCCCCGCGTGTGTAATAACGGTCAAAGAAATCACCGCAAAGCTCCCCGGGGTTGTCGAAGCTGATGTGAGTCTTGCAGCTCAAGACGCCACTATCAAGTTCCGTGAAAAACAGATAACTCCGGATCAAATCAAGGACGCAATCGCCGGAGCGGGTTATCCTGCACGCCTGGATGGCGTGTTCACTCCGGGCGGCGCCGATAAAAAAGACGGTGTAGTCGCCGTTGTAAATGGTAGGCCGATATTCAAGAAGGATATTTCCATACCGTTATATGCCGACAAAACAGATCAGGCCGGACGAGATACGGCTCATAATTTTTTTTCGGTTGTGGGCAAAGAAATACTTCTTCAGGAAGCTGATAAAAACATGGTCGTCGTGCAGCCCCAGGAAGTTGAAAACGAGATCGAAGCGATCACGAAAGAGTTAAATTTAATTCCGAAAGCTTTTGATAAAAAGATAGTCGATAATTTTGGATCTAAAGAAAAATATTTTCAAATTGTCGCCCAGAGGCTGGGGCTTCGTAAATTAATCGAGGAACACGTCGCAGAAGGTATTAATAATACCGATGAAAGATCTCGTAAGACCATGGAATGGCTTGGAGTGATTTTCAAAGACGCGGACGTAAAAATCGTGGACGAGCAATTAAAATCGACACTCCTTGCCGCGGCAGGTCAGGATGATTGGAAAACTTTTTGGCCTCGGATGATCGGGGCGCCCAGTGAACTCAAAACAGCTCTCACGCAGTAACAGCTTAGAAAATTAAACACCGAGAGGAAAAAGTTATGATAAAAAAATCAATCGTCAAATTACTTGCGGCAAGCTTAATCGCAATATTGGCGCCACTGACGGCTTACGCCTGGAACTTTACGGTCCCCGCTCAGCCTGTGCAACCCAAAGATGGTGTGTTTACTTTCCCGGTCGGCGCCTTTCAGGACGGCAAGGCCCGCCACTATGAATACCAAACTAATAATGGGCAAAGAGTGCGCTTTTTTGTGGTCAAGAGCAAGGACGGTAAAATCCGGACGGCTCTTGACGCTTGCGAGGTTTGTCACAAAGCCAAGAAGGGCTATGTTCAGCAGGGCAATGACATGATTTGCACAAACTGCGGTCTCAAGTTCAAGACTGAAAAAGTCGGCGAATTCAAGGGCGGCTGTAATCCACATCCCGTCAAAGCTACCATTCAAGGCGACAAGCTCAACATCAGTCAGAAAGAAATAGTTAGCGGGCTGCGTTATTTTCAGTAGGAGGCGCATATGAAACTGCGTGATATAGCTGTAAACAATCTGAGGCGTAGAAAAGGTAAAGTTTTCTTCTTAGTCATGGGACTGCTGGTTGGGGTCGCCGCCGTTGTAGCTTTGCTAACGACAACCAAAATTCTTGAAGAAGACATAATGCATAAAATGGACGAGTTCGGCGCCAACATCATCGTCACACCAAAATCCGAAGGGCTCTCTTTGACATATGGTGGGCTCAACATCGGGGGCTTATCATTCGATCTTCGCGAAATTTCGCAGAGCGATCTTGAGAAGGTTAAAACGATTCCAAACGCCGCCAATATTCGGATAGTGAGCCCTAAAGTTTTCGGGGTTTTTGAGCAGGACGGCAAGAAGATTTTGGCTGTTGGTGTGGATTTTCCATCGGAGTTGGCTTTGAAGAAGTGGTGGCAAATTGTTGGGGTAAAACCATCGGCTGACAATGAAATTCTAGTGGGAAGAGAAGTCGCCGAGAAACTTAAGCTGGTTATTGGATCAAATGTGACCGTGAAGAATCAGCAGTTTAAAGTGTCCGGTGTACTCGCTCAAACCGGGTCTCAGGACGATGGCCTTGTCTTTATGAATTTACCTGTGGCTCAAAAAGTATTCGGTAAAGAAGGCACGATAGGAATGGCGGAAGTAGCGGCCCTGTGTAAAAACTGCCCCATTTCAGACATCGTGACACAGATCTCCGAAAAGATTCCCAGCGCTAAAGTTACGGCTATTCAACAGGTAGTAGAAGGGCGTATGGACACCCTGCACAATTTCCGAAAGTTTTCATTAGGAATATCCGGATTGGTCCTCTTTGTAGGCTCGATGGTGGTGTTTGTCACAATGATGGGCAGCGTGACTGAGCGAACCAGAGAAATCGGAATATTCAGCGCAATCGGTTTCAGAAAAAGCCACATAATGAAAATTATTTTACTTGAGGCGACCATAGTCTCTCTAATGGCCGGGGTCTTTGGGTATCTCATGGGCATCGGCGTTACCCGCTTGATCCTTGCTTTTCTTTCAGAGCAAACCCCTCATTTCTCACTGGACCCAACGGTTGCCGTCGGAGCCGTTTTTTTGGCCGTGCTGACCGGCGTGCTCGCTTCGCTATATCCGGCAATAACCGCTTCTCGTATGGATCCCAGTGAAGCTCTGAGGACACTTTAGGAGGTTTGGAGATGAGTTATATCATAGTTACAAATGTATCCAAGGAATTCGGTCAGGGAGAGTCTAAAGTCGTCGCGGTCGAGAAAATCGATCTTTCAATAGACCAGGCTGAATTCCTATCGATTATGGGAGAATCAGGCGCGGGTAAGAGCACATTGCTTTCCATGCTCGGTGGTCTACTGAGTCCCACACGAGGTGAAATAGTCATCGGCGGACTCGATATTTTCAAATTGAGCAAGGACAAGCTGGCGGACTTTCGTCGAGAGTTCATGGGCTTTATTTTTCAATCTTTTCAATTGGTCCCATATCTTAATGTCGTCGAAAATGTTCAATTACCGTTGGCTGTGACTCACCACTCGGAGGCTGAAAAACAGAGACTGGCCATGCAAGCCCTGGATAGAGTGGGGCTAACGGATAAAGCTCATCGCCTACCCAATCAGCTTTCAGGAGGTGAACAGGAAAGAGTTGCCATTGCGCGCGCCGTGGTCAATGAGCCTCCTATTCTGTTTGCCGATGAACCCACCGGCAACCTCGATTCAAGAAACTCACAGGACGTAATGGCTCTACTAAAGCGGTTGAACTCGGAAGGCCAGACCATCGTCATGGTGACGCACAGCAGATTCAACGCTGAATATGGCGACAGGATTATCGAAGTGTCCGATGGCCGAATTAAAGAATCTGAAATTATGAGACCGGTTGTGGTTCCCGACAGCTTCGTAGCGGCAAATTCACAAATTTAGGAGGTTGTAATGAAATCACGAATAACTGCCTTGTTGATCACATTTCTCGCATTAGCTTTCTTATCGGGTTCCGTTTACGCGGCTTCCTGCTGCGATCCTGGAGCTTCATCAGTTGCTCCAAAAGTCTCTTCAAAATCAAAGGCGCAGAAGACCTATCGAGTATTGGCGTATTCTAATTCTAGTCAAAAACCGAGAGCCGGTTGTTGTCAGGCCGCTGCTCCTATCCAAAGAACGGCGTTTCGAAAAGCGGCGCCGGCCAAAGCATGTTGCGGCGCTGCCGGCGCGCAATCTTCATGCTGCGGCTTCGGCAGCCTGTGGTAACCGTCGTTTGCATGAGCGTTCTGTTGAATGAAGCCTTTGACCCGTCGTCCCAGCTAAAGCTGGGACCCATATTCCCCTGGATTACCGCTTCCGCTGGAATGACGATGATAAGCTCTGAATGCATAACCAAGCTTTATAGCTTCAAGTGACTCGGAAAATCGACTGATTGAAGAAATTACCATTATATCCGTGATTACTTTTGAGGATCACTATAATTGGTTGAGGTCTCATGCTCGTAACGGTTTCGGCGTCCTTTAGTTAAGATTTGTAAAATTTGGGACGAGTTATTGTGGAATATAGCTTAGAAGCGTTTCTGATGGAACGGGGGGCGTGAAATCGATTGAGATCATTACGCACACGATGAATATGGTCAGAATGGAGAAAACATAAATCCTTTTGGCCCAGAGCCGCTCATCGTGTGCCTTGTACCCCAACCAGGCCATAAATAGCCAAATTAGGCCCAACACGGTCGCCACTGCAGAGGCGCCGTAACCGGTGTATCCACTTATGGTCAGCATCAGAGTGGCGGCCATGAAGGCCAAGATATAAGCGATCATGTGTGTCTTTGCGGCGGCTGTTCCTCGCTTGACCGGCAAAACCGGAATGGCCGCCGCAACGTAGTCATCAAATCTGAAAACGGCTATGGCATAGCAGTGAGGCATCTGCCATAGGCTAAAGACCAGAAACAATATAATAGCCCCCGCGTCTAAGCTACCGGCCACTGCGCAGTATCCCGCAACGGGCGGTGTGGCGCCGGCTAAGCTGCCGATTAAAGCGCTATACACCGAATTTCGTTTCATGTACAGGCTGTACACTCCCACGTAAATCACAAAACCCCAAGACACTATGACTACCGTTAGTATGTTTGTTGTCATCCAGAGCAGCGCCAGCCCTGCAATACCCAAAAGCGTCCCATACCATACGGCGGCTTTCAGCGCGATAAACCCATTGGCAATGGCTCGATTGCGTGTTCGGGCCATTTGTTGGTCTATTTTTTTATCGATACAGTTGTTGAAGACACAACCGGAAGCGACAACTAAGGCTATGCCGACGAGAGTCGTCGTGAGAGCCGGCGCGTCAACCCTCCCTTTGGAGGCAAGAAAAAAACCGGCTGCAGCGGAGATCAGATTGCCGAAAATAATCCCCGGTTTTGCCGTGACGAAGTAGTTTTTGATCTTCAAAAGCATACTCACATCATTCGATGATGCAGATCATACATGATCCAGATGGATCCTCCCACAAAGAGAACCACAATTATTAATGTGAATATTATGGCCGCCATGTTCCAACTTTCCCTCGAGGAAGCGTCCAGATGTAGGAAATAACGCAAGTGGACTAGAATCTGAACGATACCGGCGCCGAATATGCCGATTAGGAGCACGGACGAGGAGAAAGAAGCGCTCATAACCATTCCAAACGGAATTGCAGTAAGAATCAGGGCAAGAACGACACCGGTAAGGTAAGATTTAAGACTTCCCTTCCCGGAGCCGGCAATAATTTCTTGGCTCATTTACATGACTCCCCTCAAGTATACGATACTGAAGATGCCGATCCAGACAAGATCCAGAAAATGCCAGAACATGCCGAGACGCATCAGTCTCGACTGAACGGGGGAAGTCAACCCCTTGACGACGACTTGAACCATCATGACGGCAATCCAGATCAGCCCGAAAGTCACATGGGTTCCGTGAGTCCCTACCAGAGTGAAATAACTCGAAAGGAACGCGCTAACGTCAGGTGCATGCCCTTTGGTAATCAATCCATAGAACTCTTTAACTTCCATGGATACAAACCCAAGTCCCAGCAGAAAGGTGACGGCGAGTCCTATGAGAACCCACTTCTTGACGCCGTCGCGTACGGCAAGCATAACCAAACCGTATGTTAGACTGCTGAGCAGTAGGATCAAGGTTTCACCCAGCACATAGTAGATGTCAAACACTTCCTTGGCAGTCGGGCCGCCCGCATAGTTTTGGCCCAGGACTACATAAGTGGCGAAGAGCGTCCCGAATATAATGAGATCGCTCATAAGATAGATCCAGAAACCGAGTGTCTGGGCGCCGATAGTATCGGGGTGCTCGATTTCTCCGCTATAAGCCATATCAATGGTTGAAGCCTCTGTTGTCATCATTTACATCTCCGGCACAGGTTCAGTGATGATGTGTTCGTCTGTGGTTCGTCTCTTCAGTCTTGGCCCCAATTGCCGATAACGTTCATTTTCGACGCGTTCGACTTCCGCGGCGGGTATTACGTAATGGATGTCGTCATCCATTGATCGGGCAATGACCGCAAAAAGCATACCGAATGCGGAGAGTATGGCCAACCACCAGATATACCAGATCATGGCGAATCCGAACACGAAAGCCAATCCGCCAATAATTAAACCCGCAGACGTGTTTTTCGGCATCTCAATGTCGTAATATTTGTCGGGCCTGCGATATGCGACGCCTTCTTCCTTCATTTCCATAAAGGCGTCACTATCTTTAACGACGGGTATCCTAGCGAAGTTATATTCGGCGGGAGGGGAAGACGTCATCCACTCCAATGTGCGACCGTCCCACGGATCACCGGTGGGATCGTCCAGCGCCCTTCTTTCCCGGTAACTAACAACCAATTGGATGCCCTGAAAGAGGATGCCGAGCATGATCACGGCGGTGCCGAAAGCCGCGACAAGCAAATAGGGATGCCACGCAGGTGTGAGGTAGTGCGCCATCCGACGGGGCATACCCATGAAGCCCAAGATGTAGAGGGGGATAAAAGCAAGATAAAAACCGATCAGCCAACACCAGAAGGCCCGTTTGCCCCAATTCTCTTTTAATCGAAAGCCGACCGCTTTTGGGAACCAGTAATAATAACCTGCAAAAAAACCGAACAGGGAACCGGGAATAAGCACATTGTGAAAATGAGCAATTAAAAATAAGCTGTTGTGAAGCACGTAATCGGCGGGCGGCACAGCCAACAGCACTCCTGAAGCCCCTCCGACGGCAAAAGTCACTATAAATCCCAGCGTCCAATACATCGGTGTGGAAAACCTTACACGACCGCCGTACATGGTAAAAAGCCAGTTGAAGATCTTCACTCCGGTGGGAATGGCAATCATCATGGTAGCAATACCGAAAACGATATTGATGTTAGGAGATGCGCCCATCGTGAAAAAATGATGCACCCAGACTGAAAAGGACAGGATGGTAATGCCCGCAGTGGCATAGACCAATGATGTATAGCCAAACAACCGTTTGCTGGAAAAAGTGGAGACGACTTCCGAAAAGACCCCAAACGCCGGCAGAATCACGATATAAACCTCGGGATGCCCCCAGGTCCAGAACAGATTGGTATACATCATCATGTTACCGCCGAACGTATTGCTGAAAAAATGCATATCGAGGTAACGATCGAGTGTAATCATGGTAAGCGCCGCCGTTAAAACAGGGAATGCCCAAACCATGAGCACATTGGTGCAAAGAGTAGTCCAAACGAACAACGGCATTCGCATCAGCTTCATGCCTGGAGCGCGCATTTTTATGATGGTGACGAGAAAATTGATACCGGTCAAAGTCGAGCCGATTCCGCCGATCTGGAAAGCCCATATCCAATAGTCCACACCCACTCCGGGACTATACTGTTGTTGGGTGAGTGGGGAATATCCCGACCAGCCGGCTTTGGAAAACTCACCCACACCTAGTGATACCATGATCAGCAACGCCCCGGCTGCGGTCAGCCAGAGGCTTAGCGAATTCAGGAAGGGAAAGGCCACATCGCGGGCGCCTATTTGCTGAGGCACAACAATGTTCATCAACCCGACCAGAAACGGCATGGCCATGAAGACAATCATTATCGACCCGTGAGCGCTGAATATCTGATTAAAATGATCAGGGGGTAGAAAGCCGAGGGAGCCTCCGGCGGCGACAGCCTGCTGAGAACGCATCAGAATGGCGTCCGAAAATCCGCGTAGTAACATAACCAACGAGAGGATAATATACATGATGCCGATTTTTTTGTGGTCGACGCTGGTCAGCCATTCTTTGTAAAGGTAGGTCCATTTTTTGTAGTAAGTGACCAAACCCAGAATGACCAAGCCAAGGAGAACCGCTCCGGCTACGGCGGCTATCGTGATCGTATGGTTAAATGGAATAGCCGAAAGGCTTAATTTTCCGAACATATCAATTTTCCTCCGAAACGTGAGCCCCTCGATGCTTCGAGGCCGGTCCTCCGCTCATAGACGCGGAATGTTGTCCCCAGGTCGGATCGAATTTACGTATTATGTATAGAAACAGATCGGGCTCGACTGAAGAGAAATAGGTGATCGGATAGTAACCGTCGCTCGGCTTCGCGAGCTTCTCATATCTCTCCAGATCAAGCTTTTCCGGAGATTGTCTGACCTTTTTCACCCATGATTGAAACTCTTCAGCGGAAACGGCGTGCGCCTTAAAATGCATGTTGGCGAAACCCGTTCCGGTGAGTTGTTGATTATGACCGGCATAAGCGCCGGGCTTATTGGCCAAAAGATGCAATCGGGTTTGCATGCCCGCCATGGTGTAAATCTGGCTGCCTAACTGTGGCATGAAAAAGGAAGCCATTACGGTATCCGAGGTGAGTCTGAAGCTCACAGGAACATTAACCGGAAAAGTGATTTGATTGACGGCGGCTATATTTTCATCGGGATAGATGAAGAGCCATTTCCAATCCAGGCATACGACTTCGATGTTGATGGGCTTGGCGGATGATTGGATTGGCCTGTAAGGATCTAGGGTAAGTGTCTTGGTCCAGGCCAGAATTGCAAGAACCGTGACAATAGCAATGGGTATACCCCACATGAAAAATTCGATTTTACCGGAATAGTTCCATTTCGGCGTGTAATTCGATTTTGTATTGGAAGCCCTATACTTCAGAGGAAACCAAAACGCCATTATGAACACGGGAATGAGGACGATCAGCATGAGCCCGATGGCCGCAATTATGATGAACCGCTGCTCCTCTCCGATCGGTCCTTTGGGATTGAGCAAGAGCATAGTGCTGCAACCTCCAAGGAAAGTTACTGCACATAGAGATGACAAGGCGAGTAGAACGGAATACATCTTTCTCTTCATTTATCCCCCAAGTCCCAGGCGACACCATTTTTTTAAAAATTAAAACACTCAACGACGGTCACTCAAAGCCGACCTTCAGCGCCTTGCCTCCACCGGACGATACTTCCATTATGATAATCAATTTAGCACAAGCGCTACTTTCATAATAAACGCTACAACTCCTTAAATTCAAGGGTCCACCTTTCAACTCATTCGAAGTTCCGGCCTAATTCAGGGCGCCGTTTCTGCCGAACTTCACTTTACTTTAGAACCTACCAACCTCTTGAGCGAGCGGGACAGCAGAGATCACGATGATAATTAATTTTGAAAGTCTGTATCAATGCAGCAAAAAAGCTGAAGCAATATTGAAATAGTTCTGCAAGCATGGCTTTGGAGAAGATCCGGCGGTGAGGAGTCTCGGCTGAATCGGTCCCAGTCTGAAGATGTGTGGACTCCAAAATCAATTTACTTGGCTTTAAGCCCAAAACTCAGCAATCGATTGCTATGTTCTTTCCAGGCAAGTGTTTTGGCGGTTTCGGTGTGGAACCAGAGAGGTATTTGGTTTCCAAGCCATTTTATGTGATCGAGAGGGTCTACTCGGAACCGTTTAGGATCCAAATCCAAGGCTGTTTCCGAAAAACGCCATAGCTTGTCCGAATCCTTTACGATTGCATCATTGAGTGAAAGGGGGTTAAGCCTTGAATCATGCCCCAGGATAATTTCAACTATTTCATCCGTCAGTTTTGGATAATAATTCAGAGATTCAAGAATTTCTCTTGCCATCCGCGCCCCTTCAATCTCATGTATGCGGTTAATCGTCATGTCATTTTCACCGGGACCAAAAGCTAACAGATGTTGTTCAGGAGGAATGCATTTCCAACCGACATCGTGTAAAAGAATTGCGGGGAGCACTACATCTTCGTTACCGGCTTCTGTTTTCAGCAATTGCTCTGCAAATGAGTACGCAATTTTGGTGTGTATTTCGTTGGAGCGAATGTCAAGGTGAGGTTTAGCCAGTTCAAAAATCTCCCTATATTTTGAAATCATTGAGGCTCCTTTAGACGATCCGGAGGGGACTAAGTAGCGAACTTGCAGTTCCCTTATACGAGGCAAGCGAATTGTGTCCGGCAAACATGCTGTTGCATTCAGATAGCAATTTATCACAATTCGCAATTTTATCATATGGGTCCAGACCTGCTTTTGTACCCATGCGAGAAAGGATATTGCCTTTTCATCATCGTGCTTTTCGCCAGTGCACGAACGTGAGGATGATTGAAGTAGTTGGCATACAGAAACACCTAAATGGGCCAATTTTTGCTGTGAAAACTTTCTCACCCGTAACATTTTACTTATGTATAATACCCGAATGTTTTCAAACTTGAGAGGCGCCGAATGCCCGGTTTATTGAGTTGGAATGAAATACGAGCTAGAGCTCAAAGTTTCGTAAATGAATGGCAATTTGAGGTTAGTGAAAGAGCGGAATCCCAGAGCTTCTGGAACGACTTTTTTAATGTGTTCGGTATCAAGAGACGTAGAGTTGTAATTTTCGAGAAAAAAGCGGCTAATTTATCCAACATTAGCGGCAAAGGCAGAATCGACGCCTTTTGGCCGGGTAACATTCTTATTGAGCATAAAAGTCGAGGATCGGATCTTTCCGCCGCCGCAGTCCAGGCCGCCGATTACTTCCATGGCCTCAAAGAAGCGGAGTTGCCCAGAGCAATTTTAGTTTGTGATTTTCATAGATTCAACTTTATTGATCTCGATAATCAAGGCCAAGAAACTACCTTCACCATCAGTCAATTTCCTGATTACGTTGGATTGTTCGGCTTCTTAGTGGGGTACGAGAAGCAGGTAATCCGTGAAACTATTGACCTTAATTTGGAAGCAACCAAGCTCATGGCTGATATTCACGTGTCTCTCGAAGAAGCCGGTTTCGTTGGTCATCAATTGGAAGTTTTGCTGGTCCGTTTGATGTTTTGCCTTTTTGCCGATGATTCCGCCATTTTTGAAAAAGGACTCTTCAGAGAATTCATTGAAACGAGGACTCATGAAGATGGTTCCGACATGGGTTCAAAGTTAAACACTTTATTCGAAGTATTGGACACTCCCGAGGACCGGCGACAACAACATATGGATGAAATGCTTAAGGCATTTCCATATATTGACGGCAGACTTTTTGAGGAGCAAATACGCACGGCTTTTTTTGACTCGCAAATGCGGCTAAAAGTCCTTGGCGCATGCGACTTTAATTGGGGCCAAATATCCCCAGCGATTTTCGGCAGTTTGTTTCAATCAATAATGAATAAGGACGAACGAAGAAATCTCGGCGCCCATTACACATCAGAGGGGAATATTCTACGACTCATAGGCCCATTGTTCCTCGATGAGCTTTGGAAGGAGTTTAAACATTTACGAAATCTTAAAATCGGAAAGCGAAAACGCCTTAATGAATTCCACGATAAGCTGGCGCAATTACGTTTTCTAGATCCAGCTTGTGGGTGCGGCAATTTTCTGGTTATTGCCTACAGAGAATTGCGCGCTCTGGAGCTTGAAGTCCTTAAAGAATTGACCGACGGCGAGACTAAGAGCATCGATATTCGATTCCTCATAAAAGTCGATGTCGATCAGATGAATGGTATCGAAATGGAAGAGTGGCCCGCCAGAATAGCTGAAACGGCTCTTTGGCTGACCGACCATCAGATGAATCGAAAACTTCTGGAAATGGGGTTGGTATATTTGCGTCTCCCGCTGCTCAAGTCACCGCGAATTATCGTCGGAAATGCCCTTAGAATAGATTGGGAATCCGTCGTTTCACCGAATGAATTGTCGTACATTTTGGGTAACCCTCCGTTTGTCGGATCCAAATACCAAAGCGCAGAGCAGCGCTCCGATATGAAGCTGGTATTTCAAAATGTCGCAGGCTACGGCGTTCTTGACTATGTGACCGCCTGGTATAAAAAGGCTGCCGATTTTATTCGTAACACGACTATTCACTGCGCATTTGTGTCCACAAATTCAATCACTCAAGGTGAGCAGGTAGGAATTATTTGGAGTTGGTTGATGGCCAACGGGATAGAAATTTATTTTGCTCATCGAACTTTTGCCTGGGATTCCGAAGCTCCGGGCGCCGCACATGTTCATGTTGTAATAATTGGTTTCGGGGCCTCTAATAACAAGCGAAAATCCATTTACGACTACAAAGATATAAAGGGTGACCCTCAAATAGTGTCGGCAAATCAAATCAATCCATACCTTTTGGACGGTCCGGATGTATTCATCTATAAAAGGTCTGAACCTGTATGCGACGTGCCGAGAGCCGGGATCGGCAATAAACCCATTGATGGAGGATATTATCTTTTCGCGCCCGAAGAAAAGGAGGATTTTCTCAAAGTAGAGCCAAACGCCGCTCCATATTTCAAAAGATGGATCGGTTCAAATGAATTCCTGAATTGTGTAGAACGATGGTGCTTGTGGCTCGGGGACGCTTCGCCGAAAGATATAAAATCAATGCCTCATTGCGCTGCTTTGGTGAATAAGGTGAGGCGATATCGACTCGGCGAGATTCCCGCTAAAGATAAATCCGACTGCCCGAACAATAAGAAGCGGAACGAACAAACGCAAAAATTGGCCGCGTCTCCGACTCGTTTTCATGTGGAAAATTTCCCTGGAGGCCACTATTTGATTATCCCGAAGGTAAGCTCGGAGCGCAGAGTTTACATCCCATTAGATTTTGGAGACCCGAATGAAATTTGTAGTGATTTGGTAATCCTTGTTTCAGACGCCACGCTGTATCATTTCGGCGTCCTTAGCTCCTCAATGCACATGGCATGGGTAAATCAAATCGCCGGGCGCCTTGAAAGCAGGTATAGGTACTCCATCAAATTAGTGTACAACAACTTTCCCTGGCCTGAAAACCCCACTTCAAAAAAAATTAAAACAATTGAACGAGCTTCGGAAGCTGTGCTATCGGCAAGGCTCGAGTATTCGGAATGCTCGCTATCCGACCTCTATGATCCTTTGACCATGCCGAGGAATTTATTGAGAGCCCACAAAGAATTGGATAAGGCTGTTGACAAAGCCTACTTGGGAAAATCGTTCGCCGGTGCAGTAGAGAGACTTCAGCACTTGTTCAAATTGTATGATCGAAAACTGAAGGAGCTATCTTTAAGCGCAATTTGAGTTAATATTTGGCTAATGGTATACTAATTAATTCAAGTCTTAAAACGACCATCTCCTTTGAAAATCACGGCGCCACGCCTCTTCCTGGAGTTCACTTTGAAAGATCCTTTTACCACGATTGAATGGATGGGTGATCACATCCGTTTACTAGATCAAACGCTTCTTCCATGTGAAGAAAAATATATAGAGATAAGAACATTGCCCCAAATGTGCGACGCAATTCAAAGATTGGCCGTAAGAGGAGCTCCTGCAATAGGAGTCGCTGCGGCCATGGGTGTCGCTTTGGGCGCCCTGAATACTGAAGTCTCAGAGAAAGCTGAGCTGGATCAGGCTTTTGAACACATATGCAAAGAAATAGCCGCCACCAGACCTACCGCAGTGAATCTCTTTTGGGCGTTGGATAGGATGAAAGCCGTTTATGCCAAAGCGGGCGCCGACATTCCCAGGATCAAGCGGCGTTTGGTTGACGAGGCGATCGCCATGGAAATCGAGGATCGAGCCCTCTGCCGTAAAATCGGTTTCGAGGGCCAAAATTTAATTCATGACGGCGACACCATTTTGACTCACTGCAATGCCGGTGGTCTGGCTACTTGCGGGTATGGCACGGCATTGGGGGTAGTCCGCTCCGCGTTTGAGGAAGGAAAGCGGATACAAGTTATATCCGACGAAACTCGGCCTCTAAACCAAGGCGCCAGGATAACCGTTTGGGAGCTGCAAAAACTCGGGATACCGGTCACGCTTATTCCCGACAATACCGCAGGGGCGTTGATGCAGCGTGGAGAGATCAATAGAGTTATAGTGGGAGCGGACCGCATAGCTTCAAACGGGGACACGGCAAACAAAATAGGCACGTATTCAGTAGCCGTCCTAGCCTCGTATCATAAGATTCCATTCTATGTCGCAGCTCCCTTATCGACCATAGATATGTTTCTAAGTTCCGGCGCGAAAATTCCCATTGAGGAGCGAGATCCTGCGGAGGTAACAAGCATATGCGGAGTGCAGATCGCGCCTGAGGGCGTTAAGGCTCGAAATATCGCCTTTGATGTTACGCCCGCCGAACTAATTGCCGGTATTATAACCGAATTTGGCGTGGCTGAGTCTCCGTTCAAGGAGGCCTTTACCAATTACTTTGAACAGAGCAAACGATCGAATTTATAGTTGGCACTAGTCCTTAGGGAATTATTATGAAACCAGTCTTAAAAGATCCGGAGACCGGCCGGCTAATGAACTCTATTGAAATTTGTGATGAGGAAAGCGGCGAGAGTCTCGGGCTGATTGACGCGGAAACAGCCTTTCAGGGAGTGAAATGTGGAAATTTCACCATGGACACCGACTTGTACGAAATCACCATGGTTGCAGGTTACCGCATGCTCGACAGATCCGGACAAAAGGCTTGCTTTGACTTATATTACAGGCAAAATCCCGATGATGGAGCTTTTTGTGTTTTTGCCGGTTTGGATACGGTAATACAATACATAAAGCAGCTTGCCTTCAATCCGGATGATTTGGATTACCTGGCGAGTCTTGGAATTTTTTCTAATCAGGCAATGGATAAACTATCTTCGGGAATTCGTTTTACAGGTGATTTGTGGGCTGTGCCTGAGGGAGCCCTAGTCTTTCCCCACGAGCCGTTAATTCGGGTTACGGCGCCCATCGATGAAGCTCAAATCATTGAAAGCACGATGCTTGCGATCTTGGGGCACCAAACACTCATTGCCACAAAAGCAGCTCGCATGAGAATCGCCGGCGGCGGAGCGCCCATAGTTGATTTCGGAACCCGTCGCGCCCATGGGGTTCAGGCGGCTCTTTACGGCGCTAGAGCGGCTTACATAGGAGGGTGTTCGGGCACTTCCAATGTGAAAGCCGGCAAACTCTTCAACATCCCTGTTCGCGGTACTCACGCCCACAGTTGGGTTGAAAGCTTTGACAGGGAAATTGACGCCTTTTACGCCTTTGCCGATGTGTTTCCGAATAATTGTGTCTTGCTTGTCGACACATTTGATACGCTTGAAGGAGTAAGAAAGGCAGTCGAAATCGGCAAAAAAATGGAAGCCGAAAACAACCGTTTAATGGGAATTCGCATCGATAGTGGAGATCTTTCCTACTATTCCAAAGCTGCGAGACGCATTCTTGACTCGAGCGGCATGGATTACGTCAAAATTTTAGCCAGCAGCGATTTGGATGAGTATCTTATCGATAGTTTGCGGGCTCAGGGCGCTCCTGTAGATATTTGGTGCGTGGGAACAAAACTAATTACATCCTACCAAACTCCTGCGCTGGGCGCCGTCTACAAACTTATGGCTATTGACAGGGGCGATGGAGTTTTCGCTCCTCGAATAAAAATTTCTCAAAACCCTCAGAAAGTCACTAATCCGGGAATAAAAAAAATTATACGTTTCTATAATGGAAACGATAGAATGCTTGGCGATTTGCTCGCCGACGTCGATGAGCCTTTGCCGCAATCCGAGCCCGTTAGGGCCCATCATCCGATGTATGATTACATGAAAAAAGTGTACAAGCCGCCTTACAGGGCAGAGGAAATCATGGTTCCCGCATTCGTCGACGGGCGGCAGGTTTACGAATCACCGAGCATCGAAGCAATGAGGCGCCGAGCCATAGACGAAATCGATCGGCTTGAGCCTGAATATAAACGTTTTTCCAACCCACACATTTATAAAGTGTCTCTGTCGGATAAACTCCACACTACTAAACGCAATCTATTGGATTATTATCATGAACAGCTCATGTTCACCCGAAGTGTAACGAACAGTTCAAAGTAAAATCCAACACCTCGTATGCAAATGTTCTTCTCAGCCACCGCAAGTCTCTTGATGTTCTAAATATAAATTCAGACTGCCGACAACTCTTCCTCTACGCTTTTGAAAGTTTTTGCGAATAATACACCCCTTGACAAAATGAGCTGTGGCGCCCATTTGAAAACTGTGCGGAGTTAATACTTGTTAACACTTGGTACGAATATAATGTGGATACAAGTATTTGGTAGTCAAATTTGTATCCGATAATTGTATCCGATAATGAGTATTCGACGCCGGTTGTCAAAGCTCAACAGAACCGACTGGAAAGCAGTGTTAATTTTAGCGTCTCGGTTCGTAGTTGAACCAAATTGAGTTCGGCGGAGACTAAGCTCAAAAGGAATTCAGTAATCTAAAATTAATGCAGCGGCGGAGGTGAATTTTGGGAGGACAAGACCGCAATGACGCTACCAGTAGCGGAAATATCGACAAGACTATGCCGATTAAGGAGCGCAAGCCGAGAGAGCCTACCACAACCATCATTTCTGATAGCAGTGATTCCGAGGTGGCCGGCGAACCGACGAATGAGTTGATTGAGGCCGTCAAGAGAGCTGATGAAAATAGAGACAAATGGTTACGTGCAGTTGCGGACCTGGAGAATTATAAGAAGAGGGTCACCACGGAAAAAAGCGCAATGCACAAGTATAAGCATGAAGATCTTCTGAGAGAACTCCTACCCGTGATCGATAATCTCGAACGAGCCCTATCGCACGCCCAAGCCGAAGCATCATCCGATCCGTTGGCCCAAGGAGTTGGGCTTACTGTGTCCATGTTCAAAGATTTACTCAGTAAGTTTGGCGTGAGAGAGATCGAAGCAGTTGGCAAACCGTTTGATCCGCACCAGCATGAAGCTATGGGGAAAATAAAAGATGCTACGAAGCCGCCAAACACGATAATCGAAGAATACGAGAAAGGCTACCGATACCAAGATCGCTTGCTCAGACCTTCTAAAGTAATTGTTTCGGCTCAGGAGTAGAGAATTACAACGATGAGATTAAAAGTATTCTTAATACATTTTATTGAGCAAGGACTAATTAATTACGAAATGAAGTCATTTCATCCATTAGATGGTGACAAAGATTCAGATGAGACTGCAATCTGACATAAAGCAAATTGGAGGAAGCTATGCCGGGAAAAGTTATAGGAATTGACCTAGGAACAACGAATTCGTGCGTTGCGATCATGGAACACGGAGATCCCGTGGTTATTCCGAACTCAGAGGGTGGTAGGACAACCCCTTCAATGGTGGCATTCACGGATTCTGGAGAGCGCCTGGTTGGTCAAGTGGCCAAACGCCAGGCAATTACAAACCCTGAAAATACACTTTTTGCAATTAAGAGATTAATCGGCCGAAAGTATAATTCGGCCGAGGTTCAAGCGGACATCAAAGTTACTCCCTATAAAATTGTCGAAGGTAAGAATGGTGACGCAGAGATCAACATTCGTGGCAAAGATTACTCGCCTGCTGAAATTTCAGCCATGATTCTTCAAAAAATGCGGCAAACAGCTCAGGATTACCTCGGTGAAGAAGTTACCGACGCAGTTGTTACCGTCCCGGCTTACTTTAATGATTCTCAGAGACAAGCCACAAAAGACGCCGGAAGAATAGCCGGATTGAATGTTTTGAGAATCATAAACGAGCCTACGGCAGCCTCTTTGGCATACGGACTCGATAAAAAGAAAGAAGAGAAAGTCGCCGTATTCGATTTAGGCGGCGGAACCTTTGATATTTCCATTTTGGAAATAGGTGAGGGAGTCTTCGAGGTTAAGTCCACTCACGGTGATACACATCTCGGGGGTGAGGATTTTGATCAACGAGTGATGGACTATTTGGCCGATGAATTTAAAAAAGACCAGGGTATAGATCTCCGCAACGACAAAATGGCGCTCCAAAGATTGAAGGAGGCCGCTGAAAAGGCCAAGATTGAGCTTAGCTCTTCAATGGAGACGGATATCAATTTACCATTTATTACGGCGGACGCGTCAGGTCCAAAACACTTGACCATGAAGCTGAGTAGATCAAAACTCGAGGCCCTGGTTTCAGATTTGATCGAGAAAACGGTTCAACCGTGTAAAACCGCATTAAAAGACGCCGGTCTGAATGCATCTGAGATTGACGAGGTAATCCTGGTCGGCGGCATGACGCGAATGCCGGCAGTCCAAGCCCGAGTTCGCGAACTCTTCGGTAAGGAACCGCACAAAGGAGTCAACCCCGACGAAGTCGTAGCCATCGGCGCAGCTATTCAGGGAGCGGTCCTAAAGGGCGACGTTAAAGACGTGCTCTTGCTGGATGTTACGCCGCTGTCTTTGGGCATTGAAACTCTGGGTGGAGTTTTCACAAAACTGATTGAGAAAAACACGACAATTCCAACTAGGAAATCGCAAGTATTCTCAACCGCTTCGGATAATCAGCCGTCCGTTTCCATTCATGTGCTGCAAGGGGAACGTGAAATGGCCTCGGGTAATAAAACTCTGGGTCGCTTTGAACTAACCGGAATCCCCCCTGCGCCTCGCGGGATGCCGCAGGTGGAGGTTACCTTCGATATTGACGCCAACGGTATTGTCCACGTGTCTGCTAAGGATTTAGGAACCGGTCGTGAACAGTCCATTAAGATCACGGCATCCAGCGGATTAACTGAAGAAGAGATCAAGAAAATGGTTAATGACGCCGAAGCTCACGCGGAAGAAGACAAGAAAAAACGTGAGTTGGTGGAAGCTCGTAACCAGGCCGACTCACTTATTTACGTGACCGAAAATTCGCTGAAAGAGCATGGCGATAAAGTGGATTCTTCAATCAAGAGCAGCATCGAAGCGGCTATCACTCGCACCAAGTCTGCGATGGAAGGATCAGATCCTGCCGCGATTAAGTCCGCTGTAGAAGATTTAAATCAGGCATCGCATAAACTCGCCGAAGCGATGTACCAGCAAGCTTCCGCAGGAACAGGCGGGCAGGAAGGTCCCGGCGCAGGATTTGCCGGAGGCGCGGGTCCGGGGCAGCCAAGTGGACAAAAGCGCGATGAAGATGTTGTAGACGCCGATTTTGAAGAAGTAAAAGACGAAGGCAAAAAATAGTCTCGGTATTTAGTGACCAAAAGGGCGGCACAGGCCGCCTTTTTCTTTTTTGCCAAACAGCGCCTTAGTCTCTATACTGTATAAAATACTTGTAAAGTCTTGCTAAACGCTACGAATGAAATTGTCTGGTATGTAATCTACTATGTAATCTACGTTTAAGATCCGCGGAACAGGAGAAGAGCATATGGTCCGTAAATTGTCAGTAATTTTATTGGTAGGGCTATTGTGCGGCTTCCAGGGACATTTGTTCGCTGAATCTCCAGATGACTCTTCCATCGAATCCACAGCCTCAAAAATATTGAGCAATGTACTAAAAGGTTTATCTGAAGGAGACTACACTCTGTATGCCGGCAATTTTTCCGGAATACTTAAAGAGTCGCTGGATCGTGAGAGCTTCCTAAAGTTACAGAAAAATATTCAGAAAAGCCTGGGAAAAAGCAAAGGGTGGAATTATCTCGGTTATTACCGACAATATGGAAACATTATCGCGTTATTCAAGGCAAAATTTTCCAAAGATCGTGACGATGTTTTGATTAAGCTCGTATTGGATGACGCAGGTACGGATGCCGGAGTAAACGGCTTATGGTTCGATAGTCCGGCATTGGAAAAGTGAGCGCCTAATCAACCGATTTTTCGGTTGTTTCAATTACATATCGATTGCATTGTTCCCGAAACTCCCCCACAACTTCTCTCAATGGCCTGCCGCTATGCTTTGATTCAAGCCCCAACATTTCCCAGAAACTATCCAACATCGGGAAAGTGTCTTCAGTCAAGGTGATAACCAACGTGCTTCCGCATAAGCAGTTCCTGTATTGAAGTGTTCGCATGGCGTCTTGCGTATCATGATATGGTTCCAAACAGTGCGCAGTGGGAATAGTATTGTGAATGTACTCAGGAAAACTCAAGTACTCTCTTCCGCAAGTTCTGCATACCTTAGGGAAAAGCTTAGCGTTGGCGCCGATTTTTGCGAACTCTTTTATGTATTTTAAGAATTTTTCATTGTATTTAAAGGACATTTTTTTCTACTCTTTCGTTCATGCCGGCGCCGCCGACCTCATAAATCCTCTATTCCCACACAAAGCTTATTAACTTTATCTCTATTGTTTACTATAATACAGGATATTGATATGATAATAAGAATATTATGACTATCATAAGCCAACGTCAATCTCGATATTTCATCATCGACAAATAGGCCGGATAGTAACTTCAACTGCTTCAACTCGTTTCAGTGGCGCTGTTTTGTCGAGCCAAGTTAATCTGTAGAGGTAGAAAATTGACGGATCAACCGATTACCATTATCGGAGGCGGAATAGCGGGGCTCAGCGTCGCCAAAATCTTAAATGAGAATGGAATTTCTTGCGTCATAGTTGAACGCACGGCAGATCCGGGAGGTCATGCACGACAATGGGCGTGCAAAGCAGGGACCGCCTGTCGCCAATGTTTTTCTTGTTTAGCTGAACAGACACTCCGGGACGTAAAAGACTCTCCGAAAACTCTAATCTTAGCACATCAGGAGTTGGATTTGGCTCAGGTAAACCCATCAAATTTGCGCCGGCCGCCCTTAAAATCACTATCCAGCGGCCAAACAACCCTTATTGACTCTTCGGGACTGGTATTGGCGCTAGGTTTTGAACCTTATGATCCTGGGGATAAAGTCCTACTCCAGCATGGACGTTTGCCGAACGTCCGCTCGTTGGCGGAACTCGAAGCCGATTTACGGAATGAAGATTGGGGATCCTTAGCTTCCGGATCGGAAATAGCTTTCTTACAATGTGTTGGCTCTCGTGAAGCCTCATCAGGAGCCAATTATTGCTCGCAATACTGTTGTGGGGCCGCGCTTCGATCAGCCTTGAAATTATCGGACAAGTTGAACAACGCCGAAATAGTAATCTTCTATATCGATTTGCAACTTAGAAATGGACGATTGCAGGGACTTTTTGATGAAGCTTTAAGAGCGGGTATAAAATTCATTCAAGGCGTTCCCGGTGAAATACTGATGAATGATGACGGCAAATTAGAAGTAATTGTTGAAGAAAACGGAAGAAATACTAGGCGACAATTCGAGCGGATTATTTTGTCAACCGGGCAAAGGCCCCCAAGGGAATTGGCTGACTATGCGGAAGCTTTTCTTTTACCTTTGAACGAACACGGATTCATTGCGCCATTGTCGGATTCCGACACGAGTAGAACCGCCGTGCCTGGTCTTTATTTAGCAGGCGCATGCAGTGGGCCCAAAGATATTCAAATGACAATAGATCATGCCCACCAAACCGCTTCCGCTATTCTTCAGGATATTGAGCATGGGGTGAAGTTATGAGTGTCGGCGCATCTCTACTAAATTCTATGTCGGTAAATCCCGAATCGCATGGCAAAGCTCTTGTTATCGGTGGGGGTTTTGGAGCTTACGCTTCAATAGAAGCGCTGCTGGAAACAGGTTTTGAAGTGACGTACATGAACTGCCCTACAGACGGAGCTTTTGTCCGCGAAACAGGTGAATCATCTAATTTACCTAATAGTTTTGATGAGGATAAAATTAGAGTCTTAGAAGACTTGGGCGAGCCGATTCTAAGCAAGACCCCTGACGGTTTTAAATTGGTATCGAAACAATCCAAAGATGAACTTTTCACTTGCGTGGTGGTGGCGCCCGATGTACCGTTAGTGGCGGTCCCACCCAAAATGAGCCCGTATGCAAAGCAGCTCACAGTTTCAGATCGCATGGACAAACCTGGTAATTATGTTTTTCTTTGCGACTTCGAACAACCTTCCGACCCAGCTCTGGTATTAGCCGCCGCAAGGATGGCTTTAGAAAATCAATTAAGCGAAGGGAGTTCGGTTTTACTATTAAAAAACATACCGCTTCCTAAGCTCGAAACTGAAACTTTTTTCGATGAGCTTCGGCGGTCCGGCGTTCTAATCATAAAATACTACGATGATGATATAACTCTCGCGGAATCGGCAACTGAAACTGGATCTACATTATCGATCCGCCACGTAGTTGGAAACGACGATAGATTGGAACTTGACTTCGACGAGTTGTTTTACGTCGGCGGTCCCGACCCTGCGGGTATCCCGAAGTGGGCTCGTGATTACTTTGAGAAAGAACGAAATAATAATTCCTTTCTACGTCATGCCGGAATTCATCAAAATAGCTACCGGTCCTGGAATTCCGGAATATTTGTAGTTGGTCCTGCGGCGGGTACTTACGATTCTACCATGATAGTGCATCAAGCTCGTTTAGCGGCGGCTCATGCAAAGCAATTGTTTCGAGATTCAGACGGCGTGGATATCAAGATCAATTCTTCATGCGCCAGATGCCTCAACTGCTATAGAATCTGTCCACATGGGGCTATTTCACTCAGCTCCGACGGAAGTCAACCGCTGATTGCCCCAATTAGCTCTTTGTGCAGGAGCTGTGGAATTTGCGTCTCGACATGTCCAAACTCGGCAATTGAACTCACGATTCCGCAAAAATCAGGGCAAAGTGATACTTTACAACTGCAATCTATTGGCGATCATGAGCAGGCCATTATTTTTGTTTGTCGAGAATCAGCGGGAATTTTGGCGTCTAATCTCAATGTTCCTGACAATATTAAGTTCATCGAGGTCCTGTGCGCCGGCAGCGTGTCGGAGAACATGATCTGGGAAGCTCTGACAACCGGGGCTCGCGGTGTGATTGTTGCCGGCTGCCATAGCGGCGCTTGCGCCTCGAAAAATGGAACGGACCTGGCTTCGGCTCGAATAAAGGCTGCCGTTCAGACGGGCATTTTTGAGAATAAAAGTATTTTCGTGAAGCATATTGCAGTTTCAGCTAATGAACCTGCGAGATTCCAAAAACTTCTCGATGAACTAATCGACAATTA
Organism: Desulfomonilales bacterium; assembly: GCA_038250835.1. Classification (GTDB taxonomy): domain Bacteria; phylum Desulfobacterota; class Desulfomonilia; order Desulfomonilales; family Desulfomonilaceae; genus JBBSBY01. The sequence continues at coordinate 37,569 of JBBSBY010000007.1, read as the reverse complement.
AGACGATGGCTTCTAATTTCTGAAAACGGACAGGTGAACGATGGATTCGGCCGCACACATTGAAGAAACGATGAAAAAATCAATTAAAACTATAGCTAGAGAAGCTTACAATATGTGTTATTCTTGTGGTCAATGTATTCCAAAGTGCTTTTTGTCGGAGTCCTATCCGGATCTCAATCCCCGCAAAATCGTGCAGGGTGTTGTTCAAGGCCGCGCTGAAGAGTTGGCGGACTCCGAATTCATATGGGCATGCACTTTATGTGGCCGCTGCGCTGTTGAATGTCCCAAGGGAGTAGATATCGGCGCTCTGATCAGAGGAATTCGTGGAATAGCTCTGAGAAAGGGAAAGGCTCCTGCAAGAATTGTGGAAGGAATCAAGAAATCCATAGAATTCGGCAACAACACCGGCATGGAGGGGGAGGATTTCGTTGAAACCGTTGAGTGGCTGGCAGAAGAACTGGCGGAAGATCTCGAGGATATTCCTGAAGAAAAATTAGAACTACCAGTAGATAAAGTGGGCGCCGAGGTTTTGTACATTCCCAATCCCAGGGAATACATATCCAATCCGGAAATGTTTCAAAATTATCTCAAATACTTTGTGTATTCTGAGACTGATTGGACTCTCTCATCAAAGGTTTTCGATATCACCAACTGGCCTTACTACATGGGTGATCACGAGACCGCGGTTTTACTTTTAAAGAATATGGTTGATGAGGTCCGTAGATTGGACGCCAAGATACTCCTCTCGACCGAATGCGGACATGGCTTTAAGATCCTGAGAAAGGATGCCGAAAACTGGCTGGGGGAACCTTTAGGGTTCGAAGTGCTGTCCATTGTAGAGCTTGCTCATCAACAGATGCTGGAGGGGCGGTTGGATCTTGCGCCGCATTCCATTGAAGGGAGAGTAACATATCACGACCCTTGCAATGTCGGCAGGCAATTGGGAGTTTACGACCCTCCGCGAGAATTATTGAAACATATTGCTCAAGACTATGTGGAGCTTTGGCCGAGCAAGAAACATAATCTGTGTTGCGGCGGCGGCGGCAGTGTGGGGCAAAATACCGACATGGCCAAGAAGCGTCTTGAACACGCTCAGAGAAAGCGCGACCAAATCCTAAGAACCGGCGCCACCATTTTGTCCACTTCATGTCAAAATTGTCTGAGCCAATTGCATGACTTGCAAGCGCGGTACGAAATGCCGCTTGAAGTCAAATCCGTAATGGAGCTGGTTGTTCAGGCTCTTGAGGCGCATAGGAATCACTAAAGCGCAATTCTGTTTTTGTGCAATCTTCTTTAGGGTTAGCCTTGTTTAAATCACAACTGAATACTTTCTGCCTGGAATTTTCGTTCAATCCATTCAAGAGGTCGCCGTGTCTTCTATAAAGATTTCTCCATCTTTATCGATGCGAACGAATTCAAATTTTTACAGGAAACCATCTGTGAAGCCATTGAAAAGACTTTTAAAAATGCAGGGAAAATACGAGACTATTTTGACCGCGTATGAATACGGGTGATTCTCGACCAAAGTTATTAGCGATTTACGAGTTTAAAACTCGTAAACATTATGTTGTTACGCCTAGTCGTCCTCGGCGTTGTCTAATTATATAGAGCGGCGGCTATCGCACACGCTACCACAGATTACGAGTTTGATTCACGTCGGCCTTACGTCCGAAATTTTTCTTTGTCGTTGAGGGCAAGCCGGACAACCTGTCAGTGATGAGACGCTTGAATTCCGGTTTAACGTGCAGACTTAAAGCTTTGACATAACACTCCATTGATTTATCATAGGCTCCGGTTAGTTCAGATATGCGTCCCATGTGGAACAAAGCCTCCGGATCATTGGGATCATATTTAACTGCCGAGGCGACGGCATCCAGGCAGCCGTCCAGATCTCCCAGGCTTTCTTTTATCAAGCAAATGTTTAGGTATGCCCCCCGAAAGTCGGGGGATAGCTTTACCGTCTCGTAAAGATCTGAGAGAGCCGCCTCACGGTTTCCATTTTTGAGATGAGCCATCGCTCGGTTGAAAAAAGCTTGAAACATATCCGGATTAAGCCGTATTGCCTGAGAATACAGCTTTATTGCGGCATCGTAATCACCCTGTTGGGATTTATTTTCCGCTTCATGAAACAGTCCGACAGGACTATTCTCGAGGTCTCTAAAGCGACTTTTCAACACTTTGATCCACAAAGGCAGGCAGGTCCGCCACTCCTTTCGTGGGTCCAAAGCGAGGGCCCGAACATACAGATTGATCGCCTGATAAATGTTTTCTTCACTTTTTTCGTACAGACCAGCCAAGTTTTCCATTGCTCGGTAGTTCATTGAATCCGCATTAATGGACTTCTTATATTCTTCGACTGCTTTCTCCGGCCTACTCAGCATTTCATAGCTCAGACCGGCGCCGAAATGCCCTAGTGCTCTATCTGCAATTCTTTCATACAGTTTGATAGCTTCATTATATTGTTTTTCCCGGTAAGCTTCATCAGCGGCAATTGAAGCAGGTTCATATGCAAGAATCTCCGTAAGACCGACGCTTTGTGAATTGGCGGAATTTAAGAAGATCAGACCGGCGCCTATCACTGTAACAATACTTAACACCCATTTTAAATATTGAATGTGGTTAGATGTCTCGAAGAAACTCATGTTGAGGCGCGCCTTAAATTATGTTAGTTTCCGAACGTCCGCGAAGGATTTGTATCAGAAAAGCTTCATAAAATGAATACATAATGAAAGATCGCCACATGGCTCTGCTTGCCGGAATGTTCGCAAACTGTTTAGTTGTGCTATGTGTATTGGCCCTCCCGGCAAATGCGGAACCGCCGCAAATCATTCAGCCAAAATGTTCAGTTTTCACTGTCTCAATTCATTGTTCTCTGAACTTGCTCCAACTCTGGCAAGGAACCGAGCTGATCCGTGAATATCCAGTGCAGACGGGGAAGGGCGGCTTGGCGAAACGTCATAGCGGCGATCATCGGACACCCATCGGTGATTATGAAGTTTCATGGATGGCTTCTAAACGGTCCAGCAAGGGTAATAGGATCATTGACGAAAAAAGTTGGTGTAAATCCAATAAATTCGTCATTGCCAATTCCGGCCCGCCTCTCGAAAAACTCTGGGCTGAGCCTTACGGCGGTGACATGGCAACGGTGATAAGTATTAATTACCCAAACGAAAGAGACCTGGAACTTGGCTTTACGGGAGACTGCATTCATATTCACGCGGATAAAAGGCATGACGGCGGCATGTTAAGAAAATCATACGGTTGTATTCACATGTACCCTAAAGACGCCGCAGAACTCTACGAGATGGTGGAGGTGGGGACTCCGGTGAAAATATTGCCCTGACGAGGTCGCCGACTCATCGCATGCCCCTCGTTTGCGCGATAATTCACGTGAAACCATTTATCACAACGATAGCAGCCACAGTAAGCTTAATAAAGCAGGGACGACCAGTCTGATCGTCCCATTGTTTATCACGAGCTTACCTGCTTAAAAAAATCAGCAGGCGCCGTGTAAAAAATCAGCCGACGATTTAATCGACGACAAAGAATTCCGACTTCTTTGCTCCACAAACCGGGCACTTATCGGGCGCCTCATCGCCAACCGTGTAACCGCATTTTCGGCAAATATAGTAATCTTTTTCAGGAACCGACTGACCTGCTTCAACGGCCTTAAGCGCCTCTTGATACAAATTCCCGTGAACCTTTTCAACTTCATTCGCCCAGTGAAACGTTTTCGTGGCGCCGCCGACCTTTTCTGCCTTGGATTTTTCTAAAAACTCCGGGTACATCACCGAAAATTCGTGGTGTTCACCATTATAGGCTTCCTTCAGATTTTCAACGGTCGATTTGACCCCATTTAGCGCGTCCAAATGATTGTGCGCGTGAATTGTCTCGGCTGAGGCCGCGGCGCGGAACAGCTTGGCAACTCCTTTGTGTCCTTCTACTTCCGCCTTTTTTGCAAACGCCAAGTATTTTCTGTTCGCCTGAGATTCGCCTGCAAACGCCGCCCACAAATTCTTTTCGGTTTCGCTCATCTGTTACTCCTGATTTAATTTGGTGGAATACTCAAATGTATTCCTTGTCATACTACCGACGGATCATTAATCTCCGATTTATAAAGTTTAAAAGGACTTTTTTTATCGTGCGTCATTTGTATATAATCAGCCTCAAACGCATTCTTCTACTTGTGCATTTCAAGTGATTACAAAATCAGGTTATCGATTAATTTTGGAATCTAAGATTAAAACATTCGTTTACCGTGTTGTTTGAAAAAAGGTCGGCATGGACTCAAGATAATTCCGATTCAAAAAAATACAATTAGATGAACATTTTTTTTGAAAATTAATTTTCTGTAATGATTAGCGGCAGGTCCAGCAAAGTAATTGATCATACGAGTGAATAAGTGAGATTTAGCAACATCTGCATCCCCGCTCATTCGTCATTTCGGTGGAACGGGAGAGCGGCCCAATCTTAATGAGCTAGGGCCGCTCTTCAGTTACTTTTTCGTTCTGATGGTTACGATTCTCAATAAATCATTTGGATTATTGCATTCAAAAGCTGCTCCAATTAATAGAGTATCCACTCATCTTTCCATTATCCTTTGATTAATCTGGGGATAATCATCTGGTGATGGGGGCAGATTGAATCGGGGTTCTGATATGCGCAACCGGCGAACGCCACCATATATTGTCGTAGTTGTTGAAACTGGACCACTTCATCAACGAATCCCCGCTTTGCGCAATAAACCGGTCGGGACTGATCATAATATTGCTGCGCCAAGGCGTTCATTTTGTCTATAACTGGATCTAAAGGTCTATTGGCGTCTTTTTCTTTAACGAGCCGGCGAGCAAAACTTGCGGCTGAAGCCGTTTCGCCGTGCATAACGTATATTTCGGTGGTCGGAGTTCCTAACGTGAAGGCGCAATGATTGTTCGCGGTTGGTCCACCCATGATGTAATGAGCCGCCGCTGTTCCCTTGCGGAGCACGACCAGCATCATGGGAACATTGGTCTGTTCTATGGAATAGATCAGAGATTGACCAAGTCCAAGAAGCTCGGCTTTTTCAGCGATATCTCCCACATCGATTCCGGAAGTGTCCTGAAACCAAACAATCGGCACTCTATCTCGACCACACAGAGTTACAAATTCATTCATTTTGATAAGGCCCTGGCGATACAGCTTTCCGCCTATTCCGGGGTAAGGAGCGTATTCCGGGTAACCCACACCGAGAAATCCCTGCTTGTTGCCTATAACTCCGACAAGGAATCCGTCAAGTTTGGTCAGACCCGTATAAACTTCCGGGCCATACTTCGGTTTAAATTCAAGATGCTCACTGCCGTCTACAATTCTTGAAAGCACGTCGTCAAAGGAGTATATTGCCTTCTGGTTCATGGGAATTAAATGGTTGAGATCTTCGGGAGAGAACTTCGGGTCAGCGGGCGCCGCTACCCTGAAAAATTTTGGATCATAAGCCGGCGTCATATCCACATAATGTTTTAAGGCGTCCAGCACTTCTTCTTCAGTCTGGTAAACTTCCTTAAAAAATCCGGTTGAATCGTGATGAACTCCCACACTTCCCGGAGGGACTTCCTTGAAGTGACGGGTGGCGTCAATAAGCGCCTCTGCGCCTTCAACATCGAAGTGACCCTTGGGGCTCATTCCGCTAACGATTCCCCCACCGCCTACGGCTATATTGCAGTCTTTATGAGCAAGAAGGATGGCGGGACTAATGCCGTGATAACCGCCGCCTGCCGGATTGGTGCCGTAAACGCCTGCAACTACGGGAACTCCAAGCTTCGCCAGTTCAGCATGCCTGAAGAATGTGGCGCCCCCGCCCCTGCGATCCGGATAGACTTCCTCCTGCTCGGTAAGCTTAACACCCGAGCAGTTCACGATCCATACCAATGGCACGCGTAATCTCTTGGCCAAATCCGTTACGCGCAGAACATTGTCAGCCTGACCCGCGACCCACGCGCCGGCCATCACCTTATTGTCAAAACCTATTATGACGGCCCATTTGCCGTTAATTTTGCCTAATCCATCTACGACGCTGGTTGTGCCTTCTTCATTGGATTTGGGATCATATATTGTATGCAGCGGCGACCAAGTTCCAGGGTCAACGAGATATTCCAGTCTTTGCCAAACTGTCCACTGGCCCCTTTGGTTGATCTTGGAAGCCGGGAGACCGGCATTCTTGACTTTTTCCACCGCCGCGGCAAGCTCTGCTTCTACTTCTTTGATTTGTTCAACATTTGATTGAGTATCCTTAATCTTAGACTCGCTGAGCGGCTTACCAAGCTCCGTCATTTTCTGGAAGTACGGTCTCATCCCATTTCCTCCGTGGATTCTTTTCCGCAGGTTTAAAGACAAAGTAGAATACCAAGTTGTGTCTTGGATTTCAATTAAAGAGTGGAAAAATTCAGCCGGCTGGTCATGATCTCCGTCTATGGCTTATGACGGAGATCATGAAAACTTGTCAAAATATGCGCCGATCGTCTCCGTCGGTCTTTTCGGCATTTTCAGAAAGTTCATCAGGGGAAAACTCTGTTTTCTTGGGGGGAATGCTCCGCAAAGGCGGGAACAAACCTCTGAAGCGTGGGCTCTGTTGTTCCATTTGATCGGGTGAGTAGTGCGACCAATATGGAGTGCTGTCCTCTTCCTCTAGGAGCACGGTCAATAAAAGCGCGGGATACCTATATCGGGGATTGTTACCTAAAAACGTGAGCATTTCCCGAGATCTGAGGAATTCGCCTCGTCGTCTATTTATTTCTCCCAACAAATACATTACCATGCCCGGATCGCCCTTGGTCAATCCGCGGCGTAATGCGTCGTCAAAATAGTAGTTGGCGCATTCGAGCAACTCCAGCTCTGTTTCCCAGCTTCCGAGTTCCCTGGCCACCCATGAGCCGCGAAGACTGAGAACGCCGAGATCCCGGGGATTGAGATTACGGGCGTCCAAAATAGAAACCAGCGCGGACCAGCTCCGCGCAGTACTCGCTTCATTGGGGTACTTATCGAATATCTTCTTGTGATTTGATGAACGGACGATATCCTTTATATGCCCGGGAACGCGGCGATTGAGATCTTGCAGTCTAAATGTGAACAGGCATTCAGGGCAGGTGGCGATGTCGGAGGATCTTTTGCAGTCTCTGGGGACGACGCGAAAATCCAGACCATATCCGTATATTGCCGAACTCTTGGTATCAGAGTTCCGAGAGTGGGAAAAGTGATTGTAACAAAGGGGGCAGGCAAGAACCGTTACTGAACTATTCACGCAATCCTCCTTGAAAATAAAATTCTCACCTAACTAATAACCTCCCCGAAAACCCGCGACGCCCGTAACATACCATATATAAGGGCTTTTGACCATGCTTTTCTTCAGATCACTTTTCCTCTTTGTAAAAAGAGACTAAAATGATTAAATGATTGGCCGATAAACCATGAACCCTCAAGCTTCCAGACCACTTAACTATGAAACGGATCTAAATTCCGAACAATACGCTGCCGTGACAATGCCGGGCGGCCCTGTGCTCATTATTGCCGGCGCCGGTTCCGGAAAAACGCGGACTATAGTTTATAGGGTAGCCTGGCTCATTGAAAGCGGAATACCACCCGAATCGATTCTACTGCTAACCTTCACCAGAAAAGCCGCGGAAGAAATGCTGGCGCGCGTTTCGGAATTGTTGGGATCACAATCTCTGGACGTTTCCGGAGGCACTTTCCATTCCACAGCCAATTATTTGCTCAGACGGTACGCCTCAATGGTCGGCTGGGGACAGGGCTTTTCAATTATGGACCAAACGGATTCCATTGAAGCCGTAGATTTCATCAAGGGGCGCCTTGGTTTATCCAAAGACGAATTGAAAAAGCTCCCGAAATCTAGAACAATCCGTGAAATAATAAGCAAATCCATAAATATGAGTCTTGATATTGAATCCGCTTTGCACAAATACTATTCCCACTTTGCAGAGCATACCGATATTATAGAAGATATTCGTATGAAATATCATGACCATAAAAGATCCAACAATTCTATGGATTACGATGACCTTTTAGTGAATTTCGTCGATCTGCTCGAGTCAAATGAACCACTACGGCGAAAAGTCTCCGAAACTTGGCGGCATATCTTAGTCGATGAATATCAGGACACGAATGCTCTGCAAGCGCGGATTGTACGTTTGACGGCATATACACATGACAATGTAATGGTGGTGGGCGACGATTCTCAGAGCATATATTCGTTTAGAGGCGCCAATTACGAAAATATTATCAATTTTCCTAAACTATTTCAGGGAGCGCGGGTAATAAAGCTCGAACAAAATTATCGGAGCACGGCGCCGATACTGAGGATCACAAACACCATAATCGAGAAAGCCGTAGAAGGTTTCCCCAAACGATTGTTTACTGAAATTGCAGGCGGACCGCTGCCCATGTGCGCTCGGACTTCCGATGAGAGGCGGCAAAGCAACTTCGTGGTAAAATGTGTGAACGAGCTATTCAGCCACGGTATTCCTTTAAAAGAAATTGCCGTGCTGTTCAGGGCGGGATTTCACTCCTTTGAACTCGAGGGTGAACTCAGCCGAAGTGGTGTTCCATTTGTAAAATATGGCGGTTCAAAGTTCCTGGAAGCTCAGCATATTAAAGATGTTTTGGCATATCTCAAGATTGTAAATAATCCGAGAGATTCGGTTAGTTGGATTCGCGTCCTCAAAATGCTGCCGGGTGTCGGCCCTAAAACGGCCATGAAGCTGGCGGAGGATCTGGGGAAAGGCGTTCCCAATGACTTGGCGACCTATTGCGGCAAAAACAAGAAATGCGGCGCGAACCTACATGAAGTTTTAACAAACTATATCGAATGGAAGGAGTTTAGCGGCCCGCTTGGGGATCTAGTGGCGAAGGTTAATCAATATTACTACACTTTCCTTCAAAGCAATTTCGACAATTACCCGAAACGCATGAGAGACTTGGACACCTTGGCGGATATGACCGCGCAATATTCTTCTCTTGATAAATTTTTGAATGAAACCGCGCTGGACCCACCGGATATTCTTCAGGAGGATCAATTTGGCTTACCGGATAAGTTGACGCTATCGACCATACATTCGGCAAAAGGATTAGAATGGCACACAGTAATCCTTATTTGGGCCATTGAGGGGCGTCTCCCGTCCGTTATGGCTATGAACTCCCCGGAAGATCTGGAAGAAGAAAGGCGTTTGGTTTACGTTGCCGCGACGCGCGCAAAACGTAACTTGGTAATTGTCTACCCTGAAATGTATTTAGATAGGAGTAGAGGTATGGTCGGGGCTTCCTTATCACGCTTTTTCGATGAAGTTCCAAAGGATTACTTTAGGGAGCATTACCACTATTGAAATGCCGCCGGATGTTGAACCCATGTTTTCAAAAGTGCCTTGACATTTGCGCCAAAGCTCAACTATCTTGTTCTCGGACTGGACGTAACCGCGCCTATTTGGCGGTCTGAGCAAACTTCATGATTCGGAGAGATGACCGAGAGGCCGAAGGTGCTCGCCTGCTAAGCGAGTGTAGGGTGTAGAGCTCTACCGAGGGTTCGAATCCCTCTCTCTCCGCCACAAAATGTTCATGACTTTCCCTGCGCGATAGTTGAAAAAACCTTCTTCAAATATTCTACTAGGCTCATATATTCCCGGAGATTCGATCCTTCATAGGGCTGATCCCCGAGCAAAGCTCATATCTGCGGCGTTGATATTATATAGCGTATTTGCGACGATTCACCCATTGGTCGGCGTGATTGCCTCCGTGACCGTATTAGGGGCTGTCGCGATATCTCGTGTGCCAATCTCTATTTGGCACACGATTATTCGCAAGTTTTCCTTAATGTTCTCTCTTGTATTCTTATTGAACGCGCTATTTCACGGGAGCGGGCGAGTTTTGTATGTATACGGATACGAAGCGCCCTTTACCATGGAGGGCGTATTGCTCGGCCTTGAATTAACAGGTAGAGTTTTTTTGGGAGCGCTAATCTCTTTGGCGCTCGTGTTTACCACCAAGCCGGTAGAGCTGGCTCGCGCCCTGGAAGGAACGGCTGCCCCTTTAAAAAAAATAGGGGTCCCGGTTCAGGATATTGCGACAATATTTTTTTTGGCTCTGCGATTCATACCTGTTTTTCAATTGGAAATGAGAGCTATAATTGAAGCTCAAAAAGCTAGAGGAATCAGCTTTGACGAGCATGGATTTGCGGGCAGAGCAAAAATGTATATCCCTATTCTGGGGCCCTCGATTTCAGCGGCAATAAGGCGAAGTGAAGCTGTGGCTACGGCGATGTCCGTCCGTGGATACAAACCGGGACGGCCCAGAACGTATTTAAATCGATTCAAGTTCGCCAAGAGTGATTATATAATTTCGTGTTGGGCAGTAGCGCTGTTCATCATGACAGTACTGATGTGAGGCAAAATGGAGCAAAAGAAACAGGCCTGGGATAAAGTTATTCTTGATCAAATGGAGACGGGCGCCGTAACGTTCGCCTGGGATAACGGCGATATAGAAACAGTTCACGCGCCCGAAGGGCAATTGAAAACAATGGAATCAGCCTGGGCATGGATTGACCCAAAATTACGGGATTATGAAAAGGGCAAAGGAAAACCTCGACAGTTGTGTTTTCGTCTGGACAACGGGATATTCCGGGGTCTGAAATTTCCCGATGGTGTTCCAGGGATGATGTGACGGTTTTATCACTTTGGACGTGCAGGAGCTATGAGAAGGGAAAAAGATCGGTTCACTGTTTTGGCTGGGGGACGAGGATTCGAACCTCGGTTAACGGGGCCAGAACCCGTCGTCCTGCCTCTAGACGATCCCCCAGCAATGTCCCGCAATATACATACGGCCATAAATTATGTCAAGTATGATCAAAAGCTCTCTACGAGGGACTGACGCCGTGCTCGTTAAAAGCGTCAAAGTCGCCCGACCTATATTTTAGCTTCTAAAGTTTAAGGCCTTAGACCGTTTTCAAAACGAGAAAAGGGAACTGCGAAACATGGAAAATAAAATTGAATTGATGAAAGGCGACATTACCGCTATGCAGGTAGACGCTATCGTGAATGCGGCAAACAAAAGCCTTCTAGGTGGCGGTGGAGTTGACGGCGCCATCCACAGAGCAGCGGGGCCCGATCTTCTCAGGGAAACGCGAACTCTCGGGGGTTGCGAAACGGGGGACGCAAAGATATCCGGTGGATATAACCTTAAAGCCAAACATGTGATACACACCGTGGGTCCGGTTTATAGAAACGGACATTCGGGTGAAGACAAATTGTTGGAGAGCTCCTACGGGAGATCAATGGAGGTCGCCGCCGACAATAATTTAAAAACCATTGCTTTCCCAAGTATCAGCACAGGAGCTTACCACTATCCGCTTGCCGAGGCGGCCAAAGTTGCCCTAAAGACCGTCTCAGAGCAATTGAAACGCTTTCCGCAAATCGAGAAAGTATATTTCGTGTTATTTTCGGATCAAAGCTTAAATATTTTTCAAGAGGAGCTGAGCAAATTGATGGCGAGCTAGTACGAACGCCATATCGCATTAATCAGTATTGCGACACCAAATAACATTATTCCCACGCCTGATATACGATTAACGAGGCGCAACCGAGTTGTTGCTATGGATCCAAGTATTATAAAATAGCGAAAGATTGGAACAAGGGACCTCTAGGCCGGCGCTTGACACGGGCAATTCCTCAGTGTAAACAGCAAAATGTCCAGGGTATAAACAAACCAATCATCTTGCGACTATTAACGGCTTACGCAACAAGTGACGGACTAAAGCGCTTTGTATTTAAGCAGGTTTTCATGGACCAACGGGGCAAAATAAGAGTGTTCACCGGCGATGGAAAGGGCAAAACCACTGCTGCTCTCGGCCTTGCTCTTTGCGCAGTCAATCGAGGATTGCAAGTATTTATGGTTCAATTTCTTAAAGCGCCGAACACCTCTGGCGAACATGACGCTGCTAAATCTCTGGCGCCCCTTCTGACCATAAGGCCCATGGGACGACAGGGTTTCATCCGCAGCAGCGGCGTCGGCGACATTGACATCCAACTAGCGTCAACAGCTTTGCAGGAAGCTCGCGACGCTCTCATTAACGGATCTTACGATGTTGTCATTCTGGATGAAATCAACGTAGCGGTTCATTTAGGTTTAATTTCGACTGAAAACCTTCTGGACTGTTTAGACAAAAAGCAGCGTTCAGTGGAACTGGTGTTGACCGGGCGAAATGCTGCGCCGCAAATAATACGGCGCGCCGACAGCATGCATGAAATGAAGAAAGTCAAACACCATTATGACGCAGGCGTAACATCCAGGATAGGTATCGAATACTAACACATCGGCGAGAGGTTTGGATTTTATACGCAGAGATGTCTATCGGCAGCCAATCCACATAAACCTACCCGACAGTATCTCTTTTTGCTGACGCTTTCTGAACATTTTGTTGTAATGTTTTTATCGTCGTTCTTAGTAAAGATTGTGAAGGTCAATTCTAAACTAGATACCTCAAAAGAATTATCGCGAAAAAAGAGGTTCAGCAATCCTATTTTACCCTCACCAATATTAAACTTAAATCGTCATCGAATTCTTTATCCCCTCGAAACTCATTTACATCTCTAATCACTGAATCCAAACTATCTATGGGCGCGCTCTTTACAAAATTATTTCTCAAGCGGTCTATGCCGTACAACTCGCCGGGATCGGCAGACGCGGCTTCAGGAATCCCATCGGTGTACATAAGGATTTCATCGCCGGTTTTACAATAATACATTCCATCTTCGTATTTCATATCAGGAAAAGCGCCTAACAATGGTCCTCCGGTTTGCAGCGTGACCACTGATTTCAGAGAATTCGACCATAGAAAGGGCCGAGGATGTCCTGCATTGCAATAAGTGATTTTCAAACTCTTTGGATCAATAATACAAAAAAACACGGTAAGAAAGTCAGCTTCAGGTAATATTGACGTCATTTCGTTATTAATTAACGACAACAGGGCGGCAGGTGAAGGATTTGCCGTCACAAGATTTTGAAAGCACATCTTGAACATTGCGCCTATCATAGCGGAGGCGACTCCGTGTCCGGAGACATCGACCAAAACAATGCCTACTGATCCATCCGGGAACTCCATAAAGTCGTAAAAATCTCCACCCGACTGCGAAAAAGGCTCGTAATAAACTACAAACTCTAATCTGTCGGTGGCCGGGAATGTACTAGGAAGAAGAGATCTTTGGAGCTGGGACGCCATTTCCATTTCACGAGCCATAAGTCGATTATTACGTTCTATTTCCTTTCGAGCTTCATACAATGCCAAGTGATTCTTAACCTTGATTTGCAATTCCTGTCTGTCATACGGTTTTGTAATATAGTCTACCGCCCCGGCCTCAAGTCCTTTTTCTCGACTTGCAGAATCTTCTCGAGCGGTCAAGAAGATTACGGGAACAGCGGTGTTTATTATACCTGTCCGCAGCGATTCCATCGTTTGAAAGCCGTCCATATCGGGTAGTTCGATGTCGAGAAGCACCAAGTCAGGTTTGTTGACAGCAGCCGATTTAATAGCTTCCCGTCCTGTAGCCGCAGAAATCACAGTGTAGTTCTTGCCCAACATCGTTTGCAATATTCTACGGCTAACAAGCTGATCTTCCACAATTAAAACTTTTGATACTTTTGCCGTGTTCATGATGAATTCTAATCAATAGCTAAAGTTCATGTGCTCATTCGGTCGTACTTTACACTACCTAAATCATGAGGAAGGTTCTATTCCAACCATCTCCAAGATCCAAAATAGAGAGTGGAGTAAAAGTTTACGAAAAAATTACTGGTCTGGCCGCATATTAGTTTCAGCTAAACTTTCGGCAAATCAGACCGATTGTGAGTGATGATTAAATCGTGAATTAACCCTAAGTCTAGCTCTGTACGAATATTCGCGTTACTCTCGGAGAAATCTTGCACACAATTTCATAATTGATTGTTGAACCATTGGCGGCAATATCGTCTGCGAGGATTTCCTCACTCCCCTGTTTGCCTATGAGTACCACTTCGTCCCCTACTTTGGCTTCAGGTATATCGGTCACATCGATCATTGTGGCGTCCATACAAATCGTGCCGACCACCGGGGCACGTTTGCCTCTAACCAGAACCTCACCAGTGTTCGACTGGAATCGTGGATATCCGTCATTGTAGCCCACGTGTAGGGTCGCTATACGTGAAGGACGCTCCGTTATAAAACGTCGGTTGTATGAAATTGCTCTACCTGCGGGATGTTCCTTAATTTGCGCTATTTTAGTTGAGAAAGTGATTACCTGCTCGAGTTTCAGTAAATGCTTTACCGCAGCGGACGGATAAAGACCGTAAATGCCCAGGCCCGGTCGCACCATATTGAACCTAGTCTCAGGGAACCTTGCTAAAGCGGCCGTGCCGGCAGCGTGCACATACTTAATTTCAATGTTTCGACGACGCAATTCGTCAACCAAACAGTTGAATCGATGAATTTGGCCCAAAGTGTAATCATCGGCATCAGGATCATCTGCGCTGGAGAAGTGTGTCATAATTCCTTCAATTCTCAAATTTTTCATTCGTCTAATTTTGTCAACAAAAGGAATTGCCTCCCCCACCCACACTCCGGATCTGCCCATTCCCGTGTCGATTTTTAGATGCACCGGTATTTGCTTTATGCCGCCTGCATTGCGGTTGAGGGCCTCAGCCAAATCGAGCGAAGGAACCACTGAACTCAAACTGAAGCGCACAATTTTGTCAACTTCTTCGGGCAGCACATTAAACACCAAAATTGGAGCCTCTATCCGGTTGTCTCGCAATGTTGCGCCCTCATCGGGAAACGCCACGGCCAAATAGTTGACGCCATTCTCCAGCGCGACCCGGGAGGTCCGAATAGAATCATTGCCGTAACCAAAACTCTTCACCACGGACATGATGGAGACATCATCTCCCATGAGGCTCCTGATGGTCTTGATATTCTCCGCTATAGCGTCGAGACTTACAGTGAGCCTTGTCGGCCCAATTGAACCCACAAGCTCCTTGGCTATCCTCTCGAGTCTAAACCATCTCGAACCTTTGAAAAGAACCACGTCGTCGCGATTCACCACCTTCTCAAGCTCAGACGCCGCCTCGTTATAACTCCTCGTGTTGCTTATCTTGCGTGAGCTCATCCCGTCACCGGCAGCGGTTTCACCTATCAGCGCGGCATTGGCCCCCACTGTTATCAGATGATCTATATCCAATCTAACAACATCTTTTCCGACGGAGCGATGCTCGTCGGCGCTGTGAAGTCCCAGATCCAACATTTCACTCAAAATAGCTATCTTTCGACGCCCTTTCCCTACTTTGGCGAGAACATCCAAAGCTCCTTTCATGGAAGCCGGGTCGGAGTTGTAAGTATCGTTTATTAGAGTTATTCCCGTCACTGTCGTGTGTATTTCCAGTCTCATAGGAGAAGGATGAAACGATTCCAGACCTCTCTTTATGCAATCAAGTGGGACCCCTAACTCAACGGCGGCGGCGGCGGCGGCCAGAGCATTATGAATGTTGAATTTTCCTGGTACCGGCAAATTAACTTCGACCGAACCCGTCGGCAAATTTATTCTGAAATAATGTCCCTGCTCGGAAATGGGCTCAATGCCGTCGGCAGTAACGTCGGCGGCGGCATTCAAACCAAAGGTGACCACTTTGGCTGGAGTTGCTCCTGCTATGCTCATACTAAACGGATCATCAGCGTTTAGCACAAGAAAGGACTTTTCGGTCAGATGATCGAATAATCTAAATTTCTGGTCTAATGTATCCTGCAAACTTCCCAAACCGCCAATATGAGCTTTACTGATGATTGTGAGTATGCCGTGGTCAGGTTGGATCATAGTCCGGAGGCGGTCCATTTCGCCGGGTAAGCTGATTCCGGCTTCGATTAACGCCACTTCATGTTCGGTCCTCATTCCCATTAGACCCAGAGCAGCGCCTATTTGTGTATTGTAAGACAAAGGAGATCTGTAGGTTTTTCGATCGAGGCATAGAATGGACGCAAGCATCTCTTTTACAAGCGTTTTCCCGTTGCTGCCTGTGATTCCGATTATCGGATAGGAGAACCGTCTTCTGTAGGCCGCTGCTAGTTTCTGCAAAGCGGTGAGGGTATCCGAAACTAAGATTAGAGTTGTATGCTCCGGAGTGCGCTCGAAAAGACCCGTCCGACTGACTACAGCGGCTTTAGCTCCGGCGGATATAGCATCTTCAACAAAATCGTTTCCGTTGAAGTGCCTTCCCTGAAGGGCCCAAAATATGAAATCATCGCCCATGGGTTTGCGGGTATCTATTGAAATCCCGGATATTGGTCCGGAGGTCGGTCCCTGGACTCGCACAGGCTGCAATATTTCAATTAACTCAGAGATATTAAGGAATTCCAAATTTCCTATACCGTTTTTTTCGATTTTATTGTTCCGTAAGCCGCTTGAGGCACCGGCGGCCATTTCGGAAATCTCCAAAATTTCCGAGCAAACGGGAAAATCAGGTCGTGGTTTCATTGTCGAACCCCAGACTACATAAAATAACGATCAGCAGTTGTAGGTGGTAATGAGTTTGTCGGGTGAATCCCGGAATATATGCAAGGCCGTTACCAATTCGACTCGGAGTAAGGGTAAGAAATTTTTCCATATTTCACTTCCGGCAGTTAGCGTGTAACATGGCGAGGCCTAAAATACAAGGGAAGAGAAAGCTAATGACCATCAAATCAATAAACGACGATTCTCTAGAACCCAACGGCGATCCGGATATCGAAGAAGCCATCGTTATACCCATTGACGGAGTTCTAGATTTGCACACGTTTTCACCAAAAGAGCTCCCCAACCTATTGGACGATTATATAAGAGAATGTGTAGCTTTGGAAATCTTTGAAATTAGGATTATACACGGCAAGGGAAAGGGGATTTTACGAGATATGACTTACTCTTTATTGAGAAAACATCCTCTGGTCCTAGCTTTTGAGAAAGCGCCACCCGAAGCCGGTGGCTGGGGCGCGGTTTCGGTGAAACTAAAGGTTTCCGACGAATAAATATACCTGCAAATTTCATATTTTAAGTTATTTGCTCGTCAAACCAAGCTCACGATTTTTAACTAATATACATGCCGTTCCATATATCAAAAGTTTGTCGCACTACATTTCCTGTGAGGTCTCAAGAAGACTGATCTCGTTTTCTAAGCTTTCCAGTATTGTTAATTCACGTTGATACCGCGACCCAAGTTCCAATATTAGATCAATCCACTCCCTGACAACTTTGCCTTCGGTTGTGACATAGTTTATCCTGGTGTCCATCATTCGTGTCAGCGTTCCCATCATATCCAAAAGAAGGTCCAATTTACGACAGTCTTCTTCATTCTGAATGACCGGAGTATTCAATCTTTGCGGTCCATAAGGAGCCCAGGGAATCTCCGGAAGAATCGTGATAATTGCCATCGATATAACTCTCATGGCTCTGAAGTTCATCATCATCTCCTCATTAGCTCCTTGCGAAGCGCCGCTTTACCTAAGAACTCAGAATATTACCATTTCATTAAATAAATTATAATTCGAAAATTCCGCTTGACAGTGACGATAATCATGGCTAAAACTATGTTTGACAAGTCTAACAATCATAGTCGGTGCGAATTGGGATCCGATTCCAAAGTCATAATCATCAACTCCAGGATTTTAACATGAGACGCAATTCTAAGAAATGTTGCTGTGGATGCCCTTCAAATGAACTTAGAGATTGTCGAGGACACGGCGTAGTACAGCTATCCAGCCTTAGACCGGGTCAAAAGGGGACTATAGTTCAAATATGCGGAAATCCTGATTTTCGTCTCAGAATGATGGAAATGGGATTTGTGAGAGGCGCGGAAATTGAGGTAGTGAAATTCGCCCCTTTAAGCGATCCCATCGAGTTCTTGATCAAAGGTTATCATATAACTCTTAGAAGAGAGCAAGCTGCGGATATTTTGATGAAAGAGGCCGATAAGGCCGCTTAGAGTTATATGGAAAATAGAATAACTCTAGCGCTCACCGGCAATCCAAATGCAGGAAAAACTACTCTATTCAATGCTCTGACAGGCGCTCGCCAACATGTAGGCAACTGGCCCGGAGTCACCGTAGAAAAGAAAGAGGGGAGCCTGCGACACAACGGTAGAGAAATTCATGTCGTGGATCTTCCCGGAACCTATTCTCTGACCGCCTATTCCCTTGAAGAAATTATTGCGAGAAACTTTATCGTAGACTGTCTGCCGGACGTCGTCGTTAACGTAGTGGACGCTTCCAATCTCGAGCGTAATCTTTATCTCTCCATTCAATTACTTGAAATGGGTGTCAAAGTCGTAGTGGCTCTTAACATGATGGATGTGGCCGAATCTCGGAATATAAAAATAGATACTGAGGCATTATCAAGCTTCTGCAACGCTCCGGTGATACCAACCAACGGCAAGAAAGGGATAGGTATTGAAAATCTGTTGGATTCGGCCATCGAAGAAGCCGATAAACCCCGCCAAGAAAAGGTCCGAATTATTCAGTATGGGGGGGAAGTCGAAGAGGAGCTGGACAAATTAAAAGCGCTTTTAAACGGCTCAGATGTTGCCTCGACCGGCTTATCAAGGGAATGGTTGGCTCTAAAGCTACTTGAAGGTGATCCGGATATTTCGAAGAAATTCGATGGCAGTACCGAGCGATCAGCGTTATTTCACCAGATTGAGAAAAGCAGGACTCATTTAAACGATATTTTCGATGATCCCCCCGAAATCTTGCTCGCAGATTCGCGATATGGTTTCATAACGGGCGCCCTCAAAACAGCGGTTCAAAAAGATCCCGGTGATAGAATACATCTCTCTGAGTCCTTCGATTCCGTCCTGACTCACAGATTCCTCGGACCAATAGTTTTATTTGCTACTCTGTATGCCGTTTATGTTTTCACATTTCAGGGAAGTGAAATATTTGTCTCACTGTTGAATGCTTTTTTTAAATGGTTGGGCGGCGCGGTTTCAAATCTCCTGCCTGATGGTCTCCTCAAATCCTTAATTGTGAGCGGCATTATCGATGGAGTAGGGGGAGTCCTCGGATTTACCCCCCTAATTGCTTTTATGTTCTTGGCCATAGCTTTTCTGGAAGATACGGGCTATATGGCCAGAATAGCTTTTATGCTCGATCGAATACTGCGCGGGTTTGGCTTGCATGGAGCGTCAATGCTCGCCCTTTTGGTATCCGGCGGATTGGCCGGCGGTTGCGCAGTTCCAGGCATAATGGCTACCCGAACAATGAAAGAACCGAAAGAGCGACTCGTCACGATTCTTGTGGCCCCTTTAATGAATTGCGGCGCAAAACTCCCCGTGTACGCTTTGCTCATAGGAGCCTTCTTTTCAAGCGGCAAGCCTCTCATGATGTTTTTGCTCACCGGTATTTCCTGGTTCTTGGCTCTGACCGCTGCAAAAGTCATCCGCTCCACGGTGCTCTCCGGGCCTTCCGCTCCTTTTGTCCTGGAACTACCTCCATATCGTGTTCCTACATTGAAAGGATTGCTTATCCACACGTGGGAGAGGACGTGGATGTATGTGAAAAAGGCCGGTACCGTTATACTGGCCATCTCTGTGGTGCTGTGGGCGATGATGACATTTCCGCAAATGGGCCCCGAGTTGTCGGCCAAATACGATGAACGGATTGCGCAATTGTCCCAATCATTTATTGAAAGTCCGTCAGTAAACTCATTTCTGAAATCGCAAAGTGATTTGGAAGCGTTCGAAGAATATTTAACGATATTCCGAAAATCCGAACTCACAGCGATCCGGAAGTCCAATAAAAACTTTTTGCAAGCGGCATCAGAAATAAATAGTTATGTAGCTTCCAGTGGAGAAGGATCGGGATTTGCCCGACTCTACGTCCAGTTTGAGAGGGAGAAGAATGAAATTCAAGCCCACCTTCAGAGTGAAAAACTAAAGCACACAATTGGCGGCAGACTCGGATTAGCATTGGAAAAGGTCCTTTGGCCATTGGGTTTTGACTGGCGGACAAATGTGGCCTTAGTAGGCGGATTTGCGGCAAAGGAAGTCGTTGTTGCCACTCTGGGTACAGCGTATAGCCTGGGTGATGTAAATCCGGAACAGTCCCGGAGCCTGGGAGAAAAACTTCGACAGGAGCCTGGTTGGAATCCTCTGCAAGCGTTTACTCTTATTTTGTTTGTCATGCTTTATAATCCATGCCTTACGACCCTTGTTGTCATTAAAAGAGAATCAGGTAAATGGCGTTGGATGTTTTTTGCGATGTTTTACACAACCGCTTTTGCATATATGGTTGCTCTTGTAACTCGAACGGTGGGCATTATATTAGGCTTAGGAGTTTAAAACTTGAAGTACGAGCATTGTATACTATGAGAATGTCTCTTCGGGTGAAGCGTGAATTTCAAGGGATAAATCTTACGGGAAGAAGTTTAGAGCCGTAATTCAACGAGACAAATATGTGGCAAGAAATTACAGTATTATTCGCTGTTGCCGTTTGCGCCGGCTTTGTAATCTATAGACTTACCAAAAATGTCTTACGATTAAAACATGATGAGACCGGGTGTTGCTGTGAGTGCGGAAAATGCAACGAGAAATCGAGCAAAGATTCGTGTGAGCAGCGAGTTTATGATGACGGTATGAGGAGGCAAAAGCCGCAGTTATAGTAGGGTTGGTCAATCAGATTGGCTTTACAAAAACATGTGATGCTTCAAACAAGTTTAGTTTTACATGATAACCTTTTATATTTATAGACATATTTCCTGAAGTCGTGTCTTTGCCTTCTATCTGCGCAATTACTCCGCTTTCCAATCCTCCTTCCGTCAAGCCTGCAATGATGCCTGCAGGTCCGGTTATCCTATCCACCATGATCTGAGACCCAACTTCGGCCTCGCTTAATTTCATGCCGTATTCGAGAGCGGCTTTTTGGGCTTCCACTCGCTCCAACATTTTTCGCTGAGCTTCTTCGAGACAGTGCGCGCAGTTGTCACACCGGTCCGAGGCGCCGTCCAACCAGCCTGTCTGGTCAACGGGACACGTCTCTGTGAATTCCACATAACTTATCAGTTTGTCTATAACTTCAGGGTCAAGATGATGTTCTATTCTACAAGCGTTATCTTCCGCCGTATTTTCTTCAACTTGGAGCACACGCACCAGGAATCGCTTCAGCACCTCGTGCTTACGAACTATTTCTTTGGCTTGAAACAAACCTTTGGAAGTCAGAGTTATATATTGATGCGGATCATATTTAATAAGCCCTCGAGCTCCCAATGTCTTGAGAGCGGCGCTCACCGAAGACATTTTAACGCCCAGACGCCCCGCTATATCGCGAACGCGAGCTATACGGCGCTCTTGCTCAAGGTGGTAAATGGCCTCCAGGTAGTCTTCCATGGCCGAAGTCAAGGGGGGGACAGCCTCAGATGAACTCATTGTAATCTCCAGGTGTTGGGCGCTGAGTGTTAGTCTGATTTCTTCCGCCGTTAAACATGAATAAGTGGTCTCTTACGTTGAATAGCGTTCAGCAAATATCAATAATCACAATTAAACACCAAATCATGAATAATTACAAAGAGGATTATCGTAAAGAAATGATCACCGACGGTTACATCATACCTAATCTACCTTCGGCCCGGTTTCGTGCTATATTACATTGAAATAACACCGATGAAATGGCCCTTCTTATCGTAAATTTATTCAAGAAAGAGCTTGAATGCCCGCAGACACGACTAATTATCAGAATAAACTTTTTGACATCAAAGGAAAAGTGATTCGAATTGAAAAAGAGCCGAAAAGAGCCGCTAAAGGTGGATATTTGTTTCGGGGCCTCGAAGTAAAGTCTTCAGGTTCAGATGTGGGATCGTTTATCATGTTTCCTGAATTCGCCGGGCTCGAAGTATACCAATTTCCCTTAATTTGCTCTCCGGGCGCACATATCGTCGTACACAATGCTCTTTTCAATAACAAAATAAGTTCGGGGGCAAGTATCTATACACTAGACCCGAACAGCCTCCCCGTTTTAGAACCATACCGATGCGTTGGAGTTATTGAAGCCGTACAGGCCGCAATTTGCCCGAGATCCGCAGATGTCCGCAATAGAGTCGGTATTGATGAACCTTTCTATGTAGCCAAGGGCAGTTTAATACATTTTTTATTCGAAAACCTTTTAGCTAATGCGCAGGATCCTCAGGATTATATCTTCGAGGAAGCGTTCGAGAAAGCCGCCGGAAAATTTGCGACCGTTCTCTTAGGATCTGCGGTAAACACGGATTACGATACATTGAAGGACGAAGCGCGTATTCATTTTAGCAATTTACGTAACTGGCTAGGGAATCATAAGGCTTTGTTGGATCATATTGAAAGTGAAACCGAGCAAGTCTCTACAACATGTGGCCTCAAAGGCCGTGCAGACGCGATTCTCGGAAAGGATTCCGGGCGAACAATTCTTGAAATTAAAACCGGCCACTTTACTGCTCGAGAACACAAGCTCCAGCTTTATGCCTATTTAATGCTTTTCAATCACGGCGATTATCCAAAGGGAGAACTCTTTTACACGGGAATAGGCAAAACAGAAAAACTCAGTGAGCCCGATAGCGAAACACTAAGAATGATCATAACCGGAAGAAATAAAGCAATCGCGATTAGACGATCATATATTTCAGACCTTGCCATAGAGTTCGATGAATGCAAGAAAAAAGGCAAATGCTTCCAGAGAGTAGGCTGCAATGCATTGTTTTCTGATAACTGCGGATTTGCAGAGTCCTCCAGGGATTACTATGATTACTGGTTTAAATTGCTTTCTATGGAGTGTTGGATACTCGACGGCGAGGTTGCGAATATTTATGATGTTGACATGCTATCTAATCGAATCGAGAGCGGAGCGACTGCTGTCGCAAACCGAGTGGCACTCTTCAGAGCCCCTGATTGCGTCGTCTCTTCTCCTGACCATACGGCTGCCGACGATGGCCTCCGCGTCGATCGGCATGAAAATAAATTGCGCTATAACTTGGAGATCCAGTTAAAAGATGATTCTTCGGAAATCAATAGTGGTGAGGAAATCATTCTGCATTTGGGCGATGCGTCCGCACAGGTCGCTTTGCGTTGCCTGGTAATCCGGGTTGACGGTAAATCGTTGTTTGCGTTGTCCAAGCAGTCGCCTATGCTGGATGACTATGCGCAAGCCGATTTAATGTGTGTTGACAAAGTTCCTTTTTCCAGAGGTCCTGAGATTGCAAGGCACGCACTGTATGATTTTCTTACCAAAGCTGATCCCAAAATCATCGATTTAGTTGTTAACGGCAATATGAGTTCATCTGGATCCACTATTTCTTCAACTCAAGAAGAATCGAAGACCGACAAATTTAAAGCAATCCCAACGTGCGTTCCTACCGAGGCGACGCCGGGATTCAAAGAATTCTACCATCTGGATCTCAATGAACAGCAAGCCCGAGCCGTATCAAGGTCAGTTGCAACAACATCCCCAATGCTGATTCATGGTCCTCCCGGCACGGGTAAAACAAGGGTTCTGGCGCATATAATCAAAAACAGACTAGAAAATGGAGAGCGCCTTCTTGTAGTGTGCCCGACAAACATTGCTCTAGATCGAATATTGATTGCGCTGGTAAATCTCGGATGCGACGATTTCTTGCGAGTGGGCGCCAAAAGTTCGGTTTCTGATGAGCTCCTGAAAGCGCATAAAGCTTCCACCACGTCCTTTCTTTTGAATGAAATGGCCGCAAATGAAAGAGATTTTGACGCTTTGAGGAGCAGGGTGTCCCAATGCGGCTTGATTGCCGCCACAGCTTACCAATGCGCTTCACATCCTCTATTTAAGAAACAAAAGTTTGATTGCGCTATTGTCGACGAGGCGGGTCAGTTGGATGAACCATCTACTTTGGCGCCTCTATCACTGGCCCCTGTATTTATCCTTGCAGGTGATCATTTGCAATTGCCTCCTGTGGTGAAGGATAAAAGTACTGATACTACAACGCCTGGATTGGAGCGTTCCCTTTTTGAAAGGCTGAATGGCGAACTCCCTGATGAGCATACTTGCCGGCTCAATATTCAGTATAGAATGAACAAGGAAATTCAGGATATACCCTCTAAATTGTTCTATGACGGACGTTTGACTCCGGCTGATGCCGTCGTTGCCCGAAGGCTCACTTTTAAGTATGAGCGCAAAAAATCAAAATTTAGCCGAGTGCTAAACCCTAACTTCCCCGTCTTTTTCGTAGATGTGCAAGGCGCTGATAGCGGGAAAGCTAGACCCGCGGAAGCGGCTGTTGCAGCCGGTATCGCCCTGGACCTTATTAAGTTTGGTGTTCCCGCTGCAGAAATCGGAATAATTACACCGTATCGAGCTCAACAAGGCCTTATTAGAAAACATTTGGCAGAGGCTGCTATGACTGAGCTCTCGGTGGACACGGTCGACAGATTCCAGGGAGGCGAAAGGGAGGTTATAATACTCTCTTTGACGCGCTCCGACGCCGTCACTTCGTTTCTGGCCGACAAGAAAAGACTGAATGTATCCCTGAGCCGAGCCCGCTCCAAGCTGATTTTGCTTGGACATGGACCTATATTAAAAGAAAATGAGCTCTTTTCGTCCATTTTAGGTGACGTGGAATCGCTCAGTATTTCTGCGGATTAAAATATGGCAAAAGCATCAGAAGAAATTTATCTCATCGACGGCAGTTCGTACATCTACAGAGCCTATCATGCAATGGGCGGCCTCTCCAATTCCAAAGGGTGCCCCACCGGCGCCGTTTTTGGGTTCACCAATATGTTGAATAAAACGATGAAGGACAAGTCGCCTAAACGGATAGCTGTAGTCTTCGACGCTGTGGGCCCCACTTTTCGTCATGAGATGTACGATGCGTACAAAGCTCAACGTCCCAGGATGCCGGATGATTTACAAATACAAATTCCGTTTATCCATAGAATAGTTGACGCCTACGGCTTGCCGATGTTGTCGGTTGCCGGCTTTGAGGCGGACGACATCATCGCCACCATTGCTCGAGAAGCTGCGGCAAAGAAATGGAAGGTCGTCGTAGTTTCGGGTGACAAGGATCTCATGCAACTTGTAGGTTCCGGCGTGACCATGTGGGATCCCCAGAAGGATCTCCTCTATGATGTCGAAGCCGTCAAAAAGAAATTCGGCGTCACACCGGACAAATTGAGCGATCTCTTTGGGTTAATGGGCGACAGCTCGGATAACGTGCCCGGCGTCAGGGGAATTGGGCCAAAAACGGCGGCCACTTTAATCGACGAGTACGCCTGTATAGAAGGCGTCTACGAAAATTTGGAGGCCATCACACAAAAAAAGGTAAGGGAAAATCTGCGTGTAAATAAAGAAAACGCATTATTGAGCCGCAATTTGGTTACACTATTCTATGAAACCCCGCTTCAGAAGTCCATCGAAGACCTTGTTATCGTAGGTCGTAAGGACGAAGAATTACATGAACTGTTCAAAGAATTGGAGTTCAAGAAGTTCTTGGATGAACTTCCCCCGAGACAAAACCTCGATTTTTCGGGATACTGCGTTATCGATACCATTGAACATTTGGAAAAATGGGTTAATAAATTGCGCAAATTTTCCATTTTTGCCGTGGATCTTGAAACAACATCAACTGAGGCAATGCGAGCGGATTTAGTCGGGTTATCCTTTTGCGGTGAAGACGGTCAGGCGTGTTATGTGCCGGTAGGCCACACCTGCGGCTCACAATTGTCCAAAGACGATGTGTTTACAATGGTCAGGCCGCTCCTGGAAGACGAGTCGATCAAGAAAATTGGTCAAAATATAAAATACGACACGCTTGTGTTGCAACGTGAAGGAATACGGCTCAGAGGCGTGGTTTGCGACACCATGATAGCCTCATACCTGCTTGATCCAACAAGGCGTGGACATTCCCTGGAGGATTTGGCTCAGATCTGTCTCGAACACAAAATGATACCCATTGTGGATCTGATAGGCAAAGGCAAAACACAAAGCCTATTCTCGGCAGTGGATATCGCTCAGGCATATACTTATGCTTGTGAAGACGCCGAGGTCACTTTTCGCGTTGCGAATATCCTGTGTCCCCGATTGGAAACCGAAGGACTGGCGGAGTTGTATTACAATATTGAAATGCCTTTGGTTCCTATATTGGTTGACATGGAAATGAAAGGCATGCGGGTTGATACCGAGTACTTGCGTTCCCTGTCCACAGAATTTGCTCAGGTACTTGAAACCATTGAAGCTGAAATACATTCCATTTCAGGAGAGTGCTTCAACATAAATTCGCCTAAGCAGCTCGGGGAGGTCTTGTTTAACAAACTTGGATTGAAAACACGCAAAAAGACTAAAACTGGGTTGTCCACTTCTATCGAAGTGTTGGAAGACCTTGCCCATGAACATGAACTTCCACGCAAGATACTCGATTACAGATCTATTTTTAAGCTCAAATCCACATATGCTGACGCTTTGGTTGCTCTCGTGCATCCACAGACGGGACGAATACATACATCCTATAACCAGGCCGTTGCGGCTACCGGTAGGCTTTCGTCTTCGGACCCAAATCTGCAAAATATACCGATTCGCACCACAGAGGGGCGCAAAATCCGTCGAGCTTTTATCCCAGAAGATGGATACGTGTTTGTTGCCGCCGATTATTCTCAGATTGAATTAAGGATTATGGCGCACGTTTCAGGCGACGAAAGGCTTCTCGAAGCATTTTCTCAAGGTGAAGATATTCACGCAATAACGGCTTCAAGTGTATTTGGGCTGCCGTCAGCTTTGGTAACCGACGAGATGCGTCGTAAGGCTAAGGCCATAAACTTCGGCATTATCTACGGCATGGGGGCTTTTAAGCTGTCCAATCAGATTAATGTGGAGATGAAGCTTGCAAAGCGTTACTTGGAGGATTACTACGCTCTTTATTCGGGAGTTAAAAAATACATGGACGAAATTCCCATACAGGCGGCTCGAAATGGGTACGTTACCACAATACTGGGGCGAAAACGGCCATTGCCGGACATCAATAGCAGCAATCGCATTGCTCAGCAAGCTGCGAGACGCGTCGCCATCAATACCACAATTCAAGGAAGCGCGGCGGATCTGATGAAATTGGCTATGATTAAGATCCACAAGAATATCGAGGATAGCGGATTGCCCGCTAAAATGATTTTGCAAGTTCATGACGAATTAATGCTGGAAGTCCGAAAAGAAGCGGCATATGAAGCCGCAGAGCTGCTTAAACGCGAAATGGAAGAGGTTTATAAATTATCCACGCCGTTAAAGGTGGATGCCCATATTGGGGTAAATTGGGATGAGGTTCATTAAATGCAATTGAACGCTTGGATATTAACTATAGGGAATGAAATATTAAATGGAGTCATCACAGACACGAATCGAGAAACGATTTCACGCGAACTTAGGTCTCTCGGTATTCCAATAGTATGTATGAGTTCCGTAGGGGATGATGTAGAGGCAATTTGTGACGCTTTAGAGCTTGCCATGCAAAGAGCCAAGGTTACAATCGTCTCAGGAGGATTGGGGCCGACGGAAGATGACAAAACAGCGGCTTCCGCAGCGCAATTCGTTGGCCGCCCGCTAAAGCTGAATGAAGAACAAATGGAGAGAATTGAAAACCGCTTCAAAATTTGGAATCGTCCCATGGCCCAAAGTAATACCAAACAAGCTCTCCTGCCTGAAGGCTCAGACGCTATTCCCAACGATTGGGGTACGGCCCCTGGATTTGCCGTCGAAAAGAATGGAGCAATGGCTTTATTTTTTCCCGGTATACCAGCGGAAATGATTAACATGTTGCGGAATTATGGCGCTCCGATGATTTTCAAGAAATTCGGAGCGTCCCCGAAGTTATTCGGTTCGAGAACTCTGATTGTATACGGTATTTCAGAATCCAAACTTGGCGAAATACTTCAGGATATCTCAAAAGATGTCGATGATTACCATCTGGCTTTTCTGCCAAGATTTCCTGTTATTCGATTACGTATAGACGTTTCCGGCGCATTGCAAAGCGACATTGATCTTAGACTACTGGAAAAAGTCAATATCATAGCCGAGCGGCTCAAGGAAAACATGTTGTCGGATTATGGCGCCGGCATGGAGCAAACCGTACTTGATATTCTGAAAGATAGAAAATTGACTCTAACTCTTGCGGAATCCATCACCGGTGGAATGATCGGCCAGATGCTGACCGGCATTCCCGGTAGCTCAAGCAATTTTATGGGTTCAATTGTGAGCTACTCCAATGAAATGAAAGTGGATACTCTCGACGTCAAAAAAACCACTTTGGATACACACGGAGCGGTGTCTCACCAATGCGCGAAAGAAATGGCTATTGGCGCTAAAAGAGTCGGAAAGTCCGACATAGGATTATCCATCACTGGAATTGCAGGCCCGGACGGCGGTAGTGAGGCTAAGCCTGTAGGCACATTCTTTGTGGGACTTGCGACGCCTGAGACCATTATTTCAAGAGGATTTCTTTATCCCGGATCAAGAGACTGGACGCGAACCATTGCGGCAATGCAATCTCTAGACCTGTTGAGGCGACACTATCTTGGTTACAGAATTCATGGAACTGAAGACTCAGGCGAATAATAGAGACTTCTTGGATTCCTGTGACTTGTGCTCAGGCGCTGAGTTCAAAACTCTATTTGTTAAAGAAGGGTTTCCGCACGTTCGGTGCTCCTCATGCGGCTTGGTCTTTGTAAATCCGAGGCTGAAAAACCAATGGGATATCCAGTTGGCCGGCGGCACCGGGTCCATGAACGAGGATGCGCTGACACCAAGACAGGAACGTCGGCTTGCCTCAGAAGTTAGGATGCTCCAAAAATACAGGCGCTTGAACAGGTTCTTGGAAATTGGGCCGGGGAAGGGCTGGTTCCTAAAGGAAGCCAAAGCGCAAGGATGGGAGACGTGGGCATCCGAAATAAATTCGGATTCTTTAGCCCGATTGAAGCAAATCCAGGTTGATCAAATCCATGTGGGTCCGGCGGAGAATCTTACCGTGCCGGAGGATCACTTTGATGTAATCAGAATGTGGGATGTAATTGAACATCTAAGGTCGCCAAAAGCAGCGATTGACATCGTTTTCAACGCTTTAAGACCCGGCGGCATAATCAGGACGGCGACCACCAACTTTGCTTCTCTGTCAAGATGGGTCAACGGACCGGAATGGATTTACCTGAATGGCTCGGATCACATTTTTTTGTTTGAACCGCTCACGATCTCTGAGCTGCTAATTAGAGCCGGATTCCGTTCAATTAAAATTAAGACTAAGTCGTTCAATTTGAAGCGAAAACTTTACCATCCGAATAGATCATTACCCGCTAATCCATTCTTGATTCCATTCAGAAAAATGATTGATGAGTGTATTCGGTTGACTCCGTATGGTCATCAAATGATTGTCGTGGCAGAAAAACCCATAAGCTCGTGATGATTACGGCGTCGGTTGAGTATTAATCTCACGGTCATTCGTGTATAGTAGGTGTTTTTTAGGAGGCCGAGTTGAAACCTTATCCTCTTATCATGAATCTTGGCGGCAAACGTGTTGTGGTTGTCGGTGGCGGAAGAGTTGCGCATCGTAAAATAACGAATCTTTTGGAGAGCGGCGCAAGAGTCACCGTTATTTCCCCGGAGCTCATAAACGAATTGAGGCGTCTTCAAGAGACCGGCGCCATCGAATGGGTGGAGGAGCGGTTCCAACCGAGCATGCTCGATGATATATCTGACGTTACGCTGATTTTTGGGACCACTGACGATCGCACTGTAAACGTGGAAATTTTTGACGCAGCCTGCGATTTAAAAATTCCCTGTAACATTGCCGATGTGCCTGATCTTTGTACCTTTATAGTGCCCGCCGTGATTACTCAAGGTGACCTTCTCATTGCCGTGAGCACCGGCGGATCTTCTCCGGCCTTGGCCAGGAAAATTAAGGATGAGCTATCTTTGCATTTTGGCCCCGAATACGCTGAGATGACGCGGATAATGGGCGAGCTTCGCCAGTTGGTCCTACAGACCAGGACGGCTTCGGATGAAAATAAAGCGCTTTTCACCTCAATTGTGGAATCCGAGTTAATAGACGCTTTAAAAGAAAATAATAAGACTAGAGTTTTAAATATACTGAGGGAATTGCTCCCATCGGAAATTGATCCGGAGCCCACGCTATATGGCGCCGATAAGCTTCAAAATTGTTGATCAAAGGAAATAATTGATTGGATTTACTTTTTTTTCAAATGGCTATAGCGCTTTACGTCTGCGCCGCCGTAGCATACCTTGTGTTTTTGATTCTACCCGAGGGAAAAAGAGTAAATGTGGCTTTTGGTCTAATGCTGGCGGGATTTATTACCCATATTCTTTCGATTTTTCATCGTGCGTTATTCTCAGGGTATTTTCCTCTCACCACGTTATTTGACGCAGTGTCACTTTTCTCGCTGCTGATTGTTGGGGCGTTCCTTATTTTTCGCTATCACGAGCCCAGCCCGATTTTCGGAGCCATTACAGCGCCCCTGGCCGCCGTGCTGATGATCTTCGGGACAACATTGTCTTATCAAATTCAACAACCGGTGGTGCCGATTTTACGAAGTTGGTGGTTACCTATACACGTCCTGCTGGCGCTAATCGGCAACGGCATATTCGCGTCAATGGCAATTGCCGGATTGATGTACATGATACAAGAGAGATTGATTAAATCAAAGAAAATCGGTCGTTTGTATAGGATGTTACCTTCGTTGGAAACCCTTGACGCAATCAACAGGCGGGGATTGCCCCTTGGATTTTTCTTTTTAACGCTTGGAATTATTTCAGGAGCTCTATGGGCGGGTAGCGCATGGGGAAGTTACTGGAGTTGGGATCCAAAGGAAACCTGGAGCCTTATAACATGGTTTGTGTACGCCGCAATGGTGCACCAGCGATTGGTGCTGGGATGGCGTGGGCGAAAGGCGGCTATTTTCGCCATCGCCGGTTTCGTCTTGGTAATGTTTACTTTTGTAGGAGTCAGCGCCTTCCTGGGAGGTTATCATTCTTTTAGCGGAGTTGAATCCTTTAGGGGCATGCCGAGGCTATGAGTGTAAGTATAGTTGTTATAGGACTCAACCATAGCACCGCTCCTGTGCAAATCAGGGAGAAAATCACTTTTCAAGGTGATCCTAATGGATCGGCCACAAAGTCATTTGCCAATAACCCCGGTGTTTCTGAGTTAATGATTCTGTCCACGTGTAATAGGGTAGAAATAATTGCAATTTACGATGGGAATCAATCCACCGAAAATGAATTAATTGACCGAATCGCTTCTTATCATCAGCTCGATCGGGAAAATTTCGACGATTATCTTTACATCAAAAGGGATAGTGACGCAGTTCGTCATGTCTTTAGAGTAGCCTCAAGTCTTGATTCTATGATTTTGGGGGAACCACAGATTTTGGGGCAAGTGAAGGACGGCTACAGAAAGGCATCCGAAGCCGCAACCACCGGACCTATCTTAAATCGGCTAATGCATCGCGGCTTCTTCTCCGCCAAAAGAGTTCGGACCGAGACTAATGTCGGAGCCGCGGCCGTATCAGTCGCGTATGTCGCCGTAGAACTCGCAAAGAAAATACTCGGTGATCTTCAGGACAAATCCGTATTGCTGATCGGTGCGGGGGAGATGGCGGAGTTAGCCGCTAAACATCTCATCAGCCAAGTCGTAAAGCCGCTTACAGTCGTGAATCGGACCTACGAAAACGCCTGTGTTCTGGCTTCACAACTAGACGGCAGCGCGGTGCCCATGAATGAACTTGAGCAGGCTTTAACCACCGCAGACGTAGTTATAACGTCCACCGGTAGCTGTGATCCAATTATTTGCTCCCCTAACATGAGGAACGTGATGAAGGTCAGACGTTATAGGCCGATCTTCTTGATTGATATAGCCATTCCTCGGGATGTCGAGCCCGCCGTCCACGACATAGATGGAGTATATCTTTACAACATCGACGACTTACAGTCAGTCGCATCAGATAATCTCGGAGAAAGAAAAATTGAGGCTCTAAGAGGTGAGCGAATTGTTGAAGAAGAGGTCTCGAAATTTATGAACTGGACGGAAACGCTGGATTCTACTCCCACAATAATTGCGCTCCGCGAGAAACTTGAACAGATAAGAACCTCGGAACTTGCCAGACTAAATGGAAAACTGGCTAAACTGAATACCGATGAAAGGGACTTAGTTGATCAAGTAACTAGATCCATAATCAATAAGATAGTCCACGATCCAATCTCTTTTTTGAAACAGTCGGGTAAGAATGCCAAACGAACGGATTACCTGGATGTAACTCAAAAATTGTTTAATCTATATGATACGAATACCCCCGCAGCGGGAGAAAACGAAATATCAGATCAATGATTCTACGAATTGGAACACGAGGAAGCGCCTTAGCTCTTTGGCAGGCGAGACATATAGCGTCTCTCATAGAAGAACGACACGCAAACGTCAAGGTTGAACTCACTATAATCAAAACTCAAGGTGATAAGATTCTTGATACTCCGCTTGCGAGAATCGGGTCTAAAGGACTTTTTACAAAAGAAATTGAAGAAGCCCTGATTGCCGAGAGCGTGGACCTTGCTGTTCATTCAATGAAAGATCTACCAACAGAATTGCCTGCCGGCTTAAAGCTTGCGGCCGTGGTTAAAAGAATTGATCCTCGCGATGTATTTCTTTCGAGTAATGGGCGCAAGTTAGAGGATATTGAACCTGGAGAAAGTATCGGCACATCGAGTTTGCGCCGTAGGGCATTCATTTTGAGCCGCTATCCTGATTTAGATATCGTTTCCATTCGAGGCAACGTCGACACCCGTATCAAGAAAATCCAAACCGAGAAGCTTGCCGGCATTATTTTAGCCGCGGCAGGTGTGACTAGAATGGGATTTGCGGACAAAATCACCGAGTACATTGATCCTGATTTCGTAATCCCTGCTATCGGACAGGGCGCTTTAGCTATAGAAACACGGGAAGATGATGCGGTATCCCAAGAGTTGATTGATGATCTGAATGACAACAAAACCGCGGTTTGTATACACATTGAAAGAGCGTTTTTGCGCCGAATGGGAGGAGGCTGTCAAGTGCCCATGGCCGCTCATTGTGTTCCCTTAAACGGAGGAGTGAAGATTGTAGCCGCTGTGGCGCATCCCGATGGATCTGCCATTGTGCGAGACAGTTTAATATCTGAACGATCCGATCAAAACCTCGGTGTAGAATTGGCGGACAAACTTATTGACCAGGGCGCCGATGTTATTCTCAAGGACGTTTTTACTCAGGACTGGGTTCCAAGCCTCTGCGATTAAACTTCCAGAAGTTTTTAGCCGACACAACCCTGATCCATAATATCGTTTGACTTTAAGGCTTGGGGAAGTATCGACTTAACTTTGAATCAGTCAGAGACCTGTTCTCAGTGAACTTTTATGCAGACTGCAATGTATTTTCGGCGTTTCGGGGAATAGCAAAATGAAAAAATGGCAAGCCGGTAATAAGACCCTTGGGACGGTTTTTCTCATAGGATCGGGTCCAGGGGACCCTGGATTGATGACCGTCAAAGGCATGCAAAAGATTCGAACTGCCGACGTAATAGTTTATGATTACCTTGCCGGCAATCAATTCATTCAAGAGGCGCGTGCAGACGCCGAGTTAATATACGTCGGAAAAAAAGGGGCCAGTCATACGCTGGAACAGGACGATATTAACTCACTATTAATCCGCAAGGCCAAAGAAGGCAAAAACATAGTAAGGTTGAAAGGCGGGGATCCCTACGTTTTCGGAAGAGGCGGTGAAGAAGCCGAAGAGCTCCATCTGGCCGGAGTGCCATTCGAAGTTGTGCCAGGAGTCACATCCGCAGTCGCCGCGCCGGCGTACGCAGGAATTCCGGTAACTCACCGTGACCACGCTTCCATGGTTACATTCATTACGGGCCATGAGGATCCAGCTAAGGAAGAATCGGCAATAGATTGGGAGATTATTGCAAAAAATCCAGGCACATTGATTTTCCTCATGGGCGTCAAGAATCTCCCCAACATATCAGATTTATTAATTAAGCACGGTAAGCCCGGCGATACGCCGGCGGCTCTGGTGAGGTGGGGTACCACACCGCAGCAAGTTTCATTGTTTTCCACATTGTCCGAAATCCCTAAGGCCGCTAAAGAGAAGGGTATAAAGGCTCCGGCAATTCTTGTGGTAGGATCGGTCGCAGGCTTGCATGAGAACCT
Source organism: Desulfomonilales bacterium (assembly GCA_038250835.1). Lineage (GTDB taxonomy): Bacteria > Desulfobacterota > Desulfomonilia > Desulfomonilales > Desulfomonilaceae > JBBSBY01. Next base: position 3,329 of record JBBSBY010000007.1, on the reverse strand, counting down.
GGGCTGGTTTGAACGAAAACCGCTGTTCGGAAAACGTATACTTGTTACCAGAGGTAGGGAACAGTCCAAGAAAATGGCGGATCAATTGGCAGAGCAGGGCGGTGAGCCGATTCTATTCCCCACAATCCAAATTGGGCCTCCGTCGGATTACAAACCGCTGGATAAAGCTATAAAAGATTCACCGGGTTATGATTGGATCATTTTCACGTCGGTTAATGGAGTCGAACGTTTTTTTGACAGGTTTTTTCAAATAAAAGCGGATATAAGAGAATTGGGCTCAGCTCGTATCGGCGCCATAGGCCCTGTGACCTCGGCGGCGATTAAGAATTTTGGTCTCCAAGTTGATCTCCTGGCCCAAGAATTCACCGCTGAAGGGGTATTAGACCAATTAGATGTTGATAATATAAGAGGTAAATACTTTTTGATTCCCAGGGCGGAATCAGCCAGAGAAATTCTCCCGATTGAATTAATGAAGCATGGAGCGGTGGTGAACGTTGTTCCGGTTTATAAAACGTCAATGCCTGAAAACGCTCATGTGAGGGAGGTTTCAGATCTTCTTAGTTCCAGAGGGATTGATGTCATTACATTTACTTCTTCATCAACCGTCAGTCATTTCGTTGAGTTACTCAAAGATTATGATTTGAATGAGTTGCTCAAAGGCGTCACTCTGGCTTCAATCGGTCCTATAACCTCGCAAACAATGCAGAAAAGAGGCTTGAGAATAGATGTGGAGGCCAAAGAATACACGATAGACGGTCTGATGGAAGCAATTGTCGCGTATTATTCTAAATAGCCTCCCTGGGCCGATCGACTGAGTCTAACCGCCTTTGGCGTGCCGCCTCGTCAAAGATTGCGAGCATTTTCTTGTGATTCTGCCGCAGAGTGTAATTGAGCGCCTTTTTGCCGGCAGCCTCGGCGGCTCGGCTCAAGAACTCCTTATCAAGGCATTTTTCCATTGTCGAACACAAGGCGTCTACATCCGCCGGATCAGAAAGCACGAATCCGTCCAATCCATTTTCGATTATACCTGCCGCGCCGTTCCACTTAGTGGTGATTACCGGAAGTTCCGCCATCATTGCTTCAAAAACAACAAGTGAGCAAGCGTCGTAAAAAGTGGGCAGCACAAATACGTCACAGGCGCCGTAAAATTCCGCCGGCTTCTTCGTGGCTCCCGGGAATACGACGACATTTTCCAGCTCAAGCTTCTTTACAAATAGTCTCAACTTAGTCTCCGGTTCACGCCCAACAATGACCACTCCGAAACGGTCCGTTCCCACTTTCTTCCTCAGCTCGCCGGCGGCTTGGATTAGATACTTGACTCCTTTTTTTCTGAAGTCGTATGCCATGAAGAGAAAGATCACCCTGTCGTCGCAAAATCCAAGCTTCTTCCTCAGACCGCGGCCATGAGATCGTCGAAATTTACCCTCATCGATTCCATTGTATACAATGCGGATATCTGATTTGTCCGTCCGAAAAAACGCAGTGTAATCATCCCTGATCATTTCGGAAATGGCGATGAGAATGGGCGCCGGTTTAATTCGAAAGGCCGCGGATTCAATCCAACCCCGCACGTGGTATTTGGGGCTCAGAAATAGACTAATTCTTTTGATAACTCTAACTATAGGGTTGGTAACGGCGTCAAGTTTTCTTAAATTACTATAATAGTGTACCCCGCCGTGACTTTGGTATACGCTCATATATATGGTATTGCCAAATCCCAAAACAACGTCGAAATCCTTCCTGGAAACCATAGCTCGATGCTGATAAGCAAAATGGAGCAACCTAATAAACGGAGGAATGAGTTTTGGAGGTTTCGGAATGCGATGAAACACCGCTCCCTTGGGAACGCCGTCCCAGGAATATCCATAAAGATGGGTCTCCCATCCTTTCGCGATCAATGTTTCCGCCAGTTCAACAGCGTATGATTCAGCTCCGCCTGCAAAGGGATTAAAGTTCTCTATTGCCAGCGCTATTTTCATGAATGTTTGTCAATCTGTGATTCATCGGCGGCTAGTCCAATTTCCCAGGCCTTCGCGTGCTTCAAAAACACATAGAAAGCGCTGTTCATGGCAATCACAATGCCGGCGACGCCGTCCAAAACCCCGAGTTTCCATATGGCGCATTCGAGGAATTTACCTGCCGCGTGAAAAACACCCAATACAACATGAAGACTGCCGCGCGGTGTGCCGACGCTCTGAGCTGAAACAGAAGAAAACTTATCAATCGTGGCGATCTGATCTGAAATATTCCTGTATACATAGTGCAGAATCGGATCGGAAAGACTGTGGACGGTCCCCTCGACCTCCAGTTTTTCATGCAGTCCCGAACCTACCCAACGGCCTTTGCCGCGCCTCACAAGCCTGACCTTTCTGTCCGGATACCAACCACCGTGGCGAATCCAGTGATTTAAATAGCGACTTAGTCTCGGCATAGAAAAGCCATTCACCGATTTTGAGGCTTTGGATGTGAATTCTCTGATTTCGTTGGTGAGTTCGGAAGACAAGACTTCATCCGCGTCAAGGTTCAAAACCCACTCGCCGGCGGCTTGCTTCATAGCAAATTGCTTTTGGGCCAAATATCCTTCCCACTCGTGAAAAATCACCTTTGCGCCTTTAGTTTCGCTAATTGCAACAGTGGCGTCCGTGCTGCCGGAATCAACAACTATGATTTCGTCCGCAAAAGAAACGGAGTCCAGCATCGCCCCAATTCTATCGGCTTCGTTCTTTGCGACAACTACAACACTGATGGAATTGTGTGTTACGGGATGTTTAGGTATGGAATGTTTTTCCACTCGTAAGTTCTCCGAGCGCTATGAGTTAACATAATATATCTTATCGGACGTTGCGCTAGTGTGACTCATCAACAGACTTTATAGGGTTTACTTGAACTTCGATACCAATCATGCGAATTATGGCGGCTATGCGCTCCGCAATGGCCAAGTTCGCATGCGCCACAACGCAGAAACCCAGGCGATCCACATCGCATGCTACGGCATATGCCTGCTCTTCGGAAACATCGAGCGCCAGCATCGTAATGTCCATTACTTCTCTGTATGTATTGTAATCGTTGTCAATGATTCGCACTTCGTATAAATCTTCATTTTTATCCGACTCCGCCTCATCGGAAGTCGGACAACTGACCGGATCAAAACGCCTGGTTGTATAGCAAATCAGACACGGCTCATCAATAGTTTCAAATCTAAGACTCATTGCGGCTCCAGAGCAAACTCAAACATTTCCGCCTGGAAAAATCTGAAGAGCCTTTTCCCAATCCGAGACTCGGAAAATGAACAAAGCGGATGAACCGTCACTAAAGCCTGCGCCGTACGT
>JBBSBY010000006.1:0-74928 GCA_038250835.1 Desulfomonilales bacterium | reverse complement strand
GGTAGACGTGACGACCGCCTCAAATTTGACGCTCAAAAGATCATCGCGGAACAGATGGGGTTTAGGAACACTGATGGAAGACGGGCAGTGGAAAATTTTATGAGGGAATATTATCGCCACGCATCAACAATTGATTTCACGGGACGCCGTATTTTAGCGAAAGCCCGTTTGTTTCTTGAGCCGAAAACTTCCGCTGAAGTAAAACTTCTGAAACTCGATGATTCATTTTATATAGGGGCCGGGGGAATTTATCACATCAATCCGGAGAATTTCGCCGAGGACCCAAGGGAGATAATTACCGCATTCAAGTGGATTGCGATAACCGGTTGCGAATTCGACATAAGAATGGTGGATCTCATTAGGGAGCGCCTCAGACGCATGCCTGATGATTTCATCGAAGATCCCGAAGCCAATCGATTGTTCCTTGACGTATTCAAAACCGGCGGCGAAGTCGCCCGTGCTTTAAATTCCTCCATGAAGATAGGCTTCCTGGAAATTTTTGTTCCGGATTTTTCCTGGGTGCGCTTTTTGCCTCAATTTGATGTTTACCATCAATATACGGTGGACCTCCATACTATGGCTGTGCTTCAAAATATTGATAATTACCGCAAAGATCAGGGTGACGACACTGATAAATTCCTGTTTACCATTTTTTCTAAACTCGAAAAACCTGAGGCGCTGTATTTGGCGGCCCTGTTCCATGATATAGCCAAAGGCCGGGGCCCCGGCCACGAAGTTCGCGGTGAACAAATAGCGGCGCCGGTGCTCAAAAGACTCGGACTTCCGAAAGAGGACATTGAAGAGGTATGCTTCCTAATCCGTAACCATCTTGCGATGACGCACATCGCATTTAGAAAGGACTTGCACGACGAGGCAATTGTTAGCCGATTCGCCGAAAACATAATGTCCAAGCGGCGGCTGGACTTGCTGATGCTGCTGACTCATGCGGATCTGAGAGCCGTTGGCCCCACTGCTTTGAATTCCTGGCGCAAAATGCTTTTGGAAGAGCTGTATTACCGAACATTGGATGTGATCATGGGCGATGAGCAGGACGGCGATGAACTTGATAATTGGGTCAGACAAATTAAATCCTTTGTAAAAGAGATGGTTCCGCTGGATCTACGCGGCCCTGAGCTTGACGCTTTTTTATCAGGAGCGCCGTCTCGATATTTCCTGGATTTTTATCCCGGAGTCATTGTTGACCATTTTCTGGACTTGATTAAGTTTCTAAAATCCTCCGGCAAGACCGCCCTGGCGCCGGGAGATTTGATTGCCGGAAAAGTTGACAATAGGAAACCTGGTTACAGCGCTATAACAATCATTACGCGCGACGCTTCGGGATTGTTTTTCAGGATTGCGGGAACCCTGACGGCCAACAGGATCAACATACTTGGAGCTTGGAGCCATTCCATCGACGCAACTGTTGTCGCCACTTTTCATGTCAATGATATAACTGAAGGGGCTTTGGACGATCAAGCGCGCTGGGAGAATTTCAAAGAAGATTTGCACGGTGTACTGAAGGGCGACATGGATGTTGACGACCTCGTAGCCACAAGAAGAAAAGCTCGCAAATTTATCACGGCAGCGTCCGTGCGTCGCTTGCCCGTGAAGGTTGAAATTGACAACGCAGCTTCGGACAGAGCTTCAATCATAGAAGTTTACGCTCATGATAGACCGGGTTTGCTTTACGACATAAGCCGTAAGCTGTGGTCCATGAAATTGGATATTGTTCTCACGAAAATAACAACTGAAATTGATCAGGCCGCCGATATATTTTATGTTCAGGATAGGTCTGGGGCTAAGTTATTGGACTTTACAATGCTGGATGAAATAAAACATGAGTTACACCGGCACTTAACTGAAATGGAGACGACTCATTTTTCCGAAAAGAAGGATGGAGTCTACACTTTTTAGCCGAGTTCCATGTCCAATTACACTCGTACCTAAACTCAGGTGGTCTAGGTTCGCAAATTGAAAATCTATGAGAAACTAAGCCTAATATTCGCGTGAAAATACGTCTACTGATTCTTTAAAGTAATCACTATATAATAATAATTTCTTTTATCATACGGTTCGGATTACATAATTTAAAGCTTCGTGATAATTCAGAGCTTATCACCATCAGAGGCCTTATTCCACCGAACTTTCGAGAAACCCCATATGCTTTTCAATACCGCTATACCGGCCTTTCTGGATTATCTTAGGATTGATCGCGGTCTCGCAAAACTGACAATAAGTTCATATCGATCCGACCTACTGGACTTTTGTAAGCGTTTGGACGCCCGCGACAGCGATGTTTCCATGTTTTCAAAATTAATGGTAAGGGAATTCCTTATCAAACTGGACTTAGCCGGCGCAAAGCCCAGAACTCGCGCAAGAAAGGTCTCGTGTTTAAGGGCATTCGCAAAATTTTTGGTCGAAATGAAGTACTTATCGGAAGATCCTTGTGAAGGGATTGACTCGCCAAATCTGCCAAGAACCTTGCCTGCATTTCTCAACATGGATGAAGTTGACCGACTACTCGCTTCGATATCGCTTAATTCTCCGGAAGGATTACGCAATCGAGCCATGCTGGAACTACTGTACGCCTCCGGGTTAAGAGTCTCGGAACTTATAGGATTGACGATGAGCCAAGTTGATTTTGAGGTGGGCTGTGTGATTGTCACAGGAAAAGGGGCTAAAGAGAGAATTGTGCCCATGGGTATTCCGGCTTCTCAAATGTTACTGAAGTATATCGACGCTGCCCGACCTCTACTGAAACAACAGTTTAGAAGCGATTATCTTTTTGTAACCAGACGAAGGGGAAAACCCATGACAAGGGTAGGCTTCTGGAAAATAATAAAAAAGATCAGTTTGGAGGCCGGAATCGCAAAGAACATATCGCCGCACAGCTTGCGTCATTCCTTCGCGACACATCTCATACAAAATGACGCCGACCTTAGATACGTGCAACTTATGCTGGGCCATTCGGACATATCGTCAACCGAAATCTACACGCATGTGGCCCAGCGCAGATTAAAACAAATTCATTCTAAATATCATCCAAGAGCTTAGGCGGCTATAACTACTTCAACATTCTCACTGATTCATGTTTGGCGGCGGAGGTTGTTCACCTTGATATTGACCTTGCCCGCCCTGCCCACGATAGAGAGGCCGAGGTGGGGGAGGTCTGAAGGCGATCGGCTCCAGAGAAGGCTTGGCTAAAACACCGGCTGAGTTTCCAACGCGACCCCTTAGGTGTCGGATAACCATTGTTCCGGGAGGAGCTCCGTAGGAGGGGTGAGCTAAATCCATGCCTGAACATTTCCAAATATATACGAAAGCGTCAAGTATATCATTAATCATGTTTGTGTAAAATCGGTTATAATCGACGTTTGTTAGAACTATTAAGCGATTGAACTTGTCCGGCGGCCTAAATGGAGCAAATATATCTTCTTTCATTTCAGCGGCATATAGCGGGTTTCTCTGATGAACAAACGCAGGCATTTCTTCGGGCTTAAAACGCTCCATCAAATCGCCCAAACACACAAAGTCCCCGTAGCCGTCGTAAAATACACGAATATCCACAAGATTATTAACTATGGACTCTTCAAAACTTCTGACAAATTTTTCTAAATACTCCAGATCGGGGAATTCCGGCATTTTGAGTAAAGCTATGGAATAAGCGATCATACCCAATCTACCGGCCACATTATTGCCATTGGTATCTAGTTTTAACTCTCCACCTTTGAGGGCCTCGACGCAGAAAGGTATATCCCGCATTAGTCGCTCGTAAGCTTCCCTCCTGATCTCCTCAAGGTCTTTGTTTTTGTAGATTGAATTGCGCCTATCCCGCGCCATGTATGTGAATCCTCGAAAATAGTCATATCTATTTTGAAAAATATAATTCCCCATGGCTCTAGGAAGAAGCTTCATCACGTCGTGAGTCAACGCCTGGGAAAAGAATACATGCGATTCATATGCCACATAGCCGTGGGAAGTAATCGGGAAGTAAAGACAACCGGCAATTACAAGCAGGTAAAATAGACGGCTAAAACGGCGCATTGCGGCCTCCTATAAAACTGGAAGATAAGCTTTATGCGAAAAATCTTCCGGAGTTGGATAAGAATACCACAAAAAGAATATACCTGCAATTACTATATCATAAAAAATTGTTATGACTTAAATATCAAATTTAAAGTAAAATATTAAATAATAGCAATACGGAACCTCAACAATACTTTTTTCGCCATTCTTCAATTTTCTTTAGAGCTTCCACGGGCGTCGAGTTGTCAATATCGAAATCTGATAATTCTTTAAACAGATCATCGCCTATTCGCCCAAATAGGTCGATCTGGAGAGCATTCCGACTGCCGGCTTTTTTCTCGCCTCGACTCTTCGACAACTTCGGGCGTCCCTTAGGATCGATTTCCTCTTTTTCAAGATTCTCCAAAATTTGCTTTGCTCTGGAAATTACAGCCTCAGGAATGCCGGCGAGCTTTGCGACCTGAATTCCATACGATCGATTAGCTCCGCCGGGAATTATTTTCCTTAAAAAAATAATCTTATCCTTCCATTCTCGGACGGCGATCGTATAATTTTTTACACGCTCTTTAATCAGCGAAATATCCGTCAATTCATGATAATGAGTGGCAAACATAGTGCGAGGTGTCCCATCGATTTTATCATGCAGGTACTCAGTGACGGCCCATGCTATGGATAATCCATCAAATGTGCTTGTCCCTCTTCCCACTTCATCCAAGAGCACCAGTGACTTCTCTGTGGAATTGTGCAATATTTCCGCTGTTTCGTTCATCTCAACCATGAAAGTTGACTGGCCGAACGCAAGGTAGTCCGCTGCTCCTATTCTGGTAAAAATGCGATCAACAATACCGATCACCGCCTTGGAAGCCGACACGAAGCTACCCATCTGAGCCATTATTACGATCAACGCCACCTGACGCATGTAGGTCGATTTGCCGGCCATGTTCGGCCCTGTGATTACAAGAATCTGATCTGATGATCGATTGAGCTTAATATCGTTGGGCACATAGGATTCCAACGTGTTAAAGGTCTCCACGACAGGATGTCTTCCTTCTTGAATGTGGATTTCATCAAAGGTGTTTACGTCGGGCCGGACATATCCATTCTTGGCCGCCGTTTCGGCAAAGGATGATAAAACATCCAAGATTGCGATGGCCGATGCGGTTTGTTGAATGCGTGGAATGACCTCAATCAGTTTAGTTCGCAAAAGTTCAAATATTTCGTTTTCTATCTGGAGAATGCGGTCTTGGGCGTTCAAAACCTTGAATTCGTAATCTTTTAATTCTTCGGTTATGTAGCGTTCAGCGTTCACTAATGTCTGTTTGCGCACATAATCTATCGGCGCCTTGTGTAAGTGGCTCCTGGTAATCTCAATGTAGTAACCAAAAACCTTATTGTACCCGACTTTCAAATTCTGAATCCCGGTTGTCCGGCGTTCTCTCTCCTCTATGCCCGCGATCCACTCCTTACCGTGAAGCTTTACATCTCGAAGCTCGTCGAGTTCAATGTTGTAGCCGGGTTTGATTATGCCGCCTTCCTTCATTCCGGGGGGAGGATTATCGACCAAAACAGCGGCTATGGCCAAAGCCACATAAGACAAGTCATCCATGCCTGCAATCTCGGCGCACATTTCGGAATCAATGTCGGCAAGAAGTTGCAGTAAATGTGGAATTCGTTCGATTGATAGCCTAAGTTGCACGAGATCTCTGGGTAGGGCATTGCGAAGCGATATTTTACCGGCTATGCGTTCAATATCGCTGATTTTTGCGAGAACATCACGTATTTCGGCCCTCGAAATCCCACTGTTTAACATGGCTTCGACCGCTTCCCCGCGCCTTCTTATCTCAGCCACATCCATTAGTGGATAGCTAACCCATTGTTTAAGCAATCTGGCGCCCATGGGAGTTCGAGTTTTATCTATGAGTTCGATCAGTGATCCTGAAACAGTGCCGTCTTTCAAATTACGAAAGATCTCGAGATTTTTTATGGCGCTTTGATCCAGCGTCATAAAATTACCGAGATGATAGACTCGCGGCTCTTGAATGTGAGCTGGAGTTTCGCTCCTGGACTGCTTTACGTAATTCAGGATCGAACCCACGGCTACAATAAGAACGGTTTCGGACAAACCAAATCCGTCCAAGGATTGTACTCCGTATTGATCTTTAATAACATTCGAGCAAGCCTGGGAATCCGTTATCCCATCCTCGATCTCATGCAAATAAAACTGATCTTTAATTAAATTCGATAACGGATGATCTGAATTCATCCCATCAGGAACAAGGATCTCCTTTGGATTAATACGAACAAGCTCTTGATAGGCCAAATTGGGGTCATTTACGGCGGTAACCATAAGAATCCCGGTAGATAGATCGAAAATAGCGAGTCCAATTTGTTTAGTCGTCGGCGCAATTGCCGCAAGGAAGTGATTTTCATCCGAGCGCATAGACCCAGGCTCATCCGTGAGCCCTGGAGTTAAAACCCGAGTAACCTCACGTTTGACTATGCCTTTGGCTTTGCGAGGATCTTCCATCTGATCGCAAACGGCTACCCGTTCACCCGCGGCCAGCAACTTGGATATATATCCCGAGGCGGCGTGATGCGGAAACCCGCACATGGGAACACTTTTTTCCTTGTCTCTACTGGTCAGGGCAATATCTAAAAGTCTTGCCGCCTTTTTGGCGTCATCGAAAAACATCTCATAGAAATCACCCATGCGAAAAAGCAATATTGCGTCGGGATGCCGAGCCTTGCTTTCGGTATATTGGCGCATCATGGGTGTCAATACATCGTCGCCCAAAATAAAATCCTCAATTTGGAGATTGGAGATAACTTACATTTATATCAAATGCGTCGACAAAGTCATATTTTTGCAGTGCGTTTTCCGTAGAGTTTCTCAAATACATTCTAAAGTTATGAGCAACGCTGTAGCTGTGTAATTAAATAATTACCTGTAAAACCTTCGAGGATAATCCCCGAAAGTTCGAAATCGTTAATGAAGTGGGATAGGCCTTATGTCTCCCCTGACATAAAAGTTAATAATATTATACGCTTGCGCTTCTTTTCTACTTGACTCACGCCAAATTCAAGTTACTATTAATTATAAGTTGAACTTCGAGTGACCTTAACGTCAAACACCTAATTCACGTGAAAAGTATTTTATTCAAGAACCATAACCTGTTCCTTAGAAAGGGAGGCCTTTGAATGGACAAAATTGTTAGGATCAACATGGGCGCCAAAGGCGGCCCGCAAGTTACTGAAGAAGGCGTCGGGCAGTATTCAGGCTTAGGCGGTCGCGCTATGACTTCAACAATAGTCGCCAAAGAAGTGCCGCCTCTGGCTCACCCATTAAGCGCCGACAACAAGCTTGTTATTTCTCCGGGTATGTTATCCGGCTCGGTTGCCGCAATGTCCGGCAGAATCTCCATGGGTTGCAAAAGTCCTTTGACCGGCGGCATCAAAGAATCCAACGCGGGGGGTATGCCGTCTCAAATGCTGGCGAGACTCGGCTATGCTGCGGTGATTCTTGAAGGCAAGCCTGAAGACGACACTCTGTACAAAATCGTGATCAACAAAGACGGTGTTAAGATCACTCCGGATAACAGCCTAAAAGGTTTGGGTAACTATGCCGTTGTAGATAAAGCAAAGGCCGAATTCGGAGACAAGCCTTCCTTTATATCCATCGGTCAAGCCGGTGAAATGAAATTGGCCGCCGCGTCAATCGCATGCACTGATATGGAGACTCGCCCCACTCGTCACGCCGGGCGCGGTGGTGTCGGCGCGGTCATGGGATCAAAGGGCGTGAAACTGATAGTAATCGACGATACCGGCGCAAAAATGAGATCGCCCAAAGATCCTGAAAAGTTCAAAGCCGCTAATCAGCAGTGGGTTGCCGGTCTGAAATCTCATCCTGTGACGGGAGAAGGTCTCCCTGCTTTTGGGACCAATGTGCTCACGAACGTATTGAACGAAGCCGGCGCTTATCCGACAAACAACTTTTCATCGGGCCGCTTTGAGGGTTGTGAAAAGATCAGCGGCGAAACCCAGGCAGCGGTTGAAATTGAGCGTGGAGGCTCAGCGACCCACGGTTGCCATAGAGGCTGCATTATCCGGTGCTCAGGCACATACCATGGTCCGGATGGGAAATACCTTACTAAACAGCCGGAATACGAGACCGTCTGGGCCCATGGCGGCAACTGCGGCATCAGCGATTTAGACGCAATTGCTATGATGGACAGATTGGATGATGACTACGGCATTGATACCATTGAAATGGGCGCAACTATCGGAGTGGCCATGGAAGGCGGCGTAGCGAAATTCGGAGATGTCGAGGCCGCCCTCAACCTTATCCATGAGGTAGGTAAAGGATCTTATCTTGGACGAATTTTAGGCAGCGGCGCAGCGGTAACAGGCAAGGCATTCGGCGTCGAGAGAGTCCCAGTGGTCAAGAATCAGGCTATGCCGGCGTACGATCCTCGTGGAGTTCAGGGCATAGGGGTCACATACGCCACCAGCCCCATGGGCGCGGATCATACGGCCGGTTACGCTGTAGCGACCAACATATTGAAAGTCGGCGGTTTCGTTGATCCGCAATCACCGGAGGGCCAGATTGAACTTTCCAGGAATTTGCAGATTGCCACAGCGGCTGTGGATTCAACTGGAATGTGCCTGTTTATTGCCTTTGCGGTGTTGGATCAACCTGAGACATTCCAGGCTTTAATCGATATGATTAACGCCTTTTATGGATTGTCACTGACGGCGGATGACGTAACGGAACTTGGAAAATCAGTTCTCAAGACTGAAATAGAGTTCAATCATGCGGCAGGATTTACTTCGGCTCAGGATAGATTACCGGAATTTTTTAAAAACGAGGCGCTACCGCCCCATAACTTAAAATTCCAGGTTACGAACGCTGAATTGGATAACGTATTCAACTGGTAAACGCCGCGGGGCTCGCAAGGGCCCCTTTTCAATCGTTAATCCTTGATTGCCCGCCGTCATAACTCGCAATTCACGTCAATTTATACTAATATACGGAACTGAAAGCAGCTTTTGGATCAAGGGCGGCATGAGCGCAGTAGGGATCAGCCCCTGCGGAAGTGTGATTAATGTCGATGAATGACAATCGTATAAGCCGCATGTGTATAGAGTGCGTCTGGCGAGACCCGGCCAAACCCATTTTCGTTATCCTTTTCCAGCAAGGGTTCAAGATCAAAACTGTAGTTGGTATTTCGGTTAAAGAATTTTTGCTGGGCTTCGGAGTTGACGCCAATTACATAGATAAGTCGATCAACACTATTTTTTTGGACGGCATGTCCGTGGATGATCTAAATCAATCTATTGTGGACGACGGCTCGATTCTGACTTTATCCTCTTCTATGCCGGGATTTGTGGGAGCAGCTTTGCGTAAGGGCGGCTTTTATTCGGGCATGCGCAAGGAAATCACCCATAAATCATGTCCATCCCAGGTTAAAACCGGGGAAGGTTACGTGACCGTGAAGCTATTCAACTTTGTTGCCGGCGACATTGGGCCTATTTTTTTGGAACGGGGAATAGATTTGCGCTCAAAAGATTTCATGGAATTTATCAATGGCCGTTCGATTGGTTTTATGGATTTTCTTATGGACCTGAAGTTAGATGGGCATACTCGGCCTCCACGTGACCTACCGACCATCCTGGCGGGCGCCTCGGATATAATAACTTTGAAATGCAATTTTGAATAACGGAGAGCTTAAATGATCAGCGACGCCGAAATAAAAGAAATATTAACCGCAAAACAAAAAGAAGGTAAAATGGCGTGCAAAACCGCTTTTAGCATCGCGGACGAGCATGGAATTCCCAAAGCCAAAATTGGGGAGTTACTCAATGATCTGGGCATCAAATTGATGTCATGCCAATTGGGTTGCTTTTAGCAAGCTGCGCCAAGTGGTCAGGAGAACAATTTATCTCTCGCTGAGCATACCTTCCGCCGCAAGATTCATGGGGACATCCTGATTGCTTCTGTGATCATACAGTATCAGTCCCCGGTTGGTTATTTGAGTTATGGTCGCTCGACCAATCATCATGCCTGTCGTCACATAATATCCGCGACCATCCGGATCTTCAACCATGCCTTTGTAATTGCCGTCACTTACCTGAATCACGCCCACCAGCTTTAGCTGTGATCTGTCGAACTTGCATAAGGGTCTCGATGGAGGGCATTCGGTGGGCACCTCATCGGTGGGTGGCCTAAAAACATCTCCTCTGCCGCCCATGACGAACTCCTGCGGCTGACCGACATCTTCTCCGGGTCGGGGAGGCGTCGATCCTGGGACGCGACGTTTGCCTTTCGCAATTGGCGGTGTTGTGGGCGCTTTCTTCTCAGCAGGGGTCGTCAGGTTACCCGGTTTGGCTTTTGCCGATCCGGGAGAGCCGGGTTGATCAGCATTCTGCGCCGGAGTCGGCGCCGGCTTAGCTTTATCTTTCACGGCTTCTTGGGCCGGCTGATCGGATTCCAGGGGTGTCCCAAGTTGAGGCTTTTCAACATCCTGAGTAGACGTCGGGGCGGTTTGTTTCTCTAGTAAAAGATTCTCCGACGCCGCTTGGGGTTTAACGGGAGATTCAGTCCCGGACTGTTGAGCCGGCAAAGTTTTTTTAGAATCAGAGGGTTTAGCGGTCTCTTGAAGTGGAGGAGTCCCTGGTAAAGATTGTTTAATGGGAATAATAGATGGGCTCGCTTCAGCCTTGAGCCTCTCCTTTGCCACAATTGCCGGCCCGTTGCCCAACACCTTATCGATAGCAATATTGGCCTCCTGGCAGCCACAAACGCATGCGGCAAAGGAAAATCCTAATACTATTCTCACAACTATGTTTTTATCTATATTAAGCGGCCGCTTCATAATAACCTCTGGAATGGTTTAAACTATTTACGCCGAGGTGGACCAGCCTTCTGCTTCTTCCGTTGAGTGATTTCCTGAATTTCCTCTGCGCTCAATCTCCGATACGTTTCACCCTGAATTTCGGAATCCAATGGTCTTTTATCCAATTTTCTCGACAATTCCGCTTCACGAGGAGAAAGGCCGCCGGCGGGCCCTACTTTGATGGAGGGGACATTTACTATTCTGGGTAGTCCGTTCAAGTTAAGAAAAAAAGTCCCTTGTTGCCGGTAATCGCCGCGAACATTCATGGTGATGGGAATTTTCGCGTAGTAAAGCTCCTCATTTTTTTGCTCTTGACCGGGGACAAATCTTTTGGCGACCAGGTTGGTTTCACTCATAAGATCGGTAATTTTTTTGAGCAATCCCTCGATCTCCTGCTTTTCAGGCAAGCTGGCGACCATTGTTTGCAGACGCTGATCCAACTCTTGTATTTGGGCCTTAAGCTTGGGACCTTCGGCCAAAATGCGCTCCTGATTCGTTATTTCCACTTTAGTTCGATTAATCGCGGCATCGAGCGCGGCAATTTGATCCCGCAAATCCGATATAAATAGAAAGTAAAACCCTATGAGTAAAACGGCGCATACGCCGACGACAATTAAAATTCGATAACGCTTGGGTATTTTTGAGAATATTTCTTGGAACCTTTCCATTATGTCACCACTACCGTAAATCACCCACGATTTTGAAACTCATCGCCTGAGGTCCGGCCGCCGGTGAAGATCCGGCTGCGGAAATCAGTTGCACAAGGCGCACATCCTTGAAAAAAGTCTTATCGCCTTCTTCTTTGTCGTCTTTTATATAAGGGTTGTTATACGTAAAATCTGAACGAATTCTGGATAGCTGCTGAACGAATCTAACTACAACCGTATTGTCCAAACCAACTCCATCCAAGGTGAAGTGTCTTCCGGTCTTCACCATTGAATTGAGCCAAACTTCCTGGGGAGTAGCAATGCTGATTGCGGACATCCAGGCGGCAGGTGTGTCTCGAGTTTCCGTAAGTTTTTTAATCGTATCGACCTGCTTTTGCAGTCGAGCAATCCTGGTTTTTAACTCCTCAATGTCCTTATTCTTCTGCTTTAGAACATCCAATTTCTTTTGCTGGGTTATTTTTTCGGCCTCCAAAGCAGCGGCCTTGTTGCTGAAAAAGACATAAGTCAGAACCATCAGAAGTATGGAAGCCACGAAGATGCCCAAAGCCATGAACGCAAATTGCTTGAGCTCACGGCGTCGCAGGATCTCTCTTATGGGAAGTAAGTTTACGCGGACCATTAGACTTGCTTATCCCTTTCATTTCTGAGAGCTAGACCGACGGCAACAGCCATTTGCGGTCCAATCTCGTCTATGTAGCGCATATCGAAATGCTTTTCGTCAATGGTGAGCAAGTTCTTGAACGGATTAACTATTTCGACTGGGACACTCAGCTCGTTTTCGAGGGCCGAAGACAGTCCGTAGGTTTTTGCGGCTCCGCCGGACAGGAAAATCTTTTGAATAGGATCGTAGGAAATATTTTGCGAGAAGAATTCGAGAATCTTTTGAATTTCCGAAACAAAATATTCGGTTGTTCTTTGGAATATCTTTCTAAGATTTCGAGGATTGATTCGCTCCATTCTAGCGCCTCGTTTTATATTTTCGGCACGTTCAAATGGAACGTCGAAGAAGCGCATGATTTCACGAGTAATCGAATCTCCCCCCACCGGAAGATCTCTGGTGTACTTACAAGCGCCTCCCTGGAGGATATTAATATTTATTGTGCTTGCGCCCATGTTCACAATCGCCACTATTTCCTCAGGCACGTGGGCATAACAATATTCATACATGACTTCCAGGGCGAAGGGATCGACATCCACAACTTCAGGTGTGAGGTTGCAGGATTTCAATAAATCCAAATACTCGTTCATGTAGTCTTTTTTGGCTGCAACCAGGACCACATCCATGGACCCTTCTTTTTCGGGTTTATCGCCCATGATAAAGAAGTCTAAATTGACGTCCCTAATATCGAAGGGAATATAAGGCTCCGCTTCGATTTGTATTTGTTTTTCAAGTTGCTGATCCGACATGGAAGTCATGGCGACTTGCTTTACGATGACTGACTTGCCGGACACGGATATAGCCACTTGCTTGGACCGGCTGGAGGTATAAGAATGCAGGGCTTTAATGACTCTGGTAACCTGATCGGGCTTTTTCAATGTCTTTTCGACAATGGCGCCGTCAGGAATTGGCGCTATTCCCGCAAACTGCAAATCGAAGCGTTTCTTTGAACGATCTATCTCCACCATTTTAACAGCGTTAGAGCCTATGTCTAAACCAATTACCTTTGAAGCGGCCATTTAATATCAACCTTGCGATCTTTTTCAGTCGAACTATCAAAGTATTGAAAAATCAAGCTCTTGTCAATTCATCTTACTACCGTCTTAGCGGAATATTTTCCAAGCAAACCTGGTTCCAGAGAATCTTCGTGCTTAGGCTCCAGACTCCGGGTATCGAAAATGTAAACGGTCTCATTGGGTTGGGACATGCCAAGTTTTCGCTTAGCCGCCTTTTCAATGGTCTTACGATCGGATCGCAGGAGAGTAACTCTTCGCTCCAAAACTTTCAGTTCACCGCCTAAGGCTATGTTTTCCTTTTGTAACGAGGTCTTTTTGCCTTCGAGAAAATATTTCTGATTGAGACTTTTTTCTCCCATAAGAACACCAATCGCAGACACCGACACAAAGAGTAGTGCCAACTGAAAATACTTGACGGCGCTTGTAATTAGCGGCTTCATACGGTTCACCAAGACACATGGTCCGAAACTAATTCAATTCTGGACAAGTATATCGTAAAAACGACATAATCTCAATCAATTTATAAGGAAAAAGCGATAACTACTTGCAACTCAATAGTATTATACTATGCACTTCTGTCGGAGATCAAAGCCTGACTCAAGAAACATGGCTTGCAAAGACTCGAAACGATTTACATCGCGTAACCAGTCATTACCATGCTTTGAGCTCACGAAATCACAAACTGAACCCGAGAAGATTACCTTACCCTCGTTCAGAAATACGATGGAATCACAAGGTCGAAGGTCTTGAAGAAGTGGATCGACCTCAATTATAGTGGTTCCACCCTCTTTATTCAGTTGCAATAGCAGAGATCTCACGGACCGGCGACTTTCCGGGTCCAAGGCGCTCAGAGAATCGTCGATCAGAATAACTCCGGCGTTCATTGCGAGAACCGACGCTATAGCAAGTTTCTGAACTTCCCCGCCGGAAAGTGTGTGCGCGGGCCTAAATCGCAATGGAGCCAACGCTGTTGCGTCTAAAACGGCATTAAGCCTATTTTCAATTTCCCGGGCGGGTAAACAAAGGTTTTCCAAACCAAAGAGAATATCGTCCTGCACTGTTAGACCGACTACAAAATCTTCGGCTTCAGCGCCGATGTATCCTATGAAACAATCCTCCGCATTTTGGACTTGTATACTTCCCCGTGTAGGTTTTAGCAGGCCTTTGATCAATTTTAAGAGAGTCGTCTTACCCGCTCCCGAAGATCCTACAATTTTTATCCAATTACCACTTTGCAGGCGCAAGTTCAGATCGGTAAATAGAAGCGGCGCATTTGGATAACTGAATTCCACGTTTTCAAATATTACCATTCAGAAATTCCGATGAGGAAGCAAAGGTGGCGACGGGCGCCGTTCGACGCCCATGTCTCTGCATACGGCATGCGGACTGGATTAACGATGCTACTTCTTCAACATCACGGGTTTAGCGTCTACCTTAATTCTGTACAACATGTAAGGCTTTTCTCGCAAATCTTTGCCGCGGTGAAAGCGAGGTTGTCTGTGTAACTGATTGGCAGTGAAATAAAGGTAACCATCTGCGGCCAACGATAAGGTATCCGGCCA
Organism: Desulfomonilales bacterium; assembly: GCA_038250835.1. Lineage (GTDB taxonomy): Bacteria > Desulfobacterota > Desulfomonilia > Desulfomonilales > Desulfomonilaceae > JBBSBY01. The sequence goes on along the minus strand of JBBSBY010000006.1, from coordinate 60,105 downwards.
CAATATTCGTGGATCGCAGGCAAGAGTCTCGTAACTGCCGTCCGGATGGCGTTTAAGCAGGGCATTGTGATCATACGAGGTAACATAAAGATTACCCTGAGAATCCGATTCAAGCCCATCGGAAGCGACTTTGGACCCTTCATCCCGGACCTTTTCGGCCACTTCTTTGACGGACATATCTTTATTTCGCAAAGCCTCAGTTTCAATGCTGTACAAAGACCAACTGGATAAAGGACAATAATAGAGACGTTTGCCGTCGGGACTAATAGCAATTCCATCAGCTCCGGTTTGCAGTGGTTTAGGCTCGCCGGTTATAGGACGATTCATCAACGGCCTGCCTTCAACCAGGGATACAAAATCCGGCAGCGGCATGGTTGAAGGATGTTTGTGTAGTTTTCGCCATGACTTTCCTTCAGCGAGATCAACGACTATAATCCCCGGACTCGTTCCGGATGAATCGGTAATGTAGGCGGCGCCTTCAGGGCCCTTGGTTAAATCGAATCTCACATCATTAAATATGAATCGGGCAGGCATACATCACCAGGAAACGAAATCGTTTTAAAAACTTTATTTGTGCCCAGATCTATTCCGACGAGCTTTGGCCCAAGCGGCGGCCCCCATTCGATCCGACCCGTATCCAATGCCCAAAGTCTATTTTTGGGATCAACAACTACACTTTGCACGGAAGCCAAAGCTTCAGCAGGTTTATCCTTGTTGAAATTATTCATTTCGGCGTTTGGATAAGCCTTTGTTTTTCCATCTACAACTTCGGCTACCGTATACTCTACTCTATCGCCCCATTTGGGAAAGTTCACGAAGATGCGCCCATCTTGTGAAACTGTTACTCCCGTGAGCATCGCGCCGTAGAAGCAAGCCACCGGTTCAATATCTCCGATGGGTTTTTGAGCGGCAGTATTGTCCCCGCATTTCTCCTGAGGTTTTACCGTAGATTCCGCCGCCACAGTCTGTAAGGCGACGCCAAAAATTAGAGATATCAGAATAATTAAACTCATAGCTTCCCCCTTATCAATTAATGGAGCCGGACGCCCCGTCTATCCAGTTTATAATTATCGATTATAGAATTTTCACCGCTCTTTCTTTTTCGCTATAAACGCAACCACAATATTTTTGTCTATATAAACCCAACTTTCGATATCGCTTTACTCCCTCATTCCAGCCTGTTCTCCAATCTTCGTACAAAAACATTATACCATATTGATCCGCTAGAGCCTCGCAGGTGGTTTTCAAAAGATCGTGCTTTTGGAATCTGCTGTATAGCAAGGTCGTTGAAAAAGCGTCGAAGCCCTTTTTTTGAGCCAAATCCGCTATTTTGTCCATTCTGTAATTAAAGCAAACTTTGCATTTTTGAGCTTCTCTATAAACGACGTTTCTAAACCAGTCTTCCATCGAACCTTCGATGTGATCATCCAGAATGCCTATATCATTGGATTTGACATACGAATTAAATGCGTCCAGCCGTCTAAGATACTCAGTGTACGGATGTATGTTCGGGTTGAAAAATACCGCCGTGACATCGTGTCCTTTGGATGTAAGGTCATCCAGCGGGTAAACAATACATGGAGCGCAACAGGCGTGTAACAGAATTTTCATAAAAAGGTTGTCTCCTTTTCGTCATCATGGTATGAGTTTGCCGCAAGGGCAAGATCCAAATTCCTGAAGGATTTCAGCTATGAAGATGAAAGTATTTGTGCCGGCGGTCTTATTGTTATGTACTATCCCTTTTATGGCTCACGCGGATAGAACGATCTATCTCAACGCCTTTGGAGAGACCGCCACGGCTTATCTTAACGATTCTTTTCTGCTGCTGGGCGTCACAGCCGATGGGTTTGTAGCGGACATAGTCCCCAAAGATACGGCCCTGGAAATAACCAGAAACGTCCAAAAAAGAGTAAGACTTATTCGAGCGAAACTCAAGGCCGTAGCGGGAACAAAGATTGCGGATGTTGACAAACAGCTCATTGGGCTGCTGGATTCGGCGTTCGCGTGTATGGATCATCAGTCCTGGGCTTTGATTCAGTACTTTGAAGATAAGTCTCCTGACAATGCCAAGAAGTTTGAAACGCAGAGGACCGATTGTCTGAGTAAGCTCAGGAAGGTGGCCGATTTTTATATGGCCTTGCCTCCGTCTCCGGAAACTCCTGAGCCTCTAAGCACTCGCTGATCGCCCACACGCATTGTGAAACGCTCCCGGTCGAAGTATTCAAGGAGCGGTATATTGTATTTTCGTGATGACTTCGTGATCTCGCTGAACTGTGAGGGTGTTATTCCGCCCTCTTTTTTTATGAAAATGACGAGATTCAGCTTGATTGAGTTCACAAAATCAGTCGAAAAATACATGTCCTCACGAATCTTAGTAACCTTGCCTTCTTTTTCAAGAAGACTCAGGAGACTTTTCACTTGCTTTTGATCCGCCTTGACGGAGGCTAAAATATCTTTGAGATTAGGAGGAGCGTTTTCCCCGCTAAGGATGATTCTAAAAAGCTCGTCCTTGATGTCTTTCTCAGTTTCTTTTAGACGCACCTCGTGGCTCGCCAAACGCACCGTATCGCCTTGATCCACTATTTCTTTAGTGTGGAGCAAGGTATTCAACAATTTTTTGAATAACTTATCCGAACCCGGGACGATGGATCGCAGCTCTTGCTTGGATATCCCGGTTTTCAGCGGCTGATTTTTGTGGAACTCGGTCAATCTGTTTAAAAGTCTGTTTTTTATTAGATTAAAAAAATTTGCGTGTATGAGTCTGTTTTCAGATTCATCATACCGGATTATTTTGCCGGTAGTCCTCAGCGAATCCAGAAGCTTATCCAGTCGTTTGGCGGAAAATCCGGAGAGGCCCAGCAACTCGTTGCGGCTTATGCCGGCCATTGCCCCGCCGCGAACCAATGAAGAAACTATATCCTGATCATCTTCGCGTTCTTCTTCAAGAAAGCTCTTTGCCGTACGAGCTTTAAGCTTCAGAGCGCGAGGATTTAGAATCGTGCCGCCCCCGAGGGTTATTGAAGGGGACAGCGCTCGTATAACAAAATGGTCGCCCGTCGCAGGGACAATAGGCGCCGACGTCCTTAACTGCGTTATTAGCTCCTTGCCGGGCTCCAATTGGTCCAGATTGGGCAAAACAATCCTGGCTTCAACTTCAGAGGTGTAATGATGTAGACGAACTTTTTTTCCATTCTGTAGCGGCACAGGGGCTCGTTCCAGAGCTTTCAGCCGCACGTCTAAAATATATGAGGGTTTGAAATCCCCCGGATGAGTCAATACATCGCCGCGGTGAATATCTCCTTGTTCAACATTTCGCAGATTAACCGCCACTCTCTCACCGGGATAGGCCGTGTTTTCCGATTTGTTGTGAGATTCAAGCGACCTGACGGCGGACCTGACTTCGCTCGGCAGTATTTCTATATCGTCACCGGCTGAAATGGTTCCGGAGATCAACGTGCCGGTGACGACCGTTCCATGACCCTTGATGGTAAATACTCTGTCAACGGGTAAACGAAGCAAACCGTGGACCGGTCGGTCCACAAGTTTAGAAGCCAAATTTTTAAGCGTCTGTTTTAGGTCTTCTATGCCCTGTCCGGTTTTGGATGAAACCTTAACGAATGGGGCGGTTTCGAGAAAAGTCCCTTTAACGGCGTCTCGCACATCTTCTTCCGCAAGAAGCGCAAGCTCCTCATCAACCAAATCGGATTTGGTCAGCACAACTAGCCCTGTTTTTACATCCAGGAGTCGCAAAATGTCCAAATGTTCAACCGTCTGGGGCATCACTCCTTCATCTAAGGCGACCACCAACGCGGCAATATCGATCCCGCCGGCCCCCGCGACCATCTGCCGCACAAATTTTTCGTGTCCCGGCACATCTACGATTCCCAGGCGTATGTCATCTCCGAGTTCGAGGAAGGCGAAGCCCAATTCTATACTAATGCCGCGCTTTTTTTCTTCCTTGAGCCGATCGGTATCGATTCCGCTAAGCGCCTTGACCAATTGACTTTTGCCATGGTCAATATGACCTGCGGTGCCGAGAATAACTCTTTTCATTAATAGAATAACTCCTCATCCCTACTCGAATTATTCCGGCCATATTTCAATCGGTCTTCGTAGCGGAAAATTATATGCGCTGTCTTGACCAAACCATTTATCGTATATTGTCTTAAATGATCCGTCCGCGGCCATATCCTGAATAGTAAAATTGATCAGGTCCCTCCATGCCGAGTCTTCTTGCGGCAATGCCACGGCAATCGGAGTAACGCTATCTGAAACGGAAAGAAGTTCAAATTTACCGGGACTTTTAGAGACATATTCCAAAACAACCAAACCTGAATCGAGCCATGCGCCAACCTTATCGCGTCCGATAGCAAGGAAGCAACTTGGGCGATCGGGATAGGAAACTACGTTCTTTTCCGCATTATCATCTCCCGCGGCTCGCAAAAGCTTCATAGCCGATTTTTCCGCTAAGGACCCTTGCACAACGGCAATCTTTTGTCCCTTGAGATCAGCGGTTGATTTCAGTGAACCCTTATTTGCCAAAATGCACAGGGAATCGAACATGTATGGTTCAGAAAAGTCCACCTCATTTTCCAATCTTCGAGAATGACTTATCTTATGGAGCGCAGCGTCGATTTGGCCTTTTGCGAGGAGCTGTTTCCAGTTTGTTTCATTGATTTTAACTTTTTGTAATTTCAGATTCATGTGGCCGGCCAGTTCTTCGGCAAAATCCACTTCGAATCCCACCCATTCGCCTTTTGGAGTCATATAACCTTGAGGCGCCAGATTGTAGGGGACTCCAATCTTAACGAGGCCGCCTTTAACGGCTCTGTTGTAAATGGGACCGGCTTGAGCCGCAGCGCTGAAAAGCAGCAGAACGAAAATCAAACCTGCGTAGCGCAACCAACGCAGAGCGGTCACAGTGAACCTCCGGATTGGTGGGAATGAATATTTAAAATATGGCCTGCTTTAGCTCAACCGTTCCAACTGTTCGTCGTAATCAGTCGGTTCATCCTCATCCTGATCTAAATCCATCTTTTTGCCGGAAGTTTTCCCGACAATTTCAAGGTCTCGGATAAGATTCTCTTTAGTCCATTCCACTATGGTTTCCTCATCAAGTCTTATGGAAACCGTTTCAGCGAGTGGATTATGTTTAACAACAACTCCATCTCCCTTAGTGGTTGTTATTGCTTTGCCTATCCTTGGTAACCCTTTTTTGAACGCTTCATAAGTATCATGTTCGTATCCCAGGCAACACATTAGTCTGCCGCAGACTCCTGAGATTTTGGTGGGATTGAGTGACAAATTCTGGTTTTTCGCCATTTTGACGGATACGGGCCGAAAATCGGTCAAAAATCGCGAGCAGCATAGTTCTTGCCCACAACAAGCCAAACCACCAGTCATTTTTGATTCATGTCTAACGCCGATCTGACGCATTTCTATGCGGACAGGGAAGCGAGCGACGAGCCGCTTAACCAATTCACGGAAGTCAACTCTACCTTCCGCCGTGAAATAAAATACATATTTAGAGCCGTCGAAGAAGCACTCAACAGCGATCAATTTCATCGGCAAGTCTAAAACCGCGATGCATTCTAAACAATAAAGCCGCGACTCAACTTCCTTTTGCTTGCATCGATCATTTTGATCGAAATCTGCTTTGGTCGATTTACGAAGTACTTTACGAAGCCCTTCGATTTGGCAAGGGTCCAATTCTTTATGGAACGGCGGCAGCGCTACTTGCCCCAAACCCATACCTTTTTCGGTTTTGACGACAACCCAATCATCCGCGGTTAAATCCATATCACCCGCGTCAAAATTGTAAATTTTACAGGCATAGCCGAATCTTATTCCAACCAGTCGGAACAGCGTCTTATTAGGAGAGGGCAGGTCCTCGGAAGTGGATTGCGCAATCGAATCGCCGGCTTTTTGATCATCAATTTCAGGTTCGCAGGCCGAAGTAATACCCTCTTTTGGTGGAGGAGGCATTTCCGGCTTCTGATCAGGGATAGCGGCATCTTTTTGTTTAAAGCTTTCGGAAGAGGCGCCGGCCTTTTCGGGGTTGCTTTTGCCGGTTGGTTCGGAATGGCGTGCGGCCTTTATCGCGCCCCAACTACGCGGCAAATAGGAACTATTTTTAGTTCGATCATCACTCATGAGGACTCCCCACCCGGCATATTTCGCCTTCCGAGTTGAGGGCCGGCAAAGTTTCGGGCAATATTAAGAAGCATTACATCGAATATGAGATTTCTGTTCACGTGAAATTCAGCCTGTATAAGTTCTGAAGCTTTAATCAACTCTTCATACGCTCGCATTAACTGTTCGATGGATAACTGAGCTGAAAGCCGATGGATTTCTTCTGAAAAATCATCATGAATTGTATCATCATTTCCGATTTTGTCGATAATTACGTCCCTTACCCATGATTTAGATATGTCCAAAAAGGACTGGGCCCTATTGACGTCTGAAGACATCTCTGCGGCTACTTCTAAAACTCCTGAAAATCGTCGACCCAATGGATTGGAAAAGAAAGTAATTGCTGTTGCCCGAATCGCTATTGAATCTGACTTTAGCATTTCTGTCGACTTGGATAAGCTTCCACCGGACAACGCGGCGGCAACGCGGGCATCAATCGCAGACGCTCCTTCAGCTTCAAGCATTTTGGCTAAATCATCAAGCTTAAATGGAGAAAATCGGATCTTCCTGCACCTGGACCTGATCGTCGGCGCCATGGCGCCCGGTTTGGATGTTACGAGTAATAATACTCGACCGGGTGGAGGTTCTTCCAGGACTTTAAGCAGAGCGTTTTGGGCGGACCGGTTAAGCATGTGAGCGTCATCAATTATGGCGACGCGCGAAAGACCTTCGACTGGAGCGTACTTAAAAACGCTTTGCAATTCCCTTATTTTATCAATGCGAATGCTATTCCGCTCAGGCTTTGCGATAATTATATCCGGATGCTTGCCGGCAATTACCCTTTCACATACAGGACAAGAACATTCGCTATCTCCGTTTTGCTCAGGGCAATTTAGCATTGCGGCAAACCTCAATCCCACAAGTTTTTTGCCCACGCCCTCCGGACCTACGAACATGTAAGCATGGGCAGGCTTCCCGTTTTGTATGGTTTGGCCTAACAGCTTCAAAATCTCATTATGTCCTGAAATCGACTTCATATTCCTAATACCGGATTTTTTGCTTTAATATTCAATTAAACTCATGCGTCTACCACTTATCCTAAGCTACAGCACTTCAGATCAAACGAAAATCCCGCAAATTTGCGGGATTTTAAAAAACAATACAATTGTTGACGCGCCGGTGATTGACACAATCCGTTCAGATGTTCATCCGCGTGCGCAACCGCTCCGTTCATAAACCGTTCGTAGGCTCTCCAATCATGATTTACGTACCGGGAATATACGGTCAAGTTCAAGCACCAACGGTGAGGCTACGAATATGGACGAATACGTGCCGAAAACAATACCAATCAACAGCGCCCAAGCGAAATCTCTCAAAACGCTGCTGCCCACAACCAGCAGCGCAATAACGACAAGTAGTGTAAAACCGGAAGTCAGTAGTGTCCTTGATAACGTTTGATTGATGGATGAGTTGAACACTTCGATAAGGGGCTGCTTTCGCATCGTCTTTAGGTTCTCGCGAATTCTATCACATACAACTATTGTGTCGTTAAGATCATAACCAATTGTCGTAAGCATGGCGGCTAAAATAGTAAGATTAAATTCCTTGCCGGTCCATACGAAAAAACCATACATAATGGTCATATCATGGATAAGACAAAGGATGGCTCCGAGACCCATGACAAACGTAAATCTGAAGGCCATGTAAATCAGCAGCAAGCCAAGGGCGATAACAGTTGCCCAGATAGCATGCATCCGTAAATCTTTTCCAACTTTAGGACCAACCATCTCCAGGTTACGGATTTCAACCGTACCCTTACCCGTGGTAGCCTCGATTAGCTGAGTGATACTCTGCTGAAGCTTATCGGTCCCTTCTTCATTAATGTCCATCCTGACTATAAATTCTTCCTCGGATTCAGCTCCGGGGCCGGTTGCAAACTTCTGCACGGATATGTTCTGACTAATGGGCTTAAGAGCTTCTCTGAGTTGTTCCGTGTCAACCGGTTTATTGAACTTCATTTGTACGGAAACGCCGCCCGTGAAATCAATGCCGAGATTGATAAACCCCTTTATTGGAATTGACAAAAGGGATAAAAAAATCATAACGGCGCTAAATATGTAAGCATAACGGCGATTACCGAGAAAATTGATATTGGTATTCGGCTTAATTAGTTCCACTTCTAAATCCTTAATATGAAATGAATATGCCCGGCTCACTTACCCGGGCTGGAATCAAGAGAATGTTATTACCCTTTCGGAGATCAGATGCTGATCTTCTTGATTTTCATTACCTGGAAAGCGTATTCAAAAATTGTTCTGGTCACAAAAAGCGCGGTGAACATGGAAACTAATAAACCTATAACCAAAGTCACGGCAAAACCTTTTATAGGGCCGGTGCCGAACTGAATTAAAGGCAAGCTCGACAGGATTGTGCACAAATTTGAGTCAAAGATTGTCGAAAAGGCTTTGGTATAACCATTTTCAACCGCAACTCGGGCGGATTTGCCCAGCCTAAGCTCTTCTCTGATGCGCTCAAAGATGAGAATACTAGCGTCAACGGATATACCGATGGTGAGCGCCACCCCAGCCAATCCCGGCAAAGTCAGAGTAGCCCGCAAAGCGGGGGAAACCATAATTGCGAAGATCAGCAGCAAGTTGAAGAGTATAGCGACCGTAGCCACAATACCGGCGGCCTTATAGTAGATAATCATGCAAGTGATTATCATTCCCATTCCGAGGAGAATTGCGTTACGTCCCATTCTTATGGAATCTTCACCTAAAGAAGGGCCTACAGTTCGGTTTTCCAGAATTTTAACCGGCGCGGGTAAAGAGCCTGCCCTTAGAACTAAGGCCAGGTCGTGGGCTTCTTCGGGGGTAAACATTCCCTCAATAATGGCCGAACCTCCGGAGATTCGATCTTTAATTACAGGCGCGGAATAAATTCTGTTATCGAGAACGATCGCAAGACGCTCCCTTACGTGCTCACCGGTAATTCGTTCGAATTGGCGCGCTCCGGTTCGGTTGAATTCCATGGCAATAATCATGCGACCGGTATTATCCGGTTGAATTCGCGCGTCCACAATATCATCGCCGGTCATTAATATTTGTTTTTTAAGAAGATATGGTGTCCTGCTGACAACTCCGGACCGCGGGTTACGATCCACTTTGTAAAGGACCTCATCACCCTGGGGAACATCGCCGTTCACTGCGGCGTTGAGATCACCTTTTTCGTCGACCAGCTTGAATTCAAGTCGAGCGGTCTTTCTGATGATATCAATGGCTCTATTTATATCCTCTTTCAAACCGGGCAATTGAACCACAATTCGATCATTGCCCTGCATAACGACGTCAGGTTCAGCGACACCGAAAGCGTCTACCCTATTACGAATAGTATCCACAGCCTGGCGTACGGCTCTTTGTTTAATGCTTTCTATTTCACGCTGATCAAGCTGTAGCTGGACCGCGTATCCTTTCTCGGTCGGCTCAGAGGAAACTTTCTTGAAATTATTCAGTTTATCCAAGACCTTTTCATCGAATAGTTGAGCCTGCTCTGCATCCTTCAAATATACCGTCATGCCGCTGGCGGAGGTCCTCAAAATGTCGCTATATCTGACCTTTTCATCTTTCATTAAAGACGAAGTTTCAGAAATGGTCTTATCAACCACAGCTTCGACGGCCATTTCGGATTGGACTTCCAGCACAAGGTAAAGTCCGCCTTGAAGGTCCAATCCCAATCGCACCGGATTATTGGGCAGGTGTTTGGCCCAAAATTCGGGTACCGGACCAATTGATGGATAAACAAAAAACAAACTCGCCGCAAGAACTAGCGCTATAATGGCAATACGCCATTGAAGACTTTGGATCATTTATAACTCCTCAGGCGCTCTGCTGGTCTGAAAGAATCGGGGCAATACCGGCGACGTGCGCGCGCGAAACGCGGATACGCACCTTATCCGCTATTTCCAAGACCACAATTTGATCAGATATGGAAACAACTTTACCAAAAATGCCGCCCTGGGTAATCACGGAATCTCCTTTTTTAAGACTCTCAAGCATTTGCCTGTGCTCTTTTGCTTTTTTCTGCTGAGGCCGAATAAGGAGAAAGTAGAACACGCCGAAAATCAAAAGCATAGGCAAAAGGCTCACCAAAGTTCCCATATCTCCACCGGCTTGGCCGCCGCCGGGGGCCGCCAATGCATAAGCCGTATCAATCATCGTTTTCCTCCAGTCCTGCCGCGAAGTCGTTAGCGAAGGATGTAAGTCGGTCTTCTTGAATTGCTGAGCGGATATTCTCCATCATTTGAAAGTAAAAAACCAGATTATGTATGGTTGCCAGACGCAAACCGAATATCTCTTTCTCCAGGAATAAATGCCTGAGATAAGCCCTTGAATAGTTGGAGCAAAGGTCACATCTACATTGCGGATCAACCGGACCGGATTCGCTTCTGAATCGGGAATTCCGAATATTTAATGACCCCGTAGACGTGAACAGCGTGCCGTTTCTGGCGTTGCGTGTCGGCAAAACGCAATCAAAGAGATCGATTCCCCTTAACGCGCCGGCAATTATATCCTGAGGCTTCCCTACCCCCATTAGATACCGTGGAGACCGCTCGGGCAGCAAAGGCGCCGTAAAGTCAATCATCTCGACCATCAACTCGTGTGGTTCCCCTACACTAAGGCCGCCAATGGCGAAACCATCAAGAGGCAGCGAGGTCAGACTTTCCACGCTGAGTTTCCGCAGGTCCGGAAACATCGACCCTTGTACTATGCCGAACAAAGCAGGGTCAACTTTTTTTTTGGCCTTAACGCATCGCCGAGCCCAACGAGAGGTGCGCTCCAGCGCCGCCATGGCTTGTTCAGGAGTGTTCGGATAGCCGATCACATCGTCAAGACACATAATAATATCTGAGCCGATGGACTCTTGAACTTCCATGCAGAGCTCAGGAGTGAACATGTGACTCGATCCGTCTATGTGAGATTGGAACAGTACCCCCTCTTCCGTAACCTTCCTCAGTTTGGCCAAGCTAAAAACCTGAAAGCCGCCGCTGTCAGTCAAAATGGCCCCAGGCCAATTCATGAACTTGTGCAGACCTGAAAATGAATCAATTAATCGATGTCCCGGTCTTAAATAGAGATGATAGGCATTGGATAAAATCAGTCTGTAGCCCATATCCCATAATTCGTGAGGCGATAATGTCTTTACGGCTCCTTTGGTGCCGACCGGCATGAAAGCCGGTGTGGGAATATCAATGCCCCGCAGAGACAAGGCGCCCAGTCTTGCTGTGCATTCGGAGGATTGTTTAACAATTGAAAAAGAAAAGATCATGAGGATGTTCCGAGTTCGTGGAAACTTCCGAGAGTTATTACCCATTGTATCCAAAGAAATGAAAAGGCTCTGCGAGCCGGCGCCGCAGAGCCTAAGTCATTATGAAGTTCTATCTGTTGGCTTTTTTAATGCCGAGGGCGTCCTGTGCCAAAATCATCTTCATGATGTTGGTTGCGCCCTCAAGAATCTTGTAGACTTTGCCGTCTCGCAAAATACGCGCAATGGGATACTCATTTGAATAGCCGTAGGCGCTAAGGACTTCAAGAGCGAGATTGGGGACTTCGTCGGCCGCCTTACTTGCGTAATATTTGGCGAGGACGGTTTCCCGCATATTGGAGACCATGCCGCGGTCTTTTTGTATGGCGCATCTCCACACGAGGGCTCGAGCCGCTTCTGTCTCGGCGACCATACGAGCGATAACTTCTTGAACCATTTGGAATTGCGCAATCGGCTGACCAAACTGATTTCGTTCGTTGGCGTATTTTACGGATTCATCGAGAGCCGCCTGACACGACCCCACGGCGCCTGCCGCGGCCGACAAACGGGTTGATATAAGCTCCTGCATTAAATAGCCAAATCCCTTACCTTCCTGACCCAGGAGATTCTTAGCGGGTATTCGGACGTCTTCCATTATTATTTCGCCCGTTGGGCACGCCCAGATCCCGAGCTTTTCTTTTATTGCCTTAGTCTCAACGCCGTGAGAATCCATATCCATGACAAAAGCGCTCATGCCTCTGTGCTTAGATTTTTTGTCGGTCATGGCGAAAATTACCGCCATATCAGCCACGGTGCACCAGGTAATCCACATCTTACGTCCGTTAAGGACGTATTCATTGCCGTCTTTAACGGCAACTGTGGTCATGGCGGCAGTATCAGACCCGGCGTCAGGTTCCGTAATGCCGAAACAACCGAGTATTTTAGCTGAGACAAGCTCCGGAATGTACTTTTTCTTAAGTTCTTCGCTTCCCCACTTTAGGACGGATAAACTCGTGCCCATAGTCTGCATGTTAAAGGCGACGCGTAATGATCCCGATACTCTCCCAATCTCCTCACAAACTATCGCATGGGCGAGATACCCCATAGCATTGCCGCCATATTCTTCGGGAACGGGACAACCGAAAAATCCAAGCTCACCCATTTGATCCACGAGTTCTCTCTGGAATCGATGCTCATTTTCGTCTTTTTCTACATCCGGCGCGATTTCTTTATCCGCAAATTTTCGGGCCATTTCCCGGAGCATGATATGCTCTTCGCTTAGTTCAACATCATATTCGTCGCTCATGTGAAGCTCCTTGAGACTAATTTACCATCACAAGTGTGATTACCTGTTTATATGGGAATGTAAATCTAAACAAAATTAAGCTAATTTGGCATTGAACTAAATTCGCGTTGTACTTGATCATATTGCAATCAGTTCAGCATACCGAAATAAGCCTATATCCAGCCGTAGATTATGTGTGTCATAGTGAGATTATTAAAGACATGCATCAAGTTTATTAACCACTTTGTAACAGAACGATCCTCGTGACGCAAGTTCATTTGACGGAACATTGGTCAGTATTTGCATTTGGGGCGACCGAGATTTCGGCAAGTTTTCAGACAAAGAACTTGCTGATTAATAGAACATTTATGAGAAATCGCAGCCGCCACATTTTCGAACCCCTCTCAAAGTAGATATCAACATCAGAAGATCACTTTTGCCTACCGCAAAAATAAATGGATGTCGGATTCCGTAAGCGTTTCAACAGAATAAGTCTCTAAAATTTGAAATGGACTGGACTGTCATCTAAATAACTGGTAAACAACAGGTTTACGGAGCGGAGAAGATTCGCCGGCGATTTTAGCAGTGTGTGGATCAACACAGCGTTTTTTTAATTCAACGGAGCTCACATATTTTTCGCGATCGGACGTAAGCGGTCGTTCACATGATCGATTGATTAAATCCTGTGGATTGCTCAAAATAGAGCCGCAATACGACATATTAACCGGCCGCTTGAAAAAGCGCTCATACCACAACTCAAATTGTCCGCTTACTCGGAGGAATAGATGGCCGACTCGCCAGTTCCTGAAAATGGAACCGAACAGAAAAAACGACTAAACAACGAGAATATAGAAGATAAATCTCCCAAATCACAGAAAAAGGGGAAATCACGTAAAGCAACCCGGATTGTTTTTACGGTTCTCTATATATGCTTTCTTTTGCTTATGGTGGCGGGAGTATTCGCCGCAATAGAATATTACGCCTACCTTAAAATCAAATCATCTCCTCTTGGTGAGGCCTACAAAGGCAAGAATTTAGATCTGGCTCGCCAAAGTTCACAAAAAGTGGCGCCTCAGTACGGCTATGAGCCTACTCCGGGTTTTGCCGCAGTGCGAAACACCAAATTGGGTAATTCCCCCGAGTACATCAACGAGGAAAGCTTCAAAGATTTCAAGGATGTCCCTGAGGACAAACCTGCGGACGAGTTTAGGATTTTGGTTACGGGCGGATCGGTGGTTTATGGGCGCGGCCCTGTGCCGCCTGCCGACGCGGTAGCAGACTACTATGAAGTCACTTTTCGTTGGACCATTCCCCACCTAATGGAGAAAATACTTAACGCTGATCCTAGGATTAGGAAAAAGATCGGGAATAAGAACATTCGAGTTGTTAACGCAGGCGTGCCGGGGTACGTATATCAGAATTCCTTAATGCGCTACTTGGCCAAATTGAGGCTTTTTAAACCGGACGCAGTTGTTGCGCTTGATGGGGCAAACGAGGTGCATACCGTGGCAAGGCCGTTGAAAGACTGGAACTACTTTACTGAAGGGCCGTACTTTGAAGTAGTTTCCGAAGTGCTTGATATGAGCCGCAAAGGTCTAATGAACTACGTGACCCTATGGTTGAAGCGCAATACCTATTTGTTCACATGGCTTGCTATGAAGGAAGGCGAAGGGCCGGGCATTTTAATGGAAAATCGAGGCTTTGCCGCCCACGCCCAGGACGCCACCCCTGAAATGATCGAGTACAGAAATAAGAACATAAAACAAGTCGCCGACGTAATGGCAATTTATCACAAGACATTGGAAGTTGACGGAGTGCCCCACGTATTCGCTTTGCAGCCCATGTTCAGAAATTCCAAAAAGCAGCGCACTCCAATGGAACAGAAGATAGAAAGCATTACGGGCATGCGTAAAATCGGATTTTATGACGCGGCGGAAACTTACAACAAGTTCGTCAAAACCGTCAAAGACCGCGGCAATGAAATCAATTTTGAAGTGCTCGATCTCACAGACATCTATGACAACGTCACTGAGTGGGTCTTCACGGACTGGTGCCACTTGACTAACGGCGCAAATTACATATTGGCAAAGAAGCTCGCCAACCAGGTGAAGACACAGATATTCAATTTGCCTCTCGGTCCGTCTGACGCTTTGACTACTCCCTATGATGAGTATTTCAAAGATTACGCGGCCAAATCGCAGATTTTAGTAAACGGGGCGCCTCATGGTGGAGACACGCAGATTCTTCAAGGGTATCCTGGGAAGGATACTCTTGAAGTAGCCTCGAACGAATCATCTCCCTCGAATGTAACACTGGATTTTGGTTATGTGACGCATATATCCAGGCTTCGCATTGTGTGGGGCGACAAAGCCTCCGTTCCCAAAGGTTGGCGCGTAGATGTATCGGAAGACGGCAAGGAATGGACGCCATGGATCAAGAAGGAAGAGACGGTAACGGATAATTACGATCAATGGCCCGGATATGAGTTTTACGCGTTTGAAGAAATTCCCGCTCGATACGTGCGTTATACCCCCGCCGGTCCTGAAAAGGAGATTAAACTGCGTCAGTTGAGCGTTTTTAAATAACTCGATACAGTTACGCGGCAAAATTGGTAATGTTCCGAGCCCCTTCTGAGCCCCTCAAAACTGAGAGAGGGTTAGGGAGGGTATCTTCCATCGAGAATTATGTAATTAGATTCGAAATGGATTAATAATATGTGCAAGCAAAAGGTCTTGATATATGCGACGGAGTTGGTTATAAATAGAAGTTTAATATTGTTCGCCGTGGGAGGAGCGCCTCTCAGGCCGGGAGAACCTTGTTATGAGTTATAAGCTTAAATCGAATCGCGGCGCCGCAAAACGCTTCACTATTCTCAAAAGCGGTAAAATAAAAAGGAAGAAGGCCTATCACAGCCATATCCTTACATGCAAGTCCACCAAAAGAAAAAGAAATCTCAGGGATATAGCTTACATAGATCCGAGAGACGTCAAGCAGATCAAAAAACTTCTTCCTTATGGATAGTTCAAGGAGTTAATCATGCCGAGAGCGCGAAGCGGCCCCGCAAGTAGGGCTAGAAAGAAAAAAATACTGAAAGCCGCCAGTGGTTTTGTAGGTGGTAGAAGCAGAACATACAAGCAGGCTAGGGAAACGGTAGAAAGAGCATGGTGTTACGCATATCGTGACAGAAGGGTCCGGAAAAGGGATTTCAGGAGACTCTGGATCACCAGGATCAGCGCCGGATCACGATTAAACGGCCTGCCGTACAATCGGCTCATTGATGGTTTGAGAAAGGCCGAAATAACGCTGGACAGGAAAATTCTTGCCGATTTGGCGGTCACCGATCCCGCTGCATTCACGGCTATTGTCGAACGAGCGAAAGGCGCACTGGCCACTGCTTAATCGCTTCCATACAAAGCGCCGGCAGACGATTTTTGCGGTCCCATGGGCCGCTTTTTTCGCGTGCTCGCACTCTTTGTCAGAATACCAGAGTCGTTAATACTGAGGCACTAATGAAAGACCAGCTTCAAGAGCTGAAACAAACCGCAATAGAAACAATAGCCGGAATACTAGATGAAAAAGATCTCGCAAACGCCAGAGTCCGAGTGTTGGGACGGAAAGGCCGGCTTACCGCTATTCTGCGAGGGTTGAAAGATTTACCGGCCGAATCGCGAGCGGAAGTAGGCCAACTGGCAAATGTCATAAAAGCGGACCTCGAAGAACAATTCGACGCGGCGGCTGTGAATCTGATGGAAAAAATTGAACTCGCCAAGATTTCATCGGAATTTGTGAATATAACACTTCCTGGTAGACGCTCAATTAGCGGTAGAATGCACATCCTCAACAGGGTCACGGACGACATCATTGAAGTTTTCAGAGGCTTGGGGTTTCAGTTGGCGGAAGGCCCTGAAGTGGAGCTGGACTATTACAATTTTGAGGCTCTTAATTTGCCCCGGGGTCATCCGGCTCGCGACATGCAAGATACTTTCTACTTTTCTGAAAACGTGGTTCTGCGCACCCACACATCGCCTGTTCAGATAAGGACCATGGAGAAACAGAAGCCTCCCGTTCATGTTATTTGTCCGGGTAAGGTGTACAGAAGGGACGCGGACATAACGCACTCTCCAATGTTCATGCAAGTGGAAGGCTTGTGGGTTGACCAAGGCGTTTCTTTCGCGGATCTCAAGGGAGTGCTGACGGCGTTTGCAAACGAGTATTTCGGCGACAAGTTGAAGTTGAGATTCAGACCGAGCTTCTTCCCGTTTACGGAGCCTTCGGCTGAAGTGGACATTCAATGCGTTATCTGCGGTGGATCGGGCTGTCGCACATGTTCTTTTACAGGTTGGCTGGAGATTCTAGGCGCCGGAATGGTTGATCCTGAGCTTTACAAATTTGTCAATTATGATCCTGAAGTTTACACGGGTTTTGCCTTTGGGTTGGGCATAGAACGCGTAGCCATGCTCAAATACGGCATTCCCGACATCAGAGCGTTTTACGAGAACGACGTGAGATTCTTAGAACAATTCTGAGCCTTGGCGGGATAACCCGATAATTGAATCTAATTTGATCAGCGCCCCGGGAATGCCGGAATTCCAAACAAACGGGACGACTGAGGCAATTCATTCTTCGATTAAATTCATTCTTTATTTGAGATTATCGTGGATCTCTAAACTAATCATGAATTGACATGATCAATTTCTTGGACGACCCGCGATGATTTCAACTATAATCGGTGATTTTATTTAACAACGCCATACCGACGCCTTCCCCGGACTGATTCGTGGCCCAAGCCGGCATGCAGGAGATCTGGGGCATACGCCGGAGGACGAAAGTGGAGCGATCCCGACAGAACTTCGAGAAACCCTATACGTTGCAGTCTAATTCTGTCTCCTATTGGGACGCTAATCAAGTAGATAACACGTTTTACGAGGTGCAAAATGCTCGTCAGCTTAAATTGGCTGAAAGAGTTTGTTGATACGGACAAAAATGCGGAAGGGATTGCCGATATTCTCACTATGGGCGGTATGGAAGTTGAGGCCATAACACACCTCGGCAAAACACTATCTCAGATTCAGATCGCCAAAATTGTGGAAGTCACCGCCCACCCTCATGACGCAAAACTGCACGTCACCAAGATTGATTTAGGCGACCGCAAAGTGTCGGTGGTGTGCGGAGCTCCCAATGTCGCTCCCGGACAAATCACGGCCTTTGCGGGCTTAGGAGTCAAGCTGCCCTCGGGTATAAGCATTGAAGAAAGACAAATCAAGGGCATCCCGTCTCCGGGGATGCTTTGTTCCGAAAAAGAATTGTCCATCGGAGATGATGAATCGGGTATTTTGGTTTTTGACGAAGACCTCCCGCTGGGAAAACCCCTTTCAAGCGCCCTGCCCTATCTCGAAGATTACATCCTTGAAACATCCGTGACACCGAACCGAGGTGACTGCTTATCCATTCTTGGGGTAGCGCGTGAAGTAGCCGCTTTGCTCGATATTGAATGGAAAAAACCTGTGTTTCAAATTCACGAGTCGAATACCGACATAAATCATAAGATCCGTATAGAACTGCCTGATCCGGATCTGTGCCTCAGATATGTCGCAAGACTTGTGGAGGGCGTCTCGCTGGGCAAATCCAGCCTTGAAGCGCGAATAAAACTTTTGAGGGCCGGAGTTCGTCCCATATCAAATGTAGTTGATGTTACCAATCTGGTGCTCCTGGAATGCGGACAACCTCTGCACGCTTTTGATTACGAACTTCTCGAGGATCAGAAGATAGTCGTTAAACGAAGTCGTCCCGGCGACTTGTTTACAACCTTGGACGGAATTGAACGAACCCTGCCAAACGACTCTTTAATGATTATGGACGGTCGCAGATCAGTGGCGCTGGCCGGCATTATGGGAGGCGCAAACTCCGAGATCAATGATTCTACGCAAAATGTGCTAATCGAAAGCGCCTGTTTTGAGCCTTTCGGTATACGCCGAACCTCTAAGAGTTTGGGATTGTCGACGGAAGCCTCATATCGTTTCGAGCGTGGAGTTGATCCCGAGGGATCGCTCTGGGCCGCGTCAAGGTGCGCCTTTTTAATGCAGAAATATGCACGAGGCGCCATAGCGAGAGGTGTTGCCGACAGCTACCCGTCGCCGATAGTGCGTAAACCGGTCTCGGTGAGAAGCCATAAGGTGAACACTCTGCTCGGAACCAAGCTGGAAACTGCCGAGATTGCAGGCCTCTTAGAGAGACTGAATATCGACACCGAACAATCCAGGCCGGAGGACGCGATTATGTGCTCTCCGCCTTCGTGGCGTTGGGACCTGGATCGTGAAGTTGATATGGCGGAAGAAGTTGCCCGCATGATGGGAATTCAAAATATCTCCGTGACTATGCCGAAGCTTAACACGGCGCCGGATCACACGCGTCAGCGCCACGATATGGTGAGAAAATCCGCAGAGCTGATGGATACCTCAGGTTTTACCGAAATCATCACCATGTCCTTTATATCAAGTGAGGCTTTCAGGGAGTTTGACTTATCGAGCAGTGAAGGTTTCGCCCTAATGAATCCTTTATCCGAAGACGCAGTAGTCATGCGTTCGTCTTTGGTTCCCGGTTTATTGACGGTAATGAAAAGAAACGCAAATTTCAGAAACGACAATCTGAAGCTTTATGAAATTGGTCGCACCTTTACACCCATTAACGGCGCTGATTTACCTCAGGAAGACTTAAAACTGAGTTTTTTGGCTGTGGGGTCCAGAAATCCATTTCTTTGGAATTTACCTAAAGACGAGTTAATAGATTTCTATGATGCTAAGGGCGCGCTTGAAACTTTGCTTGAAGGTTTTGACATTCTCGATGTGGAATACGTTCCGTCGGAAAAGGCTTTTCTACATCCTGGCAAATCGGCTGATGTGTGGGTAAATGACCGTAATATTGGCTACTTAGGAGAGTTATCTCCAATCAATGCTCGTCGTCATGAGCTGGATCAGGCTGTTTATATTTGTGAGGTAATGCTGGAGCCAATATTCGCTAAAGCGCATGGGGAAAGAGTTTTCCGGGCGATCCCGCGCTACCCCTATATAGAAAGGGATTTATCAATCATCGTTGAAGAAAAAGTTTCAGGGGCTATGATTAAGCGCTTGATTTCACACTTGGGCCGTGATATTATAAGTTCCGTGAACTTATTCGATTTATATCGAGGAGAATCGATACCGAAGGGCCGTCAAAGCATGGCGTTTCGGATTCGGTATCAGTCCGAAAATCGGACTCTAACCGATGAGGAAGTCCAAGAAATTCATTCTCATATTTTGGAAGCGTTGTCTACGCAATTCGGCGCATCCACACGAGAATGAAGGTATTCTCAATTCCCTTTGTGGATTGATGGCGGCTGCTCTTGGTCTTGGCGCTCACCGGCGTGGATTCTCATTATTTGAGGGGTGGTCGAATTATGACTATCGCAATTCCCGAGAAACAGTACTTCAAAATCGGTGAAGTCAGCGAAATCTTGGACGTTGAGCCATATGTCCTTAGGTACTGGGAGTCGGAATTCAAGATCCTTAAGCCCACACGGACTCGAGCGCGTCAGCGTCTGTACCACAAAAAAGACCTGGAGCTTCTGCTCGAAATTAAACATCTTCTTTATGATGAAAAGTTTACCATTGCCGGAGCTAAAAAGCGGCTTCAGGAAATGAAAAAACAATCATCAGCCGAAAAGAGGGCGAACCGACGACCCGCCAGGACTGCTAAAGACAAAGATGAATCGGAATCGTCGGATTCGATGACTTTAAAAGACGCTAATACTCCTTCAATGGAACATGCCGATTATCGTGAAATTCTCCTTGAGATTAAAAAAGAACTTAAAGAATTGCGTTCCATTTTGGAAGGATAGAGCTTAGTCAGTTCATTCAGAGACTCGGGAACAATGGGATTGTGCGTAGGCATGATCCTTTTTTTCGTGTCGGCACGCAAATATACCAACCTACCATTGCTTTGGGGAAACACAACACAAGCGCCCGTGGCGCCTATGTGTCGGATCCTTCAGCTTCCATACCCAGTTTAACCAATCTGTATCTAAGGGACCGAAAGCTTATTCCCAGCAACCTTGAAGCTCTGGCTCTGTTTCCACCCGTCATCTCAAGCGCTCTCATAATGAGCTTTCTCTCTATGTTCTCCAAGGTCCTGTTCAGATCTAAACCGTCCGACGGCACGTCAAATTCTCCCGGCGCTACGGCAACGCACCGTTCAGTCAGCTTTGGCGGCAAATTTTCGGCCGTAATTTGATCGGATTGTTCAAGAGTTACACACCGTTCTATTATATTTTCAAGTTCTCTAACATTTCCAGGATATCCGTAATTGCAAAGGACTCTCATAGCGAGGGATGAAACCTTTAAGATCTTCTTGCCCTGCTCCTTACTGAATCTCCGGAGAAAATGATCTATTAGTACAGGTACATCCTCTTCACGTTCGCGAAGTGGGGGCACCTTTATACGAATAACATTCAACCTATAGTATAAATCCTCACGGAAAGCGCCATTTTCCATTTCCTGCTCAAGTCGTTTGTTGGTAGCCGCAATAACCCGAACATCGACCTTACGGTCCTCGTTGTCGCCTACCCTTCTGAATTCTCTCTCCTGTAGAAAACGTAGGATTTTTGCCTGAACCGACAGGGGGATCTCGCCAATCTCATCCAAGAACAATGTCCCTGAATGAGCCGCTTCCACAAGACCAGGTTTATGGTTAATAGCCCCTGTGAAGGAGCCCTTGGCATGGCCGAACATCTCCGATTCAAGTAAAGTTTCAGGTATTGCCGAGCAATTTACGGTTATGAACGGCTTGTTCGCTCGAGGCGAGTTGTAATGAACGGCCTTTGCTATGAGCTCTTTTCCGGTGCCGGATTCGCCCAGGAGCAGCACGCCGGCCTTAGACGGCGCTATCTGAGTAATCAGATTATAAATATCGAGCATCTGGGGGGACTTGCCGACTATCCCACCCAACTTCCGTTTGTTTTCTTTTGATGTTTTGAGTTCTAAATTTTCCTTGCGTAAACGGCGAGTCTCAAGCGCATTGCGAATCACAATTCTCAAATCATCAATTTGGAAGGGTTTGGAGAGGTAATCGTATGCGCCTTCCCGGACGGCCCGAAGCGCATCGTCTGCAGAAGCGTACGCGGTTATTGCGATAATGGGAGTGGCCGGATCAATCGCCCTGATCTCCCGGATTAGGTCTAAACCGCTCATACCGGGCATTTTCACATCTGTGAGCACCAGGTGCGGTTCACAAGACTTGTACAGCTTCAGGCCCTGTTCTCCGGTGGCGCCGGCGCTTACCTCGTACCCATCCTCGCTAAGCATTATCTCCAAAAATTCCAGCATACTAGGTTCGTCATCCACCACGAGTATGCGTTCGCCCATATTATCTCCTTGCCGTCTCGGTCGGAGACAGAGGTAACCTGATTGAAAATGTCGTCCCGGCGCCGGGTGTGCTGTCCATCTCTAAAGCGCCATTATGAGCTTCTACTATACTAAGCGCCAATGCGAGGCCCAGCCCCGTCCCCTTTTCTTTAGTCGTGGTAAAAGGCTCGAAAATCCACTCTTTGATTGCCGCGTCTACCCCCAGCCCAAAATCCTGAACCTTTAAAATAGCCGATTCCGACTTCGAATCACTTTCCAGCGTAACTCTTATTACGCCAACTCCTGAATCCGCTTCTAAAGCGTTGTTTAATAAATTCCACAAAGCCTGCTTGAGCTTCGGCGCATCGCCTTCAACCTGAATCCCTTTGCTCAGTCGAGTTTCAATTTTAATCCTGCCGGCAGTCGGCTCCTGTGAAAACAGTATTAACGTGTCTTCAACAAGATCGTTCAGCATCAATATTGATTTTAATCCTTGACGAACACCAACGGTGAGTAGAAAATCCCCCAGCAAATTATTGAGCCGATCGCTTTCACGTATAACAATGCCGAGTAGTCGTTTGTCTACACCGGAATCTCTGTGTCCCGTCTGAGTAAGTAGCTCTGTGGCGCCCCTCAAGGCAGCCAGAGGATTACGTATCTCATGAGCCATGCCTGCGGCTATACGAACAAACGCCGCTTGCTTCTCGCTGAGTTTAACGCGATCCTCCATTTTTTGGATTTCCGTGATATCTTGAAATATCACCAGACGTCCAGTGGAGATGGCGTCCAAACCGCGTAAGTCGGCTACTGATAATTCAAAGCTTCTAATTTCACCACAAATATCCTTAGTGGTTCGAAATGTTTCCCGTATTCGTCCTGTAGTATCGCCGCTAATTTGGGTGACCGGAAAAACTTCATCCAGGTGTGCGCCAATGATCTTGTCACTTGAAACCTGAAGCAATGCTCTGCCTGATTCATTGATAAAACCAATTCTGCCGGATGTGTCGGCGGTCATAATTCCGCTTGGAATAGAAGTTACTATGCTTCTGTGAAGATCGGCCAAGTTCTTGAAATGACCTTTAGTAACATTCAGGGAGATTTTGGCCCGCTGTAACTGCTCAGATAAGGAACTCGCCAAAATTGCGAGAAGGAAGAAAAAGGTGAAGTGAACAATTAAAACCCAGAGCAGGTAACCGGGGGTATTCTTGCTCCACGGGCTCACCCACGGCCAATCGGCGGGAGGAATAACTCCGTAAAATTCTAAATTTATAAGAATGCCAAAGCACAAACACGCAAGAGAAGCGACAATCATGGCCCCGCGCCTTAGGTGCAAAATGCCGGCTGTGACAATAGGAAAGATATATAGAATGGTAAATACGCTGGAAGCGCCGCCGGTAAAATGAATCAAAACGGTCGCGTAGAGTACGTCGATCAAGACCTGGATAAATGAGAAGATCCAAAGGTCGGGAACCAGGGGTAAGGCCAGGGCATATATAATGCTGAGGACAAAGATTGTCCCAATCAGCACGTATAAAGGTATAACAGTGTGGACAAATAGCTCGCCGGATTCACGTAAGTGAAAAAAAATGGTTGTCACTAAGACCAATGTAGTGACTATAAGCCGGAGGAGCATCAGCCATTCGACTCGCCGCCTGTATTCGGGGGCGTTCCGATATGCCTCGGGCCGGATAAGATTATGAAATGTCCGGCTCAAAGGCAATGGCTTCCGTCCTATGTCTGGTGGGCAAATTAAATCTATCCTGGAAATTAACTCCAGGAAGATGGTTTACCAAGGGAATCTCTGACGATATGTTTAACGAACGTCACTTTGCGGGGACATTTATAGCGTGACAGGTACTCTTTACAAAACCGAATTATTTCTCGCTCTTCAGGCTGTTGACCGGGTTCCGGCACAACAAGGCTTTCTATCACTTGGCCGCGCATCAGATCAGGAACACCAATTAATGCTACATCCGCAACCTGTGGATGCCGAATTATGATTTCTTCAACTTCCTGGCAATACACATTGAAACCCGCGGTAATGATCAAGTCCTTTTTAATTCCCGTAAGTTCGAGATAACCATCCTCATCTAAACGACCGATATCTCCCGTATAGAGCCATCCATTCCTGATGACGGTCTCGGTTTCGGTCGGCCTGCCAAAATAGCCGCTCATGACGTTAGGGCCCTTTACGACAACCTCTCCTTCAGTATTGGCGGGTAGAGCAGCGCCGTGCTCATCATGCACTTCCACGAAAACATCAGGAATCGGTTTGCCCACGGTAACCGGCTTATTGGGAATATTTATATTATTCCAGGAAACCACCGGCGAAGCTTCGGTTAGTCCGTAACCTTGATATATGTCTATATTGTATCGACTTGTAAACTGATCGTATATTATTTTTGACAAAGCGGCGCCTCCGCTGATATTTATCTTCAATGTCGATAAATCCAAGTCCTTGCAGGACGGATGAAACAATAAACCGTAATACACCATAGGGACGAGACCGCAGAAGGTGATGCCGGCAGTCTTTAACCAGGGGATTATTCTGGGAAAGTCCACCTTTTCGACCAGATATATGGTCCCGCCGACCTTTAAAATATTGAGCATGTTTACGGCGGCGCCAAAAGCGTGAAACAATGGAATCAGAGCAAAGCCCCTATCATTGGGTGATCCATTGCAAACATCGCGAAGCAAGGTCGATTGTGATTCAAGGTTGCTATGTGTCAGAGTGGCCCCCAGGGATCTGCCGAGCAACCCTGCCGTAAAGATTATGACTGCCGGATCATCGGGATCCAAATCCTCCATGGGGCACTCTGCTGAATAATCCGATTCAACCTGGGCAAAAGTGATAACATTTTCAGCCGGCTCAGTCGCAAAACACGATCGAATCCCTTCATAGTGAGCTTTGATCTTTTCAATCTTAGGCAGTTGGTCACCCATGCAAGCCACGGCGCACGGTTTGCATTCAGCGAAGTAGTGCGAGAGCTCGTAAACGGTTGAGGCCGGATTCAATGTTACCGCAATCCCTCCAATCCTCAACGCGGCAAAGTATGCGTACACGAACTCCGGTCGATTAGGCAGAAGCAAAATGATACGATCGCCTTTAACCATTCCCGCTTTTTTAAAGGCGTTGGCCAATTTATTTATCGAGCTTAACATCTCAGAATAGCTTAATTTTCTGCTGTCGATCACAAGGGCGGGATGATCCGGCAATTCGCCGGCGTAGCGATCTACCATCTCGCATAGATTCATACGAAATTCTCCATTTTGAATTGCTTATCCGGATAAAATAACACGGCCTCAGTTCGCGCGCAAACGAATACAGCGCCATGGCGTAAGTTCCTGCGCTGTTTTGAATTCTAAAGATTAGGATAGGCGGCTCAGTAGCAAACCGGGGCCCAAGGGACGATTCCGGGCATCCCCGGCGAAGGGGCCCCAACCTTCTTTACCGCCTTAGGTTCTTCATATACGGCGAACCATTGCGGCGACATGATGGGCCGTTTAAAACTGTTCGGCATCGGGACGACAGTGGTCATGTCAGCGGGGGTCAATACCGGCATAACAACGTCATTGAAACCGCTCCCGCGTGACGGTTTGGGAAAGCATTCGACGCAGTCCGAACAACCGGCCGCGCATCCCACCGGCACTTCATTAATTGCAACACCCTGTGGCCGGAGAATCGGCACAGGCGCGGCGTATCTCTCTCTAATCGGTCTTGCGATGGGACATTGGTCGTCCACTATACACGGAACCATTTTCTGGTAATAGGTGACGTTCGGTCCACATTTTGGTCTTATGAAAAACGTGTATTGACCGGTGATTGCCAAAATATCTTCACCAAACGAAAACGCGGAGGGAACCCAAACAAGAGTTGTGAGGGCAACTATATTAATAATTAACTTTATCATTAAATACCTCCTAATAGCGTAAGTAATTTTATCACTTATAAGCATATATTACAATTAATATTAGGTATAATTTTCAAAACTCGGCAGCTATGCTTGAATGACCGTGATTGAAATGAATGTTCTAATGAGATGTTCTGAAATGAAGATATCGCCTAAGATTTATCGCCCGGCTCAGGCGGGATTATCCTATCCAGGGTTCTGATCGAGAACCAGTCTTAAATAGCATAAACCAAAACAGATATTATCGGATTTGCGACGACGGTTTCCCGCCCTAACCGTCGGCGGGATCGGCTAAACCCGCATCCGCAAATCCTTTAGCCCGCAAACGGCAGCTATCACAGTCCCCGCAGGATTTACCCGATTCGGAAGGATCATAGCAAGAATGAGTCGGTCCATAGTCTATTCCAAGGGACAGTCCCTTTCGAATGATTTCGCCTTTTGACATTGTAATCAACGGCGTATGAATTTTTATTCTAAGTTCCCCTTCAACGCATTTTTTCACGGCAAGGTTTGCCATCTTTTCAAAGGCGGCTATGTATTCCGGGCGGCAATCAGGATACCCTGAATAATCGACGGCGTTCACTCCGATGAAAATGTCTCCCGCGCCCAAAACCTCCGCCCAGGCAAGCGCATATGACAAGAATATCGTGTTTCTGGCCGGCACGTAAGTACTTGGAATTCCTTCGCTCATCTCATCGATCGACCTATTTTTCGGCACGGCAAGTTCAGAGGTCAAGGACGAACCGCCGATCCTGTCCAGCGGCGCTTCCAAAACAAGATGCTTTTGAACCGCAAGGTCTTGCGCCACACGCTTGGCCGCTTTCATCTCAATCTTATGACGTTGATTGTAGAAAATACTCAGAGCATAAATATCGAATCCAAGCGATTTGGCGATTGCAAGGCAAGTTGTGGAATCAAGGCCCCCGGAAAGAAGCGTAACGGCT
Source organism: Desulfomonilales bacterium (assembly GCA_038250835.1). Lineage (GTDB taxonomy): Bacteria > Desulfobacterota > Desulfomonilia > Desulfomonilales > Desulfomonilaceae > JBBSBY01. Next base: position 33,158 of record JBBSBY010000006.1, on the reverse strand, counting down.
CTTTTATTCTCCATGTAAACTCCGCTTGAACTCAAGCGTTAATAGCGCCGACTCAGGTAAATCCGGACCCTGCGACGCACGCGTAACAATGATTCCCCATTGCGATCGGCGACCCTTCTTCAGGTGGACGCTTTGAGTCAAATACCGTTCTCGGTAGTCCCGCGCATGGAATCTTCAAAGCGAGATTAAAGTCACAATCGTAAAAGGCGCCGTCCCATCCAACCGACAATAAGCTCCTACACATGACGCCTTCAACCACACAAGGATTGAACCCTTTTACAAGTTTATTCATATAATGATCATAGTTGTTTGTTTCTTGTAGCCATTTGCGGAATCGACCCATGGGCGTATTAGCAAACGTGAACAGTGTATTGAATTGTATTCCCCATTTTTGGTTCAGCTCCCGTTTAAAACGCTTCTCAGCGCCTGCCGGACTCGGTGGGAAAAAAGCGCCTGCCGGATTCAAAACAAGATCCAGTTCCAGCCGAGGCGATACTCCATAACCAAGCGCATTCAACTTCCGCAATCTTTCTAAAGCTTTTTGGAAATATCCGACGCCCCGAAGGCCGTCAAATTGGGTCTGATTGGTGGATGGAAATGAACCCACCACCACAATTTTATGTTCTGCGCATAGCTTGAACAATCCGTCAGCCTGGCCGTTTAAATCTACCGTAAGATTCGACCTGAAAATCACCCTGGGACTTATTGTTGCGGCATTCTCCACAAGGAACCGAATGTTCGGATTCAACTCCGGGGCGCCGCCCGTAATATCAATGATGTCAAAGGAGTTGGCTGCGGCGAAATCAAGAATCGTTTCCATAGTCTCGCGGCTCATCAACTCTTGCCGGTCCGGACCCGCTTCGTGGTGACAATGGGCGCAAGATTGATTACACGACAATCCAACATTCACCTGTAAATGCTTACATTCGGTTCTTTTCAGTTCAAGGCCGTGCCTGGCCAATGTGGAGCCGAACGGCGGAATTTTGATCCGGGTCATGTCTAACTCACAGAGAGATCTTTGAAACAATATTACGCATCTGAATTCCATGCACAAGGGATGCGCCCCCGCGGATTGCGCATGCGACGTGGACGGCTTCCGTCATTTCAGATAGATTTGAACCTTGTTCTAAGCACGACTTGGTATAGGCGTCTATACAGTACGGGCATTGCACTGCGTGAGCCACCGCCAAAGCGATTAACGCCTTTTCACGGGCGGTCAAATCGCCCTCCTCAAAGACTGCGGCATAGTAGTCAAAAAACTTTTCAGCCAGTATAGGGGCTTCCTTGCCTATGTCTTGAAACTTCGGCAAATCATTTGAATCATAATAGTTGTCGCTCATAATTGCTCCTTGGTTTTTGTATACTGTATACAGCCTTGAGTTGAAGAATTCATCGACCTAATTTCTTGTCCGACCATGAAGTTGCAAACTAACAAAATGTTCAGCCTCTCCACTTAGTATTTCGTTTGACTGGCATTCATTACGAATGGTAATGTATTTCTATATCGCGCTCCATTAATTTGTTTATGAGACATGAATTCATAATTTTTCCGGCGTGATTCCAATTCGATAAAATGTTGAGCGTCTCTGACCGCTCGTGTTTACATATTTCCGTTCCCCGGGTCAGAGGCTATATCTGACAAGACTTTCGAGAAATCTTATACAACAATTACAGATGGATCTAGCCAATTAAAAGTATGAAGACGGAGGTATGTTATGCCGGAGGAAGATATGTTCCTTGCGAAAATCTTTAACAAACACAAATTTCAAGTAATTGAGGGCTGGGCGAAATTTCAATTAACCAGCTCCACAATGAGAGCGGGCTTATTGTCCGAAGCGGAACTTAGGCGACAATCCGGGGAATTCGTGGAAGAATTTAAAGACGCCGTCCAGGAAGGCTCTATCGACAACATAAACACGTCATCATGGCAAAACGTGCGTGAGCTACTCACCGGGTTTTCCAAATCGCGTGCCGAACTCGGCTTTTCGGCATCAGAAACCGCCACATTCATTTTTTCATTTAAACAGCCTTTGTTGCAGATAATATCTTCGGACAAAGAGATGTCTGCGGAGCAAATCACCGAAGCTATGTGGAAAGCTACGGTTCTTGTTGATCAATTGGGGTTATACACTGTGGAGCAGTACCAAAAGACCCGCGAATCCATAATAGCCCGGCAACAGCGCGAACTATTGGAATTGTCGACGCCTGTTGTGCAACTGTGGCCCGGAATAATAAGCCTACCGTTGATCGGAACTCTGGACAGCGAACGCACTCAAATGGTTATGGAAAATCTCTTACAGAAAATCAGTGATACGAATTCACAAATTGCCATCATAGACATAACCGGTGTTTCCACTGTGGATACCCTTGTTGCGCAACATTTGCTAAAAACCGTTTCAGCGGCAAGGCTGATGGGCGCAGAGTGCTACATCAGCGGCATTAGCTCTGAGATTGCGCAAACAATGGTGCACCTGGGAGTCCAGTTGGGAGACATTGTGACCAAATCGAGTTTGGCGGATGCTTTTGCTCTGGCTATGCGACGAATGGGATTGACGGTCATGCAGGTAAAACAATAACAAGGAGCCGACATGGAACGGATTCCCATACTCAAGATGGGAGATTTCTTGCTTGTTACTATTCAAGTCGATATGCACGACAGACTCGCAGAAACGCTCCAGGAGGATTTGTCTGAGCGCATTATACGGGACCGAGCCAAGGCCGTGCTCATTGATATTTCGTCCTTGCAAATGGTTGATTCATTCATAGGCCGAATGCTCGGCAAAATCGCTTCAATTTCCGGCATATTGGATGCCGTAACTGTAGTCGTTGGGATGCAACCCGCGGTCGCCATTACCTTAGTCGAACTTGGATTAAGTCTTAAAGGCGTGCGCACGGCTCTCAACGTGGAGAGAGGCATGGAACTACTCCGTTCCTCTTTAGAGGGATTTTCCGGAGTAACTCAGGATGGAGAAGAATGAGCTGGTGCAAATAAGCACACAAGAAGATTTGATAAAAATTCGCCACTTGACTAGAGTCGCCGCAGTGGAAATTGGGCTCAGCTTAGTGGATCAGACTAAATTAGTAACCGCCGCAAGCGAATTAGCTAGAAATTGCTTAACATATGGTGGAGGGGGCAGCGGCCGCATCCAAACGATTAGAAAAGATATTCGAACTGGCGTAAAACTCACTTTTGAGGATCAAGGCCCCGGAATAGCCGATATGGATCAAGCGTTACAGGACGGCTTCACCACCGGCTCCGGTTTGGGGCTCGGACTAGGTGGCTCTAAAAGATTAGTCGATGATTTCGAGATATCTTCGGTGGTTGGGGCAGGAACGCGAGTAACTGTAATAAAATGGAAATAAAGCATTACTTTAATGCGGAACTTACCGATAGAAGCGGGGTAGCGGAAGTTAGACGCAAGGCCGTTGACCTGGCGGAGCGCCTCGGTTTTCCCACGAGCGACATCAGTAATGTCGCCATTGTCGCAACTGAAGCCGCTACAAATTTAATTAAGCACGCCAAGCAAGCTGAATTGATCATTCAATGGCGGAATGCAGTCGGTGTCCCGGAAATAGAAATAATTGCAATCGACAAAGGCCCTGGCATTAATGATCTCGCAGGATCCCTTGGTGATGGATATTCCACCACGGGCACTTTCGGGACTGGTCTTGGAGCCATTCGGCGTCTTTCGTCCAAATTTGATATTCATACGGACGGCACAAAAGGAACGGCGCTACTGGCGCGGATGAGACCCGCGAAGGCTGAAATTAAACCGCCCCCCATCATGGAAATAGGGGCCGTTGTGATCCCAAAACGGGGAGAAACGGCATGTGGTGACGATTGGGCTTCCAGCGTCAATCATTCCAAGATTAGGATCGTAGTAGCCGATGGGCTTGGGCACGGAGTCCTGGCCGCCGAAGCGTCACAAAAGGCTACACAGGCTTTTTTAGAAAAAACGGACTTAGCTCCCGTTGATCAGATAAAGCATATTCATAACTCCGTTGTGGATACACGTGGCGCCGTCGGCGCCGTCGCAGAGATCGACATCGAACAACAGCAAGTACGATATTCAGGGATCGGCAATATCTCAGGCGTTATTTTCACTCCTGAAAAGTTGAAAAGTATGGTATCCCATGGCGGCATCTTGGGAAGACAGTTTGCGCGTTCCCGTGAGTATGTTTATCCGTGGTCCCAAGAATCCATACTCGTGCTCCATACGGATGGTTTGACTAATAAGTGGAAAATGGATGATTATCCCGGCCTCAGGTCTAAACAGACAAGTCTAATAGCGGCTGTTCTCTACAGAGACGCAAACCGCGGGAATGACGATTGCGCCGTAGTCGTCGTCAAACAATGAGTTGTAGTTCCTTGATACGCTCACACCAAGAGATTCGATAAATTTGGAATCGATGAAAAAAACCCTTTTAGTTGTGAAGCCTAGAAAAAGCACGGACTTTGTTCAAGTTCGGCAGTGGGCTCGTGACATAGCTTCTCTCCTAGGTTTTCACCATCATGAGCTGACACGGATAACCACCGCCGTCTCGGAGGTGATGAGAGACGTCGCCCAGGCCGCTACGGTGAAGCAGATTGAATTTTTTGTGTCCGGTCAGTCGGCGCCGAGCGTATTCGATATTGAAATTATAGTTCAAGGGACTTTGCCTGAGAGTTTATTGGGTCGGAAACAATTTTCCGTTGAGGGGATGGCTTCAGGATGTCTGGCCGCCAAGCGCCTAATGGATGCCTTCAAGTTCGAAACCGGTTTAGCGAATGAATCGGTGGTGATCGGAAAGATTTTACCAAGCTCGCGTCATGTTTCAGAGTCTGAATTAGAATCCATCGAACAAAAAATACGGACCATAATCCCAAGAGATCCCATTGATGAATTGAACCAGCAGAACAAGGAGCTGGGCGCCGTACTGCAAGAATTGCAAAACCAGCAAGAGAAACTGACTGAACAAAATACTGAACTGGAACAACTAACACGGGAACTGCAAATCGCCAACGAAAGGCTTCAAGAAGCGGATCAGCTTAAATCCGTATTTCTAGCAAGTATGAGCCATGAGCTTAGGACCCCTCTCAATTCAATTTTAGGATTTACGGGAATAATCCTAAAAGGTATGGCCGGGGATATTAACGATGAGCAGCGTAAACAGCTCACCATGGTGCAAAACAGCGGACGGCACCTACTGAGCCTAATTAACGACGTGCTCGATATATCGAAAATAGAAGCGGGAAAGGTTGAGCTGAATATTTCGACGGTCAATGTGTCCGCCGTTGCTGAAGAGGTTCTCGAGACGGTTAGACCCGCGCTCAGCGATAAAAACATTGATTTGAAAATTAGTATTCCCGCCGACTTAACCATTAATTCAGACGCTAGGCGGCTAAAACAGATCTTATTGAACTTGGTAGACAACGCTGTAAAGTTCAGCGACTCAGGAACACTTATTATCAATCAATCTTTTCCTGATGCCGCTCAGATTAGAATCGACGTCAAGGATTGCGGCAGCGGTATAGGAAGCGATGATTTGCCAAAACTGTTTGCTCCCTTTCAACAAATCAACCCAAATGGTATGAGGGGTAAGCAGGGTACCGGACTCGGCCTCTACTTATGCAGAAAACTGGTCAACCGAATGGGCGGCGAAATTTGGGCTGAAAGTGAATTGAATAAAGGGAGCATATTTTCATTTGTTCTTCCCATGAAATTTGAGGACAATAGTGAAACGCATTCTAGTCGTAGAGGATAACGAAGCAAATTTATATTTAACTCGATTCCTCCTGGAAAAAAGCGGGTATGAAGTTGTGGCGGCCGTGGATGGGAAAACTGCCGTAACAATGGCTTTCGATTCCTTCCCAGATCTAATTATCATGGATGTTCAGTTGCCGGACATGGATGGATTGGAAACCACCAAGCTTATCCGTTCCAAGGCGAGTAAAGTTCCAATTATAGCTCTGACGTCATATGCAATGCCTGGAGACCGTGAAGACGCTCTTGCCGCCGGTTGCGACGGATATATTCAAAAACCCGTCAATCCGGATACCTTTATAGCGGAAATAGAAATTTATCTATGATGGTAACCCCGTGAACGAAGCTAATGAAAATACTCATTGTCGATGACACAAAAGAAGATCTTTACCTTTACGAAGTGATTCTCAAGGGGATCGGCCATAAGGTTGTAACGGCGTCCAATGGCGCGGAAGCGCTGGCAGCTTTATCACATGAACCTGGGGATCTGATCATTTCCGATGTACTGATGCCGGAAATTGATGGATTCAGATTATGCAAAGCAGTTAAGAAAAACCCGGCCTTTTCGAGTATCCCTTTTGTTTTTTTTACCGCCACTCACAAAGATGAACAGGATGAAAACCTCGCATACGCCCTTGGCGCCTCCAAGTTCTTGCGAAAGCCCATTGACCCCGAGAAATTCATTGAAGAGATCAACAAGATTGACGGAGAAATTCGACTCGCCGCTTTTCAAGCAAAGATATCGAACTTAAAGCGTGAAGAGACGATTTTCACTCTGTACAACGAGCGTATGATCCGTAAGCTCGAAGAAAAGACTATAGAGCTGGAACTGGAGATTGCCGATAGAAAAAAGACGGAAGCGAATTTAAGAAGGGCGTCTCGATCGCTCAGGGCATTCAGTGAAAGCAACCACGCGTTGGTAAGGACTTCCAATGAAGAGGATCTTCTTCACGAAATATGCAAAATAATCGTAGAAACCGGCGGATATCCGATGGCCTGGATTCTTCTGTATAAGAACGACGGCCAAGATTTGATTCCCGTGGCTAAAGTTGGAACTGACAACTGCTCCGTAAGCGCAGAGGATTCCGGTGTGGAAACGTATGTTTCAACAGTTTCTACAATATTAAATGAAGCTCAGCGTAACCTTACCGACAAAGATGATTACTCTCATCTCAGGACTCGTGTGAAGCAAACATTCGTTGCGGCGTGTCCATCATTTATTGTCCAGCCTATAATTATTCAAAACACCGTCATAGGAGGGCTGGTTGTTTGGGCGAATAGCGCAGACAACTTTGATGACGAGGAAGCAGAATTGCTCAACGCTCTAGTCGATGACATGGCCTTTGGCATTAATGCGACAAGAATGCGCAAAGACTGGGAGGCGGCTCAAAAAGCTCTCCACGAATGTGAGGAGCGTTACCGCAGACTCGTGCAAAATTCACTGGTAGGAGTTTTTATTCTTCAGGACGACAAGTATGTTTTCGCAAACAAAATCTATGCCTCAATGCTTTCCATGAGTCCGGAAGAAATTATTGGGTCTCAGTTTTGGGCCAACTTTATGGAAGAAGACCGGCAAATCCTGAAAAACGCCCTGGCTGAGGTTCAACTTGGCGCCAATTGGCCCGAATCTATTGAAACAACCATCAGTTTGAAAGATGGCGTAAGCCGAATACTCAGAGTTTCCATGGTTTCTCTGGAGTTCAACAATCGTCCATCAGTCATGGGCAACGCCATTGATATAACTGAAGCCAAACTGGCCGAAGAAAAACTTAAAGAAACCTTGAGTGAGCTAACGGCGTCAAATGATGACCTCAGACAATTTGCGTATGTTTGTTCCCACGATTTACAGGAGCCGCTTCGGAATGTAACGAATTCAGTACAAATTTTAGAACGACGATATAAATCTAAACTTGAACCGGAAGCGACCACTTTCATCAATTATGCCGTGGAAGCTGCGGCTCGCGCAACCTTGCTGATTAATGACCTACTTGTATATTCGAGAATTGGTTCCGGATCAAAATTCCACAATGTGGATTGTAACGCAATTGTGGAATCCGCTTTGATCGATTTGACAAGCGCTGTGGATAAAAGCGGAGCGGTTATAACAAGCGATAATCTTCCCGAGGTATCCGGAAACGCTAGTCAACTTAGACAATTGTTTCAAAATCTTCTCTCAAACGCCATCAAATTTAGGGGCGCTGAAAAACCAAAAATTCATATTTCTGTGGCAAAGAACAAATCTAAATGGCTATTTTCAATTCATGACAACGGAATTGGTATACCACCTGAATTCCAGGATCGTATATTCTTGATTTTCCAACGACTACACACCAGAACGGAATATCCCGGCACGGGTATAGGATTGGCCATCTCACGGAAAATTGTGGAGCAACATGGCGGACAAATATGGGTGGAATCCAGTCCGGATGAAAGCTCGACTTTCTTTTTCACCTTAGCTGAAGCCGCGCCGGATAAAACCTGAAGTAAGTAGCGAGAGCCGTGAACCACGTCATACCGGTGAAAGCCGGTAGCCGGGAATAAAGCGCGGCGCACGGTTAGTCGGCGTGTACGGTATCCACAGGAGAAAGAAAAGACGGGGCTCCCCATTGGCACCGTAACGAACGATTGGAATTATCAAAAATAAGGTTAAAGTCCTCCAGATAAGGGGGAATTTGGTATGTCGGCGCCGACGGTATTTCTCACCTGAGCTACAAATAACCGCCTGAGCTTTAGTAAACCGTTTATAGCTCCGCGTATCCCATACACCGTCGCCACATTCCGGACAAAATGTCCCTTCATACCGGAAAGAGTCGCTGAGCAATCGCCGTACGAAATAGTTTTATCGATAACTTTTTCTTCCATCTCAGAATGACCGCAGGATGGACATGGCATAAATTTCACTTAATTCCTTTAGCTCCTAATTGCAAACTGACACCGCCCCGAAGGGCGGCGTAAGGATTTCTACTCGACACTGATCTTCCTGGATGAATCCAGTTCGGATTCGATCTTTGGCATCGTCAGATTTAGAACCCCGTTTTCATATTTTGCTTGGATTTTGTCTCCTTGCACTTTGCGAGGCAACGTAACGGAACGCGTGAAGCTGCCGAATCTTCGTTCAATAGTGTGGCGATCCGCTGTATTTTCTTCCTTTTCTTCCCGCTTCTCGCCCTTGATTGTCAACACGTCGCCGGTCAGAGTAACATCGAGATCACTCTTGACCATACCGGGAATCTCAGCTTTGACAATAACGTCATTATCAGTCTCGGTCACATCAATGGCCGGCGAAAACGTCATCAAATCCTTTTTTGCTTCTTCTCCAAAGACTCGTGCCACCAGGCCATCGAAATCTTTGCGCAATTCTAACCATTCTTTTCTCCTCCAAGGAAACATTTCGTCCGACATTTGTAATTATCTCCCTTTTTAATCTCAATTTTGTAAAGTTGGTCTTTTTCTTACTAGAAATTTGGTTTGGAACCGATCAACTTTAAAATTGCCGAGTATGACGCTTATGAAACTGCGGCGATATACCATCTTATTTCACCTTTGGTTATAGACACTTGGTTCCGCGTTAAGTTCTTTTCCCAAAGTCAAACTGGTAATTCAGCCGTCTATTTGTTATACAAATCCGCACATCACCTTTTTTGAGCAATTGTGTTTCGGAGTATGTATGGTGGACGGCCAATCTACATTGCTGATTCTCAGCGTGATCGCCGGCACGTATATGGCCTGGAACATAGGCGCGAATGACTGCGCGAACGCCATGGCTTCCGCTGTGGGCGCCAAAGTAATAACGCTCAGACAAGCTCTTTTCCTGGCCACTATATTGACATTTGTCGGCGCCACATTCGTAGGCTCCCATGTCTCAAAAACCATATTAAAAGGAATAATTAACCCTGCCGCCATAGGAAGCCCCCGCTTGCTTTGGCTTGGATTGCTTTCCGCTCTATTTGCCGCGTCAATTTGGGTGTGTATCAGCACGTTCAGAAATTTGCCGGTATCAACCACACACTCGTTGGTAGGGGCGATGATTGGAGTGGGCCTGGTTGCCGGTGGCCCAGGTATAGTTCATTGGGGTGCGGTGGCTTTCATAATTTCTTCTTGGATTCTTTCACCTGTTTTCAGCGGAATAGCGGCATTTTTCATTTTTAGGTTCATAGAAAAGAATATATTAGCTAAATTTGATACGGCTGTCGGGGCCGTTTACACAAGTCCCTTTTTAGTCGCTATCACTTTTTTTATGGTGACTTTGTCTTTGTTTTTGGAAACACCTCTGGCATCAAAATTGAATATTGAAGGGCCGGTGCTTTTTCTAATTCCCTTGGCCGCTGCGGCAATCAGTGGAATCGTAGCCGCCATGATCCTGAGACACAAATTCGAGCGCGGGGAACTCACCGTCGCCGAGCAAATTTTCAAGTATCTACAAGTAATGACTTCATGCTATGTGGCTTTCGGCACAGGGGCGAACGACGTCGCAAACGCCATGGGGCCGTTGGCCGGTATTTACCAAATATATTCGACGGGATCTATGTCGGGCGTGACTCCTGTTCCCCAGCTTTTATTGGCCTTTGGCGGCGCCATGATAGCCGTGGGGATTCTCACCTGGGGGTACAGAGTCATAGAGACCATGGGGTCAAAGATTACGGAACTCACTAGCGTAAGAGGATTCACGGTAGAATTTTCAGCGGCAACCGTCATATTGATAGCGACCATGATGGGCCTGCCGGTCTCAACTACTCACGCCGCCGTGGGAGCTTTTGTGGGTGTTGGGTTAGCCCGCGGGCTTCAAGGTCTACTTGATTTGGGAACTCTGGCGAGGATCATGGTGTATTGGGTTATCACCGTTCCCGTCGCGGCGCTGACATCGGCGCTGATTTATATCGTATTGATTTGCCTTACATAACGGCTAACAGGAAGGTGCGCTATGCGTCTTGTATTGAGTAACCTTTTTCGTCGCTCTCCTTTGGAAGGAACGATCAAACATGCTGATAAAGTATCGCAATGCGGACCTATTTTCGCTGAGGCCGTTAAGGCTTATTTTGCCGGCGATAGAGATAAATTCGAACTCCTTAAAGAAGATATAAGGGAGATCGAAAATGAAGCCGACAAAATGAAGCGCAACATAAGGGCGCATTTGCCGGCGTCCATTCTTCTGCCGTTTGATAAATCGGTTTTTTTCAACTTTTTACGGGAAGCCGATAAAGTCGTTGACGGCATTAAGAACTGCCTTTACTGGATGTCCTATTATCAGCTTGATCTACCTGAAGAAATACAAAAAGATTACATTCTGTTGGCAAAGCAGGTGAACGATTATGTCGGGTTCCTACCGGAAATGACTCGTCGAGCTCACACCTACTTTATTAATCGAATGGAACAGGACCGTGACGCCGTCAAAGAAGTAATCAGGGAAATACGATTCAGGGAACGTGAATCCGACGACCTTGAAAAGACAATGCTGATAAGGCTTTGCGCCCTGGATGAAATGCCCTCCAAGACATTCTTCATTATGGTGCGTCTTGTGGAAACCACCGGGGACATAGCGGACCACCTTGAAAACTCAGCGGATATGGTCAGGGTAATGATCGCAAGGTAGGTTCAGAGTAGGGGCTTTTAACTCCTTAGATATTAAACAGAATGGATCGTTACGGCTGCATTGCTATTCCGTCCATGCCGCCGAAATCCATTAGTAATCGTACATTAGCCGGAGGCTGTAACCTCGTGTCCCAAACCGGCCTATTATCAAATAAGGTATACGTTATGGATCTCGGGGTCGCCGGCGTCGGTCACACCGAGGAATTCATGACTCAGATTGCCGATTTACGCGCCGAAGATCTGATTGCGGATATACTTCTATTCGTCACTCACCCAAAGACCGTCACGGTAGGACTCAAGGACCGCAATAGCTCAATTCCAAAAGACTTGTTGGTCACGCGGGAAGAATTGAGGGCCCAGGGAATTGAATTCACCGGATGTATTCGCGGAGGCGGAATAACCTATCATTGGCCGGGTCAAATTGTTTGCTGTCCAATCATGCTTCTTGATCAGAATGCTCGCAACATTTCAAAGCATATGGAAAAGCTGGAACAAGTCGGGATACTGACTTTTCGTTCATTTGGCTTAGATGTGAGCCGCCGTAGGGATACGGCAGCCCACATCGGCCTATGGCTGGGATCCCGCAAGATCATGTCAATGGGAATCAAGGTGAGCAGATGGGTAACGAGCTTCGGATTTGCCGTCAATGTTCAGGGGGATTTCAGCCAATCCAAATATGTGCGTCCTTGCGGTATTGAAGGCGCATGCCTAACCACTTTGGAAGAAGTTCTTGGAACTGCGCCGTCTCGGGAACAAGTAATTCAGGCGATCTGCGAGAACTTTGCTCAAGTATTCGAGCGTGAGCCCATCAGGCGAAAATGTCCGGTGATGGAAAATTGCGGTTCAAATGAACCTATTCTCAGTATCGGAAATTGGTAATCAGCCGTATTCGTGACTACAATGTTCTTTAACGGCCCGGCCCTTTTAGCCGTCAAGCTAAATAGCGGAATTAATCGCCGGCGGCGATGTTAATGATAAAGAACAGTAATAAGATCTCAGCTTGAAATCTTCGCAATAGGAAGAATCATCATGAGCAATGAAGATTTAATTCAATTCATGGACCCTGAAGGAAATGTGGATGAATCAGCCGTCAAGGACATTCCTGACGATACAATTATGGAAATGTACAGGCTGATGAATTTTACGAAATTGTGGAACAGCAAAGCCTTGAGTCTGCAAAGGCAAGGCCGCCTGGGAACCATCGCCTCTGTGCGTGGACAAGAAGCGTCCAATGTCGGGATGGGCATGGCCTTGAACCCGGAGGATTGGTTTGCTCCGGCATTTCGAGAATTCGGAGCAATGTTTGCCAGGGGCGTCGACCCCGTGATGTTGTTTCAATATTGGGGCGGTGATGAGCGTGGCGCCAGGCCGCCTGAAGGGTCTCGCGACTTGCCGGTATGTATCACCGTTGGATCTCACCTTTGCCACGCCGTGGGCATCGCCTACGCCGCCAAGTTTAAGAAAGACAAGCTGGCCGTGATGTCTAGTTCCGGGGACGGCTCCACCTCTCAGGGTGATTTTCATGAAAGCTTGAACTTCGCGGGCGTTTTTAAACTGCCCGTTGTGTTCGTAATCCAAAACAATCATTGGGCTATTTCCGTGCCCATTGCTCAACAAACGGCGTCTGAGACGATTGCGATGAAGGCCGAGGCTTACGGTATTGAAGGCGTGAGAGTCGACGGCAATGACGTCTTTGCGGTGTATCTCACTTTGAAAAAGATGCTCGCCAGGGCCAGGGATGAGTTTTCAGCCTCACTTGTCGAGCTGGTAACTTACAGATTGGATGATCATACCACTTCCGACGACGCCGGCAGATATCGAACCGAAGATATGGTTAATCCCTGGCGAGCTAAAGATCCTATCGACAGAATGAAAAAGTTCCTTATCGCCAAAAAAGGCTGGGACGAGGACAAAGACGCGGATCTGATGTCTGAACTCTCCGCAAAGGTTGAAAAATCGGTTCAGGACTATGAAGCGGTATCCGATCCAAATCCCGAGGATATGTTCAATTTTGTGTACGCCGAAATGCCCTGGCATTTGAAGGAACAAAAAGAACATCTCCGCAAGCTTTCAGGAAATCCAGCGAGGTGATCTATGGCTAGACAATCTATGATTGAAGCGATAAACGCGACTTTGCATGAACTCATGGCCAAAGACGACCGAGTTGTTGTCCTGGGTGAAGATGTGGGAGTTGACGGAGGTGTGTTCAGAGCCACGGTCGGTTTAATTGAAAAATTCGGCAAAGATCGAGTTGTCGATACTCCTTTGGCCGAGAGTTGCATAGTCGGTATGTCTATAGGCATGGCAATTTACGGATTGCGACCAATACCTGAAATCCAGTTTGAAGGATTCATGTTCAAAGCATATGACCAACTTTACAGCCATGCTTCAAGGATGCGAAAGAGATCCCAGGGCTTTTTCGGAGTTCCAATGGTTCTGAGGGCCCCCTACGGCGCGGGAGTTCGGGCTCTCGAGCATCATTCCGACGCCCCTGAAGTTCTATTTAGCCACTTACCGGGACTCAAAGTTGTCATTCCGTCGACACCTTCAGACGCTAAAGGGCTTCTCACATCAGCCGTCGAAGATCCCGACACGGTCATATTCTTAGAGCCGAAAAGACTATATCGCCTCTTTAAGGAGGAAGTCCCCGAAGGCGATTACAGAATTCCTCTCAGTGAAGCTAGAGTGGTTCGGGAAGGAACGGACGTTACTTTGATAACCTATGGCGGCATGGTATCAGTGTGCGAAAAGGCCGCGCAGCACGTGGAAAACGAAGGCGTGAGCGCGGAGATTATTGATTTACGGACCGTGTGGCCGTTTGATATCGACGCAATCACCACATCAGTCAACAATACAGGCCGGGCTGTAATCGTGCACGAAGCGTCGAGATCTTTTGGCGTTGGCGCTGAAATAGCGGCTCAGATTGCCGAGCGAAGCCTGCTACACTTGCTGGCTCCAATAAAACGCGTGACAAGCTACGACATAACCGCGCCCCTATCCAAGCTCGAAGAATACAATTATCCTGATACGGAAAGAGTGGTTCGGGCAATTCATTCCACCATGGAGTTTTGATAATTGATACAGGAGGATACCCGATATGAAAAAGGTATTCAGACTCCCTGATGTGGGAGAAGGAATTGCCGAAGCTGAAATCGTTGAATATTTAGTACAAGTCGGCGATCAAGTGAAAGCCGACCAACCTGTGGTGCGTATCGAAACAGACAAAGCCGTTGTTGAATTGCCTTCGCCGGTGGCCGGAATGATTGCCGAACTTAAGCATCAACCCGGCGACACGGTCGCTGTCGGCGATCCGATATTGGTTATCGAAACTGAGGCCGCGGGCGAAAAGATTGAAGACGCCAAAGCCTCCGGAGAACAGACTAAGGAAGAGGAGCGGCACGAGCCGTTAACTCCTGTGCCGCCTTCCGCCTCGGACCAAGAAACGGAACCAAAAGAGAAAAAGCCGCCAACCAAACCGGCGCCTCCGATAGAGGAGACCGCTGAAGCCGGACCTAAAAAGAAAGAAACCCCGGGCCAGATTCTTGCGACACCACACACCAGAAAGTTAGCCCGGGAACTGGGTGTTGACATAAGCAAAGTGAAAGGAACGGGCTCTCACGGTAGAATCACCGACGAGGATATTCAAAGCGCTTCCAAAGCCCCCAAACCTTCGGCTGCAAAAGCGCCGACTGCGGCCGCCATTCAAGCTCCGGCCACGGCAGGCTTTGACTTTGAGAAATACGGCCCGACAAGGCGCGAACCTTTGAAAGGTATTCGCAAAGCGACAGCAGAGGTAATGGTAAGATCCGTTTCCACAATTCCCCATGTAACGCATTTCGATGAGGCCGATGTAACGGAACTCTTAGAAGTATTGAAACGCAAGAAACCTCTTGCCGAAAAACGCGGCGCCAAGCTCACCATATTATCGTTTGTGGCTAAAGCGGCGGCTTCCGCTTTAAGAATGTATCCAGCCTTAAACTGCTCATTGGATGAAGAAACCGGTGAGCTTGTGTACAAGGATTATTACCATTTAGGCTTTGCGACGGATACCGACGCGGGCCTGATGGTCCCGGTCATCAAAGATATCGACAAAAAATCGGTGCTTCAAATTGCGGCGGATCTGGTGGATTTAAGCAAACGAGCGCGTGAACGGACCATAGATATTGAAGAAATGCGCGGCGGCACGTTTACTATTACCAATGTCGGGGCTCTCGGCGGGAAGTGGGCCACGCCTATCATTGTGCACCCCCAGGCGGCCATTCTTTGCACATTGAGGGCCAAACCTCAACCCATTGTTAACGACGGCGCAGTGGTAATAAGGACGGTCATGCCGTTGACATTATCGTTTGATCATAGGGTGCTCGATGGGGCCGACGCTGCAAAATTCATGAATTTCATTGTGGGATTGCTCGAAGATCCCATGAGAATGCTCGTTGATATGAGCTAACTCGGGGAGGGATCTACATGGTTGTCGGAGATTTCGCTCAAGGTGTGCAATTAGCGGTGCTCGGAGGAGGCCCCGGTGGATACGTTGCCGCGATTAGGGCGGCTCAATTGGGATTGGAAGTAACCCTTGTAGAGCAAGAATATGTTGGCGGCGTTTGCTTGAACTGGGGTTGTATACCTTCAAAGGCGTTAATTTATGTGGCGGATCTTAAAAATAGAATTGAACGGGCCGATAAAATAGGATTGATTGTCAGCGACGTCAGGGTCGATTTGCCGAAACTGGTGACCTGGAAGAACGAAGTGGTTGAAAAACTGCGCAACGGCGTCTCCACGCTCCTGTCACAGAACAAAGTGCAAGTGGTACAAGGCACTGCGACGCTTACCGGTGAGACTTCATTTACCGTTGAAGGCCCCGAAGGTCATCATAGATTCGAGTTCGAGAACTGCATCCTCGCTGTAGGCTCTTCGGCGGCAGGATTGCCGGGATTTCCCAGAGACGGCGAGCTGATCCTTGACTCCAAAGACGCCTTAGACCCTAATTCTATTCCCGAGAATCTCGTAGTCATCGGGGCCGGCGCAATTGGTTTGGAAATAGGAACATTTTACGCAAAGTTGGGTTCCCACGTCACCATACTTGACGCCGAGAAATCATTACTGCCGCTCCTTGACGCGGATATAGGCCGCATGATGATAAAGGCGCTCAAGTCTTTCGGAATCGAGCTTGAATTAGGCGCCCTGGTCGCGTCAATCGAACGTAACGGCGCTTCGGCGAGTGTGAAGTTCACGAACGCAAGTGGAGAGCAAAGCATCCCCGCAAACAAAATATTGATTGGTATCGGTCGAAGACCCAACACCGCCGGTATCGGACTGGAAAAAGCGGGAGTGAAACTTGACTCACGAGGATTCGTTATCGTGGATTCGAAGATGAAAACGTCAAATCCCAATATTTACGCCATAGGAGATATCGTAGAGGGGCACATGCTGGCCCATAAAGCTTCCTTCCAAGGGAAAATCGCGGCTGAAGTTATAGCCGGCGAACCGGCGGCTTACGAAGGAGTTCAAGTACCGGGGGTAATCTTCAGCGACCCCGAAATCGCCACAGTAGGATTGTCGGAACAGGAAGCCAAAGCGGCAGGGATAAACGTCAAGACCGGTTTGTTCCCATTCAAAGCTCTAGGCCGGGCGTTAACGATGGACGAAGACCTTGGGTTCTCCAAGATTGTTTCCAATGCGGATACCGGTATAGTGCTCGGCGTTCACATTGTCGGACCTCACGCTTCCGATCTAATCTCTGAAGGGGCTCTTGCGGTAGCTTCGGCTTCCCATCTAGATGATCTGGCGCTTACCATTCATCCGCACCCTACTTTACCGGAAAGCATAGAGGAAGCTGCGGAACAGGTGGAGCGCCGAGCGATCCACATATTCAGCGGTAAAGCGAAGTAAGGATAATGCTCAGCAGTGATGAACAAGTCCGCCTTCTCACATATCTGAGCATAGCCCGCTAGCTGAGCATAGCGGGCATTCACAGGCGAGCAATTTAATTAAAAGGAGCTCCGCCTACATCTTTTCCTTGATCCCAGTGCTTACCAGCCACCAATTGACGGGATAGGCGGTTAGAAAGCCCGCAAGCATGGCGATTTGCATCATAAACCAAAACACAGGGTCGGTTTTCCCTAGTTCGTGACCAAAGATTAGGAAGATCGCTATCGCCATCCAACCATACATTCCTATTTGCCATGCCGTTAGAGACAATGTGTCCGCTTTTACGGCCGCAATCAATCCTTCTTTCGGCGAGAGATTCTTCATTGGTCTGATGGTGAAGTACTGAAACGCAATACCGAATAGGAACGCAGCTACGAAATCAAGAGCCCAACCTCCAAAGATTGCTCTACCAAACAGCGTCAGAGTGAAAAGTTGAAGAATGATTCCTTCCACCAAAATATCGCCCAAAGTGCAGCCGCTTCCGCAATGGGTTGCAGCAAGAGCGACGGATTGCCAAAACGGTTTTTCTCGAGCTGCGGGTTTTTCACCTTTTTTCTTCGCATCCTGCATGCGATCTTCCGTGGAAAGACGACCGACTTTGAAGTAGAACCATAAAGCCAGTGGACCGCCATACAGCGCGGTGATCGGCCAAACCGCGTTCATGATCCACATATGTTGTCGGCGTCCGGCAATAATATCAATTAAAATAATGAGCGAGCATAACGCTCCGATCAAGAGCGAAACGGTAGCTAATGTGGTGAGCCAGGCAGGCATTGTATAAACCTACTCCTCTTACCTTTAGTAATTATATATAGTATCAATGTGGGACAAAATCAAGCAGGTTTGGTTTCACATTCTTACTGGGGCGCTGGACTTAAGCGGCTCTGCGCCCGCTGAAGCCCCGAGGGGAGACTCATCTCCCTTCCGGACAGGCGCCCCATCGTGATTCAAAGCGTTGGAGACTCACAGCGGTTGTTACTGACATGCAGCGGCAAGGCGAGATAGCAGGAGTAAGGGTGAGGATGGATTTCAATAAGTTGAGCTGGAGACTGGTATTGAACTTGATTAATTATTCTCAGCATTATTCAAATCAATTAACCCATTTTGTCATTCAAAGAAGGAAAGCAAGAAAGCGCTGATAAAATGAAAATTGCCCAAATAAATCTGCTGCTTTTTGCCTATTTTTGTATGGCGGTATAGAGAGGTTTCAGCCACTTTCCTCGTTTTCCTTAACAAGTAACCATAATGGGTAGTATGATATTGAAGCTGCTCCCTTTTCCCACAGCGCTGTCTACTTCGATTGTGCCGTTATGATCTTGAATTATCCCGTAGCTTACGGATAAACCCAGTCCAGTGCCTTCACCGATCGGCTTGGTGGTGAAAAACGGGTCAAAAATTTTGTTCAAATCTTCAGGACGAATCCCACATCCGGTGTCCGAAATCTTGATCAAAATATATTCCCCGGTGTGGTTTGTAGTCTGCACTTCTATCATACCGTCGTTCGAAATAGCTTGTTTGGCGTTCATCAAAAGATTCATGAACACTTGTTTCAGTTTCTCCCCGTCCGCGGTCATGTCCGGGATGGTCGGGTCGAAATCTTCTCTAAGATTAATATTATCGAGTTCAAATTGGTGGGACAACAACGAGAGGACTTCCTTCAAAAGCGCATTAACGCTTACGCAAGTTTTTTTGGTGTGGGCGCTGCGCGGGAACTTTAAAAGATCTTCGACGATTGTCTTACAATTTCTTGCGTGCTTTTCAATTGTTTTCAGATCATCATGAATTTGACTGCCGGGATGATGATCTCTCAACAGCAACTGAGTATATCCAAGCATCACTCCAAGCGGATTGTTAATCTCGTGCGCAATGCCCGTTGAAATCTGCCCCAAAGACGCTAATTTATCCGCTTGTTGCAGTTGGCGCTCCATCTGGATGCGGGTCGTGATATCCTTGGCGATCCCTTCGATTCTTTCAATGGCGCCGTTTTCATCTCGTTTGGAAGTTGCGCTTAAGAGTATGTGGAGCTCGGAACCGTCCATTGAGCGGAGACGGCATTCTCGGTCCTTGATGTATTTTACGCGAATCAGTTCATCCAGAACAGCTTGATAATCGTTTTGGGAAATGAAAAAGGCATTCAGGCCATATTTCTCATTGATCTGATTTCGGTCTTCAAATCCCAGGGCGGTTACTCCGGCTCGGTTAATGTCAAGGAACCGACTTTCTCTTCCAAGTATGAACACTATGTCCATTGAACCTTCAAAGATACGACGATATTTTTCTTCCGAGGCTCCGAGCAAGCTCGTTCGGTGTTGAACAAGCGCTTGGAGATCCTTATTCAGACGTAAAACTTCGCCTCCTGCGATTTCAAGAGCTCGTTTATCCTTCAGAATGGAGGTGTTTATGCGATAAACTCGGTGAAAGAAAAAGGTTACGGATGCCAAAACAGTGAAAGCCAAAGTGTTTATCCCGCCGCTGTATGGACGGAGAACCAGCCATATGTCGCCTCTGTCAGCCAGGAAAAGCATTCTTTTGGCAATATGCCCTACACCTCTGGAAATGGCAAACCCCGCCAAAGCTACACAAAACCACACGAGATAAGTAGAGATGACGTCCGATTCTTTAAGCCGGCGCAAACGTAGCGCGTAAACGACCGCCAAAAACGAAAAAACGATCATCATTCCTGAACCAATGACGTCCGTGAACCAGATCGGCGCAGTCGAATAAGTATCGTCAATCACTGCGAGCCTCTACTTTTGCCTCCAAAAACAAAGACCGAGCCCCTAAAAAAAGACAGATAGCGGCAGGCACACTGATCAAATGGTCAAGTTTCAAAACATAGAAATAAGTTGTCCAAACACTTACTGACATGGAAATTCGCTGTGTCCAGTCCGGTTCCCCCACCAGGGCGGCGGCTGGAATGTTTTCTTCAACCCAGTGACCGAACATTGTTAACAGACTCCAAAGACTAAAAATCAAACATGATATTTGGATTAACCTCCAGCCGGTTTCTTCTACCAGCCGATTTTTTTGGAGCCAATAAGCCATGGAAGTTAGAGCTACCACTAAAAGAACATGAGCTAGCTGATGGACATACAAGCCTTCCGGGGCCGGGTGCGATTGAAATGCCGCCGCCTGTTCAGGGAATGATATGGCAATCAGAGGAACACAGAAAATCAATAGCCATCTGTTCATTTGCTTGACCCAAAAGTATGTAGAATAGCGATCGAAACAATACCAAGTTTAACTACATCATATCATATAGGAATAACGAAGATGATTATGAATCATTCTGGCTTAAGAAGCAAAGGGACCGGTAAACGAACGATTACTGAAAAAAGTTGTCAATAGTATTGAAATGGATTAGTAGTTCAGGAGTAATGCCGAAATTGAGATGAATTCCTTAATCAAGTCAGCATTGCTATGAAAAAGGGTAAATTTTACCCTTATTTTTTTATACCAAGGGAAGGTCATTGCAATATGTATAATCTCATGAAAAATTGGTCCGCATGGATGGATTCCTCCACTGCGTTACTGCTGTTTTGGAATGGACTGTCTAAAAACCTGTTGAATTTCAGCGCGCCTCTCAGTAAAGCTTCGAGTTATTTTACTAATATAGAATCCAAAAAAATCATGGAAAAGTCTCTGGAAGAGAATGAGCGGGATTATCTTGATTTGATTTCCTGGGACACCTCTCTAGCTATAAAGGCGCTTGCCGCTTCACAAGAGGAATATGCTAAATATGTCCGTTTGGAATTAAACAATCTAACCGACACCTTTTTCAAAGGGAATGGGGATGAACTTGAGGAGTTCTGGGCGGCCCGAAGCAAAGCTCTGCAAAAACAAATGATTGAGTTTCCTGAAATGGTGGAGAAAATCAGAGAAGATTACGGGTTCCATTTTGATAATGGCGGCTACGCCAAAATAGCGGAAACCGACAGAATTACTCTTTATCAAGTGCTTCCCAATGAGCCTAATGTGAAAGTAAATGAGTCCGGTAAACCCGTGCTTGTGGCTCATCCTTACGTGCTTGGCCCCAATATATTGGCTTTTTTGCCCAAAGATAAACGGAGCTATGTCCATGCTTTTGCGAATCAGGGTGTTCCGACATATGTCAGAATTATCAAAGATATAGAAGCAAATCCTCCTGTGCAGCTCATGACCGGGGAAGATGATGTCTTGGATACTAAGTCTTTTCTCAAAAAAATTAGCGAGAGGCACGGCAAACCCGTTACTTTGTCCGGTGTATGTCAGGGCGGCTTTATTCTTCTCGCCGGACTCCTCTCCGGAGAATACGACGAATATGTGGACGCCATTATTACTAATGCTTCTCCCATCGACGGCACTAAGAGTAAAGGTCTCAAATCCTACTTGGATCAAGTAAATAACCGCTTCCGAGATTTGGAGTATTCCTTCAAAACAATGCCGTCGGGAAATCAGGTTGTAGACGGCGAAGTAATGAGTTGGGTTTATAAACTGAAAAGCATTGGTAGAGAAGCCCCTTTATATTTATATTTCAGAGACTTAGCATCTTTTGAACGAAACGGCCAAATGAGCAAAACCGCAGCCGCCATAACTTACTGGTTAACTGAAGATATAACGGACCTCCCGGTAGAGATTACACGACTGAGCACTTTATCGTACACTGTGCCTATATCCGAATCCGGAGATTTGCCGTTCACGCTGTTTGGCCGTAAGTTAAACATGAAACGCATTCAAGATAATAATATTAAATTCTTGATTTGCTATGGAATCAATGACGAGTTGGTGGAGCCGGCAAGCGCTTTGGCCCCGGAAACTTATATTGATGTGGAAAAAACCGCCTTTCCAAAGGGACATGCGGCAATATTTACATCATGGTCGGACCCCCAATCCGAATATGCTTTACACAAAATTTATTCGAATGGTCAACGGGGGCCTGTTAGATTCCATATAGACCTGGACTCTGAAATGACCGGGGTCTCAGATGAAAAATCCGTGGCCTGAAAGAACGTCACATCTGAGACGGGCTTTTCAAACATGTATTTATATGTCCTTAGACTTAAGTTGAACAAAGCCGAGAATGAATGTATTGGCCTTCATGCCGGCCTCATTGAAAACTGGAAAACTCAGTTATTTGTTCCAATTTAGTTGCAGTTGAGCTTGAATTCTCACGCTGAAATTAATCCAGCTTGTAATTGTAGGAGAAATGCCTTACTATGCTGAATTAATGAATGGACTCCAACATTCGTAATAAATATATCGAAAGACGGCGATTTCATACTATCGATAATGGGATTGCAGTAAATTTCACATGAAGTTTTTGTAGTATGAAGATTACCAGCGCAGTCTATTTGAGATCCGCTATCGAACGAACAGATTATCCGCCTGGAAGAATGGTTGAGGTCGCCTTTGCCGGCAGATCAAATGTCGGGAAATCCTCAATGATCAATACTCTGCTTGGTCGACGTAGTCTCGTCAAGACGTCAAAAACTCCCGGTCATACCCGAAAGCTGAACTTTTTCCTGATCAACGACTCTTTCTTGTTTGTGGATTTTCCAGGATATGGATTTGCGAAGGTTCCTCTCAAGGTTCGCGATTCATGGAGCGGAATGATCGATAAATATATTTCTGTTCGGGAACAATTGGCGGGTGTGGTTTCAATAATCGATTCGAGACATTTTCCCAACGAGCTGGACCAACAGCTCATGGACTATTTGCGTTTGAAAAAGATTCCTTTAATCATCGCCGCAACTAAAGCGGATAAGCTCAACAAGTCACAGTTATCTCAATTGATCAAGAAAGTTAAGGAATTTTTTCACGAGGAATATCCCGTTGTCGCCTTCTCATCTCTCACCGGATTCGGTAAAAATGAATTATGGAAAGAAATAAGATGGTTAATGAGTAAACACGTCAATAAATGACGTTCACCGAATTTATGAATAAAGAGAAGTTTGCATGCTGAAAAAAATGTTAATTAACGCCAGCCATCCCGAAGAGTGTCGGGTTGCCGTCGTTTGTGACGGAATGCTGGAGGAACTCGATGTCCAGGTCGGCGCCCACGAGGCCACATTGGGCAATATCTACAAAGCCGTTGTGAGCCGAATAGAACCATCGCTCCAGGCGGTGTTCGTGGACTACGGCGCCCATAAGAATGGGTTTCTGTCCATTAATGACGTGCATCCGTCCTACTTCCCCGAATCCTTTGAAGGATCCAGACGGCGCCCGAGGATTCAGGACGTATTCAAGAAGGACGATCACGTTCTGGTTCAAGTAAACAAAGAAGAGAGAGCGCACAAAGGCGCCAGCCTTACTACCAATATCTCCATTGCCGGACGTTACCTTGTTCTAATGCCCGGCACCGATCTATATGGAGTTTCACGCAAAATTGAAGATGAGAAAGAACGGAAGAAGCTGAAAGAGATTGTTAAACAACTCAAAATGCCGCCCAATATGGGATTCATAATCCGAACGGCAGGAATGGGCAGGACCAAAACGGAGCTGTCTCGCGATCTCGAATATCTACTGAAACTCTGGGGCGCTATAGAAGGCGATGTTGCAGATTTACCGGCGCCCGCCATATTGTACAAAGAACACGATTTGGTCATCCGATCTATTCGTGAGCATTTTTCACCTGAAATTTCAGAAATACTGGTGGATGACAATGATGTATATAAACGCATAAAAGATTTTTTCCACCAGGTGATGCCGAAGTACGAAAGCTCGGTCAAAAGCTATCAAGAAAAAAGACCGCTTTTCAATAAATACCAGCTCGAAGAACAAATTGAATGCGTGTACAGGCGCAAGATCAAGTTAAAGTCGGGTGGACACATTGTCATAGAACCCACGGAAGCTTTGGTATCCATTGACGTAAACTCAGGAAGTTCCACGAAAGAGAAAGGTGTCGAGGATACTGCTTTTCGGGTCAACATGGAAGCCGCACCGGAAATTGCCCGCCAACTTAGATTAAGAGATCTTGGCGGCATTATAGCCGTTGATTTTATTGATATGTCTCAGAAGAAGCACAACCAGGATCTTGAAAGAGAGCTAAAAGCGCATCTTAAAAATGACCGCGCTAAGAACAAAGTTCTCAGAATTTCGGCTCTTGGGGTTCTTGAACTATCTCGGCAGCGTCTAAAATCCTCATTGGGGACAGGCGAATATCTTGATTGCCCTCATTGTGACGGCCAGGGAAAGTTGAGATCACCGGAAACTTCGGCGTTATCGGTATTTAGGCGAATAAAGTCTTTGGTTCTTAAATCAGATGTGAATGAAGTCAGAGTAACCGTGCCTGCAAAGACTGCTGAGTATCTTCTCAATAATATGCGCTCTCAACTTGTTGAACTGGAGAATGTATATTCCACTAAAATAAGTATTCTCATGAGACAGCACCTGCCCGATAAAGACACCACAATCGAGGGCGTTAAGGATGAGGGCGTAAGAGAGGAACACATCAGAGAAGAGGTCGTAGACGCTGTTCGACCGGAGTCGGCGCTGGTCGACCAAATAGCCGCTGAACCGCTCGTCGAAGAAAGTATTGAAAGCGCCGCCGAAGAATCTAAACCTGAGCTGAAACCCAAACGCCCAAGGCAAAGACGTAGAAAAAAGAAGGAAGCTGAGCGAGAATTTGAAACGCAAAATTTGGCTGAAGTTGTAGAAAATGTTTCAATTGAAACCCAAATTTATATCTCTCAGGATGCGCAAGAGGTTCCTGACCACTTAGCCGAAGTTTTGCCGACGTCTCAAGATAATTATTTCTCAGAGCTTTTCTCTATTGACACAATAGAGTCACTTCCCGCCGAAGAGCCGACGGACCTGCTCGATATGCCCACTGCGGATCTGGAAGTTGTAGCCATGATAAACGAACAACCGACGGTTTTAAGCTCGGATGGGGCGCCCGACGAAGACCCCTCGTCGGAATCCGCAATTTTTAAAGAAAACGATTCCGGATCAAACGACGGTACTGTGGCTAAACCGGCAATCGGCGAATCCATGGTTCCGGAAACTGAGGGCCCAGGCGAATCCGACACCGAAAAGGCGCCAACTGACGAGGTCGCGGAAGAAAAGAAAACAAGCAAGTCCAAAGACCGATCTTCTCGAAAGTCTTTATTGCAGAGTTATTTACCATACTCATGATAAGCTAAATCCATGGAGACCAAGATTTTATCCAGTATGCCGCGCCGATTATAAGGTCGGCGCAGTAACACTTTTTTCAAATTTCATCTGTAGCGCTCTTATCAAAATCAGAAAAATAGTTTACTATTTAGCTATAAAGTCGAATACCGTTTCAAAATATCATCGCAGTAGTTTACGGAACACCTGAACTATTTGAAAGGAGAATAGAATGGGCAAAGGTGTTGTTCATGTCGTGGGCACCGGCACAATCGGAGAACCACTGATTGGACTACTTTCATACTTCAAAAACCAGGCGGGATTTTCAGAGGTCACTTTTCACAAACGTTCGCCTTTCCCGAAAGACGTGCCGAAATTACGCGCTCTGATTTCTAAAGGGGCACTTTTGACCTGCGACGAAGACAAAGTTGATGATTTCGAAGCATTGGGATTACATCCCGTCATGTCCCATGAAGAAGCGCTTTTGAAGGCCAACGTGGTTGTGGACTGCACTCCTTCAGGCGTCGGAATTTCCAACAAAAATGAATTCTATGAGAGATTTTTGCATAACACAAAGGGTTTCATTGCCCAGGGAAGTGAATTCGGTTTCGGCAAAATGTATGCCAGAGATATCAATGATAAAGCGCTGGAAACCGGCAAAGATAAGTTCATTCAAGTAGTGAGCTGTAATACCCATAATTTGTGCGCACTCATCAACGCGGTCGCTTTAGTTGACGGTGACGACAATCTCGAAGAAGCAAGATTCCTTTGCATAAGACGGGCTAACGATATCAGCCAGGTGAAAGGCTTTGTCCCTTCTCCTGATGTAGGTAAACACGGGGATCCCGTTTTCGGCACGCACCACGCCAGAGACGCTTATCATCTTTTCCGCACCATGGGATTGGAATTGAACCTATTTTCTTCAGCCTTGAAGGTTAACACCCAATATATGCATTGCATTTACTTCACACTAAAGTTGAAACGAGCAGTGACTCGCGACGAAGTCATGGGTCGCTTCATAGAAGATAGACGAATTAGTTTGACCAAGAAACAATCCGCCTGTGAAGTGTTCTCTTTTGGAAGAGACCATGGATACTTTGGTCGTCTACTTAATCAGACGGTTATAGTTGAACCTTCCATTGAAGTGCGCAAGGGACACGAAGTAATTGGATTCTGCTTTACTCCTCAGGATGGAAATTCATTGATCAGCTCCCTAAGCGCCGCGGCCTGGTTATTGGATCCATCGACTTATATGGAAAAAACCAAGGGCGTCGACCAATTTATGTTTTCCGAGGTATAACGCCTCACCTGGGCTAAAATACTCCAACTGAAATTATCTGCCCTATTCTCAATCGGATTAGGGCAGTTTTGTTTGACGACCACAACGTATCGCGAATGTCGAGGTCGGTCGAAAAAGCCGCACTACTAAATTCCAGGGACTACACAGTGACACATAGGATCGGCAAACCAGTTGATGTTGTTCGAGAATACCCTGCAAATCTATTGGTGGGAGTAGGCGGCATAATCCTCGACAAAAATAGCGTCTTGCTGGTCAAAAGATTGAATCCGCCTTCGCAGGGCGAATGGAGTATACCGGGAGGATTGGTCTGCGTAGGCGAGCCGTTGAAAGAAGCGGTAGCCAGGGAAGTCTTGGAGGAGACAGGGCTTGTCGTTGAAGTAGGAGTTCTTGTAGAGTTATTGGAGCGCATTCTTACAGATGACGATAATAAGGTTGTCTATCATTATATTATTGCGGATTATATCTGTTTAGTGAACAGTGGAGACTTGGCGGCGGCATCCGACGCAGTGGATGCCGTATGGGCTAATCGGCGGAAAATCGGCGAGTATGATCTTGCTCCGATTACGCACTCAGTCATAGACAAAGCTTTCAAACTGTCTCTCTCATTAGGCGCCGACTAGACTAACTACCATTCAACATCGACATATGAACTCAAACGAACAAACCATAAATCCATTATCCGAAATGATGTTGTTGTCCACGGGGGCAAATGTTAAGAATCTCATCATAACCGCCGTGGAGACTAAAGGTCCGCTGGATGCATCAGCAATTGAAGCGGCCTTTGTGAAGGCTTTGGATAGAAACCCGCTCTTTCATAGCCACATTCACGAGGTTAGAAAGGGTTTTCAAAGCTATTTTGTAAGGCGCCCCGATCCTCATATGAAAACACAGTTTATATTGAAAAATGTCTCTAACAATTTGGAAACCTCAATCCTGGAATCTTATCTGGAGTTATTCAGTGAAAGACTGGACCAGAGGAGAGACTTATTCTGCGAGACACCTAGCGAGCTACACGTATTAAGCGTGGGCCAAGACCGCCACTTTATTGCTCCGGTTTTCCATCATTCAGCGACGGACGGCGCACGCGCTTCTGAATTTGGACGAGAATTTATGGCAAATTACCATGAACTTACGACCGGTAATCGCCCCAAATGGGCTTCCTCGCCCCTGGCGACGTCAAGCGCCCGTAAGCGGCTGGTCGGTATAAAACGAAAAAATGAAAACACTTACATCAAAGACGCTCGTCAAGCCATAAAACAGATGCTTGATCGGCCCATTTTACCGATCGGTAATGGAACTCCAGGTGATACGAGGCAATTTCAGATCAAACAAGTGCTGAGCTATGAACATACCGAATTATTGATAAAAGCGGCTATGTCGGCAGGCGCCTCTTTGGTTGACTTGCTTGTATCGGGAAGCAGTACGGCCATCGATGAATGGAATCGGGCGCGAGGAGTTCCTGAAGGATTTGTCGGCGTTTCCGTATCCGTCAACATGCAGGGAAGATTTAAAGATTTTGAACGGCAGAATAACAGCGGACTAATATATTTTAGATCTCATCCTGAAGAGCGCCGAGATCTAAGGCAATTTACCCGCAAAATTGCAATAAACAGGATTAATCAGTTTAGAAATCAACTTGATTTTAAGTTCTTCCAGGACGTTTCGAGAACGAATGCTCTTCTGAGACTGATTCCTTTAGATTTGCGCATACCTGCGATGCATTTTTTGATGAATCTTCATAAATTTTCAGTAGCGGTAACCCTTTTGGGAGTAATTTGGCCGGAGATCAAGAACGGACGCCCAACGAGAGAGGCTTCGTTCAGTTCAACAGGGGAACTCGAAATTACCGGAGTTAATGGTCTCGGTTACAAACTATTGTCTAGTACCCCGCTTCTGTTGATGGTGTATTTTTATGACGGCAAGCTCAATATCGTGCTTGCTTCCGCAGCTTCCCACTTTACTAAAGAGGAATCCCGTCAGTTTTTAGATCTTTTTGTTCAGCGCCTTAAAGGGTGGGCTGAGGAAACTTGCGGAAAATAATCGGTGAGGGTTTAGAATATTTTGCAGATTAGCTTTTCAATGTCTAGAGATCTTAACAAAGCTATGTTTTCAATGATATCGGTAATTTATAGAGCGATATGATGATCTCGAAAAATTATTACGGCACGGCGAAGCCGGTAATCACCGCCTCGGAATAGATCTTAAATCAAGTGTGGGTAGTTTCAATTCTTTTATGAGCCTGGGGACACTTTCCCTGTATTTGTCAGGGATTTGCAAGCTTGACGGATCGATTATGCCCATTTCCGGGTAGTTTTCTATTAAATGTTGGAAAAATACCCAAAGCCTTTCTTCAAAGTCCGGGGTGGCCGCCGCTATGAGCTGCATTACCTTTCCGAAATGGGTAAGCATCTGCGGCGTCATGAAACGATCACTAAATGTAGTCCACAGTGTCGAATTCTCTATATCCGGCTGAAATCCACATTTATCGCAGGCGCTGAGGGGGCCGCTGTGCAGTTCGCCGCAATTGAAGCAAAGTGCTGAAGACGCCAGGGCCACGGACGGTAACATCATCAACAATATTAAAAAAACTGCCGCTTGTCTTTGCATTTCTCCTCCTTAATTAAACTACAACGCCCTCAGGATAAGAGAAATCAATAAGGCCGCTGATTTAAACAATTGCGTATCAGGCGGCGCCACGGCATCCAACAACATTTTGTCACCAATTTTCACGTTTTTAAAAGAGACGTCAAGCATATATTCTTCATTCCGGTGATCCACCGCAAATACATGAGTGGGAGGATGGTGATCATGAGTATAAGTGACCCAACTTCCGCAGTTATATAATCTAATGTCTCCTGTCGAGGGGGAAAGAGCCCCCCAGCCGCCATGGTGAGTATCACCGTAAACAAAGGTCAATTTTTTGTGAGCCAGGGCGTTCTGTTTGAGAAAACTGATTACATGAGGCAAGAAATGCTTTTCCCAGAGAGAAACACCCCAGGAATTCGCGGCCCCTTCCTCAGTTAAGCGGTTGACTCTCTCATGCGGGACGTTTTTTAGATCGGCCCATTTAAATAGTTCACTGGCGTTTGGACTTTTTCGATAACCTAGTATCTGTGCATACAACTTA
The DNA here is from genome assembly GCA_038250835.1 of Desulfomonilales bacterium. GTDB lineage: Bacteria > Desulfobacterota > Desulfomonilia > Desulfomonilales > Desulfomonilaceae > JBBSBY01. Next base: position 3,382 of record JBBSBY010000006.1, on the reverse strand, counting down.
CGAAGAGAATGATAAATCCGGGTTCGTCTTCTTCCGACATCGTTTTTTGCTTCAGCCCAGACGGCGTCGATGATGGGGCTCAGTATGCGTTCTATCTCTTCGAGGGGGTGTTGCATCTTGTGTAAATGCTCATCTATTTTTTTGGAAGCATCAAGGCTGAATAGTTTCTTAATAATCTGCAACAACCATTTTGGAACCGTAAATTCGTGGCGAAAATGCGTTCCGTGAGCAAACACATAAGTACGATCGTGGAATGCTTTGGCATAGATGGGATTTGCAACCACAACATCGGTGCAGATTCGCTCATCCATCTTCCGCCAAAAGTCAGCTTCGGGATAGCAAAAGTTGGCGGACAGCCATTTGTTTAGATTGAGTTGAACACAACCCTTCTGCACAATTGTTTCTCCGTTTGGGCCGGTCACTCCGTAAGATTTCGCTATGCCCGAGATTGATTCAATGTATTTTGTCCAAACCGTATGATCGTGATTGCCCGGCATGTAAATGAGTTTGCGACTATTAATTCGATCGGCTAATCCACTTAAGAACGTATTCATGTGTGACTGAGCCGTCTCTACCGATGCCGTCGTGCGGTCTAAAATATCTCCCAACAAAACAAGCTCATCCACTTTAAGATGTTCGTGTCTCGACAGGCCGAATTGAGCGCGAACGGATTCCCAAAGATGTTCTACGCCCGCAGCATAGGACAGGATCGAAGACTCGGAGCCTAAATGCGTATCTGAGATTGCAATAAACTTAAGCTTCACGTGTTAATTGTCTCCCCACGAATCTTCGGTTGACCGAATGGTTACAAGGTAAAATGATTTCTTGAATCTGCGCCTGATATGACGTAGATAATCAAGCAATTTACAATGGCATATCAAACGATGATTGTCAAAGAATCGAACTTGTTTGATCCGCGCGGGCCTAACGTGCCAACCCGTCTAGATCAACTGATGAAAACCGGCCAACTTTGGCTCCGCAGGAGTGAAAAAATCAAGAACTGGAGCTTCTTATGTTCCTTGCTTCGACCTCATCCATCAATAAACTTAAACTATTCACAATTGCGTTCAGTGTCTCGCTTATATTCAATGTTTTTTGGTCAACAGGCGGCTCCTTCAAGTTTTCCGAAGTCCCTTTTTGGCCGAACTACAACATGTTGGCTTCGGCCTTTGCGCGTGGAGAAACTCACATTACTGAGATACCCGCAGAGGATTATGTAAAATTTGAAGGCAAACGTTATCTTTACTATGGACCTGTGCCGGCGCTGGTAAGGCTGCCATTTACACTTATGCTGAATTCCGGGATGCCGACCGGTTTGATGATCGCAATTTGCATTGCCGCATGTAATGCTCTTTTTCTATTGATACTTCTGAGTTGCAGTGGAATCACTGATAAAGGCTATGGCTTGTTAATATTGGCGGTGTTAGTTCTAAACGGCTTTACGTTGTTCCTGCTTTCATTTTCAATAATCCACAATGAAGCCATTGTTTTCGCAATGATGTTTTTGTTGGGAGCAATCCTTATTTATGTACAATTCAATGAAGATGAAAAGTTTTTGAGTGCTTGGAGATCGGTCCTACTGGGACTATGCCTTAGTTTGGCGGTTGGTTGCCGTGCGTCCTATGCGTTTGCGGCCATTGCCGTAGGCGCATTCTTTTTATCGCATATATTGCGGCTTCAGAACCGGTTTGTATTCAAAGTAAAAATTCTTCTACCTTTTGCGGTTACGGCATTTTGCGGAGCGCTGCTACTTTTTTATTACAATTATGCCAGGTTTGGAAATTTTCTTGATTTCGGTATTTATAATCAAAAATCTCATTACGATCATTCACAATTCATAAGTTACAGCCACATTCCTTATCATCTATGGTCAATATTTTTTAGATTACCTGTTTTACGTGATATTTTTCCGTATCTTTCCTTACCGTATTTTACATCGGTCACCCAATTTTCGGGTTATCCTTCCGGAAGTTTGTTTTATGTGAACGAAAATTCCATATCCATATTCATCCTGATGCCGATAACCGCCCTGTATGTTTATAGCTTCGTGACAATGCAATCTGGAGCACCGGATTCCATTAAACAGTTATACTTTAAATTGAATATCCTGCTTTGGCTCCAAATCCTCGGAATTGCCTTGACGATACTCACCGCTGTTCGTTTCTACTATGATTTTCTCCCCATTCTTCTCCTGATGTGCGCGATTAGTGCAATACGTCTCCAAATCAACAAAATCTCGTTTGCCGGCTTATGTGTTCTATCCGTGTTAATTAGCGATGTTTTGTTGCTTAAAGTCGCTCATGATATGATCAAGGCGTTCTTTTTATAATGTAAATCCCAGATCGATCAAAAAATTACAAATGCTGATATTTGGAGATTTTAATGAAAATAACTCAAGTCGAAACATACACCGCTGAAAATCTCATCGAACGACTTCGATCCGTCACCATGCTGAAAGCTCCTGAAGTCAAAGTCTATTCCAATGCGTTCATTTCGTTGGAAAATATTCACGTTAGGCGCCTCTCGCCTCCGCAGAACTACATTTTACGGGATGAGCTCAAAAAAGTACGTGAGTTGAAATGGGAGCTGTCGAGACACGGAGTTGATCTATTTCAGCTAAATGGATTCGTGCGCATCACCATTCAAGATTATGACGAACAAATTGATGTGCTGCCTCCCATAGTGGAAGAGTCCATAGAAGCCGACGGATCAGCGCATTATATAGTCAACGACGGCATGCACAGAGTATATATGGCTTTGAGAGAATGGGTAATTCCTCAAGTGGCCCTGATAAGGGGTGTACCCAGGGACCTGCCTTACTACGCCTTCCCCATACCGGGCGGATGGGATAAAGTCGAAGAGCGAGACGATTTACCTGATGATTACATTAAAAAATGGCATCGAATTGCAAATTATTATTCCCTTTACCGAAATTTTAATTCCTCATTTGAAAATGTAGGTGGTCCCAGAAAAGCCTTCAAGAAGTGAAGCCAAACAGCTTCCGGAGGTCCGGCGCCCTCCCCTCTCAACCCTAAACGATGGGAGCGATAACGGCGCCGAATTTGTAACATTAGCTCGCAAGTACGCTCAATTTACCGTCGCATCCTATGGCGGGCATTTCGCGCAAATTGACTTGAACAGCGTGGTACTCAAATAACGGTCCCCACGGTCCGGTAATATACAAACCACGTTTCCGGATCCATATTCTTTGGCGATCTGAATTGCTCCGTAAACGGCCGCGCCGGAACTCATCCCAACGAAAATTCCCTGCGTCAGGGCGAGCCATCGTGCCGTGTCATACGCCTGCTTGTCATTTACCTTCAAAATTCGATCAATTTTGCCTGGATCGTATATTTTAGGGATGATGGCCTCAGACATATTC